>JBAZSW010000001.1:0-217481 GCA_041662245.1 Parcubacteria group bacterium
GTAATCGGGATGCCTTATCCACTTGATTAAATTAGTTTCAACTTTATATACAAAATAAAATTATCAAGATTCTTACCTCCGCTTGTCCCGATAGTAATCGGGATGCCTTATCCACTTGATTAAATTAGTTTCAACTTTATATACAAAATAAAATTATCAAGATTCTTACCTCCGCTTGTCCCGATAGTAATCGGGATGCCTTATCCACTTGATTAAATTAGTTTCAACTTTATATACAAAATAAAATTATCAAGATTCTTACCTCCGCTTGTCCCGATAGTAATCGGGATGCCTTATCCACTTGATTAAATTAGTTTCAACTTTATATACAAAATAAAATTATCAAGATTCTTACCTCCGCTTGTCCCGATAGTAATCGGGATGCCTTATCCACTTGATTAAATTATAAATAAAATTCTAAATTCAAAAATGTTAAACAGATTTCTCCACTCCGTATTCACTACGGTCGAAATGACACACAGTTTTCTTAGGGCTAGTTAATCAAAAAATAAACAATTAAAATTTAACTTGAACATTCATTTGATATTGGAACTTTGTAATTTGACATTTTTACTCTGTCACTACTTTTCCGCCCATAAGTGACATGGCGTCAGATAGGAGAGATTCTTGAGCATTGTCTCCGATGGAACATTCTTTGTCTATCATTTCTTGATTTATATCAGGTAAAATAGTTCTTAATTTTATTCCGGCTTCTTCTTCAGTTATAGCATTCACTTTAAAAGCCAACCCTGTGATTTTATTAGAAATATCCATAATTGTCAACCGATTTTCTGATTTATTTATCAAATCTTTTTGAAAACCATGACGGATAACGATATTTACCATATTAGCCTGAGAGCTTTCTACCGGCTTAGAATTGGAAAGCATCATAGCTAGAGAACAATTTTCAATGCGCAGTTCGTCAATAATTGTTTTCCAAACCTTCTCTACCTCGTAGACGTTTATTTTTTCTGATAAGTTTTTAGGGGGCGCAATTTCTTCTGAAGGAGGGGAGTCTTTTTTGATTTCTTTTTGTCTGGTAGCGGTTTCAATTTTTGGAGTGGTTATCGGCACAGGAATATTTTTTTTAGGAGAAGAGGTAGTTGATTTTTGGGGTAAAGAAATGTTTTCTGAGGAGGAGGATTTTGGTGGAACTATGTCTTGGGAAGGAGGAATATCCGTGGTGATATTCTGAGTTAATTCAATGATTAAAGACTCCAAGGGAAGTTGAGGGATAAAGGATTCTTTAATTTTAGGAATAATTTCAGAAATGCGATTAACGCATAAAATGATAAAAGCGAGAGAAGTTTTTTGGGAAATATCTTTTATTTGGGTTTGTTGTTCGCTGGTCATTTTAGAAAATATTTTTTTCTTGAGATCAGTGTCGATGTTTAGGAGCATCACTTTCCTTAGATATTCCAACCAACTTTTAGCTAAAAATTCTAAATTGGCTCCATCTTTATAAATTTTATTTATAAGTAGGAGTGCTTCGACAGTTTTTTTATTAAAAATCAATTCAGTTAAATCTTCGACCGATTGACTGCTGCTAATTCCCAATATTTCAGCTACTTTATCACTGGTGATTTTATCTTTTTCCAGAGTGATGATTTGTTCCAAAAAAGATTCAGCATCTCGCATCCCGCCCTCGGCGCTGATGGCGATTAATTCTAATGATTCTGCATCGATTTTAATTTTTTCTTCTTTGGCGATAGCGGTTAATTTTCCGATAATTTCTTCAATATCAAATTTAGAAAAATCAAATTTTTGACAACGAGAAATAATTGTTTCGGGAACTTTGTGAATTTCAGTGGTGGCTAAAATAAATATAATATGAGAAGGTGGTTCTTCTAAAATTTTTAAAAGAGCATTAAAGGCTCCTTGGGAGAGCATATGTACTTCATCGATAATGTAAACTTTATATTTTCCGATAAAAGGAGAAAGTTTGGCGGTTTCTCGCAGTTCGCGGATATTATCCACTCCCGTATTGGAAGCGGCATCAATTTCTATGATGTCAGTAGCTGTTTCATCTTGAAATTGTTGGCAGTTTTTACATTTAAGGCAAGGTGACAAAAAAATATTTTTGGATTTATCGAGCGGAGCAGTGCAATTAACAGTTTTAGCAAAAATTCTTGCTAGGGTAGTTTTGCCGGTACCTCGTGGTCCAGTAAAAAGATAAGCTTGTCCGACACGATTGTTCCTGATGGCGTTAGAAAGAGTTCTTACGATATGTTGTTGCCCGACAACATCATTAAATTGAGAGGGTCTATATTTACGGTAAAGGGTATTGGAAGCCATAGTAATTCACGTTAGTATATTAGCATATTAGCATTTTAACACAGTTGGGCAAATTCGGGAAATTGCCTTTAAATAGCGCTATAGCGTATTATAAATTAAGTGTTAATTATATATTATGCGTGAAGTATTATTAGTTTAATTAATTATTGAATTTTCCAATGATGACTTTTAAGTTAAAAAACTTCAACCGAGTAGTTGAAGTTTTTCTATTTTTTATTGTAAAGGAATATTACTTTTTAAAAACCCAAAGTTTGTAACCAATAAAGTTCCAAAGTAACCCAGCGATACTTCCAACTGCTGCACCAATCAATCCCCATTGATCAGGATTAAGTCCACCAAAAGGGTCAATTGATCCGAAAACATAAGAGGCGGTAGTAATATTAATGATGAAACCTAAGATACTAACGGTAAAAAATTGAATAATTTCCGAAGATGATTTTTTGATATTTTCTTCAAAAGTCCAATATTTATTCCAATAATAACTATTAATATTAGCTACCACGAAAGAAAGACCTTTATAAAGAGAATAAAAAGTTATGGTTATAACACCTCCCGCCAAAAGGGTGTCAGTGGAACTTATATTAAAATAATTTTTTACGGCAAAGGTTAGAAAAGATAAAAATCCTATATCTACAACAGTATTTAAGATTCCAATAACTCCAAATTTGGCAATCTGCCAAACGATACTTATTTTCTGGCTTATTCTAAAAGCAATAACTGCTCCTAGTGGCGTAGCAATAAGAAAGAAGGGTACAATAGTATAGAAAACTGATTCATAAAGAGCGGGTTTAGCAGCTCGAATAACAGGCATAGCCAGAAGTCCAATGAGTAATCCAGCTAAAAAACTAAATTTTAAATCCTTGCGACTTAAATTGATGCTTTCGGACATATTTTTTTGTTTATTTTATTAAGCTTTTATATTAGTTTTTTCTTCTTGAATTTCTTTTTTTATTTCTTCGATATCGCTCATCCATTCATCAATCATATTATTTTTTTCATCCATTGAGTCACTTATTTCTTCTTCGGGTTCCTCATCTTCTGCGAAGTCATTTTTTTTGCCAGTATTAATAGAGGTATAGTCGCTTATTTCGTTACTTTTTTGTAAAACATTTTCCACAGCCGCCCAAACACTTTCTTTTTCAGACGGGATAGTGATGACCACTTCATCTCCTGGTTCTATTTTAAAATAAGTGATAGAAGCTAAAAGTATTTTATAGGGTACACCTTCGCTAATGACGAAATAATTTCCTCCTTCATCTTGTCCTGCTACGCCTATCAGATTTTTTCTCTCTATGGGACCAACTTGCTTATACATAAAACTTCCATTGTCGATAGTTAATTTAAGCATGTCGCCTTCTACTAATTTTGATTTGGAAGCGTAATTAGCTGGGACAGGGTATTGTTTTCCGTCATCCCCAATCATTATTTGACCATCAAAAGTTCCATAAACAACATCACCCTCATCTGTTTCGGGGGATTTTTTGTGTCTGCCGACTTTCTTTTTACCCTCAATTTGAAGGAGCATAGCCTTGGCGCTTTGAATAGTTTTTTCAGCGCTGGTTATCGTTTTTCTGAGGGCTTCTATTTGCAAGGATTTGTCATCGCTAAGAGTTTTTTTTGTCATTTTTTTGTTTTAAAAATTTTCAAACAAGCCTTACCTTATATAACGCAATTGCTTATTGAAATCTTTCGATTTTTATTTGTGTTTTTTTGATTCTAATAACTAAATTATATATCATGGTTCAAACATTGACAAGAGTTCATTTTTTTGCTATCATTGAAAGTTATATAAAGATTAAAGTAAATCTGTTTATTTTATGTCAAATCAGCTAAAAAACTGGATAATCAAGAAAATCAATTTTTATTTTTTGTTTATAGCACTAGCTTTTACTGCGGGTGTTTATCTTTTATTATTGGATAATTCTACGCAATATCTTGCAAAGGTCAATATTCTCATTTCTCCCAAAAATCAAAAAACAGCTATTTACTTGGATAAAGTGAGAAAAAATATTGCGGTAATTGCTCAGAAAAATAATATTTTTGGTACCAAGAAAGTTACTTTAAATGTTAATCAAGGAGATAGTTTGATAGAGATTCAAACTAGTGGAGAGGATAGGGCAAGATTGAATGACTTGCTAGATATTTCTAGTCGAGAGTTTTTAGATTCCAGCAGTCTTTACTATGATGTAAAAAATGACTTAGGGATGGAAATTGTTTCACGAGAATTTCAGCCAGTGGTCGCTAGTCGTTTTTTAATTTTTGTGGAAAGTATTTTAATCGGGATAGGGCTTTCATTTCTTATTCAAGTGATTTTAGATTTGATAGAAAAAATAATTTTATTTGGAATTAACAACAAAAAGAGATACAACAAAAATATTCAGGCCAAAGGTGATTTTAGTAACTTTTTTAAAACTAACAGAGAGAGAATTCAAAAACTTTCTTCTTCGCCGGCCACTTTTTCTTCTTTGGAAAACAGAATGAGTCATGAAAGGAGTGATGAAAAAAATCCAGTAGACAAACTTATCGGCAATAAACTTTTTAAAGAAGAAGTTTTTGGATCTGATAGCGAACAACAACCTAGATTTAAAAAGGCTTCTTCTCCTTTTAATTTACCTGTAGCCGAGGAGGATCTAAGCAAAATAAGACCAGTTGAAAAAGAAGAAATAATCAATGATTATTCTCAAAATTTGGTAGAAGCAAAAAATGAGACTGAAGATTTTTCTGATGGATTGAGGGACGCTTTTCGTGAACCAACCGAAGAGGATTTTAAAAAAAGATTAAATCAATTGTTGGGAAATAAATAATTTCTTAAAAATTTATGAAGAAAAAAATAGAGAAAACGCTTATTGCTGTAGTCCTGATAATCTTAGTTGTTTCCGTTGGTTATTTTTTTACAAAAAGGGAAGGTAATACGGATAAAATTTTGAGTCCGGCTTCATTGGATATTTTAACTTTAGCTAAGTCAGTCTTATCAGGAAAAAAGGTTTTCTTGGTCCTTTTTCAAAATAATATGGAACTTCGTCCGGGGGGTGGGTTTATCGGGTCTTTTGCCATAGTTAGAGCTGAAAAAGGAAAAGTAACTTCTTATGAGATTCATGATACTTCAAATTTTGACGGAAGAATTCCCGAAAATAATGATATGCCTGAGCCGATGAAAAAGATTTTTAAAATCAATTCTTGGAAATTTAGAGATTCCAATTATTCTCCGGATTATCCTTCCAATGTTCAAAAGGCCCTAGATTTTTATTATCAAGGTAAAGGGGAAGAAAAATTTGATGGAGTAATAGCGATTAATGCTTCTGTTTTAGAAAATGTTTTAAAATTTACCGGCCCGATTAAATTAGAAAAATATCCGGTTAGTTTTGAATCAGGGAGCGCTCTTTTGACTTTGGAAAAACAAGTAGAAATAGATTTCTCAAAACAAGGAATTGATAGAGGGGACAGAAAAGACATAATGAGTGATTTTTTAGATGAGGTTCTTAAAAAAACATTGACCTTGCCTAAATTAGACAAAGTAAAGTTGGCAGAATCTTTAATGAAAGATTTAACTAATAAAAACTTACAATTATATTTTAATAATAAAGAGGAGCAGGCTTTAGTTGAAAAATTGGGATGGAGCGGAGAGGTGGATAAAGATTGGAAAGATGATTATTTAATGGTTGTCGATGCTAATATTGGGGCTTACAAGAGTGATTATTTCATAAAAAGATCTATGAATTATTCTTTAGATTTGACCAAGGACGTTCCTGAGGCTACGTTGAGAATAACTTATAATCATACTGCCAAAGAAAAGAATTGGTTTGCTAGAAATTACCTTACTTATTTGCGATTGTATCTTCCCAAGGGAGCGGTCATAACCAATTTTTCCAATAATACGGAAGTCAGTTATGGAGAAGAATTTAACAAAAAAATAGGAGGCAGTTTTATTGAAGTGCCTATCAATAGCAACAAAACTATTGAAATAAAATATAACTTGCCTAAAGAATTTAAAGACAAGGATTATAGATTAAAAATTCAAAAACAATCAGGAAGTGGAATCGTGCCAACAGTTGTAGATGTCAGATTGGCCAATGGAGAAAATCTGCATCTTGATTTGAATTTGGATAAAGATGAAATAGTGGCAAAATGAAAATTTAAAATATCTTAAACGACCCCGTTCATTATTGTCTAGTTAAAACTATTCCATAAACTTTTTTGGCTCCCGATTCTTTTAAAACTTTGGCGCATTCAAAAAGCGTACTGCCAGTGGTAGCAATGTCATCAATTAGAAAAATATTTTTTTCTTTTATTTGATTGATATCGAAATCTTTAGTGTTGAATTTAAAAGCATTTTTAGTATTAAGTCGTCTTTTTTGACGATTTTTTATTTCCATTTGAGGCTTGGTATAGCGATTTCGGAGAAGGGCTTTTTCCCAAACGGGTATTTCTAAATTGGGAGTGAGGTTTGTTCCTAAGTATTGAGCTAGCAGAAGAGATTGGTTAAATCCTCTCCAACGCAAGCGACGCGCGTGGAGTGGAACAGGAATTATTATTTCTGGCAAAGGAAGAGAAGAAAGCAAAATTGATTTTTCTAGAATTTTTCCTAGAGATAAACTAATGTCTGAGATAAATCGATATTTATAATAATGAATAAGTTTAGCTAAAATAGTTTTTTCTTTGTTTTTTCTATAAAAAGATGAAACGAGAATGCCATCAATATCGTTTTTGTATTTGCAAGAAAAACAAGTTTCTCCATTAGGAGTAGTTGTTTTTTTACAAATAGGACAAATTTGTTCGGTTTTTATAATTATTTTTGCGAAGCATTCATCGCACAGCCAAGTTCCTACTTTTTCGCAAGAAACGCAATAAATAGGAAAAATCGTGTCTAGGATAAATTTTTTTATATCCATATTTTTTAAGATAAGTAAATCAGAGCATTCTTTTAATGGCTGATTATTTGCTTGTTGCGGACATCGATAGCGAGGGCATTATTTTTTATTTTGTTATAGGTGATTTTATCGGCGATTTCATTCTCGATAAAATCTCTAATATTTTTTTTAATATAGCGAGCTCCTTTTTCGGTGGAGAAACTTTTGCTGATTAAAAATTTTATTAAGTTCTTAGAATAGGTTAGCTTTATTTTTTTAGCAGATAACTTTTGAATTAATTTTTTTAGCTCTAGAATAATAATTTTTTCGATATCTTTTTCATTTAGGGCGTTAAAAACTATTATTTCATCCAGCCTGTTTAATATTTCTGGTTTCATTTTTTCTTTCAATTCAGCTAAAACTTTCTTAGTAATGTTTTCAAATTTTCTTTCTCTTTTATCTTTATTTTCTCTTGAAGAAAAGCCGATGGAAGAAGCTTGAGTAAATTCTTTAGTGCCAATGTTGGAAGTAAGGATAATAATAGTGTTTTTAAAATTGACTTTTCTTCCCTCGGCATCAGTTAAAACCCCTTCTTCTAAAAGTTGAAGTAAGATATTAAAAACATCAGGATGAGCTTTTTCTATTTCATCAAAAAGAATCAAACTATAGGGTTGGCGTCTGACTTTTTCAGTTAGTTTTCCTCCCTCACCGTAGCCGACGTAACCAGCCGGTGCCCCAATCAATCTGGAAACATTATGTTTTTCGATAAATTCACTCATGTCTATCTTTACCAGAGAATGAGTATTGCCAAAAAATTCTTGAGATAAAATTTTAGCGCTTAATGTTTTTCCTACTCCGCTCGGACCGAGAAAAAGAAAAGAACCAATCGGTTTATCAATATCACCAATGCCACTTTGTGCCCTAAGAATTGCCCAAGTTATTTTCTTTAAGGCTTCTTCTTGGCCGATGACTGCACTGTCTAATCTTTTAAATATATTTTTAGTGCCATCAGAAGGTTGGGATAATATTTTTTGGACAGGTATATTGGTGCTAGCCGAAACTGTTTGAGCAATATCATTTTGTGTAATTGATATTCTATTTTCTTTGTCTAATTTTTTCTGTTTATTTTTTGTATCAGAAATTTTTTTGATTAACTCTTCCTCTTTTTTTCTAAGAGAGAGCGCTTCATCGTATTTTTCCTCAGTGATTAGAGAATGTTTTTTACTTATTAGTTCTTCCAATTTATTTTCTGTTTTTCTCAGCTCTTTATTAGTATCAGAAATATTAATTTTATTTTTTATTCGAGAGGCTGTTTCATCAATGAGGTCAATAGATTTATCTGGTTGAAATCTGTCTTGGGTATAACGTGCGCTAAATTCAACTGCTGCCCTGACAGCTTCATCGGAAATGATTACATTATGAAATTTCTCATAATTTTTTTTGATTCCTTCGATTATTTTTAAGGTATCTTCTTTGGTGGGCTCTCTTAAAATTACTGGTTGGAAACGACGCTCCAAAGCAGAATCTTTTTCTATATATTTTTTATATTCCTCCAAAGTAGTAGCTCCGATACAACGAATAGCGCCTTGAGTCAAAAGTGGTTTTAAAATATTAGCAGCGTCCAGTCCTCCTGAAGCATTCCCTGCACCAACAATACCATGGATTTCGTCAATAAAAAGAATGACATCTTTATCTTCAGAAGCTTCTTGAAGAATGTCCTTGAGTCTTTGTTCAAATTCTCCACGAAAATTAGTGCCTGCCACCACGAGAGCGATATCCAGAAGCAATATTTTTTTATTGAGCAAATTTTCAGGAACTTGATTCTCATTTATTTTTTTAGCCAATCCCTCTACGATAGCAGTCTTGCCAATTCCGGGATCCCCAATTAAAAGGGGATTATTTTTATTTTTTCTCCCAAGAGAATTAAAAATTCTTTCCATTTCTTTTTCCCTTCCAATTAAAATAGTATCTTTATTTTTAACTTTTTTATTTAGGTTAGTACAAAAATAATCCAAGTTGGGAGTAGCGCTAATTTTTTTGGAAGAATTAGATAAGGAAGGAAAATCTAAGGCAGGAAGATTGAGTGCCTTGAAAATTCCTGATAAAAAACTTTTATCCAAAATATTTTGACCATTGATAGGAGTAGCAAAAACTTTTTCGGATAGTTTTTTATTGTCTATTTCTAAATCGGATAATTTTTTAGTGGTAATATTGAGTATTTTTTTAACATTATTATTGGGAAGCTCTATAATAGAAAAGACTAAATGTTCGGTTCCAATATAGGAATAGCTGAATTTACTAGCCAAAAGATAAGATCGCGTAATTATTTTCTTTAATTCAGGAGAAAGTTCCAATTTTTTATTTATCTTTTTGGTAGTTTTTTTTGTGGAAAAAACTTTATCAAAAGATTCCTTGTTTAACCCCAAGTCTTTCAATATATTACTTCCCAAACTTCCCCTTTCCAAAAAAATAGACAAAAGTAAATGTTCAGGATAAATCGCTTCCCCATTGTAATAATTAGCGATATTTAAGGATTCACTTAGGCTACTTTTGGCATGAAGAGTGAATTTGTCAAATATTTTGTTATCTATCATAAATTGTTTAATTAAATTTAATTTGAATTAAATATTACATTTTATTATGGTCTAAAAAAAAGGAATTTGCAAGAGTAAAATGAGAATTATAAATTAATGATTAAAAATTAAATTATCCAAAATTGATTCAAAATTTTAAAAGTTGTTGCTCTATGTCATGTGCTTCATGCTCCATGAATTTTATGTTATAATTTAAAAAGAAAAATATTTCTTTAAACTATCTAGACGAATAGTTGTTTTGGGTTTAAAACAAAATATGAAAAATAAAAAAGAAAATAAAATCATTCAATTTTTTAAAAGTAAAAATATTAAAAAAGAGCATTTTTTATGGCTGGTTATCTTTGTATTGTTAGCTCTGAGCAGTATCTGTTTTTTCTCGAGGAAATATGATGAACGGAAATCAATTTTGAAATTAAAAGAAAAATATTCATTAATTAGTCCCGCTAGAAGCTTATATTCTAAGGACGATTTAATCATTAATGTACAACCATTAAGAGATTCGCTTACAGAAATAGGCGAAGATCCTAATGTTTCAATTTATTTCGAATTTCTTAATACGGGAGCTAATATTGCAGTTAACAAAGATATGACTATCTGGCCAGCTAGTTTAATGAAAATTCCAATTGCAATGGCTGTAATGAAGAAGATTGAGATCGGAGAATGGAATATGGATAGTGAAATGATTCTTTATCAAGAAGACAAGGATGAGAGATTTGGAGATCTTTATAGAAAGCCAAACAATACAAAATTTACAGTGCAAGAATTGCTGTATGAGATGTTGGATAAATCTGATAACACTGCGCGTGCGATTTTGATGCGTAATTTAGATAAGGGTGACATTGAAGAAGTTTTAAATCATTTGGGAATTGAAGATATTTATGATGCTGAAAACAAAGTGACTGGAAAAAAATATTCTATTTTTTGGCGCTCGTTGTACACCTCTAGTTTTCTTGTTGAGGAGTACTCTCAACAGTTGATAGAAATAATGTCTCATTCTCAAACTAATGAATACCTATCTCGAGGATTGCCTAAAGGCTTGATTTTTAGTCACAAGATAGGAGTTATTTATGAAGATAATATTTATGCTGATTCGGGGATCGTTTATGTGCCAGAGCGACCATACATTATAACTGTAATGATGCAAGGTAAAAGTCAGGATGAGTCAGAGAAAATAATTAAAGAAATATCTCAAAAAATCTATAATTATGTTTCGAGTTATTAAAGAAATTAGTAGGAAATTTTTTATTTTTTGTATCATTTTTATGATGCTTTTTTCCAATTTTCCTTTGGATATAATGATTCAGTATTTTAAAGATAGTAAAATAGTAGATAAAACATACTTAGGTAAAAAATTTCCTTCTGCTTTAGATAATTTTCAAACTCCCAAAGCTAAAGCCCTCAGCCAATTCTCTCCTACTGACTATTTTTACAATGCTTCCACTACTACTATTAATGCCGCTTCAGCTACTAGCTTAAGATCTCACCGCGGAGCTGTGGCTACTGATAACGTTTTCTTTTCTACTGCCAACATTGCCAACCAAGCTTTGGAAGTGGGGGTTAATTTGGGCAATGTATCTTTAAATGGAGCTAATAAAATAATAATTGCTTCTGAAACTGCTAATGTAACTACAGCCAGAAATTATTTTGTTCAAATTTGTGATTGGAGTTCTACAGTGGGAGTAAATAATGCAGCCGATTCCAATTGCACTGGAGGAGGTTGGAGAACGATTAATAATCCTCGCACTACAGCTCTATCTAATGTCTCTGACGCTACTTATACTTATGAAGTTTTTAATGGCTATTTTTATTCCGGTACTGCTCCCGGAACTAAAATTGATACTCCTTTAACCAACTTTGTTTCTTCGGGTAGTTTTAAAGTTAGATATTTAGGAGCCACCAATGCTTCAGCAATTACTTTTAATATTGATCGTGTTATGGTAGAAACAGCCATTGATCCTGTCTACTATCCATCTTCTTCTGTGCCCATATCTCCATTTGCTGGGACAAACTCAAATTTTTATGCGACCACTTTTGCTTCCAATAATGTTCGTCATAGTGTCACTAATACTGCCACTAATGCCATGAATTTTTATTATTCTTTTCAAAATATTCAAACTTATACAGGAGCCAACACTATTTTAGTTAATTATGAAGGAGCTTATGTGAGTGCCACCACTTTAACTTACAACTTAGCTATTTACAATTTCAACTCTAGCGGTTGGGAAGATCTGCACACGGGAGCGATTACCGCCAGTGCTACCAGCACCGATCAAGTTAATCAATTTGCTAAAAACAATGTAACCTTAACTGACTATATTTCTAGTGGAGAAGTGAGAATTAGAATTTATTCAACCGTTACCGGTACTCAAACCTTTCAATCTGATATGATTGCCATTACGGTGGGTTCGACTAATACGGATGTCACTCAAAGCGAAACCTCTTTTGGCCAAGAAACAGGGAGTACTACCGCTACCAATACTCGTGATTTAGATGTGTTAACTACATCGACTGCTGGTAATACTTGGCAACATGCTACTTGTTTAAATAATGCGATTGCCGGAGCTTGTACGGCCGTCACTTATCCTTATGCGACTGATTGGGCAGGAACTTGGGGAACCAATTACAGCGCTTCTGCCAATGTTTTCGTGCCTATTACAGTGCCTACTGATGCTTCGGTCACCGGTATCAGATATGCTGCTAGATTTAGAAGTAATGTTACAACTAATGCTGTACAACTTGGAATCAAAGATTATTCCGGACAATTTGCAGGACCAACGGTGGCTGGAGGTTGGACCGCTGTAGGTGCTACTAATGCTTTGACTACTTTTACTTTTACTGATGGAATTTACCAAGTTAATCCAGAAGACTATATTGATACTATTAATAATCGAGGCAATTTAAGATTAAGAACTTCTACTTCGACTGCTACGGCTACCGCTACTAGAGCTTGGGATTTTGCGTTTATGAGTATACGATGGATTAATGACACAGTACCGAGACCGACATCCCTCAGCCAATTCTCTCCTACTGACTATTTTTACAATGCTTCCACTACTACTATTAATGCCGCTTCAGCTACTAGCTTAAGATCTCACCGCGGAGCTGTGGCTACTGATAACGTTTTCTTTTCTACTGCCAACATTGCCAACCAAGCTTTGGAAGTGGGGGTTAATTTGGGCAATGTATCTTTAAATGGAGCTAATAAAATAATAATTGCTTCTGAAACTGCTAATGTAACTACAGCCAGAAATTATTTTGTTCAAATTTGTGATTGGAGTTCTACAGTGGGAGTAAATAATGCAGCCGATTCCAATTGCACTGGAGGAGGTTGGAGAACGATTAATAATCCTCGCACTACAGCTCTATCTAATGTCTCTGACGCTACTTATACTTATGAAGTTTTTAATGGCTATTTTTATTCCGGTACTGCTCCCGGAACTAAAATTGATACTCCTTTAACCAACTTTGTTTCTTCGGGTAGTTTTAAAGTTAGATATTTAGGAGCCACCAATGCTTCAGCAATTACTTTTAATATTGATCGTGTTATGGTAGAAACAGCCATTGATCCTGTCTACTATCCATCTTCTTCTGTGCCCATATCTCCATTTGCTGGGACAAACTCAAATTTTTATGCGACCACTTTTGCTTCCAATAATGTTCGTCATAGTGTCACTAATACTGCCACTAATGCCATGAATTTTTATTATTCTTTTCAAAATATTCAAACTTATACAGGAGCCAACACTATTTTAGTTAATTATGAAGGAGCTTATGTGAGTGCCACCACTTTAACTTACAACTTAGCTATTTACAATTTCAACTCTAGCGGTTGGGAAGATCTGCACACGGGAGCGATTACCGCCAGTGCTACCAGCACCGATCAAGTTAATCAATTTGCTAAAAACAATGTAACCTTAACTGACTATATTTCTAGTGGAGAAGTGAGAATTAGAATTTATTCAACCGTTACCGGTACTCAAACCTTTCAATCTGATATGATTGCCATTACGGTGGGTTCGACTAATACGGATGTCACTCAAAGCGAAACCTCTTTTGGCCAAGAAACAGGGAGTACTACCGCTACCAATACTCGTGATTTAGATGTGTTAACTACATCGACTGCTGGTAATACTTGGCAACATGCTACTTGTTTAAATAATGCGATTGCCGGAGCTTGTACGGCCGTCACTTATCCTTATGCGACTGATTGGGCAGGAACTTGGGGAACCAATTACAGCGCTTCTGCCAATGTTTTCGTGCCTATTACAGTGCCTACTGATGCTTCGGTCACCGGTATCAGATATGCTGCTAGATTTAGAAGTAATGTTACAACTAATGCTGTACAACTTGGAATCAAAGATTATTCCGGACAATTTGCAGGACCAACGGTGGCTGGAGGTTGGACCGCTGTAGGTGCTACTAATGCTTTGACTACTTTTACTTTTACTGATGGAATTTACCAAGTTAATCCAGAAGACTATATTGATACTATTAATAATCGAGGCAATTTAAGATTAAGAACTTCTACTTCGACTGCTACGGCTACCGCTACTAGAGCTTGGGATTTTGCGTTTATGAGTATACGATATACTTATTTAAATGGAGGAATATCTCCTTCAATTACTGTTGATACGACAGGCACTCAAACAGCTACCATGAACATTCCTTCCAGCAATCAATCTGTAGGAGGAGCTTTTACTATGATTAGAAATTCTGGCTCCGCTAATGTTACCGGAATAACTATTACAGAAACAGGAACAGTAGTAGCTAACACTAATTTAGCTAATGTAAAACTTTTTTACGACACGACTAATTGTACTTATGATGGAACGGAATCCCAATTTGGTAGTACCACCACTTTTAATGCTTCAGCTAAGGCTTCTTTTAGTGGGTCTGTTTCGGTGGGAACTTCTCAGGTTTGTTTTTATGCTATGTTAGATGTAGGTTCGGGAGCCAGTGGTGGAGAAACTCTCGAAATTCAAATTGCTGATCCATCCACAGAAGTAACGGCTTCAGCAGGAACTGTTACTCCTGCTTCGGCTGTGTCAATTTCCGGAACTACAACTTTAAATGCGGGATCATTGGGGGGAGATATAGTGGATGATGTTGGCAATACAGTAGCTAATCCTTCAGTATCTTTTTCTACGGGACTTTATAATTGGAGCAGTCAGCAATCCACTGGAACACTAGGTATATCTACTCAAAAAATAAGAATTACTAATACCAGTGGAACACCTAGTTGGACACTTTCAATTGCGGCTGCTGCCAATACTAATCTTTGGACAAGTGGAGGAAACACTTATGATTTTAATGATACTGTTACTACAGGAAGACTGAATGTTGACCCCAGCGTGTCAACAATTACTCCTCAAGGCGGTTGTTCTACTACGGGACTAAGCAAGGGCTCTTCAACTTATTTTTCTCAAGGAACACAAGACTCAGTTAATCTAGTTGTGGCGGGAGGAACTGCTCAAACTAATTGTTATTGGGATATTACTGGTATTAGTATGACTCAAGATGTGCCAGCTTCTCAGCTAGTGGGTAGTTATGGGTTAAATATGGTTTTAACTGCTATTTGACTTTTTGGTTTAGATAGTGTATAATGAATCTGAGAAATAGTAACAGGGAAGCTTAACGGGTGAAAATTCCTTTCTCTAAATCCTTATTTTTAGGGGGTTAGAGAGATGAATGTTCACCCTTTTTAGTTTAAAAACAAAAAAATGAAAACAAAAATAATCAATTTAATAGTTAAGAGAATCGGAGTTATTTCGATAATTGTTTTTAGTGTGATTGCCATTAGGGCTTCGGCTAGCAATCAATCTCAATTAAATCAATCTATTAGCGATGGGGTTAAAGCTATCGATATTGTAGATGCAGGTGGAACTACAGTAACGAGTCCTTCGGTTTCATTTACATCAGCTACTTTTTCTTTTACTACCCAAAATACTACAGGAACATTGGGTGTTTCAGCTCAAAGAATTCGTGTTTATAATCCCACTTCTACTGCTACTTGGACAGCCAGTATTGCTGGAAGCGCCCCGACTGCCACTTGGACGACAGGAAGTGCTTATTATGATTTTAATGACGGCAATGGTGCCACTGATGGCGGAGATACTGATTCTTACGGAGGACAGTTATCTGTCGCTCCGGCAGGAGGAACTTTAGCGGGAGTATCGGGATGTGCAACGAGTAATGTTTCATTGGGATCCAACAGCGCTTTCGTGGAAACAACTACCAATAGTATAACTCTTGCCTCAGGTGCTGCAGGCGCCCCGACTTACTGTCGCTGGGACGTAACTGATATCGGGCTTACTCAATCATTGCCTGCTTCTCAGACATCAGGTTCCTATGCCCTAAATCTTGTGTTATCGATAATTTAAAAAAATGAAAATGAAAATAATTAATTTGTTAGCTAAACAGATAGGAACAGTTGCATTGATTGTTTTGGTTATGTTTGCTATTAAAACTTCAGCCAATAATCAATCCCAATTAAATCAGTCAGTTAGCGATGGGGTTAAAGCTATCGATATTGTGGATGCGGGCGGAACTACAGTAGCGAGTCCTTCGGTTTCATTTACATCAGCTACTTTTTCTTTTGCTACGCAAGATACTACAGGAACATTGGGTGTTTCGGCTGAAAGGATTCGTATTTTTAATCCTACGGCTACAGCTACTTGGACAGCCAGTATTGCCGGAAGCGCTACAACTGCTACTTGGACGACAGGAAGTGCTTATTATGATTTTAATGATGCTACTGGAAGTGGATATACTGATGGCGCAGATACCGATGTTTATGGAGGACAGTTAAATATAGCACCTGCAGGAGGAACTCTAGCGGGAGTATCCGGATGTGTGACAACCAACGTTTCCTTGGGGTCTAATAGTGCTTTTAGTGAAGGAAGTATAGATAGTATCACACTTGCTTCTGGAGCAGCAGGAGCGTCTACTTTTTGTCGATGGGATGTGACCAATATTGGCTTAACTCAAAAAATGCCCGCTTCACAAGTTTCAGGATCGTATGCTTTAAATCTGGTGCTATCAATAATTTAAGCAAAATAAAATTTATATAAAAAAATAAAAAGTATCCACGTTAGTTAGTGGATTTTTTTTATTGGTGTGCTATAATTTAGGTAATTAAAAAACTGATTATTAAAAAATAAAATTGTAAAAATAAAATATGAAAACAAAAATATTATTGAGTAGTTTTTTTCTGCTACTTTTTTTTGGGTTTTTGATTCAACCTGCTCATGCTATTGAATACGGGCAAATGGGTGGTAAGCCGACTAATTTTGATCCCAATATTCCCGATAGTAAATCTTGGTTTATTTATAATTTAGATCTTGGAACAGAAAAAGAAGATTCTTTAACTGTGGCTAACTTATTTAATGAACCATGGATAGCTGTAATTTATGCAGCAGATAGCATTAAGAGTTCCAGTGGTGGATTTGCCCTCAAACAGTTAACTGAGTCTAAAGAAGAAATGGGATCTTGGGTAAAATTTTATCCAGATCCAAAACCAGAATTTGCTAGTAAAATTTTTGAAGAGAAAAAAACTATCAATGAAGTGTGTAAGGTTACTGATGAAGATTTGGAGAAAAAATATGAGTTTGATTCAGAAAAAATAACTAAAATCAGAGATTGGTGCAAGGGGAAAGAAATAGTAGAACTCGAAATGAAAGCAGGAGAAAAAAAGGATTTATTGTTTGTAATTAGTGTGCCTGCTAATGCTGAAGTGGGGGAGCATACGGGAGGAATTCTGATTCAAAAAAAAGCCAAGGATGAAACTGCTCAAAGCGATGGTTCCAAAGTAATGCTAACCACTCGAGTGGGAGTTAGAATTTACGAGACCGTACCAGGAAATATTATTAAAAGATTAGCTTTTTCTGATTTTAAAATTGTAAAAAATTTCGATGAATTTTATTTGCCTTGGAATAAACAGAAAAAAGAAAAATTCAAAGAATATATATTGTCATCTTCTATTAACAATAGTGGAAATGTAAGTACCAATTTTAGTGAAAATATAATTATTAAAAATTTAATTACTCAAAAAACAGAAAGAATTGACAATCGAGAGTTTCAAGTTTTGAGAAGTGATGATTTTATTTCGACTTTAGCTTGGAAAGCTCCTCGTTTA
Source organism: Parcubacteria group bacterium (assembly GCA_041662245.1). Lineage (GTDB taxonomy): Bacteria > Patescibacteriota > Minisyncoccia > Moranbacterales > UBA9337 > UBA9337. Next base: position 17,871 of record JBAZSW010000001.1, read on the forward strand.
GCGTATCTTTCTTTTCAAAAAGAATATACCTATAAAGATAGTGCAGATAATGAACAAAAAATATCCACGGAGGCAATTTCTAAATGGTTTATCCCTTGGAGAGAAATGTTAATTATTTTGGTCATTGTTTTGATTATTTGGATAAGCTATTTTTTCTGGAAGAGATACCAAGACAAACATTATGGAGGAGCAGGCTGGGAGGATTATGAAGTAGCAGAAGGAGAAACTGTGCAGTCGCTAATTAATAAATTTTCTATAGATTGGAAGACTTTTATTAAGACAAATAAACTGAAAGCCCCTTACATTTTAGAAGTAGGAAAAATTGTAAAAGTTCCTAAAACAGAAACAGAAAAGCCAGCAAAAATAGAACCAGACGTTCAAATCATTCCTGAGAATAAGTCCAATGATGCCGTAACAGATGAAGGTGTTGGAGAGGGCGAATTGTCAGATGAAGATATTTTAAATAGAACGGAGCTTTTTGATAGTGCTGTGGAAAACAAAAAAATAGAAAGTGTCAAGATAAGTGAGCCAGATAAAGATTCTTCCAAGAATGATATTATTGATAGCTCCCTTTTCTTCGATGATTTAGAAGATAGTCAGGCGGTTATCGTTCCTAATAAAGTGGAATCTTTATCTGTGAATGAATCCAAGAAAAAGGTTTCAAATGCTCAACCCCTCAGAAGAAGTACAGATATTCAAAAACCGAAAGTAGCAGTTGTCGAAGCTCCCGTTGCAGAAGTTAAGGAAAAGAGTGCAGAGGCGGTAGCCGTAGATGACATTATAACCATCGAGGCGGACAAAGATAATTCGACAAATTATTTAAAGTGGGTTCTCGTGGCTCTATCTTTGATAATAATATTATTGCTGGGTATCGTGGGGTACCTTTTGGTGGGTAATAAAAAAGAGATTAAAGCACCTATCCAAACAGCAGAAGTTTCTAGCGAAAATAAAGAAGCTACTCCCCAAAAAGAAGATACTCTTAGTAAGGATAGTAATGAAAATGAACAAGTAGAGATTTTAAAGAATGATCCTTTAAAAATGGAGATCAAAATATTTAATGGCAGTGGAATTGCGGGAGCAGCTGGAAAAGTAAAAGATTTTTTGGTCAGCAAGAAATATGAGAATGTCGAAGCAGGAAATTATTCGGGAGAAAACGTTGTGGGTTCAACAGTCTATTATAAGGAGGATGCTTTGAAAGATGAAGCTCAATGGATTGCCGATATTTTAAAGGGTAATAAACTATTGACTGACACAAAATTAGCATCTTCAGATGAAGAAAAATCTGGAGACATCGTAATTATCATTGGAAAATAATATTCTTTGGCGTATAGCGAAAGTAGTTTCAAAAAATATAGATAAATTTTAAAAAAATGCGGGTGAACTTTTTTTTAAAAATAATTTGGGTGATTATTCTATTTGTTAGTTTACAAATTATCTCAATTAATAAAGTTGTGGCGAATAATCTGAGTTGTTCTCAGAGTATTTTACCTGTGAAATTTATTTATATGTCTAGACAGGGAGGGATAGACAATATTTGGAGTAATGTAGGCCAGTCGGATGACATTTATGTAATCAAATTTTTTAATGAAAAAAAAGAGGAACTTCCTACTAGTAGAAATTTATTTTCTCAATATGTTTTGGGTTCTCAGAAAGACATTGTTGAGAAAAACAAAACCCAAGAAATTAGATTTTCTAGCAGAGATAATTTTTTGGAGGAAATTAGAACTATTGTTTGAGATCAGATTTGCTTTTAAAAAACCATCTTTTTAGTAAAGATGGTTTTTTAAATTAGTAAGTGGCAATTACTTTTTTTCTTTAATAAAAGTAATAAATAATACCGGCACCAAAAACAAAGTTAAAAATGAAGATAACACAAGACCAAAGATAACGGCGCTCCCAAGAGCTCGCCACATTTCGTTAGAGAGAGTGATGGGTATTATTCCAAAAATAGTGCAAATGGAAGTAACAAAGATTGCTTCTAATCTAGATTTTCCCGCATCAATTACTGAATCATAAAATGGAATATTACTTTTAATGTTAAGATTTATTTTATCAATCAAAATAATAGCATTTTTAACTACGATTCCAAAGAGAGCTAAAATTCCAATTAATCCTGGAAAACTCAAGCTGATTCCAAAGATGGCTAATCCGAGGAATGTCCCAATAAGAGCAAGGGGTAAAGTCACCAAGACGATAGCAGATTTTTTGAAAGAATTAAATTGGATAATCATTGTGGAAAAGATTAAGATACCTGCAATAATCATTGCTCGCAATATGGAGGCAACCGACTCGGCATTTTGTTCATTTTCTCCTCCGTAAGTAATAGTGTAACCTTCGGGCAATTGATAGCTATCCTTTAATTTTTTTTGAAACTCAGCTAAGATCTGATTAGAATTAGTAGTTTTTTTTGCATCTGCAGTTAAAAGAACAACTCTTTTTTGATCAATATGCTCAATTGATTCTACTGATGGCTTTAGCTCAATTTTGGCTACATCTTTAATATAGACTGGCTGACCTAATTTATTTAATATCTGTAAATTTTGAATTGACTCCAGAGAGGGTATTTTAGTTTCATCAAATTTTGCTACGATATCAATAGTTTTATTGCCAGAAATTATTTTGGAAACAGTCGTTCCTGAGATAGCCATTCTCAAAGTACTACCCACTAGAGAGGCGTTTAAGTTGTAAAGTTCCATCTTGGCCACATCAAGTTTAAAAGTGTATTCTGCCGGAGAGTCTTTTAGGGAAATGTCGCTGTTAATAGTCCCTGAAATTGAATCTAAAATGGGTTTCAAGTCAGAAGCAATTTTGTCTAGGGTCTGAAGATCATCGCCAATTATTTGGGCTTGGAAAGCTGCTCCGGAAGGCGGTCCCCCTGAAGGACTACTCACAGTAATCACTGCTTCTTGGATGCCTTTGATATCATTCCTTATTTCATCGGCTAATTCATAAGATTTTTTAGTTCTCTCTTTTTCAGAAACTAATTTTATCGTTATAGAAGCGGTATTAGAACTGCTTTTTGTTAAACCTATCCTATGACCACCCAATCCCGGATTGCCTACCAATGTCGAAAAATTTTCTATTTCAGGATATTTATAGAGATTTTCCTCCACTCGTTGGATAATTTTATCGGATTGTTGTAAATTGAGTCCAGAAGGTGCACGCATACTAACGTAAATTTCTTCACTGTCTGATGCAGTAAAAAATTCAGTTTTGACAATTCCAAAAAAGGGAAGTGCCATTGAAAAAATAAAAAGAATTAAAATAAAAGAAATAAAGGTCCAACGTGTCCTTTTTGTTTTGGTTATCTTTTTAAGATAATTTTCATAAATAGGCAAGACTTTGTCGAAATGAATAATTCCGTGAATTAACTTTTGGGAAAAGTCATTGGATTCTTGATTGCCTTGAGAAAGAAGTTTCTTTTTTATAAGTTCGTCATCTTTCCACTCCTGCTGTGCTAGTAAATCGTTTCTTTCTAAAATGTTTTGTCCTTTTTTAAAATACCAAAAGAGCATCCAAAAAATAATAGCAAGAAATATTATAGCAAAAATATATCCATAAATATTGTGTAAAGTGATGCTAAAAATTCCAAACAACAATAAAAGAGAAATAATTAAAAGGAAGAATTTTTTGGTCATTCGAATTCTTTCCAGTACCGCTGCTAGAGGATGATTTATCATAAGAGCAATAAGTAAAGAAGAAACTAGCGTTACAGAAACCGTAATGGGGATTGATTTGATATATTCCCCGATCATTCCGCTGGCCATAAGTAAAGGCAAAAAGGCCCAAACGGTAGCTAGCGTTGTCGTGGTAAGTACAATTTTAAAATCGTTCAGTACCAATAATACGGCTTCTTCGGGAGTGAATTTACCAGTTTTCATATATTGTTTGGTAGCGCTTACTACCACGATTGCGTCATCAACTAATAATCCTAACGCAAGTAGAAGAGAGAAAATTGAAAGAAAATTTAAAGATGTTCCCGTAGCTAACATCACGCCGAAAGTAGAGAAGAAAACTAGTGGAATAGCTAAGCCAGCCACAAAGGCTTCCTTGAGCCCTACCACCAAAAACAAAACGCCTACTACTAGAATTAGTGTAATGATAAAATCATGAGCCAATTGATCAAAGTCTTGTTTAATTAAATCGGCTTGGTTTACAGTAGTAAAGTAACTAAATCCTTGGGGAAAATTTTTGATTTGATCTTCAATTATTGTTTTTGATTGACTGACGGTGTCAAGAATAGATCCACCTGTTCTTTTTACAATTTGGATGCTAACTGCTTCTTGAGTTGGGTCTCCTTTATTAGAAAAACGAGAGATAACTGTTTTTTTGATAGCTTTTTCTTCTACTTTGGCAATATCTTTTAAATAAACTATAGAATTATTTTGTCCATGTAAGATAGGAATATTTCCTAGATCTTGAGCATTGTAAAAACGAGCATCAGTTCTGACGGGATAATCGTATTTTGTTCCTTCAAAATTTCCCGAAGGAATAGCTATATTAGTAGCTGAAACAATTTGGTTGGCTTGTTCTGGAGAAATATTAAAAAATGACAATTTCTCAGGATCGTAAGAAATATCAAACTCTCGCTCATCTCCTCCAGAAATATTTACTTCACGAATATCAGATACTTTTTCTAATTCAGTCTGAATTTTTTCAGCGTATTCTCTAAGAACAAATCCATTATAAGGTCCGGTTAATTCAAAGGTGACAATAGGCGTATCATCTAAAGATATCTCCACCACTTCTGGATCGTTGGCTTCAGAGGGGATGTCACTGCGAATAGTGGATAATTTATCGCGAAGTTTTCTGATAGATCCTTCTAGATCTTGCTTGGCATCGAATTCAACAGTTACTGAGGAAAAAGAGTTGGTAGATTGAGAAGTAATTTTGTTTATCCCAGAAATTCCCGAAATATCTGTTTCAATTTTTTTGGTAACCAATTCTTCTACATCAGCCGGAGAGGCTCCCGGATAGACAGCCGTGACTATGGCTGTAGGTATTTTTACTTCAGGGCTAGATTCGCGCGGAAGTTTTATATAAGAGTATATTCCCCAACCAGAAAGAAGCATTATCAACAAAACTACTACTCTAAAATTAACTATAAAAAAATTAAGCCAACCTTTAGTTAACTCTGGATTAAATTTAAGTCTTTCTAAATAAGCCAAATCACTGGATTTAATTTGCTTTTCTTTCGGCTTATTGCTGCTTGAAGTGAATGTATTTTTCATTGAACTTGAATTAAGATTAAGGGAGATTAATTATTTGTTTTTTACAGTAACTTTATCTCCATCTTGAAGTAGTTTATTGCCCTCTAAAATGATTTGAGTTTCAGCTGTAATATCGGTTTTAATTTCAGCCATTTCTCCATCAACTCTAACAATTTTCACGCTCACTTTTTGTGCTTGATTATTTTTATTTATGAATATAAAACTTTCATTTTGTCCAATAGTAATAGCCGAAAGAGGCAATATCAAATTTCCAGCTGTTTGCGGAGAATAGTTGAAATCAAAAGTTACTGTTACTACAGAGCCAATAATTAGAGGTTTTTTATCATTGGGCATTGCTTCAATGAGGAATCTTTTGGTAGTTTCGTCCGCTTGAGGAGCTATTTTGGTTACTTTTCCTTCGATAGTGACATCGTTTTCAGTTATAAAAATGTCCGAACCAATTTTCAAATTAGCCACTTCATTTTTGTCTACGAAAAATTGGACTTTAGTTAAATCGGTTTTGGATAGTGTAGCTAATGTTTGTCCAAGATTAACAGAATCTCCTTGAGAAATATATTTTTGAATAATAGTTCCGGTTATAGGGGCGGTAAGTAGTTGATTGTCCAGTGATCCATTTAGGGCATTTTGAGCAGCGATTAGGTTTATTTTAGCTATTTCTCTGGTCTTTTTATTAGCGTAAGATTGAGTCTTTTGATAGTTTTCTTTAGCTAACTTGTAGCTTTTTTCGGCAGATTGAACTGCTGACTCTAGAGCTTGAATTTGTCCACTTCTCAAGCCATTCTCTCCAACAGTAGAATTATTACCACGAGAGTCAATGGTGATTATATTTTGCCCCAGATAGACCTTTTTGCCTAAATCAAAGTTGAGCTTGGTGATAGTTCCGCTGGCAGTAGCGATAATATTGACCTGTTGGTCGCTGGCGATAATGGCAGGGTATCGGATACTCTTTTTAAAAGTAGCGCTATCCTTGACACTTTGGGTGGTGATATTAATAGGATTTTTGGTGATAGCATCTTCAACAACAGTTTTCTTTTGCGAAAATCTAAAAGCCAAAGTGACAATAACTAAAATAATTATAAAAGAAGCGAATAACTTTAATTTCATACATTTTTAGATTAGATAATTATTTATTAAAGATTTCTTTTAGTTTAGAATCTTCCTCTTCTAGAAAAATTATTAATTTTTGCATAAATTTTATGTGGCCAGAAATTTCTTTTCTAGAAAAATATTTTTCTTTGGACAGATGAAATTTTTTAATTTTTTGCATAGCTTCTTTAACCTTGCTTTCCCCTAGCGAAGTTATTTTTAAAAAAGTTTCTCTCCCATCTTTATTATTTTCATTCTTTATCCTAATAATGAAACCATTCCTCTCTAAGATAGCCAGTCTTTGGCTAATATTAGACTTGGATTTACCGGTTAGCCGTATTAATTCCTTGGCAGTAGTGGTTTTCTTGCTATTTACATAACCAAGAACTCGCATAGAGGATAGCGACATATTCATAGGGCCAAAAATATATTTATTGGCCATGGATTCAATTTTTTCTCCGATAAAGATAAAATCTTCAGAGGGAATTTTTATACATGGCATAACTAAAGTAGTTTATCAGTAAACTATCTGTATGTCAATAATTAATTGATTTACATAGAGAAGAATCAATAAGTTACTAGCAACTGTTTGATTAAATTAACAAAATTTTTCCTAAGCAAGTGTTACGTAATTTAATTTTACTTAAATCTTATCCTATATTACAATTAATAAACAAGACGAGTTTTTTAATTTTATGCAATACTCAGTTTCAAAAAAACTAAAAGTTTCTTTAATAATCCTATTGGGAATAGTGGTGGTCTTAGGGTTGGTATTAATTTTTAAAAAAATATCTGATAATAAGAAGGCTCAAGACAAAATTATTTTTGAAAATAAAGGGGATGAGTATTGGGAAGACGATTCTAAATTAAGATCTCTTTTGCCAATAGATAGTTTTACTCCCCCGCCTCCTCCTCCCAAGATGGAAAAGATGAAGACTGCTGGTTGCGTGGCAGATGGGGTATTGAATGATTATACTTCTGGCACTGATGGATTGATAAAGCTTATCAATCGATCAAACTGTTATTATTTGCATCGTGCCATTGAAACTTGGTTGGAACCGCCTGATTTTAAAGAAATCACTAAAAATATTCAAAAAATTCAAAAAGTGGATATTGTTTATGGGATGTTTATTGCTGAAGCTATTGATACTAAAGCGAATTATTACTATGATACGGGCGGTAGAGATTTTGATTTTGATAAAATGTGTCGAGATGGAAGTAAAAATTTCTGGGGGGAGCATACGTGTAAGCCCACTTTATCCAAAAAAGAATATCAGCGATATGTATTAAATATTACCAAAAAAGCCATGGATCTAGGCGTGCAAAGTTTTATGTTTGGAGAGGTTTTTTATCAGGACTATGTTTCTGATCCATCAATTGGAACAGTAATGGAAAAGATGAGAAAATATGCTGCTCTAAAGGGGATGAAAATTGTGATTGGAGCTCAGACGAATGATATTGAGGATGAAAGCTATTTAAGGCAGTTTGATTTTATTGAAGGCGGAGTAGGTCTAAATTCTAATGGTACGATTGAAGACGGTCCTTGCTATTCAAGGTGGTATAAACAAGAAGGTGATTGGTGCTGGGCACTTCTTTGGCATGATAGATTTGCCAAAAAAGCCAATAATGTTTTTACTCACTTGGACTGGAGTGGCAAAAGAGGAGATGATATGAGTACTTTTGCTTTAATGAGTCAAAATGAACGTGCTCGTACCCTTAAATATCTAGATGATTATTTCACCAAGAGAAATGTCGGCTTTCTGATGCCGATTTCCGCAATTCTTCCTAAAGATAATGGAGGATGCCACGGGCGATCGGAAAGATTTTATTCGGCTGATAATAAATATTCTTGTAAAGATGAGGACGCAATAAATAGCTTGTTGGAGCAGTAGCGTAGCTATTTCAAAAATTTTATGCAATATTAAAAAACTATTATATTTTGTTTGAATCCCAAGGGGCTACTAACTAAAAGCTAATGACTTACATATGAATATTATTGAAATTGAAAGTAAAGATAATAAGAAGATAAAAGAATTAAACAAATTAAAGTTAAAGAAATATCGTCAGAAGTCAGGATTGTTTGTAGTGGAGAATTGGAAGATAATCCAAGATGCCTTTCGGAGTGATATTTGCTTTAAGGAAGTCTTTTTAACTAAGGATTTTTTAAATAGAAACAAGGAGGAGTTGGCAGATACTCTTGGTGAGAACGGAAGCGTTTTTCTGGTGGCAGATAGTATTGGCAAAAATTTTTCTTCCTTAGAATCACCTCAAGGAATTTGGGCTATTTATGAAATAAGAGAAAAGCAAATTGATTTCAAAAAGGATATTATTTATCTCAATGGTATTAATGATCCGGGAAATTTGGGTACAATTTTAAGAAGTAGCTTAGCTTTTGGATTAGAAAACATTGTTTTGGATGAGAAATGTGTAGATATCTATAATCCAAAGGTTATTCAGGCCGCTAAAGATGCTATATTTAAATTAAATCTAGCTTTTGATAAAAATAAAGAAATCATCAGAAAAATTAAAGAAAAAGATATTAAAGTTTATATAACCAGTGTTAAACAAGGGGAAAATTCTTCTGATATTTTTAGCTCTGATGAAAAAAAATGTATCGTACTGGGGAGCGAAAGTCATGGAGTAGAGGAATTTTTAGAAAAAGAGGCGGATAAATTTATTAATATAAAAACTACATCCAAGATAGAATCTTTAAACGTAGCTATTAGTGCAGGAATAATTTTTTATGAACTATTCAAGCAACGAAAGTAGATTTTGAAAACTTAAAAGAGAACGGAAAAAATAACGATAAATAAAATTAGATTTACTAAGGAGTGTTTGTGATAAAAATCTTTGGAGCCGATACTTTTTAAAACGATATCTTTGGAAATAATCAAAATTGCAATTAAGGCGATAGTCCAAATTACTTTATTGGATTGCTCGTGAGCTATTTTAAATAATGATTGGTAGTCAGAAGAGGAGGTTTTTTCTTTCGAAGATGGATTATTGTTTTTAGTTTGGACGCCCAAGATGTAGCTGTTCTTTTTATTAGAAAGAGAGCTTAGGGAATTAGAAAATATTTTGTTCTCAGGAGTGCCAAAAACTGTAACTGTGATATTAGATTTTTTACCATTAATCATTCCACTTCCAGTTGCAATTCCAATTTCGCTAAAGTTAGAGTTGAGGATATTTTTTTTATGAGTGGGACTGGCCATCCAAGCCTCTTGCTCTTCTTGGGCATCTTCATAATTTATTGCTAAATTTTCTCCAGCATATTTGTAAAAATAATTATTTTTATCAAACCAATACCAAGGAGTTGTCCCGCTAGGGGAAGTATGAGAAAAGTAATGATTTGCTATCATGTCATTAGCTTTGGATTGAGCTACTTTTTTTAAGGTAGAGTTCTCATTTAAGGGAAATAAATTATTTTGAGTACGACTAGTATTAATTAGATTTATTACATTTTGGGAATTTATTTCTTGAGCGTAAGCGGTATTTGAATAAAATAAAGAAAGTAAAACTCCCGTGCTTATAAAAAGCCCCAGTCGGATAATATCTAGTTTTGCAATTGTATTTGTCATAAAAATCAAATAAAAAAGCCGTTCCACCCATTTATCCTGCCTTTTTAGGGGCAAAAATGCGAAACGACGCTAATTTCTTAACTTTTCCTAATTCATTATTACAACTTGATTATAGCACAAAACATAGAAAAAATCAAGTAAATATGGATGTGTCTTAATGCTGATGCTCTTTTAAAATCGAAAAATATGTGCTAGAATAAATGGGTTAAGTACTCAGGCCTTTAACTGAGGGTTGAGTTGGCAAATATAAAGTATTACTAAAATAACAATAAATTTTCTAATAAGATTTACGTATCTGTATTTTTATGATGCGTAACTTCTTTTGTTTTATATGGCGACAGTAGACAATAAAAATTCTTATGGGGCAAAATCGATTCAAGTTTTGGAAGGATTAGAGCCGGTGCGAAAACGTCCCGGAATGTATATTGGAGGAACTTCTTTGGAGGGTTTACATCATTTGATTTGGGAAGTAGTTAATAATTCTATTGATGAAGCAATGGGTGGACATTGTAATGACATAAAAGTGGAGCTATTAGCTGATAATGTTGTTAGAATTGCTGATAATGGGAGAGGTATTCCCGTCGAAACTCATGCTCAAACTAAAAAATCAACTCTAGAAACAGTAATGACTATTTTACATGCCGGAGGAAAATTCGAGGGAGATGGTTATAAAGTGTCAGGAGGATTACATGGAGTAGGAGTTTCTGTGGTTAATGCACTGTCTGTTTATACAAAAGCAGAGGTTTATAGAGATGGCTATATCTGGACGCAAGAATATAATCGAGGCAAGCCCAAAGGATCAGTCAAAAAAGGAGAAAAAACAAAACGAACGGGAACGACGATAACTTTTCAAGCTGATCCGCAAATCTTTCCTAAGATAGAATATAGTCGAAAAAAAATATCGGATTATGTCAGACAGCAAGCTTATCTGACCAAAGGAGTAAAAATTATTTTAGAGGACAGGAGAAAAGTTGAAAATGAAAAAACGGATGGATACAAAACTAGAAGAAGTGGATTTTATTTTGATGGAGGAATCGTTTCTTTTGTAAATTATCTCAACAGAGGCAAAGAAGTAAAAAATGCTGTGCCTTTTTATGTGGATAAAGAACTGGATGGAGTGCAGGTAGAAATTTCCTTGCAATATACTAGTGGATTTAAAGAGCATGTTTATTCCTTTGCTAACAATATTTATACAGTTGAAGGAGGAATGCATGTCACTGGTTTTCGAACGGCTTTGACAAGGTCCTTAAACAATTATGCTAAGAAAAATAATCTTTTAAAGGTTAAAGATGAAAGTCTTACTTCTGAAGATACTCAGGAAGGGTTAACTGTAGTGCTAAATGTAAAACTTAGGGAGCCTCAGTTTGAAGGACAAACCAAAGCTAAATTGGGTAATGGTGAGGTAAAAGGAATTGTTTCAACAGTCACAGCGGAAGCTCTGCAGGATTATTTTGATAATAATCCTAAGGATGCCAAAGAAATAATCGGAAAATGCATTTTAACTGCTAGAGCGAGATTGGCTGCAAGAGCGGCTAAAGATGCGGTAGTCAGAAAAGGATTATTGGAAGGAATGACTCTTCCTGGTAAATTGGCAGATTGTAGTAGCCGTAAGATGGAAGAAACTGAATTATATATAGTGGAGGGGGACAGTGCTGGTGGATCAGCTAAACAAGGCAGAGATAGAGAATTCCAAGCTATTTTACCTTTGCGAGGAAAACTAGTTAACGTAGAAAAAACTACTTTGGATAAAATAGTTAAGTCGGATTCATTGAAGCCAATCATTATTGCCTTAGGAGTGGGGATTGGTGAAAAACTAGATATCGCGAAATTACGTTATGGCAAGATAATAATAATGGCCGATGCTGATGTGGATGGAAGTCATATTCGAGTTTTACTCTTAACTTTATTTTATCGTTATTTTGAAGAATTGTTTACTCGGGGGCATATTTATGTGGCTCAACCACCTCTGTATCAAATAAAAAAAGGAAAGCAAGTTTATTATGCTTATAATGATAAGGAAAAAGAAGAAGTGATGAAAAAAATGGGATTAACTAAGCAAGAAATTGAAGCTATGGAAGCCAAAGAAGAAAGCGAAGATGGAGAAGTTGAGGAAGCAGAAATCGAAGAAGTAGAAAAGAAATCAGGAGTCAATATTCAAAGGTATAAAGGTCTCGGAGAAATGAATCCAGAACAGCTTTGGGAGACTACTATGAATCCAGAAAATCGTAAGATGCTACAAGTTACTATTGAAGATGCTGAGGAAGCCGATAGAACTTTTGACCTTTTGATGGGCAGTCAAGTAGAGCCTCGTCGTAGATTTATCCAGACACATGCGAAGAATGTAAAAAATTTGGATGTATAATCTATAAATTTCAAAATTCCAATTTCAAATTTCAAATGAATTTTAAATGACTGAAATTCAAAACGAAAAACTTCTCAATAGAATGGGGAGTTTTTTTAAAATTATTTTAGCCAGTTTATAATTCTAATATTATTTTTCTCCATCAAAACGACAACGTATGTTCCGCACCAAGATCCCAGCGCTAGAGGGATTATGTATAAAAAATTATTAACATAATTGATAACGCCAAAAGCCAAGAGAAAATGCATTACAAATCCAGTATTTGCAGAAGCAAAGGGCTTTTTCTTAATTACTGAATAGGTGTAATAGGCATATAGTCCATCAATGATAAAATATGAAAAAAATATTACCCCCGCAAGCGCAAAATTAAAAATTTTCCAATGATTAATTAGATTATCCATAATATACACATTATACCTAGTTATAATTATCTTAGCCAGCAATAAAAAACAAGACCCTTCATAGTCTTGTTTTCTTATCTGAGCGGGTGAAAGAAATCCTTTTCCTCCGTCATTCGGCGTGCCTCTCGGCACATGTCTCATTTCCTCTTCCAAAGCCTGGGTTTTTAAAAATGCAAAACTGTTTGCTTTTTTAAAATACTCTTCGATTCCCTTCACGCCCAAAAATAAAACAAAACTGTGCGAAAAGCACAGTTCTGTTTTATTAATCTGAGCGGGTGAAGGGAATCGAACCCTCGTCCTCAGCTTGGAAGGCTGATATAATAAGCCACTATACGACACCCGCTTACGCTACGCTTCAGCGAGGCAAAGCCCGCTTTTGTTATATTCTTATGTGTACCTTTAGTATTATAGACAAAAATAAAAATTTGTCCAGTTTTTAAATTGAGAATAGAAAAAAATATTTTAAAGTTAATCTTGAAAAAATATTGACTTACTGTTTAGAATATGTCAAAATGAACAGTTGTCAAAATCAATGATGATAACTGTGGAAATTATCTAAGAGTACTTTAAAAGGAGAATAACATGCGTAAAAATACAGATACTCAAGAAAAACGGCGGCAACTTGTAAAAATGCTTTATGAGAGTGGAATTTCAATGGCATGGATCGCAGACTGGCTTGGAATAAACGCACGTACTGTTTGCAATGATGTCTTAAGGGATAAAATGGTTGCTTTTCAGGGCAAAAAGAAGAAAGAGATCTGGGTTAATGTTTTAGGGAAATATGTCTCACTTTTCAATAGTGAAGATGTACTTCAAAAAGAGGTGAGTCTTCTTATGGCTGAATGGTTAAATATTAGTCGTATGGATGGAACATTCAAAATTCTTGATGGTGTCGCTCTTTTCTTGAATCATCCTCAAATTTCAGATCAAGAGAAAGGTTTTCTTGATTTGATCTGGATGCTTAGAGGAAAAGTAGATGTCAAACATCCAGCCAAAGAAGTTTGGGAAGAATATCTCGAGCGGGAACTTTTTCACAAAAAAAAGGTTACTCCAGGATGTACTTATTACGATTTTCTCGGCTATGAATCGGGTCCAAAAAATTTGGAAGAATTGATTAGCGGATTCTATCAATTCTGGGCAAATACTCAGCGTCAGAATATTGGAGCGGATTGGACAGATAACCGGCATGTGAGTGAAGTATTTGATGAAATGTTGGGAACACTAGAATTTCGTCGTGATGAGCAGGTGCTGAGAAAATTATTTGGCATTGGTTGCAAATCATGTAGTCAAAAAGAAACGGCTAAAGAGTTGGGCATCAACAGTCCTCAGCGAATCGTGCCTATTAAGAAAAGAGCTTTGAGTCAGTTGCGCTTTTCTCCTGAAAAACGTAAATTAGAAAAGCTGTATTATTTGCCGGAAAAAACAGTAGACCCAGAAAAAGTGATTGTTGCATTGCGGGCGGAGGTAGCGGAGCTTAAAAGAGATATAAATTGTTCCAAAGAAAAAATTGTCCAAAAAGAAATCTTTGAAAGTCTTTGTTATCGAAGCATTGAGGAGCTTGAATTATCAATTCGATCACTTAATTGTTGCAGAAATAATGATATTAATCTGATCGGAGAGTTAGTTCAATGCACTGAAGTGCAACTATTGAAAATGAAGAATTTCGGGCGTAAATCATTGCATGAAATTAAGGCTATTCTTGCAGAAAAAGGTTTAGCGCTTGGGATGAAAATTGAACATTGGCCCGATGAAGAAACGTTTCGGGAGATGTAGATATGAAGTTAGACTGAATTTTTTTCTTGTTCAAATAACCGTCGAGTAGCTATTCAGTTAGTTCGGCGGTTTTTTTAATATTGACTGCTTAATATTTGACCTATATTATAGATAAGTAATGTTTGGGCCATTAGCTCATCTGGTAGAGTGCTCCCATGGCATGGGAGAGGTGGCCGGTTCGAGTCCGGCATGGTCCACTGTCCGTAGGAAATTTCCAAATCCCAATTTCCAAACAAATATTAAATATCAAATTCCAAATTTAAAAAATAATTCGTTAATGCGTTAACTCGTTAATTAAATAATAAATCAAAAATATGAAAACAAATATTTTAATCGCAATTTTATTGGTAGTGGGAGGAATTTTTGTTTATAAATATGTTAATAATTGGGATATTAATTTAGATTCTGGCAAAGAGGAATCTCAAAATGTTAAAGAGGAAGTAAAAAAAATAGCTAAAGAAGAAAAAACTAATTCACAAGTAAATAATAATGGTAATCAAAAAAATATGGATCTAAAAATCGAAACTACCCAAGAGGGAACAGGGGATAGAAAAACAAAAGCAGGAGATGCAATTTCAGTTCACTATACTGGAAAGCTAGCTGACGGAACCAAATTTGATTCTAGTGTAGATAGGGGAACCCCTTTTGAATTTACAATTGGACAGGGGATGGTTATCGCTGGTTGGGAGAAAGGACTGCTTGATATGAAAGTGGGAGAAAAAAGAATTTTGACTATTCCTGCCGACATGGGTTATGGAGCCCAAGGAGCAGGCGGAGTAATCCCGCCCAATGCTACATTAATCTTTGAGGTGGAGCTTGTAGGAATTAAGTAAAAAATAGTTTATAAAGTTTGTAAAGTATTGAAAAATATTTTTTGACTTGTGTCAAAAAATATGCTATACTTAAAGAGTTAAAAAAACGGGTGTGCCATAAAAAGCCCCGTTTTTTATTTATTTGGAAAAGAATCTAATAAATGTTATACTTTAGTAAAATAACTTGTAACTTAATCTAGATTAAATAGCCCAATGCTATAATTTTAGCAGTTTATTCTGTCAGATTGTGGCAACCTAAGCTATTTTATGTGGGAACAAGAAAAATGAAAACAAAAAAAGAAGAAACGGGGAATGCTTGGAAGGATATGACTCAAGTTTTTGTGTCTAATATCTTGGCTAAAGTAGGGGATAATATTTCTACAAAAATTCAGAATTGGTTTAACGATATAAAAAGGAGGACTATGGGAGCCTTACTTTCAGTGATAGGTTTGATTTTTGTCTTAGTCTGTTTTTCTCTGTACATTAATACTTTCGTCAGTGAATCAGCTAACTGGGTAGGTTATGGAGTAGTGGGGATATTGATATTGAGCGCAGGATATTTGTTAAGTAAAAAATAATTAATTATTAATTTATCTTTTGTTAAAATAAGGATTTAACAGAGACAAATAAAAATGGATACAAAAGAAGTAAATAAGGAGTTGAAAAAAGAAGTGAAAAAAGTAAAAAAAGTGGTAAACGCCAATATAGCGAAAGCTAAAGAAACAGGAGCAATGTTAGAAGGCGTAGCAATGAAAGAGTTAAAAAAGATTGAAAAAGAATTAGAATCAACTTCCAAAAAAGTCGGAATTTACATAAAGAAGAATCCAGAGAAGGCAGCGATGATTGCTGCTGGAATTGGTGCCGCTTTAGGAACAGTGGCTGGATTATTTATGGGAGGTACAAAGAAAAAAAAATAATATTCCTCAATGTAATAAAGGAAGTGGCCATAAAATAATTTGGTCACTTTTTGTTTTTGAGAAATGATGTTAAAGTCATCAAGTTAAAAGTCATTGGTCAATGCCCATCAAATGCTGGCTGATTGCGATTGACTGGTGACTTGCTGGATAGTTATTTTATGTTATGTTGAAATTTTAGAAAAAATGTGGTACTATTTTTTGAAGCTTGCTATAATATTTTTTTATGCCATTTAAAATAAATTCAAAATTTAAGCCTGCGGGAGATCAGCCCCAAGCTATCGAGAAACTGACGCAGGGAATCAAAAGGGGAAAGAAATTTCAAACGCTTTTGGGTGTGACAGGAAGTGGTAAGACTTTTACTATTGCTAATTTGATTGAAAGAATTCAAAAGCCAACGCTAGTAATTGCGCCCAATAAAACTTTAGCTGCTCAATTAACTCAAGAATTTCGAGCTTTTTTCCCCAACAACGCCGTAGAATATTTTGTTTCTTATTATGATTATTATCAACCCGAGGCTTATATAAGTTCTACTGATACATATATTGAAAAAGAAACTCAGATTAACGACGAAATTGATAAGTTAAGGCATAGTGCGACAGCTTCAGTCTTATCTCGCAAAGATGTAATTGTGGTAGCAAGCGTTTCTTGTATCTATGGTTTAGGTAGTCCTGCTAGATATGAAGAAATTACTTTAACCTTAAAAAAGGGTGGTTCATTTACACGTGAAGAAGCGATAAAAGGTTTAATCGGAATGTATTATATGCGCAGTGATATCCTCGAGCGTGGAAAGTTTCGAGTAATTGGAGAGACAATTGAAATAGTTTCTCCCGGCAGAGAAGTTATCGTCAGAGTGGAGATTGCTAATGACAAAATTCAAAGCATTTCTGAGAGGGATATGCTTACTCAGGAAAAGATGAGTGATTTAGAAAAAGTGATGATTTTTCCGGCTAAACATTTTGTGATGCCCGAAGAAATAATGGGAGACGTTCTAAAAGAAATTGAGAGTGAGATGAAAAAAAGAGTGGCCTATTTCGAGAAAAAAGGAAATATTTTGGAAGCCCAGAGGATTGAAAAAAGAACTAAATATGATATTGAGATGATGCGTGAAGTGGGGTATTGCAGTGGAATAGAAAATTATTCCCGTTATCTCAGTGAGCGAAAAGCCGGTGAATCTCCTTATACTCTAATAGATTATTTTGGGAAAGATTTTCTGATGGTAATTGATGAATCTCATGTCACTATTCCGCAAATTGGAGGAATGTATTTTGGCGATAGATCTAGAAAAGCTAATCTGGTAGAAAATGGTTTTCGTCTTCCGAGTGCGATGGATAATCGACCATTAAAGTTTACCGAATTTGAAAATAGGATCAATCAAGCTATTCTGGTGAGTGCTACCCCCTCTAAATACGAAAAAGCTAATTCACCGACAGTGGTAGAACAAATTATCCGTCCTACAGGATTGATTGATCCAGAATTAATTGTAAGAAGTGCCAAAACCCAAGTCAAAGATGTACTAGAAGAAATAAAAACTGTTTCGGCGCGCGGGGAAAGAATTTTAATTACTACGCTGACAAAAAAACAATCCGAAAATTTAGCTGAGTTTCTTAAAGAAAATAAAATTAAATCTAATTACCTTCATTCCGGCGTGGATACCCTAGATAGAATTAAAACTTTGGAAGATTTGCGACGCGGAAAATTCGATGTATTGGTGGGAGTTAATCTTTTGCGGGAAGGCTTGGATTTGCCGGAAGTTTCTTTGGTGGCAATTTTTGATGCGGATAAAGAAGGCTTTTTGCGTAGTGAAACATCGCTTATCCAAACTATCGGTCGAGCCGCTCGAAACGTGATGGGGCGGGTGATTCTTTACGCAGATAATATTACTGGTTCGATGGAAAGGGCGATTCGAGAAACGGAACGAAGACGCACAATTCAAAGAGCTTATAATAAAAAACATCATATCACTCCTAAAACAATTAAGAAAAAAATTCAATCTATTGTGGACCATGAAATTAATCCAGTCTTATCTAGCGATTTTGTCAGATTGGAAACCTTGGAAGATATTAATGGCTATATAAAACAAAAAGAAAAAGAAATGAAAGAAGCAGCTAAAAATTTAGAATTCGAGCGAGCGTCAATTATCAGGGACGAAGTTTACGAATTAAGAAAGTTGCGAGTTAAATAAGTGAAATATTATATTATCCGTGCGAGCGAAGCCCAGTTATTCCGCAAACCGAAATTTTACGGGGTGAAAAAGCTAGTGTTATTAGAGATGAGATTTATGAATTGAGAAAGATCTCCAAATAAATTTTGAATTTAAAATTTTGAATTTTAATTCAATTTTTAATGTTATAATATTTAATATTTCCTCCTCTCCATCTTTGTGCTCAAAGGGGGAGATGTCCAGCAGGACAGAGGGGGTTGTTTCCAGTATTCAATGCTCATTTAATATTCAATGATACAATGTTTGATAGGTATGTCATTTCGACCGAATAAATTTATGCCTGTCATGTTGAATAACATGGTAATCATAAATTTATGCATGGAGAAATCTTAAGTTTTCAATTGTAGGCAGTTTTGATGGAACCATGATTGATAGTATAATAGCCACATTGATATAATAATTCTTATAAAATTTATGAAAGCAGTTGTCTTTGATTTTGATGGTGTAATCCATGATACCTATGAATTAGCTTATCAGATAAATGTTGAAATTTTAGGAGGATCTTTGACTCGAGAACAGCATAGAGATTTTTTTAATGGAAACATGTTTGAGCGGGTGATAGTAGATAAGGAAAAAGAAAAGATAGAAAGTGAAAATTTTTATAAGTTGCAAAATGAAGCATTTAAACATCTTGAAATAGATGAGAATATTAGAAAAAATTTAGAAAAATTATCTAAAAAATATTCTTTGTTTATAATTTCATCTAATCAGGAAAAAGCCTTAAATAGCTATTTTAAAAATAACAAATTTACACATATTTTTAAAGAAATACTAGGGTCAGAAACACATCAATCAAAGGTTGAAAAATTTAAGTATTTGTTTGAAAAATATGCCTTGGTTGCTGATGATTGTATTTTTGTTACAGATACTCTGGGAGATATTTTGGAAGGAAACAAAGTCGGCGTAAAAACAATTGCAGTTGATTTTGGTTTTCATAAAAGAGATCGGCTTGAAAAAGGTAAACCGTTTAAGATAGTTTCTAGCTTTGATGAAATAATAGAAATAATATCGAAGCTGTAATCCGGGGAATAAATTTTAAAAATAATTAATAAAAAATATATGGAAATAAGATCAAAATTGGATTTTCCGGCTGGAGCACTGACCAATTTTGCTCCACATGCTTTTGAAATTGATGATGTAAAATGTGCTTCTATGGAAGGGTTTTTGCAATCCTTAATAATAGATGACGAGAAAATTCAAAAAGAAATTTGTCAGTTAGTGGGAATTGAAGCCAAAAACTGGGGGATTGCACAAGATGCTGTTTGGCAAGAAACCCAATGCTTATGGTGGAAAGGCGAGAAATATGATCGCCACGGAAAAGAATATCAGGAGCTTCTTGATAGAGCTTATGCAGAACTTTTCAAAAACGAAAATTTTAGAAAAGCTCTCTTGGCAACGGGAGATGAAATTTTAACGCATTCAATTGGACACGCTGACCCATATGAAACAATTCTTACTGAGAAAGAATTTTGCGATAGGTTGATGGAATTGAGAAAAAGAGCAAAGTAAATTTCAAATTTTGAATTTCGGTTCAATTTTTAATATTTAATCTAGTATAAATTCTATTTCTTTTTTAGCAATAAAATTTAAACGGCTACCCATTGGATTTCAACAGGTAGCCGTTTCAGTAAGAAAACTATTTGGTTTCTGATTGGATGAGTTGGCAGACCTCCTCTTTAAATATCAACCATCGCATAAATATAGGGCTTACATGTTCCGTCCACCATTGTGCTGCGTCAGGGCTTTTTTCTTTCAATATTTGTATGGCGATAGATGTTTCAACGGGATATCCATTTGGATTTTCCGCTTTACCACCGAGTACCCCCATTGCAATCGTATGAGTTGGCAAGTTCTCTGCAACTGGCATGACGAGTCCGATCCATGCTTTTCTTACCCACTCAGGTGCTTGACCGGGGGGAACATCAATAATTTTTTTCTTGTGCCACGGTGTACCTCCTATTGTTTGTTTGTGAGGGACTATTCCTTCTAAAAACACTCTTTAATCTTTTGAAATAGTATAAAGTCTAAACTGTAATTTTGCAAATTATTATTTTTTTTCAAAGAGTGTCACTTTTGTCCACGTGGACAAAAGTGACACTAATTTTTTTTGAAATAGATTTTTATTGCTTTTTGTTTTTGGATATGTTTAGATAGGGTTAGCTATTTTTATAAAGTTTTTTTGGTGATTCGGCTATAGTAGAATACTCTAACTAAGAAGGAGGGTGTTTTAATGAAAAAAATCTTGCATTATGCATCATATCAATTTTGTTGACTGCTGGCGGAGGGTTGATAGTGGGACTGAGTGACCAAGATGCTCTTGGTGTAGTTCTTGTTGTAGCGGGTTTTGCAGGTATATTTTTTTCTTTCTATAGAGAATATTGGAGAATGGCATATGATGAATCTGATGAAATGTCCCAAGAAATCGATTCATAAGGAGGAAAGTGCTTATGTGCTGGAGAGATAATATCAGCAGAGCAAGAATGTGCTCACTTTGCGGTCAAGAATATTATGGAGATCTCGGGCATAGAAATTGCCCAGCTCTCGAGAAGGAAGAAGAGCCAGAGGAAAAAGTTATCAAACTTAATAAAGATTTCTGGAGGGAATTCTACGAGTGATGAAAAATTGTGGCATTCATTTGCCCTGGTGGAAAGAGTTTTGCGCTCACCATTGGGGCATTTTTTTATTTTATAATTTATAAATTTTAAATTCTAGATCTCTCCACGCATAAATTTCCGAGTACCCCAGTTATTCAACGGGGCACGCAGAAATTTATTTGGTCGAGATGACATATTTTTTAATATGGGTAATTGAAACTAACCCTCTCTATTTTTTGGACATTTCCCCCTTTGAAAAGGGGGAGAGGGGAAACTTATTGAATATTGCAACATTGAAAATTGATTGGAAATTGGGATTTGGGATTTGGAAATTGCTTAAAGGGTGACATTTCTAAGAAAATGGTATAATATAGGTAGACGATAATAGTTGATTGTCATTGCGAATTAGCTAGATTTCTCCACTCCTATTTTTTTGAGTACAAAAAATTATCCGGTCGAAATGACATAGTGAGTAAGGGCGAGATGATAGAGCATAAAGTCGAGATGACAAACGATAATGTTAAATATATGAAAGATAGAATTTTTGTAAAAGGAGCTAGAGAACACAATCTAAAAAATATTGATCTCGAAATTCCTAGAAATAAATTAATAGTTTTTACAGGGCTTAGCGGTAGTGGCAAGAGTACCTTGGCTTTTGATACGATTTTCGCTGAAGGACAAAGAAGATATTTAGAAAGTCTTTCTAGCTACGCTCGCCAATTTTTAGGTCAAATGGATAAGCCGGATGTGGATTATATTGAAGGACTTAGTCCAGCTATTTCTATTGACCAAAAATCAGTTTCTCGCAATCCTCGTTCAACGGTGGGAACTATTACCGAAATTCATGATTATTTGCGTTTGCTTTATGCTAAAATAGGAATTCCTCATTGTCCAGAATGTGGGCGAGAAATTAGCAAAATGTCGATTGATGAGATTGTCGATCGAGCTATTGAGAATGGAGCTAATAAAGAAATAGAAATTATGGCTCCTATTGTGCGAAGTCGTAAAGGTGAATATAGTACACTTTTGGAAGATATGTATAAAAGTGGATATTCCACTGCCAGAGTTAACGGTAAAATGATAAAATTAATTAATTGGAAAGAAATAAAATTAGCTCGTTACAAAAAACATAACATTGACATTGTAGTTGATAAATTAAAAATAAATGATGATAATCTGAGTCGAATCTTCGAGGGAGTTGAAAGAGCTTTAAAAATTGCCAAGGGAATTGTGATGATCAAGAATGGGAAAAAAGAAAGTTCTTTTAATCAAAATTTAGCTTGTCCGGTGCATGAAATAGAATTTCCCGAGTTGGAACCTCGGTTGTTTTCTTTCAATTCTCCTTTTGGGGCTTGCGAAGCTTGTGAGGGATTAGGAACAAAAAAGGAGTTAGATGAAAAATTGATTATTCCCGACAGAAACAAAACCATCGGTGAGGGGGGTATTTTACCTTGGAGTTATAAGTCTAACAATTATTTAGGGACAATAATGCGCGCGGTAACTAATTATTATCACATTGCCGAAAATAAAAGACTTAAAGATTTAAGCAAAAGTGATTTGGATACATTGCTTTATGGCAGCGAAGAGCAGGATTTGATTAGCGTAAAATATCATTTTCGTACAGGGGTACGGGAATATTTTATGACTTGGAAAGGAATTGTCGGTTGGATGGAAGACAGATATAAAAAAACTACTTCGGAGGCAGTCAGGAATGATATTGAAAAGTACATGAGTCAAAACCCTTGTTCTACTTGCAAGGGGAGTCGTTATAAAAAAGAAGTGCTTCTAGTAAAAGTGGGAAAGAAAAATATCGATGAAATTTCTCATGAAAATATTTTAGATGCGCTAAATTTTTTTAAAAATTTAAAATTAAATAAAAAAGAAGAACTTATCGGAAGTCGGATTGTGCAAGAAATTATCAACCGGCTAACTTTTTTAAATGATGTGGGTCTAAATTACATTACTCTTTCTCGTGGAGCCAAAACTTTAAGCGGAGGAGAATCTCAAAGAATTAGATTAGCTTCCCAAATTGGCTCGCAATTAGTGGGTGTCTTGTATATCCTTGATGAACCATCAATCGGTTTACATGCTCGCGATAACGCTAGACTTTTAGAAACTCTAAAAAATTTAAAAAGATTAGGGAATACCGTAATTGCCATTGAGCACGATGAAGAAACGATGCGAGGAGCGGATTATTTGGTCGATATCGGTCCAGGAGCAGGTAAGCATGGAGGAGAAATTGTCGCAGCGGGAACTCCCGAAGAAGTGATGAAAAGTAAGAAATCCATTACAGCACAATATTTGAATGGGACTAATAAAATTGAGATTCCTCATATTAGAAGGAAAGCTTGGGGTAAAAAAAGTATTATTTTAAAGGGAGCTAGAGAAAATAATTTAAAAAATCTTAATGTAGAGTTTCCTCTCAATGTCTTTACTTGTGTGACAGGAGTTTCGGGAAGTGGTAAATCCACTTTAGTTAAGGATACTCTCTACAAAGCACTTTCTAATAAATTACATAAAACTCTAGAAATTCCTGGCACGCATCAAGAAATAATCGGAGCTCACAATATTGATAAGATAATAATGGTTGATCAGGCACCGATTGGACGAACCCCTCGTTCTAATCCTGCGACATACACAGGATTGTTTACTTTTATTCGTGATTTATTTGCTACAACTCGCGATGCTAAAGCTCGGGGTTATAATCCGGGAAGATTTTCTTTTAATGTTAGTGGCGGACGTTGTGATAATTGTAAAGGTGAAGGATTTTTAAAAATTGAAATGCAATTTATGCCAGATGTTTATCTGCCCTGCGATGTGTGTAAAGGAAAAAGATATAATCGAGAAACTTTGGAAGTAAAATATAAAGGAAAAAATATTTCAGAAGTTTTAGCAATGACTGTCAGTGAGGCATTAGAATTTTTTGAAAATTTTACGATTATTTCCGATAAGTTAAGAGTTTTAGACGAAGTAGGGTTGGGCTATATCGAACTGGGGCAAAGTGCCACTACTCTAAGTGGAGGAGAAGCTCAAAGAGTAAAGCTGGCTACGGAACTTTCACGTCGTTCTAGCGGACATAATATTTATATTTTAGACGAACCGACCACGGGACTTCATTTTGAAGATATTAAAAAATTATTGGATATTCTCAATCGTTTGGTGGATGCCGGCAACACTGTAATTGTAATTGAACACAATATGGATATGATTAAATCGGCGGATTGGCTTATTGATCTCGGCCCTGAAGGAGGAGAGAATGGGGGAAAAATTATCGTGACGGGTACGCCTGAAGAAGTAGCCAGATGGCATAAAGAAAGTTATACAGGGAAATATTTGAGAAAAGCTTTAGGGCTTAGATGATAAACTTAAAAAGTGATTAAAATTAAATACTAAAAAATAAAAAAGATTCCTGATATTACGGGGAATCTTTTTTGAGTTTTTTAAACTCAAGTTTTTATTTTTTGGAAGTCACTTATGGAGAATGCAACTCCGCTGGTCTTGTAGTGGTGAATTGCCATCCCAAGGGCATAGTTTCGAGAGGCATCAAAATTTGGAAATGTTGCCTTTTGGCATAGGAATTTTTTAAATGTAACATTCTCGTAGCAATATATTTTTTCAAAAACAGCATTGCCACAGTCAAACTCTCCGATGGTCGAAACGCTAAAGTAAATATCCTTAAAAAAGGCATTTTCACAATTAAATTTTTTGATGGTTGCACCATTGAATTGAAACCTGCTATTGAATTTGGCATTTCCACAATAGAATCCGCCAAACAAGCTAATGCTGTCTCCCAAAGAGAACCAATCGTCGAATTTTGCATCATCGCAATAAAAACCTCCTTTAAATCTGGCGTAGAAACAGCTGAAATGTTTTTTGAACGTAGCGTCACCACAATGAAAGTCATTCTTAAAAGTTCCCCTGCCAAGAGAAATGTCTCGGGTAAAAGTTTTTTTGGGAAGAACAATTTTTCCTTTAACGATGTACTCGCCAAAAATTTGGAAATTGCCGTTCTTGTACAAATGTTCGATAAATTTTGCAACGGTTATGGTTTTCATCTCTTCCTCCAGTTGATTTTTAAAAAAAGTACTACATCAATCCACCATAGAACTGACTGTATATTATAACTTATTTTTAGAACATGTCAATTCATTCATACTTGGGATCCTGAGCTTAATAGACCATTTTAAAACTTGAATTTAGAATTCAATTTGAAACTTTTAATTTAGCCTTTAAAATTAATCTAATTTTTTATTTCCTCCATCTTAACATTGGCTATGCCTTGACCGAGTGAGGCTATTTTTTCAAAAGCGACTTTATCTAGATCAATAATTCGACCAGCGCCAAACGGACCGCGATCATTAATTTTTACTATGACTGATTTACCATTATCTTTGTTGGTTACTTTGACATAACTGCCCATGGGAAGCCAAGGATTGGCAGCTGACATTGTGCCTGTATAAGCATACCAACTAGCTTGACCAGTGTGAGATGTGCCTAATTTTACATAGGTTCCTTGCGTAACAACTTTATTAATTGGTTCTTTAGTAACGACAGTTTCTTTTATTTTACGGCTAACCTCTTTATTATCATGGTAGGCTACTTCATAACGAATTTCTTTAGTTCCTTTTTCTCCCGCTACTTCTACTTTTTTAGTTCGCCAGCTGAGTTTATCGTCTTCTTTTTCAATAGTTTTGAAATCGATATCTTTTTTGACGATTTCTTCCTTGATTTCTACTCGGGTAATTTTTATCTCTTCGTTATTATAGGCTAAGGTTTTTCTTTCAGGTTTAATGAGGTCTTCTTCGCGGATGTCTAGATTGTTTTCAATAATTATTTCACCTACAGTTTTTCTAAAGCCAAAAATTTCTTTCTGCTCTTTATCTACCGAAATAATTAATTTTTTGGCTCTTTGTATCTCAACAACATTTCCGGGGAAAAGAATGTTTGACCTATCAGGAAAAACTAAGTCTTTCTCGTTTAAAGTTATTTTTTCGGTATTTAAAAATTCCTCTATTGTGAGAGCGTTGGTTTGAAATTTATTTTCAAAGTTGTTATCGTTTAGAATAATATTTTTCTCTCCACTGGCGATACCCAAAACTCGTTTATCTTTAAAGAAGAAAGTTTTCCCGACAAAAAAGGTCCCCCCCATCAAGAGGAATATGAGAAAATATTTAAATTTAGATTGCCTATGTTTTTGTGTCATCATTGTATAGTCATCAGCCATATTTTTAATCTCGTGGCCTTATCTATTAAATTATAACAGATTAATCCTCACTTTAGCACTATTTGAGAGTTTTTGCACGGATATAATTGCATAAGTGTCCGTATTTGCTATTTTTATCTTAAAGGTTTTATTGTTATAATAACCCATGAGATGATGGTTGTTGGAATATTAGAAAATTATCATTTAAATAAAATAAAAATTATTAATTTGTAATCTATGAAAAAATTAATTCCTCAAAGTTTTAAAAATATTTATCATCTGTGCCAAGCTGTCTGGGCTAACATTTGCTTTGGTTTTCCAAGCAGAAAAATAAAGATTATTGGGATAACTGGCACTAACGGCAAAACTACCACAACTCAATTGGTGACTAAAATTTTAGAGGAAGCGGGATATAAAGTGGCGATGGCTTCGACAATTAATTTTAAATTAGCCGATGAAGAATGGATAAATAAAACTAAATTTACTACCCTGTCAGCTTGGCAGGTGCAAAAATTTATTAAAAAAGCAGTAGATAAAAAATGTGATTATTTAGTTTTGGAAACATCTTCTCATTCTCTAGATCAATATCGAGTGTGGGGAGTGGATTATGATGGGGCTGTCATAACTAATGTAACTAGAGAACATTTGGATTACCATAAGACAATGGAGGTTTATAGAGAGGCCAAATTAAAATTATTTCAAAAATCCAAAAGAATTATAATTAATTTGGATATGGAAAACCCTCAAGAATTTTATAATTTTCAGGGTAAAGAAATGATTTATGGTTACACTACCAAAAATGAAATTGTAGATAAGGAAAACTTGGTGGTGATTAGAGCTAAAAATATTGAAATGTTTACTAAGTCCTCTACTTTTAAAGTAGATGATGATGAGTTTGTTTTAAATTTGCCAGGAAAATTTAATATCGAGAATGCCTTAGCGGCAATTTGTGTGGGAATTGTTGAAGGAATAGATAACAAGATAATTAAAAAAGCTCTAGAAAAAATTGCTAATATTTCAGGGAGAATGGAGTATATTGCCAATGACAAGGATCTCAACATCGTTGTAGATTATGCGGTCACTCCTGATTCATTGGAAAAACTCTATGATTTGGTTAAAACGATTAATAAAGACAATAAAAAAGTTATTGCAGTTTTTGGTTCTTGCGGAGAGAGGGATAGAGGAAAAAGACCAATAATGGGAGAAATTGTTTCTAAAAATGCAGATATTGTCATTGTAACTAACGAAGATCCTTATAACGAAAACCCAATGCAGATAATAGATGAAGTAGCTAGCGGGATAAAAAATAAAATAGAAGGCAAGGATTTTTATAAAATATTCGATAGACGAGAGGCTATTAATAAATCCTTGAATTTGGCCAATCAAGGTGATTTTGTGATTGTAACAGGTAAGGGCGCTGAAGAAACGATGGCAATCGGAGAAAAAAGAATTCCATGGAATGACAAACAAGTGATTTTGGAAGAATTAAAAAATATTAAAATTGTTGATTAACGCTAGATGGGTCAGAATAATTATGTTGAATTTAAAAACTCGGTTTTTTCCGAGTTTTTTTGATGCGATATGTGGAATTTGTGTTTAATTCTAATTTTTTTTCTTGACTTTTAGTTTTATGATTGCTAGTTTTAAAGTAGTTTTTTAAGAAGAATGGGATTTTTCTGCGTTTAGTATAAAAATATTATAGGGAGGGTTAAATGAAAAAAGAGATATTCGATGCCAAGGGAAGAATTAAGAGAGAATTTTCGGGGAATGTGATTGTCTATTTAAGCTCTCTTACCAAACAAGGAAATCAAAAAGGAGTGGGGGATGCTTTTGAGATCAGTAGCGGGTCAGTTAGCCAGATGAAAGTGGAAGCGGGTCGTATGTACATAGGTAGAAAACATCTGGAAAAATTTGCACAAAAAATTGGCGTAAGTATCGAAGAGCTTATTGAAGACATAACTAACAATTTGTTTTTGTCACCAACTCAAGAATGTCCCAGAAAAAATAATAAAAGAAATAAGTGCAACAAACATGAGGTGTGGAATATCGCGCTAGTAGATAGAGAGCCCTTTTTGGCTAGCTTAAAAAAGTCGATAGGTGGATTTGATGTCGAATCCTCATTCATAATGGAACTTAACAAAAATCCCATTTGGGTAGGAATTAACAATGTGGCTAAGTTTGATCAAACGGGACTTTTCCCGTCTTGGTGGCTTGGGCTCATCAAAGACAAAGAAGTGAGACAGAGAGTTGTTAGTTGCTTTCAATGTTGTCTCAAAAATAATGTACGATAATAGTCATGAAGATAAACTCGGTAGCCATAAGCCAATGGTTGCCGAGTTTTTTAAAATATAAATTATTTCTGCTGATAATTAAATTTGACTTTGTGCTGTCGAAGGTATATTATTTAATGTTGTAAAATTAATTTCAAATGATATGTCTCTAGAGTCAATAGAAAAACATATTCAAAAAATTGGGAGAAAGAGATCTGATCTGTTTATCCAATCTTTGCAATTTATCGTTGGATATCAAAGAAATTTTCATATTTACTATTTGGTGGCAATATTTGTGTCCCTAACTGTGATAATGGCAGATATTACCCTGTTTTTCAGTTTTGAATCTAATCTCTTTGTTAAAATAAGTTTATTTTTCACAACTGTTTCTTTTTTATTTTCTCTAATTAATTATCTTAATTCTTTAGAAAGAAGTGCTGAAAAAATGGGTGATATTTTTGATAACTTAGATTTTGAATATAAGCAGGAAGCCAAAATTTTAAGTGATTTTTTTGGAGGGAAAATAGTTGAAAAAGATGTACGAGATTTTTATTTAAGCAGTAAGATAGTTGTAGATAAAAAATATTTTAGCAATAACTATGAGATCATCTGGCGTTGGATAAATTTAATCTTGATAGCGTTAGCTGTAATATTTATGCTTTTTAATTTTATCGAATAAAAAACTCCTTAGATTTTAAGGAATTTTTGTTATGGTAGAGTATCTCCTAGAGTATCTTAATTAGAAAAATTGTAAATGTGAATCCCACAATTCCTCCGGCAATCACTTCGCTCATGCGGTGGCCCATCCTTTCTTTCAATTCGGGATATTTTTCATTGTCCATTTCAAGTTTGTTTTTAATGAAATTGAGATACTCGCTGTGGGTTCCCATGTAAACTCTCAGTCGGGTAGCGTCATCGACTACAATAATGGCCATAATCACCGCCAGAGCAAAAGCTCCTGAAGTTATGCCTGCATAATGTCCGATGGAAGTAACCATCGAAGTCATCAGGGCAGTATGAACACTGGGCATATGACCATAGCTCATAGCATGTTTTTTAGTATAAGCAAAATCTCTATTGTGGTTAAAATAAAATATGAGAAATTTCAAAACTCGGGTGAGAAGTAATACGACTAAAGGTATGATAAAAATATTATATTGTCCGAAAGGCATATTTTTTATTTTTTAGAGCTTAATGCTTAAATCATAGCATAAATTAGCAAATTATAAAAATTAAACTTGCTGATAGTTATAGAAGTGATATAATTAAAGGGGTAATTAATAAATGATGAATATTTTTATTTCTTTGAATAAATAAAAATAAACATAAAAAAGTATGATAATTTTAGTGATTTTGCTGGTGATTATTGCGATAGGGGTTATTTGGGTCATCTCTATCTATAATGGTTTAATTAAGCTAAAAAATAGAGTGGATGAGGCTTGGAGCGATATTGATGTGCAATTGAAAAGAAGATATGATTTGATTCCCAATCTAGTGAATACCGTAAAAGGTTATGCAGCTCATGAAAGCGGCACTTTTGAAAAGGTTACTGAAGCTCGAAATAAAGCTATGCAAGCTCAAGCTACAGGAGATGCTAAATCTCAAGCTGAGGCGGAGAATATGCTTTCAGGAACATTGAAATCAATTTTTGCATTAGCAGAGAATTATCCTGAATTGAAAGCTAATCAAAACTTTTTAGAGTTGCAGAGAGAGTTGAGTGATACAGAAGATAAAATTCAAGCTTCTCGAAGATTTTACAATGGTAATGTGCGTGATTTCAATATTAAAATTGAACTTTTCCCCAATAATGTTTTTGCGGGAATGTTAAACTTTACAAAAAGAGAATTTTTTGAAGTAGCGAATGAATCAGAAAAAGAAGCTGTTAAAGTAGAATTTTAGGATTTCTTTATTAATTACGAATTTTTACAAATATACAAAATATTAAAGGGTTTGTAATGCTTATAAAGTAGCAAGTATTATTCATAATTCTTAATTCATCCTATCAACGCTATGTCCACTTTATATACACAAGCTGATAAAAATAAACGATTAACTTGGATTTACATTTCAGGTTTTTTGGTTTTTGTAATTGGAGTGGGTTATGTTTTTGCTGGAGCAATAGGCAATAGCTGGATTTTATACGGAGCAGTAATTTTTTCTATTTTGATGAGCTTTGGCTCATATTGGTGGAGTGATAAGATCGTATTGGGAATGAGTGGAGCCAAGGAAGTCACTCACGAAAATGCCAAAGAAGTTTTTCATTTAGTAGAAAATCTTTGTATTACGGCTGGTTTGCCTGTCCCCAAAATTTATATTATTGAAGATAGCGCTCCCAATGCTTTTGCGACAGGTAGAGACCCTGAGCATGGTGTAATTTGCTTTACTACAGGAATAATCGCCAAACTGGAAAAGGCCGAGCTGGAAGGAGTAATCGCTCATGAATTATCCCATATCGGCAATCGAGATATTTTACTTTCTACGGTGGTAGTTGTTTTAGTTGGATTTGTAACACTTCTTGCTGATTGGTTTCGACATTGGGCTTTTTGGGGAGGTAGAGGAAATAACAATAATGAAGGCGGACAGTTAAGATTAATTTTAATAATATTGGCTGTGATTCTTTCAATTTTAGCTCCTTTTGCAGCGATGTTGATGCAATTAGCCATTTCTCGAAAAAGAGAATTTTTAGCTGATGCTGATGGAGCATTACTTACCCGTTATCCCGAAGGATTAGCAAGAGCACTGGAAAAAATATCGGCTGATAGTGAACCATTAGAAGCAGCGAATCGTGCTACAGCTCACCTTTATATCGCTAATCCTTTTAAAGGAAAAAAGGTTTCCAAATTATTTATGACCCATCCACCAATAACAGAGAGGGTGGCAAGATTAAGAGATTTAAATATTTAAAAATATGATTGAAAATGAACTAATTTTTACTACTCCAGATAGATTGCCTCGAGATAGATTCGTTTTTCCGGAAGTGTTGGTGGGGATATTTAAGGATAATGATGCAATTGTAGAGGCGATAGAAACTGAAATAAGGAAAAGAATTCAAGAAAGTACAATTAATAATTTTACCAGTGAGGTTGTTTTGAAAAACGTTATAGGACCATTTTTTATTGATCTAAATAATGAAGAAAAAAAGATTTTATTGAGCATAGTTGATGAAATAAAGGATAAAAAAATAGAAAAAGAAGAAAAAGATATTTCCAACAAGGCTGTTCCTAAAAAGACATTATCTAATAATGATTTGCAAGAGGCTATTGCTGGTGCAACTAATTTTTTAAGTGAAGAAGCTAAAAGGGCAGGAAATGTTTCCGAGGTTAAGCGCACTTTTAAGGGCAGTATAATCTTTGATGGGGATCATGCTGGTCACGAAAGAGATATTGCAGAGATTGATGATATAGAAGATTAATTCTTTTTTAAGAAGAATCCGTATGAGTTTTGGAAATTTTAATCCTCCCAAAAATTGTAGCAAATATTATTGGACCAGACACAGTATCGGAAAAATGATGCAATATGGACTTAGTGCTCAGAGGGTTACTCGGGTAATCAGAAGTTTTCAACGAATAGAAGAAGGAATTGCTAAAAATACTGTTGCTGTAATGCAACCCAATTCGATTAAGATAGACAAAGAAGGTAAAAAGAAGTGGAGTCAGGAGATTTGGGTGATGTACCAAAAATCAGTTAAAAATTCAAAGTGCAAAATTAAAAGTGATAATAAAGATAACAAAGAAATTTCGAATTTGAAGCAAATCATTTTTGGGAGTAATCAATTGAAAATAATAAGTGTTTGGCGGTACCCTGGAGTGAGTCCAAAAAATAATCCAATCCCGAGTGAAATTTTGGATGAAATTGAGGAATTATTATAATTTTATATTCAAACAAAAAACAGCTCAAAAGCTGTTTTTTTAAATGTAGCCCTAAGGGGAATCGAACCCCTGTTTACAGGATGAAAACCTGCTGTCCTAACCACTAGACGATAGGGCCATAAAACAAAAAGAAATAATATTGATTTGAAGAATAATCTCTAAAATACTAAACAAATCAAAATATCATTTCAACGAATATTATAATATCATTTAAATTAATTTTAATCAAGTCCTTTCTATTTTTTGGTTTTTAAAGATTGAAAATTGATTAAAAATTCTAAATTTAAAATTAGAGAGACTTTTTCATCTTCTTGCTTTTTAGTTAAAAATAGTGTATAATGATTCTAGGTAAATAAACGGGTGTAAATTCCCGTTTTTTATATTTTAAGCCTAAATATGGATAAAATAAGCCAAAAATACAACAAAATAAAGGAAAAGGTTGCCAAATCCAGTATTGGTTGTGTTGATTTTTGTGATCAGAAGTTTAAGAATATAGTTGATTTTGAAAAAAATCATCTAAAGAATACTTTATTAGTTATTTTGGTAACTTTTCTATCTATTTTTACTTATTTATCAATTAAATCATTAGATAATATTCAATATTCAACAGCGGAAATTAAGACAGCCAGTTTACCTAAAAGAAATATTGAGTTGGAAAATAGAATCAAAAAAGCAACGGCTGGTTTTCCTATTGAAAACATGACACGTCTTATCGCCAAAGAGGACGAACAGACAGCCGCTTTTATTGTGGCGATTGCCAAAAAGGAAAGTAACTGGGGAAAGAGAACTCCCAAACTTAACGGTGAAGAATGCAATAATCTTTGGGGATTTCGTCAAAAAAGAGAGAGAATGGGAAGCGGGGGGCATACTTGTTTTAATAATCAGGAGGAGGCAGTGGAATCTGTGGCAGCTAGAATAAATGAATTAATTGATGCAGGTATCGATACTCCAGAAAAAATGGTAGTTTGGAAGTGTGGCTATAGTTGTGACGGGCAAAATGAAGAGAGTGTAAATAAATGGATTGCTGATGTTAAATATTATTATAATAAATTTTAATTCTAACAAAAAAATGAAAAATAAAATAGAATATTTTCAAATAATAAAAGATGCAATGAACTTGACCAAAGAAAATAAATTTCTTTGGTGGTTTGGTCTTTTGTCTATGTTTGGGGGGATGAGCGGATCTTTTAGCTATAATTTTCCCAATAACTCGTCTAAAGATAAAAATTTTGATGAAATGGCTTATATGAATATAGTAAGAAAAGCCTCTTTCTATTGGGAGCATTATCAGGAGTGGATAATACTCGGGATAATTTTACTGGCAATTATCTTTATTGGCTTATATTTTCTAGGAATAATCGGAAGAGGAGCCTTGATTGATTCAACTTTTAAGATTAATAAAAAAGAAAATGTAAATTTTTCTTCGGGCTTTAAGAGGGGGATATATTTTTTTAAAAGGTTATTTTTAGTAGATATGTTATTTTTTATTGCCCTGATAGTCTCAATGTTCATATTGATCTTCCCGATAGTAAGACTTTTTATATTAAAATCTTACAGTATTGCTTTTTCTATGGGATTAGTTGCTTTTATGCTATTAATCTCAATTTTTATTTTATTCTTTTATTTAAAAAAATATACGCAGATGTATATAATCAGCAGTGATTTGAATATTGCAAATTCTATAAAATTGTCTTATCGACTTTTTGAAAAAAATATTAAAGAAAGTTTTATTATGAGTTTGGTTGTGGTGGCAGTTAATATGGTTATCAGTATGGGATTATTTTTTGCGTTGCTAGTGGCTATTATCCCCATTGGAGTTTTAGGGGCAATCATCTATGGATTAGTCGGGAAATTATTGTTGATTATCTTTGCCTGCTTGTTTTTTTTGATATTAATAGGCGGATTGATTTTTGTTAGTTCAATTTTAAATGTGTTTTTCCAATCAATCTGGGTATTGTTTTTTGTTGAAATTGCCAAACAAAAAGAGATTGATGGCAGTTTGCTAGCTGAAAATAATCCAATTGAATTGATAAATAAAAAAGAAATTGAATCGAGCGTATAGAATAATGTAAATTAAAATAAATTTTAAAAAATCGTCTAAATATAAAAGACGATTTTTTTATAGAAAAAAATATGGATAAAATTAATCACAGGTGGAGTTGGATGAGGTTCCGAGAGTTCCTAATCCTGAATTGCCGTTTTTAGTGTTCCCGCTAGAACTGTAATTATTTAATTGGTCTTTTAGGCTACTTGAAGACGAATCACATGTATTACTGCTGCTACTTCCACTATTCTTTCTAGCATTACCAATCCCTTGTTTTATGACATTGGAGGCGATTTTTCCGACCACTATTCCTGCTATTTCACCGATATTTCTGGCATTAGCAATGGCGTCATTATCCACGGTATTAGCAGCTACTGTTAATCCCTCGATAGTTGATCCGGGAGTAATAACTGTTCCATCATCAGATTTTTTAGCCTTAAATCCACTATAAGCTTGAGCTTGATCGGAAGCTATTTTTTCTTCTTCGGCTAATTTGTCCATATAAATAGCCTCAGCTTGCAACTCATAGGCAATGGGATTGTTATTGAGTTGCCAAAAAGCATCATAGGCTGCCCAATTGCCATCATCAAACATGCTAGCAGCGTCAGAGGCGTATTCTTCATAATCAGATTGCAATTCAGTGTAGTCGGGAGATTCAGTTAAATATTTAGCTCCCTCAGATCGCCATTCAGAATAAGAAGAACTACTGCCAGAACTGCTAGTATAAGAACCGCTAGATTGACCTCGATTGGTGAGAGTAAAAAAATCATTCATGTAGAGATTTGTATTTTGAGTGGGAGTTTGAAAAAGATAATCTGCCCAATCTTGAACGTAAAGAGCCTCTTCTTGGGCATTTCCTCCCACGAGTCCGTTAATGGTTTCACTAATAGTATTAATAGCTTCTTTTTTGAGGGCGCCAATAATAGCTGCTCTAATTTGAATCCACATTTCATTTAGCATTGTTCGCATGAAAGCGTTACCAATGTCTGGCCAAGCCACATAAGCTTGAGCCTTATAGCTAGGAACAAAAGAAATAATAGAAACTAAGAGAAGTGTGTGAAATATTATTTTTTTTAATTTGTTACTCATAGATTAGTAGTTTGTTCTGCCACGAAATTAGTTAGACCTAATTTTTCTAATTCAGTTTCTGTTTCACTTAAATAATCATTGCCTAAAACCATTAAATTTTCGACTTCAGAAAAGCTGACAATGGAAGCGATGGGGTCATTATTATCTACTTTTACTTTTTCCTTAAGAGATATGGCATAATTAGCTAGTTGCAGTCCTTTTTTATGTATTTCTAGCATATCTGCAGGAACTTCCAGTTCATTTAATTTTTCTAGCATAGCGCTTCCTCTGTCGGCTAAATCTGTAAAATAGTTGAGTCCTGAACCATCATCTGAGGAAATGATAGAAGGTATCTTTTTCATTATTTCATCAGAAAATTCTTGAATAGCTTCTTTAGAGTTTACGGAATGGGGAAGATTATTAGCCATTATGTAAAAAACAGCAGAAAGATACTCTTGATTGTCCTCCTTCAATAATCTTGCTTGTTTGTCTTTTCCATATCCAGAATAATTCTGAACCTTCATTATTATAGTAGAATCATCAATTTTTGGTAAATCGCTAAAAGAAATATGGCTAGAAATTTTTTCTTCAATTAAATTGTTAATACTATTTACATCAATTCCCTTGGATGAGTCGCTAGAAGAAACCATAGAAGCGATTTGATCGGATATTTCTTCGGTTAAATTTTTTGTTCCCGACAAAGAAGTTTTTAAATTGGAATCAGTCGTCAAAGTCGATGTTGCTCCTGTTGTTAATTTATCTCCTGGGGCTGGTTTTGCTGGATCATAGCCACTTTTGACTTCGGCGCCATCAGAATATCCATCTCCATCAGTATCAGGTTTTTGAGCATCTGTTTTATAGATGATTTCATCTTTGTTGCTTAAACCATCTTGATCAGAATCAAGAAAAATGCTTTTATCGGTAGAATTTTCTTGTGCTACTAGAGAATAGGAAAAACTAGAAATTAAAAGCAAGAAAAAAACCAAGAAAGTTATTTTTATTTTTTTTACTTTCATTAGATGCATAATTCTATTTTGTTTTTTTATTTAAATTTAAAGCACAATCTCATAAAAAAATTATAGCATAAAAACACTTGATTTGACAACAGCTTTAATGGTATTCTTTTTATTGATTGAGAGTTTTTATTAACCAATAATCCAATGGCGATATTTCTAGCTAATTTAGTTAAAAGGATTGAAGATTCAAACACTTCTTTTTATCTTTGGGTATTTTCCTTTTTGGGAATT
The DNA here is from genome assembly GCA_041662245.1 of Parcubacteria group bacterium. Lineage (GTDB taxonomy): Bacteria > Patescibacteriota > Minisyncoccia > Moranbacterales > UBA9337 > UBA9337. The sequence goes on from JBAZSW010000001.1 coordinate 54,547, forward strand.
ATTGCTTTGCGGGTCTTGATGGAAAATTGGTTAGGGGGAATGATCAATAGAACCGGAGATTATTTTTTTCATCATGTTTCTTATACGTTTGTTTTTTTTCTATTATCTTATCTAATTTTTTTAGTGTTGATAATAAAAAATTTAAAGATTGAGATTAAGAAAGCGTCCAACGTGTTGCTTTGGGGGTATTTAATTATAATATTCCCACCACTGATTGATTTTATTCTATTGAGAGATCGGGCTTACTTAAGTTTTTATGGAATTTATGGATTGGCGGAGATGCCCAAGCGATTTGTTACCTTTTTTGGTGATAGCCCAGATTTCGGTATTACTTATGGAGTTCGATTTGAAATTGCAGTAACCGTGCTAGCCTTGCTTGTCTATGGGTATTTAAAAACAAAAAGTCCAGTAAAAGCACTTTCGCTAGCTCTTCAATCGTATGTAATTTTATTTATTTTAGGGACATTTCCATCTTGGGTAACTATCATCAGTCAAGGTTTTTCAAAGGGATTTATGCAGATAGGGGATTTGGAAATAGTGAAATTGTTTTTTACTTCAGCTCGCTTATTTTCTCGAGAAACAGGCACTTATTTGAATGCCTTGAGTATTAAGCTATCTCTTATTTATGCAACAATGTTGGCAGGATTAATTATTGGAGGATTATTCTTGTCTTATAGAGATAAATTTGTAGTTTTTTTAAAAAATTCTCGCCCAGTTCAAATAATTTATCATTTGGGATTGCTCTTGCTCGGGGGTGTTTTGGGAATTATTTTTACTAAATTCAATTGGGATTTTAATATTTTTAATTTCTTTGGTTTTTTGAACATAAGTATTGCAGTTATCTTGGCGTGGTTAGCTTCGGTGGTATTTAATGATATTTATGATGAAAGAATAGATTTGGTCACTAATCCTAGGCGTCCTTTGGCAGTTAAGGATTTCTCGCAAACTGAATATGTTACAATCGGAGTTGTTCTTTTTGTTTTTTCTATTTTTTATGCCACCTTGGTAAACCCCAAGGTAGCTTTTTTATTGATTGCTTATCAATTGCTAGCTTGGGTTTACTCTGCTTGGCCTTTTCGATTAAAACGTTTTCCCTTAGTAGCAACACTAATTAGTGCATTGGCGTCTTTGCTAATAATATTTTCAGGATTTATTTTAGTTAGTCCTGCAGAAGATATCTTGGAATTTCCTAAAAGAATTTTTTGGTTAGTGTTGATTGCTTTAATTTTTTCTCTGCCCATTAAGGATTTAAAGGATATTAAGGGAGATAAATTGGATAAAGTAAATACTATCCCTGTAATTTTTGGTGAATATTGGGGAAAAATTATTATTGGAAGTGGAATTTTTATGTCTTATTTTTTGAGTGTTGTCTTTCTAAACGAATATGCTCTGACATTTTGGGCTATTGTCGTCGGAGGGGCGTCTTTTGGAGTAGTAGTTTTTTCTGGAAGAAATAAAAGAATAAATAACTATAATTTAATCTGGTGGATTTTAGGATTGGTAGTTATTTACTTGCTTATTATGATTAAGATTATTTTTTTAAGATAGAGTTTCTTTAAATAAAATGGAAAGTTCTTGCCACTTAGATATGGAAAGTTCCTGAGCCCTGATGCCAATGGGCAAATTAGCAGAAATGAGAATTTTTTCCACTTCTTTTTTATCAATATGGAAACTATTAGCAAGATTATTGAGTAATGTCTTTCTGCGAGCGCAAAATCCCGCCTTTACTATTTTGAAAAATTGTTTATCTTCTGGGGGATTATTTTTTTTGATGTTAAATATTCTGATTACACTACTATCTACTTTGGGTGGGGGATTGAAATTATCTTTAGTAACATCAAAAAGAATTTCTGCTTGGGCATAATATTGAACGGAATTTGATAGTTTGCTCATTTTTCCTAAAGGAGCAGTAATTCTTTGAGCGACCTCCTTTTGAATCATTAAAATTATCTCATCGGGCTGAATGCTGGTTTCTAAAAATAAGCGAATGATTTTAGAGGTTATATAGTAAGGAATGTTGGCAATCAGTTTGTAGTTTTTAATATGGTGATCTTTTATGAGTTGTGGCAAATTTATTTTTAGAATATCTTCAAATATTATTTTTAAATTTTCTTGGTTGGCGAACTTTTCTTTTAAAGGATTTTTTAATTTATCGTCTAGCTCAATAGCGATGACCTGGGAGGCATTTTCACATAATTTTTCAGTTAAGGCTCCTTCTCCTGGGCCAATTTCCAAAACGACGTCAGTATTTTTTAGATGGGCTGAGATTATTATATCGTCAACAATAGCAGGATTGTTTAAGAAATGTTGTCCTAAATAACGAGGCATATTTTCTTTAAATAAGAATTAGTTTATATTGGAAGGTTACAGAATAGAAAAGAGGTTGTCAAATTATAAACTGGCATTAAATTTAGAGGTTTAGTTTGGCATTTATTGTTTTTGGCAGTATAATGACTTTGTATAGTTAAGTTTTAAATTATTTGATTAAATTGATGAATAGAGGAAAAAAGAGGATAATTATAATTTGTATCTATTTACTGATTTTTAGTATTTTTGGAGCTTTGATTTATTATATTTTGGAACCAGATCCTACTTGTAGTGATGGGAAGAAGAACCAATCAGAGGAGGATATTGATTGTGGAGGAGTATGCACCCCTTGTAAGAGAGAAATTAAAGCTAAAGAGTTAAAGGTAAATGAAAAGTATTTTGTCTATGGAAGTAGAGATCAATTTGATGTAATGGCAGGAATTACTAATCCCAATGATAAATATGGGGCAGTTGGGTTTGATTATGAATTTCAATTATTGGATCAATCGGGAGCTGTTTTGGCTAAAAAAGAGGGGACAAATTTTATTTTACCAGGTGAAAGCAAATTCATAATAGAGTTAAATTTGTATTCTTCAATTAATCCTTATTCTTTAAAATTCGAAATAAAAAATATTAAATGGGATGAATTTTTGGAGTATGAGGAGCCCAAATTAAACATATACGAAAAAAATTATAGCGAAGATCCTGAGAAGAATATTGTCACAGGTTTATTGAGGAATGAAAGTTATTTTGATTTCAATTCAATCGAGATCGCGATAGTTTTGAGAGATGAAGGAGGTAAGCCAGTCGCACTAGGAAAGAATGAGATGCGGACAATTAAATCTCAAGAGGAGAGAGATTTCAAATTAATCTGGCCTTATAAATTTGGAAAAAATGTAGAAAGTGTCGATATTAAAGCGGAAGCGAATGTTTTTGATTCAGATAACTTTATTAAAAAATATCTGCCCAATAGAAAGTTTCAAGATTATACTTATTAGCGGGACAGTTGCAAGAAAAATAAAAAATACTCTATATGATATAGAGTATTTTTTATTTTAAATTAGCATAAAGTCGGTAGACAGAATAATTAAATTTACTTATTAAATTTGCTATTTCATCTTTTTTCAGAGGTCTTTCTTTAATGGTTTCTATGGTACTTATTTTTTCCAAATAGGATTGAATCATTTTTTCGAAGGAAGAATTTTCAACGTCGATATCTTTATATTTATTCAATTCCATGGTGAGAAGCGCGGATAGATCTAAGATATCTGTTTTTATTTTTAATTTTCTAATTTCTTTTTGAATGAAATCTAGTCGAGATAAATTATCGAGCACTTTATCGCAGTATTGAATTGATTCTAGAGGCCAAGCAGATTCATTATTTTCATTTCTTTTAAAGTTGTTGGGACTCCAATTATAAGCAGTTAATATTTTTTTGCGAGCTTGATTTATCTGCCCAAGCTCAAATGCTTGCTTGCCTATCTCAAAATTGTTAAATAATTCTGCGAAATAAAGTTTACCGAAAGCTTTGCCCAAGTCCTTATTTTGTTTAATCAGAGTCATGAGTTCGGCAACGTTATTTTCTGAAAGCTCTTTGGCCGAAGGTCCTTCAAATTTTATGGTTTCATTATTTTTTAATATGTTTAAATACCTTATGACTTCTTTGACAGTGATAGGTTTAACTTGCATTATTCCAATAGCCCCCGCTTGAGATTCGGCATCTTTTTCTAAATTAGATTCTTGAATTTGAACTGCCAAAAATAAGTTTTCAGAAAATAATTTTTTGGGCAAAAACTTGTCTTTTTTAAGAAGTTCATGAGCTCTTATTTGAACCTCTTGGGCAAGGAGTTGCATTTGAGGAGAAGCTTCTTTTTTCTCTGGCATTTTTTCATTTTCTTGTTTTTGATCATTTTCTTTGGGCTTGTCTTCATCATTAAAAAGAGATTTAATATGGTTTAATATCCTTGGAACAATGTTTGTTTTTTCGCTTACTTCTTTGGGAAAAGTTGAATCAAGAGCTAAAATAGCCGCTCCAACAAGGAATTTGCGTCGGCTATGATTAATATTTTCTTTATAATTTTTTTCAGAAAGTGGATTCTTGAGATTTCTTCTTGAATTTAAAGGGGCGTTTGGGGAAACGTTAAGGTCGGGATGAAATATTTTTATTTCTTCGATATTTTTCATTTGATAGATATTGAACACATGAAGTATCTGTAATTTAATTTTAACAGATTATCAGAAGAGTTTCAAAGTTTACGAAAGGTTTATTCAAAAGAAATGCTTCGGAATAATTTTATGTTTTTTAAGCTTGATTTTGGCTGTGTTTAGTGTAAACTGGAGTAGCTATTTAATTTATAATTTTTTTGTATGGATATCAATTTTCTTATTTTAGTGGTTGTTTATTTAGCCATTAATGTAGCGTCTTTTTTAATCATGATGGTTGATAAAATCAAGTCGAGAAAAAACAATGTGGATAGAATTTCGGAAGGAGCCTTGTTTTTTATGGCCACTGCTTTTGGCAGTATTGGGGTTTATTTGGGAATGTTTATGTTTCATCATAAAACTAGAAAATGGAATTTTATTATCGGAATTCCTCTTTTGATGTTACAAAATATCGTATTTCTTTCAGTGGTGTATAATTTGTTGAATTCTTTGCGGTAAATATAGTCAATTTGAGTTTTTGAAATAAATAGGATAATATTAGGTTGAAGCTAAACAAAAGGAATTTTGTCAGTTTTTTAATTTCAAATAAAAAATTAGTTAAAATTACAAAAAAGTTTATGAATTACAAAAAAACAATTTTAGATAATGGACTGAGGATAATCACTGCGCCTATGAAAGACACTCAGACAGCCACGGTAATGATAATGGTTGGAGTAGGATCAAGATATGAGGAGAATTATGAGAGAGGGCTTTCTCATTTTATTGAACATATGATGTTTAAGGGAACTCAAAAAAGACCTAATACTCAGGTTATCGCCAATGAATTGGATGCTATTGGGGGAGAATTTAATGCCTTTACAGGGAAAACCGGCACGGCTTATTATGCTAAAAGTGACGCTAAACACCTAGCTACAACTCTAGATGTAATATCGGATATGTATCTTAATTCAAAATTTGAATCTAGGGAAATAAATAAGGAAAGAGGAACAATCCTTCAGGAATTGAATATGTATGAAGACATGCCGATGCGGAGCGTGGAGGATGTCTTTGAAGGACTTCTGTATGGAGATCAAAAATTGGGTAGAGAAATTATTGGGACCAAAGAAACTATTCAAAACGTAAAGAGAGATAATTTTATTAAATATCGAGAAAGGTTTTATTTGGCTAATGACACTGTGATTTGTGTGGCAGGGAAGATTGATGAAGACAAGGTTATTGAAAAAATAAAAAAATATTTTTCTCAGATGAATCGAGGAATAAAACCAGAATTTGAAAAAGTTATCGAAAAACAAGTGGGCTCACAAATAAAAATAAAGAACAAAAAAACCGATCAAACTCATTTGGTTTTGGGGGTACGGGCTTATGATGATGATCACAAGGATAAGTATGTTTTAAATCTGCTTTCTATAATTCTAGGAGGAAATATGAGTAGCCGACTTTTCATCAATGTTAGAGAGAAACAAGGATTATCTTATTATATCCATACTGACAGTGAGGCTTATCAGGACGCGGGTTATCTAGCGACGTTTGCAGGAGTGGAGCATAAAAACTTAATCAAAACAATAAAAACAATTTTAAAGGAGTATCGTAAAATATCTTCCAAGAAGGTTTCTGAAGTTGAGCTAAAAAAGGCCAAGGATTTCATTAAAGGAAAATCGGTGATGGGTTTGGAGTCATCTAACTCAGTGGCTTCTTTCTTAGTGGGGCAAGAAGTAATTAAAAATAAAATATTAACTCCCAAAGATATTTTTAAAAAAATTGACGAAGTGACCGCAGCCGATATTTTGAGGGTGGCAAAAGATATTTTTGTTAATGATAAATTGAACTTGGCGGTAACTGGTCCGCATAAAAAGTCTAAAGAATTAGAAGAAATGTTAAAATTTTAGGCAAGGATTGAATCAATTTTCAAATAGGAGGTAATCTCATAAAAACTATTCAAAAATATGGAAAATAAATTATGGGGATCATCGACGGAAATAATTTTTAAGATTATGGCTATTGCCTTAGGGTTGTGGTTTCTTTATCTTATTAGGGACGTTTTAGTATTATTTTTTGTGGCTATTATCGTAATGGCAGCCATTGACCCTTTGGTAAGTTGGTTTAAACTAAAGATAAAAATTCCTCGAATTATGGGGGTTTTGATAATTTATCTTTTTTTAATTTCAATTTTAGTAGCGATTATTTCTTTTATTATCCCAGCCTTATCAGGTCAATTTAGAGATTTTTTAATAGCCCTACCTAGCTATTTTCAAAAAGTTGATTATTTTCTAAGAGGCGTTTCTCTTTATGGACAATCTTATGGATTCGATTTAAATCTAGGAAAAATAAGCGAAAATTTTGGAGAAAGTTCTTTCAATATTTTTTCTACCACAGTAGGTTTTTTTAGTGGTTTGATTTCTTTTGTGGTGGTTTTTTCGATGGCTTTTTATATGTCTATTCATGAAGATGGAATGGAAAATTTTTTAGATTCAGTAACGCCCGAAAGATACAAATTAACAGTAATAAAAATTGCCAAGAGAATAAAGAATAGAATCGGGCGTTGGATGAGCGGACAATTAGTATTGATGTTAACTATTTTCTTGCTGGACTATGCTATCCTTTATTTCTTGGGAGTTCCTTATGCTTTATTTATAGCGATGATTAGCGGATTTTTGGAAATCATTCCTTATATTGGACCAACTATTGCTGTTTCTTTAGCGACTCTGATTACTGTATTAGTTTCTCCTGTTAAAGCTATTTTTGTTTTAGTTTTCTATGTTATCGTGCATCAAATTGAAAGTAATATCATTTTTCCTCAGATAATGAAAAAAGCCGTAGGGCTAAATCCTTTGGCAGTAATACTCTCAATGTTAATTGGTTTAAAGTTGGCAGGGGTAGCAGGAGCAATTTTAGCGGTGCCTGTGGCGACTGCTGTAGGTGTAGTAGCCAAGGAGCTAATGAAAAAAAATAATGTTAAAATTTAGCTTTTTCTGATTAACTTTTTTTTAGAGCCTGTCAGGATAATCCGAAAATATTCCATCTACCCCGATATCTTTTAGGTGTTGGATTTCCTTTTTTTGGTTTACTGTGTAAACAAAAATTTTTATTTTTTCTTTGTGAGCCATCGCTACTATTTTTTGATTAACTATTTTTTTGTGGATGTTTATAGAAAAAGAATTTATTTTTTTGGCGAAATGAAGGTGTTTTTTAAAAATAAAAGGAAATCTTTTTATCCAAAGAGAATATGGTCGCAAGGGGTTGATTAAAAATCCTATTTTTATTTGGGGTAAATATTGGATAAATTTTTCCAGCTCTTTTTTGCTAAAGGAAGATATTAGAAAATCATTTCGATGCCATTTTTTATTATCTATATAATTTTTTACTATTTTTGCTACGGGTTCAGCAGTATTTTTGCCTTTTAATTCAATGTTTATTTTGGCTTTTCGATTTATCAAATCGAGAACATTTTCTAAAGTAGGAATTTTTATTTTTTTTAAATCAGCATAATTTTGTTTAATAACTTGATCCTTTCTTTTGTTTATCTTTTTAGTGTCTTTATTGTGGATGACGACTACTTCTTTGGACTTGCAAATATGAGCATCAAGTTCTATCATATCAACATTGAGTTCCAACGCTTTTTTAAATGATTCTAGCGTATTCTCAGTGGCATATCCTGCAGCGCCACGGTGACCAATTTTATAAAACATATCTTATAGTATATAAATAATAAATTTAATAATATGAAAACTTTGATAAAAAGTACCTTGTATATTGTAGCTACTCCTATTGGAAATTTAGAAGATATCACTTTGCGAGCCTTAGAAGTGCTAAAAAATGTCAATTTAATTATTTGCGAAGACACTCGGGTTACAATAAAACTTTTAGATAGATATGAAATCAAAACACCCAGCTTATCTTATCATCAACATAGTAAAATTAAAAGGATTAATGAGATTGTAGAAAGATTAAAAAAAGAGGAGAGTATCGCTTTAGTAACAGATGCGGGTACCCCCGGGATAAGTGATCCTGGAAATATTTTAGTAGCTGAAGCAATAAAAAATAATATTATGGTGAGTCCTATCCCTGGAGCTTCTGCTATTGGAGCGCTGATTAGTGTGGCTGGAATAGACATGCAAAAATTTACTTTTTTAGGTTTTCCTCCTCATAAAAAGGGACGTCAAACTTTTTTTAAAGAGGCTTTAGCTCAGAAATATCCAGTTATTTATTATGATTCTCCGCATCGACTTTTAAAAAATTTAGAATTATTAAAAGAATTAGGATATGTTAAAAATATTATTGTAGGGAGGGAGTTAACTAAAATGTTTGAAGAAATAATACGAGGAAGTGTCGATGAAATAATCGAATATTTTAATCGCAAAGAAAAAATTAAGGGGGAGTTGGTAGTGATTTTGGGATAAGTTGCATATTTAGTTGAAGATGGTATATTTTATTTGTTTGAAATTTATATAAGAATCAGTTATTTAAAACGAATCATTTTAAAAATTAAATGAGTTTTGTCTAAAATAAACATAAGGGAGGTCAGCATGCGCCTGTTCACTGTTGGAGAAAGGTGGGGACCACTTTCGTGTGAATATCCCAACTGTCAAAGAAAAAATGCTTTCACTATTGTTTTATCTGATGAAGAAAGTAATCTTCTCCCAGAAAAAACAGGTTTAACTGCACTCAGGTTTATTATTAGCAACAGATTTGGATTGGTTGTTTGTGATGAACACATTAGGTCTGTGACATAGAACGATTAGAAGGATAGAGAAAATTTTTCTCTATCCTTCTTGTATTTATTAGCTTAACTTAAAACAAATAAAAAATCCCGCGATTGGAATTTTTTATTTCTACATAAAAAATGATTTTTAATATCTAAAGTTTACTTTAATATCCATTTTTTTCCCTTCAAAAAACTTTTTGGCGAATTGAGCAGTTTTATAGGGTGGATAAGGTTTGCAACTGAATACATCTAAATAGATAGCATTGGAATTATTGGCAAAATGTCCCGAGATAAGAGAAGTTTCTATTAACTGAGTCATAGAGAACCCTGATACGCGAGGATCTTCTCCGAAATTTACTACGACAGTTTCACCAAAAGTTTTCATTTCGATTAGCCCACAGAGTTCTTTTACAAATCGTTTTATTTCTCTCGCACTTCTCAATGTCTGGGGATTACAATGATATAAATCAATACAGGTGCTCATTCCCCAAGGATTTTCTTTCTTGTATTTTTGGACTATTTGTTGGTCTTTGGTCATTTTGTGTTTGGTTATTTGAGTTTAAAAAATAAACTCAAATTTTTAAAATAAATGATTAAACAATCTTATTATAGGAGATGCTTAAAATTATGCAAGAGTCTCAACTTTGTTATTTCTTAAAATGATATTAAGTAGTAATCTTTTATTTATTTGACATATTTTTTATAAAGTATATACTCAAAGCATGAAAATAGTTTATCAATCAAATCCAGCCAATAAAAACAATAACCGTCTTGGGCGGCCTTGTTTCTAATTGCTTAGAGGAATTGATAAATAAAAGAAACCGGTCGCCTAAAATAAGGCGATTTTGTTTTTTAAGTGAACAACAAAGGAGGCATTAAATGGCTTATTATACGGGAAGTATATGGGGAGTTATTTTAAACGCAGGTGGGGAACCAATTAATTGGGGAGAAATAATCGGTATTGTCGGAGAAGATTTCTTTTTGTTTGAAAGTTTTGGACAATACCCAAAATCATTGGTTCGTAAATTCAATTCTCCTAGCGATGCCATGCGTGAATTTGAAAAAATATCAGATTCAAAAAGGGCCTAAACTATGAAGAATAATATAGATTGGCCAATAAGAGGCGAAATGCTAAAAGCATTTCGCCTCAATAATTATTAGTATAAAATTTTTTAAAATTGACATAGTTTTATAATGATATACAATGGAGATATGAAAAAAGTTTATCAATTAAATCTAAATAATAATAACAATAACCGCCTCGGGCGATTTTGTTTCTAATTATTTCAGATAAAATTGATAGATAAAAGAAACCAAGTCGCCTGAAACAAGGTGATTTTTTTGTTCTTAAAAAGTGAGGGAATAATTATGCCAAATGAAACAAATGAGAAATGGTTGGTGGCTTTTAATGAGAATGGAGAAATTGTATTTTGCGGGCCAGCTAATTCGGAAAAAGTGTACGAGATTAGAACGAAGTTTGTTGTAGTCGAATGGGAGAAAGAACTTGCTGTTGGTTTTAATAATAAAAGGATATCCTCTCCCTCGAGTGCTGGATTGCCATTCTAGAAAAAAGTTCAAAATACCCGAGATGAAAAAATTTCATCTCGGGTAAAATGTTTTTTTGAGTATAAAAATAAAAAGATAGAACGATTGCATCCTACCTTTTTTAGAGTAACGCTTGAAATTAGTTAAGTCGAGAGATACTTCAGAAGAGTTGAATTTTCTTCAAACGCTTTGTTGCATTTGGTACATTTCTTGTTGAATCTTCCACCAAAAAGTCTTTCGAAGTTCGCACTGTTGCATTGAGGACATTTATTCAATTCAATAAATTTCCAATTTTTTTCTGACGGGGAATCTTGGACATTAATTTTTCCTAGATCTTTGATGGGTAACGTAACAATTAATTTCGCAACCATATTAATTACTCCTATTAGATGAAAGATTTTAGTTTAGGGATTTTCCGCAATCAGGACAAAATAAATGTTTTCCTTCAAGCTTGTAACCAAGATGGAGATAAAGACATCTATGGTTTGTCCGTAAATTTGGGTTAACTATTTTTCCGCAACTGGTGCAATGTCTGCTACATGGAAAAGCTCTGATACAGTCTAAACATTTTTTTGTAGTTTTTTCTTCCATAAAGAACCTCTCTGTAGTGAGAATGACTTTGGAATAAAATTATTTAATATAGAACTTTTTATAGTATAATAATAAAAATAAATAAAAAGCAAGCTCTTTAGGCTTGCTCATAAAAGACTTAGACTAGAAAGGCATTTTCAGATCTCCCGATTTCATTTCTTTTTGCATTTTCTTTTGGACATTTTGCATAGCGCTATTTATGGATTTGAGAATATTTTTTTCTAAGTCGCTAGAAGTACGAGCTTGGTCGCTGATTTGAACGCTTAATATTTTCATCGCACCATTAACAGTAACTTTAATTCCTTTGTAATCTTCAGTAGAATTAATGCCATCGAGCATTTTTTTCATCTGGTAAAGTTGTTTCATTTTGTCTAGCATAATGTATATTTTTAAAAATTAAAACATTTTGATTATAGCATTGTTAGCCAATTTTTCAAGGAAAATACCTTAGCCATCAGTCATCAAGTCAAAAGTCATCGGGTTATCGAAATTAAGTGATGGCTGATTGCTGATGACTTAATATTTTAAAATTTATAAAATCTATGATTGCTAGTTGCCGATCACAAGGCACTGGTTACAAATCAATATTTGCATAAGTTAACTTTTTGTGTTACAATTTGTTCTCGGGTAAAATAATGTGCTATAAAAGATATTAAATTAATTTTAGAAAAAATATATGGCTAACGATGATGTTGTAATAAGATTTAGTGACGTTTCTTTTGAATATGAAAATGGAAAGAAAATTTTAGATGAAGCTTCTTTTGCTCTTAGAAGAGGGATGAAAGTGGCTCTCATGGGACAAAATGGAGCAGGCAAAACCAGTCTTTTTAATTTAATAATGGGGGTTAATAAACCTTCTAGCGGAAATATTTTTATCAAAGAAGGACAAACCATTGCTTGTTCTCAACAAGTGCTTCCTAGGGAGCAACTTAAACTAAAAATAAGAGAATTTTTTGCTCTTTATTTTAAGGGGGAAGATTATGAATTGGATAAAAAAATAAAAGAAGTAATGGAAGCAGTTAATGTTGCTTTGCCAATGGATAAGCCCTTAAGCGCTTTTTCTGGCGGTCAGCAGGCGAGACTCTTGATGGCTTCGGCTTTAATTCAAAATCCAGATATTTTAATGTTGGATGAGCCAACTAATAATTTGGATTATGATGGAATTGGACATTTGATGACATTTTTGATGGCTTATGAAAAAACTTGTATCGTAATTTCTCATGATGCGGACTTTCTCAATATGTTTACAGATGGAGTAATCTATTTGGATATTTTCAAGCACAAAATTGATCAATTTGTGGGGGATTATTATGTAGTAGTGGAAGAAATTAAGGCTCAGATAGAAAAAGAAATCAGAAAGAATGCTCAATATGAAAAAAGAATTCGAGACAATAAAGAGAAGATGAATTATTTTGCCAATAAAGGAGGTAAGATGCGTATTATCGCTAAAAAAATGCGCGATGAAATAGAACAAATGGAAGAGGATAAGGTAGATGTGCGCAGGGAAGATAAAACTATTCGCAAATTTACTATCCCTGCTCAACCGGACGTAGTGGGGAATATAATTACGATTACATCTGTGTCAGTAATGAAGAATCATCAACCAATAGAAAAAAAAGTAGAAATAATTTTAAAGAAAAAGGAACATCTTCTTTTGAAAGGTCCTAATGGAATTGGAAAAACTACTTTATTGGAGAGATTGGCAAAAAATGATACCAAAGGAGCTAGAATCTTGGAAGGAATCAGGGTGGGCTATTATCGTCAAGATTTTTCTACTTTAGATTTTGAAGAAACTGTATATAATACTTTGATGAATGCTATGCAAAAACAAGAGGAAGAAAAAATGCGCAGTGTAGCCAGCGGTTTTCTTATCGGAAATAGTATAATGTATTCTAAAATTGGCAGTCTTTCAGAGGGACAAAAGGGATTAGTAGCTTTTGCGCAGTTAGTCCTTCAGGAACCGGGACTTTTAATTTTGGATGAACCAACTAATCATATTAACTTTCGTCATATTCCTATAATTGCCCAAGCACTTAAAAGCTATCAAGGAGCAATGATTGTCGTAAGCCATGTGGATGAATTTGTCAGTCAAATTGGGATTAATGAAGAACTGGATCTGGCCAAATAATTTTGAATTTCTAATTTTGAATGAATTTTTAATTGATTAATGTTTCAATTAAATATTAGCTAGAGGATGAGGCACATTTATAAATCTATATTAAGGCTTTATTTTAAATTATTTAAAAATTCGAAATTTAAAATTCGAAATTAAACTTGAATAGTGTTTTATGTTAGATAATAAAATAAAATTACAGTTAAAAAAACTTCCCGCCACCCCTGGTATTTACATCTTTAAAAATAAAGCTGGAGAGATTATTTATGTGGGCAAAGCAACTAGCTTAAAAAATAGGGTGGGTTCGTATTTCTTAAATAAAAATAGGCAGGAATTTGTGCGACCGATTGAGAGAATGATTGTGCAAGTAGGAAAAATAAAAACGATTGAAACTGAAACTGTTTTAGAGGCTTTGATTTTGGAAGCTAATCTTATCAAAAAATATCAGCCTAAGTATAATGTAGACGGCAAAGATGACAAGTCTTTTGCTTATTTTGTCATTACAAAGGAGGACTTTCCAAGAGTATTAATATTAAGGGAAACTGATTTGCAAAAAAGTCATCAGTCATCAGTAACTAGTCATCAGAAAAATAAAAATCAAGAAGTGGATAAAAAAATACAAGCTACTAGTTACAAGCTACTAGCTACTAACATATTCGGTCCTTACACTTCTGCTGTCCAGATGCAAATTGCTCTAAAAATTATTCGTAAAATTTTTCCTTTTCATAGTCGAAATGAAAAAAGTGAGAAGGGATGTCTTGAATTTCAAATTGGACTTTGCCCTGGGCCTTATGATGGAGCAATTTCCAAAATTGATTACCGAAAAAACATAAAAAGTATCAAAATGATATTGGCGGGAAAGAAAAAGAATCTTTTAAAATCATTAGAGAGAGAAATGCAAAAGTATTCCCAAGAGGAAAAATTTGAAAAAGCTCAAGAAACAAAAAATAAAATTTTTGCCCTAAGACATATTCAAGAAATTGCCCTTTTGGGCAGTGAAAATAAACCCAATATCTCGAAAAATTTAAGAATAGAAGCGTATGATATTTCTAATATTTCAGGTGAATTTGCAGTGGGTTCAATGGTGGTTTTTGAAGGTGAAAAATCAAACAAATCTCAGTATCGAAAATTTAAAATTAAAACTGTTATCGGCTCAAATGATACCGCGATGATGCAAGAAGTTCTTTTGCGAAGGCTGAAAAATAATTGGAAATTGCCAAATCTAATAATTCTTGATGGAGGAAGAGGGCATTTGAATATGGGGATAAAAATCTTAGGAGAAAATGGCTTCAATATTCCTATTGTTGGAGTAGCCAAGGGGGTAGAAAGAAAAAAAATAGAAGTGGTGGGTGAAGATAATATCAAAAATAAAAAAATAAAAGCTATTCTGGCGGATAAAAAATTATTAAAAAGAATCACTGATGAAGCTCATCGCTTTGCTATTACTTATCATAAAAAAATTAGAGATAAGGAGCTGGTGTTTAAATAGAGGCTAAATTTATCTGTTTTGTATATAAAAAACCAGTATTTAAGCCAAAAGAAGCCATTTTCGTTTGACAAAATGGCTTTTTGGGTGCACAATGTCGAGTTAGTACATTAAAATGAAAAATTGTAAATTTGTCATAGCAGAAAGGATTCTACTTATAATGTTTAGGGTTTCAATTTCCCATTAATGATCCAGTCCCTCTTCAGATATGATGCAAGAATTTTTTCTGCTATGGCAAAATCGCGATAGTGAGACTTAAGAAAGCAGTAAAAATAATTTTATTTGGCACAAGTGCCAAAAGGAGGAAAATATGGCTACTTATTCAGAAGAACAGATATATAAATTGATGGAAAGTCTGGAAGTGAAGAACGTAACATCTGATGAAGTTGAAAAGCTCATCCAACTTAATGATTATGTAGGATTATGCGGAGTTCTCAATGGCACGCATAAGATCGTGCCAGTTGATAATGCAATAGGACAGGAAAGTTTAAAAGTTTATCTCCGCGATCTGTTGTATCCGGATGAGACTATAGAGCTTGGACCAGATGATGGCACCCGAATGCTGTTTGATGCTAAGGATTCGTTTGAGGCTGGCACAGAATTTGGATTTGTGAATTGGAAGAAGCATTCTGAAAAGTACAAGATTAGGGTTCGGGTTACTGAAATATTTGAGGATGGCACGTTTCCCCAGATATTCGGTTCGTTGTTTCGCGCTTCTCCTGATGAGTTTAAAGGTTTTAGGGAGTTCGTCAAGGAGCATCGTCAAGATTTGCGAAAATTCTGTGTAGGGCAAGGCCAAATCGAAGAGTTTGCGACAAGGTATCACGATAAACTCAGGAGAGATGACTGCGGCACATTTTTTCTACTTGAAAATGAAGATGAGGGCGAGTTTGTCGTTGTTGACTTACGCCTTCTTCCAAGTGCTATGCTTGGGGTGGACATGATTAGACTTGGCTTTTCTCGCGTTTGGAATGCCAGGTTTCTCCATCGTCTGGTGCTTCCACAAGTGGAATAACCCAAAGATTTTGCGTTTTAATCCCTTTGATTCTTTATTATTTTGAATCAAGGGGATTTTTTTGTACAACAACACGATCTCGGAAAAACTAACACAGACGAGGCGATACTTCGTTTGTATATTATGTTACGCTAAGATAAAAACTCTTGACAAAAACTGATGATTTGCTACTTTAAACTACTAGTTTAGAATTGAAAAAAGCTTAAAAAATTCTATCTGTAGTTTGAAAATAGGTATCCTCCTTAATTCCTATGAGTAAATAAAAAGTATCCGATTTCTATCTATTAGAAAGAGGATATGCTCTACAGATAGAGTTTCTTGGGCTTTTTTTAACACTACAAATTACAAATCTGGTACAAATATACGAATTGAGGAATTTAAGATTTTAGGAATTTGAGAAGCTAGGATCTGAAGATTGCTATGTTGTTTTAATGCTTTTATGTTTATTTGTTTCAATGATTAGTGTTAACATCCATCATTTTATATGCTATTATATCAATAATAAAGCTAACTCTAATCTTAAAATAATATGCAAATAAAAAATCTCAATGTTTATTTTTTTATTTTGATTTTACTGGGTATCACAGGGATAACGTACTTTTTATTCCAACCATTTTTGTCTGCTATTATAATGGCAGCTGTGATAGCTGTTACTTTTCATGCACCCTATCAATATTTGTTAAAGAAAATCAAACACCCCCATGTCAGCTCTCTGCTGACTTGTCTTTTGGTTTTATTTGTAATTGTTTTGCCAGTATTTTTGATAATGGGTCTTATGTCCAGCGAAATCAATGACGCTTATCAAAAAATAGTATCTGAGGATAATTTCTATCAAAATCATGTTGTCAACTATTTGGATGTTTTTAAAAATTCTAAATTTTCCAAGGCAATTAATTTAAATAATTTTTTTGATCAAAATCAAATAAATAAATCAGTAGAACAAATCAGCAGTGGATTTCTATCTCTTCTTCAGACAGTCTATCAAAATGTGGTAGGGTTAGTTATCTGGATTTTTGTGATGTTTTTTACTTTGTATTATTTTTTGGTAGAAAACAAAACTATTATAAAAAAGATAATGTATCTCAGTCCTCTTAAAGACGAATATGAGGTGGCTTTAACGGATAATTTTTCTTCAATGGTGGCGGCAACCTTGAAAGGGACACTGGTCGTGGGAGTAGTTCAGGGTATTTTAGGGGGATTAATGTTTGCTGTTGCAGGTATTCCATCTTTTATAATTTGGGGAATTGTTATGATACTTTTTTCTGTTATCCCTGCAGTCGGGTCAGGATTAATATGGGTACCAATGGGAATTATTATGTTATTTGGAGGGCATATTTGGCAAGGAATTTTTATTTTTATATTTGGAAGTTTAGTTATTTCTACTATTGATAATATTTTAAGAACGAAATTGGTTGGTAGGGATACAGCTATCCACCCTCTCTTAGTTTTCTTTGCTACCTTAGGAGGCATTATGTCTTTTGGAATATTAGGTTTTATAATTGGTCCTGTAATTATGGCGCTTTTTCTGACTCTTTGGGATATTTATGGAAAGGAATTCGGCGTCCAATTAAAGAAATATAATGCTTGAGCTTTACCAAAATTTACCCGAAAAATTAAATCCGGTATTTTTTTCTGTGGGATCTTTTTCGATCTATTGGTATTCAATAATGTATTTAGTGGGTTTTGCGGTAGTTAGCGGGTTATTGTATTGGCGAGTTTATAAAAAAGAAACGAATATTATTTGGGATGATATTTTTGATTTATTGCTAAGCTCTTTTTTGGGAGCAATTATTGGAGGAAGGATTGGCTACGTTATCTTCTATAATTTTATATACTTTTTGACTAATCCAATAGAAATAATATTCCCTTTTGCCGAAAATGGGCAGTTTACCGGAATTTATGGAATGAGTTATCATGGAGGAGTACTGGGATTTATTTTGGTAGCTTATTTCTTTTGCAAGAAGCGAAAAATAAATTTTTGGAAAATAACCGATTTTATTTTACCAGCTATACCTGCAGGATATTTTTTTGGACGAGTGGGCAATTTTTTAAATGGAGAGTTATATGGGAGATCGACTACATATCCATGGGGGATGAATTTTGGCGATGGATTTTTGCGTCATCCTTCACAATTGTATGAAGCTTTTTTTGAGGGAATCTTTCTCTTTGTAATCTTGTGGCTACTACGAAATAAAATGGATAAAAAAAACGGAATGATTACAGGATTGTATGTTTTTGGTTATGGAACGATAAGATTTATTATTGAGTTTTTCCGCGAGCCGGATATTCAAGTTGGTTTATTTTTTAATCTTTTGACGATGGGACAAATGCTTTGTTTGATTATGATAGGAGTGGGGATATATTTGGTAATTAAAAATTTAGATAATATAGGAATATGGAAAACAAGAAAAAATTAATTATTGAATTAAACAAAAAACATTCAGAAATGTTTCAAGCTCAACGTTTGGAGCGAGAATTATATTTATCCAAGCATCCCACCAATGTAATGGTATTTAAATGTATGGATGGTCGGATTCATATGCCCACAGTGACACGTACGCCGCTAGGAATTATGAAACCTTTTCGAAATATTGGAGGAAGATTTGATTTGGGCTGGCCACTTCTTAATGAATCATTTGATCAAAGTATTAAGAAAGCGGTAGCTAAAGGAAATCGTACGTTAGTATTGGTTACTTATCATTATTCACAAGGAGATGAGAATCGTGGTTGCGCGGGGTTTCATTATAATTGCGAGGATTCAAAAAGATTTACTGAGAATTTTCGCAGGCAAATTTTGCGAACTTATGGAGAAAATAATGGAGTAGTTTTTCCTATATTGGTGGGATTAGAAACTGACAAGGACGCCTTGATTTTTCATGGAGATAAAGGGAAGATATTAGATGTTTCTACCATTGCTGATGATTCAAAGAAAAATCTAGTTTCTTTGTTTCATAAAATTTATCCCTTGATGCCAGAAAGAATTTTGGAAGATTTAATTCCGCTTGTGGCGGGAAATATAAAGCGTATTGCAGAAACTAAAAGTAAAGGCAAACCACTGGATCAACTGGTGCATGGTGAATGGGTATTGGCAGTTGGCAAGGGTTTTGATTGGTTACATACTCCCAATATGGCTCTAATTGTGGGACCCTATGATCCCAATATCGGAGAACCAATTAATACCGCCGCTGGAATAATCAAATCGAACCTAGAGGCTGCGGGAGCGCAACATCGGCATGGTTCCTCTGCAGGAATGGTGCTACTTTCATCAGCAGTTTATGCAGATCCAGCTGAAAAAACTAGAGCCAAAGAGAGGACTCTTTATATGAGCAGGCTATCGCGGGAAATAATAGAGAAAAATTATCCAGAGATGCTTAATCAAATGCATTCTATGGCGGTAGTGCTTAATGCTTTTACAATGGAAATGGAGATTGTGGAGTAATCTCAAATAAATCTTGCTTGTAATTTTTTAAGTAGTTGATTGTCGGTTGCAAGTTATTGCTAACTGTCCGAATTTGACAGATATTTTTAGTAGGAGTAATATTATTTTTGTGAATGATGTATTTTTTAAATTACAAAAACTTTTAAATTTTTTCGGTTGAGTCCGTTTTTTTATTTTTTAAAATTTAATAAGAATCATTTCTCTTATTGAAAGTTTATAAAAATTTGTATGAAAATTTTTTCATTAATGAAGGTTTTGCTATGGCAAAAAAATGTTACCCAAAATAAAAATGATTTTTTTTACTTGGAAAAAGATGGAGATTTCGAGAAAATTGGGGCAGAGGTTCATGCTATCGTAAAAGAGCTTTATAAGGGACGATCCTTGAGAATCAGAGCAATTGATGCCGGATCAACTAATGCAGAAGAGATAGAACTAACTGCTTTGAGCAATGCCTATTATGATATTGATCGTTTCGGTTTAAGTTTTGTAGCGTCACCTCGACATGCCGATATGCTTTTTATAACAGGTCCTGTAACTAGAAATTTAGAGCAAGCACTTCGAACAACTTATGAAGCCACTCCGAAGCCTTGCATTGTTGTGGCTGTCGGAGACGGAGCTTGTACGGGAGGAATTTGGAAAGATTCTTATGCAATAGTAGGGGCAGTAGAAGATGTAATCCCTGTGCATATCCATATTCCTGGGGATCCACCAACTCCCGTTGAAATTTTAAAAGGAGTACTAAATGTTTTAAAAAATTAGAATTTACACGTTTAAATAATATTTTTTAGAAACTGGAAATATATAAATTTAAGCAAGTAAATTGCAAAAATATAAAATAACGATTATATGTTAGAACAAATAATTACTTATAGTATTGGGATTTATTTTTTTAGTCTTTTTTTATCAGGACTGCTATCTTTTAGCGGCAAATCATTTAAATTGGCTACTTGGCTATTTGTTTTTTCAAACATTATTGGATTTTTTTCAGGGATAATCTATTTTTTAAATTTTTTCCCTAAAAGAATTACCTTTCTTCATCTTGATTGGTTTTTAAATTTTGCTCCACAATTAAATTTGCTTTCTGCGATTTTTTTCATTTTATTAAGTATCGTTTCTGCTATAGTGGGTGTCTATAGTGTTAGGTACTTAGAATTATATAAAAAATCATATAACCCAAGAATAGTTCAATTTTTAATGTCCTTTTTTGTTTTGGGAATGCAGGGGGTTTTTATTTCCAATAATTCTTTTGCTTTTCTGTTTTTTTGGGAAGTAATGTCAATTGCTTCTTTCTTTTTAGTTTTATCAGATAGAACTCAAGAATCTGTTCGAGCAGCTTTTATTTATTTTATAATGACACATTTGGGAGCATCCGCAATATTAGGAGGATTTTTGATTTTAGGAAATGGATCTATTTTATTTGATTTAAATAATATCCAAAGTGCTTCATCAAATTTATCTTATGAAAAGATATGTTTAGTTTTTTTATTGTTTGCTTTCGGTTTTGGCTCAAAGGCAGGCTTGGTGCCTTTTCATGTTTGGCTTCCCGAAGCTCATCCTCAGGCTCCTAGTAATATTTCCGCTCTCATGAGTGGTTTAATGCTCAAGGTAGCTGTGTATGGATTTGTTTTTATTGTCATTGGACTGGCCAATATCCCTAGTTGGTTGGGATTAGTTATCGTTTTCTTAGGATTGCTTTCTTCTATGACAGGAGTGCTGTATGCCACTATGGAAAGAGATATCAAGAGAGCTTTTGCTTATAGCAGTATCGAAAATATGGGAATTGTTTTTACTATGTTAGGATTGGCTATTTATTTTTTAGCTGGCAATCCTCATAGTTTAGTTGCTTATAGTTTGATTGCTTTTACGATTTTTCATGCTCTTAATCATGCCTTATTTAAAACGGCTTTATTTTTAAGTAGTGGTGTCATAATTAATCAAGCGCACACTAAGAGCTTGGACGCTA
This sequence comes from Parcubacteria group bacterium, assembly GCA_041662245.1. GTDB lineage: Bacteria > Patescibacteriota > Minisyncoccia > Moranbacterales > UBA9337 > UBA9337. The sequence continues at coordinate 75,871 of JBAZSW010000001.1, forward strand.
TGGGCGGGATTGCCAAAGCCATGCCTTGGTTTAGCTTTGTTTTTTTGATGGTGATTTTAAGTTCTCTCCCTTTGCCACCTTGGGGGACTTTTTATGGTGAGTGGGGGTTAATTCAAAATATTATTTCTTTAATGCATGCAAATATTTCTACTCCTAGCGTGTTGGTTTTGTTAGTGGTCATTTTGGTAATAATTGGATTGGTTAGTGGATTAGCTATGTTGGCCATGATAAAAATATTTGGTCTTTCTATGCTGGGATTGCCCCATAATAAAGAAATTAATAAAGATATAAATGAAGAGAATAGCTATTTATTGACTGCTCCCATCGCAGTTTTGGGAGGTTTAGTCTTAATGTTGGGTTTTTTTGCTAAGCCAATTATTTTTCAAATAACAACTCAGCTCCAATCTTTTAATAACAACACTGAATATGTTTCTGGAGTATTTATTAACATTTCATCGATTACTGTTGGGTTGATGGCTTTAGTTATAGGATTTTTAATTTATATATCTAAAGATTTTATTTTTAAGAATAAAAAAGAAAGAGTTTATCAAACTTGGGATTGTGGTCAAGCAATTGATGCAACGATGCAATATAGCGCCACTGCTTTTTCAGCTCCAATTAGGTTTTTCTTTTTAACTTTTATCGGAAGAAAAAAAATAATTCAATCGACGGCTATCTGCGAAACCAATCCGTGGATCAGAAAATATTCTTTTAGTTTATCTATTCGTTCAGTTTGGAGTGATGCTTTTTATCGACCAATCGCAGGAGGATTGCTATTACTCGCCGAAAAGACAAAACTTATTCAAAATGGTCGCATTCAATATTATATTTTATTTCTGTTGTTTGCTTTAATTATTACTTTAATTTTTGCCTTATGAGTTCAGCTATTGCTACTTTAATTCAAATATTATTTATTCTATTAATCGCACCTTTTACTGCAGGTTTGGTACGATTTGTTAAGGCACGTTTGCAAGGTCGTCAGGGAGCCTCTCCTTTTTTGCCTTATATTACTTTTTTGACACTACTTCGCAAAGAGATGGTTATTTCAAATGTAGCCTCTTGGATTTTTCGAGTAGTGCCTTTTGTCGTGTTGGGAAGTTCAATCATGTTGGCTGTTATTTTGCCTCTTATCTTTTCGGAATCTAGTTTGGCGGGACTGAGTGATTTTTTAGTAATAGCAGGAATTTTGGCGACAGGTTCAATTTTTCTAGTTTTGGGTGGATTAGATACAGGAAGCGCTTTTGGCGGTATGGGATCAAGTCGGGAGATGACGATTGTGGCTCTTTTGGAGCCAATAATAATTTTAGTTTTTTCTACGATGAGTTTTGCAACCAATTCTTCTACTATTGATGGAATGTTAAAAGGACAAATTAATTTTTCCGAACCATATTTATTGTTAATAATAGCTGCTTTAATTTTGATTTCATTGGCAGAAAATACTCGTTACCCCGTAGATAATCCAGCGACTCATCTGGAGCTAACTATGGTTCATGAGGCGATGATCTTGGAATATAGTGGAAAATATCTGGCAATTTTAGAATATGCTTCAGCTATAAAATTAACTGTATTTTCTTTGTTAATTGCAAATTTTTTATTTCCTTTTACTTTAGTGAATGCTATTTCATGGGGAATAGGATCTTTGGCTGTGGGAATATTGTGGGGAGTTGCAAAAATAATTATTATAATGGTAGGATTGGCCTTTATCGAATCGATGTTGGTTAAGATGCGTTTTTATCGAATGTCTGAATATTTTTCAATTGCTTTCGTGATAGCGTTTTTGTCTATGGTGGTAGCGCTTCTTTCATCTTATAACAACGCACCGATTCAATTGCATGTAATTTTTTCAGTAATTACCGTTATTTGTATTATATTACTTTTTGGAAGAGTCAGATTAAAGGCAATTTTGCGATATTACTCTTTTTCTTCCTTGGCTATTGCAGCTATCGCTTGGGCTTTAATTCCTCTTGTGGATGAAGGAGAAAAGACTCATTTATGGATTTTTGCAATTTTTACGATTGCCACTAAAACTTTAGCAGTGCCCTATGTGATTAATCACATAAGTCATGTCAAAAAAAGTCTGACAAATTTACCATCATTTTTGCGTCCTGGAAAGAGTTATTTTTTAGCCGTTATTCTTTTGATAATAACTTATTTTACTCTTAAAAATATTTCCATTATAGGTTTGGTGGAATGGAATCCATTACTATATACTGCAGTTTCTTTAATTGTTTTAGGCATTGCTATGATGATCATAAAAAGAAATATTTTTTCTCAGATTGTAGGGTTATTAATAATAGAAAACGGTATTGCTGTTTTTGTTTTAGCCACAGTTGGATCTTTGCCACTTATGATTGAATTTGGAATTTTTGCTGTGACCGTGGCGACTGCTTACATCTTAGCGATCTTAAGCGCACAGATTAACGATTTGTATGGAAGTTCTGATACTGATGATTTAAGGGAATTAACAGAATAATTTATTTGATAATTAACTATTTTTATGGAATCAATAATCACAATAGCGTCTTTCCTGTCAGCTTCAGCTATTTCTTTATTTATGAAAAATAAAAAAGGAACACAAATTGTTAATTTGATTTTCTCTATATTGGGAGGAGGAGCTTTGATTTTTTATGCAGTCCCTTTTGTTTTTCATATTCAATCAAAACAAATTACTCATTGGTGGATGATGGACAGTTTTTCAGCTTTGATTGTTTTCTTGATAGCTTTCGTTTATGTGGCGACGGTGATAGTGAGCGTGCGTTATATTGGTCATGAATATGATAAAAAAATCATTACCCTTCATCAGTATAAATTATATTTTGCATTGTTGCAGTTATTCGTGTTGTGTATGTTAATAACCGTAACTACCAACAATTCTTTAATATTGTGGCTGGCCTTGGAAGGAACTACTCTTTTCTCTACTTTTTTGGTGGGGTTATATCGTAAGAAAACTAGCATTGAAGCGGCTTGGAAATATATGATTTTGTGCTCGACTGGCATAAGCTTAGGCCTAGTGGGTATTTTACTTTTGAGTTATGGAGCTCATCATGCTGGAGTAATAGGGGAAAATATTTTTTCAATTTCTGTTCTTATGGCAAATGCACAGACTATCCCAAGTAATATTATCAAACTAGCTTTCATCTTTTTATTTATTGGTTTTGGCACAAAAGTGGGATTAGTGCCAATGCACACTTGGCTTCCTGATGCACATAGTAAAGCCCCGTCTCCTATTTCTGCTATTTTTTCTGCTGTTTTGTTAAATGTAGCACTCTATGCAATGTTGCGTTTTAAATTTATCGCTGATAGTGCTTTTTCAGATTCTACTTGGACCAATCATTTGTTTTTAATTTTTGGATTTTTGTCAATTATTCTGGCAACCTTAATGATGTTGATTCAGACTAATTATAAAAGAATGTTGGCTTACTCTAGTATTGAACATATGGGATTAATTTTGTTTGCGATAGGACTTTCCCCAATTGGAGCAATGGCAGGAGTAATGCATATAATTGGGCATACTTTTATTAAATCAACTTTATTTTTTGGGGCGGGGGAAATTTTAATTCAGTGGAAAACTACTAAAATTCCTAAAATAAAAAATATGTTATCTCAAGCTAGATATACTAGTTTTTTATTTATTATTGCGATTGTTTTAATTATTGCTGTTCCACCATCAGCCCTTTTCATGAGTGAATTTGGATTGTTTAGCCAGTCCATTCTTTCCTATCCGGTAATATCAATTATCCTTTTTATTGCTCTAGGGATTATCGCTTATGCGATGTTGTCACTTACGATAAATATGATTTTTGCTAGAGGCGAAGAAGATAAATCTTTTGCGATGAGAGAAAGGTGGAATATTACACATACTATTATGGTGGTGGAGTTGGTTATTGTAGTAGGTTTAGCTGTGTGGTTTACTTCAGGAGCAGGAATAAATGTAATTAATGATATTGTAAAAGATTTTTTGTTTATTAAATAATAGTGAATCAAATTTTTTTTATGCTTTACTATTATTTTTTAGATTTACAAAAATATCATTTTTTTTCACCTTTCGCATCCGCAGTTCGAAAAAATAATATTTTTGTAAATTGTTCGATTGCTTAAAATAAATAAATTATAAATATATGAAAATTCAGGAAATTCTCAATAAATTTAAAGAAGTTACTATTTTGTCTGAAGAGAATGATTTAATTAGCGCTCAATTGTCTAGAGATGATTTGGCAAAGCTAGCGACGATATTGGTAAAAAAATATAAATTACCATTGGCATCACTTTTCGGTACGGATAATAGAATCGAAAAAAATAATTTTGGTGTGCATGTAATTTTTAGTATCGATAAGGAGAAAAAATGGCTAAAGCTTTCTGTGGATATTCCTACTGATGATATGCGATACCCGTCGCTGACTAGAACTATTATGGCAGCACATTGGTATGAAAGATATTTGCGAGATATGTTTGGAATTATTCCTGAGGATCATCCCGATTTAAGAAGATTAGTACATCATGAGAATATCCCCGAAAATACCTTTCCTCTTAGAAAAGACTTTGCGTGGAACACAAAGCTTCCCAAAGATAACATCCTCTACCCGATGCATCATATGGAAGGGGAGGGAATTTTTGAAATTCCCGTGGGACCAATTCATGCAGGGATTATCGAACCGGGACATTTTCGTTTTAACGTTGCAGGCGAGAGAATTTTAACGTTGGAGGGGAAACTATTTTTTACTCATAAGGGTGTGGAAAAATTGATGGAAGGAAAAAATATTCTTGGAGCTCTACCGTTTATCGAAAGATTATCAGGTGACGCAAGCGCTTCACATACTTTGGCTTTTGTACAAGCTATTGAAAAAATATCCAGTTGTAGTGTGCCGAAAAGAGCGCAAATGATAAGAATAATAATTGCCGAATGTGAAAGAATAACAATGCACGTACATGATTTAGCGAATATTGGAGGAATGGGAACAGGCTATAGTTTCATTGCTGCTAATGGTTTTAGAATTAAAGAAAAAATGATGCGCTTGTCTCAAGAAATTTGTGGAAATCGTTTTTGGCGGGGGCTTATAATTCCGGGTGGAGTAAGCAGAGATTTAAATAAAGAAGAATTGAATAAAATTTTAAAAGTTTCCACTGAAGCTTGGAATGAAATAAATAAAATAGTTACTATTGCATTAGATAGCGAGGGATTTCTAGATCGTTTGCAATATACAGGGGAATTGCCTCTTGAGGCAGCTCAAGCCTTTGGAGCAGTGGGAATAACTGCACGTGCCTCGGGAATAAAAAGAGATGTTCGCAAAGATCATCCTTATGCAGCTTATGAAAATTGTTCCTTTGAAATAATTACTAAAAAAAGCAAGGACGTTTTTGCGCGTTATCGAATGCGAATTAAGGAAATTGAACAGTCCATATTTATTTTAAAAGAAATAGTTGAAAAAGTGAAAGAGGGCGAGATTATCGCAAAGTGTGAAGTAAAAGATGGGTTTGCAATTGGTGCAGTAGAGTCTTGGCGGGGAGAAATTTTAACGGCATTACAAATCAAAGATGGTGTAATTGAAAGATGCTTTCCGCGTGATCCATCTTTTTGTAATTGGGCACTGTTTGGTATTATGGGACCAAGCAATATCGTGCCTGATTTTCCGCTTATCAACAAAAGTCTCAATTTATCTTATTCGGGAAATGATTTATAAAATTATGCGCTAGTTACAATCGTTGATGTAAAAAATACCGCAGAGAAACGTTTTCTGCGGTATTCTTTTTTATTCATTCATACCTGTGTCATTGAGGATTTTGGTGGTGGCTGCATTTTGTTTTTCAACATTGGTATTGATTTTGTTTTTGGATTTATCATAGGTGTCTACCATACTAGAGGGGTTAAAGGGATTAAGGGTTTCATCTTTTTTCTCTTTTGCACAACCAGACAAAAGAGTGATGGTAGCAATAGCGATAACGCCTAGCAGTATTTTTTGCATAATGTTTAGATTAATTTTTTAAACTTTTTAAAACTTCTTTAAAATCTTTAGGAGTTGGAGCAATGAATTTATGTCTTTCTCCAAATAGTTCGAATTTTATTTCGCTAGCATGAAGCATATGCCGAGGAGCTCCTTCGAATTTTTCGTAGCCCTTATTTCGGTAGAGATTGTCTCCTACAATTGGATTACCGATAGAGCAAAGATGAACTCTGATTTGATGTGTACGACCAGTTTTAGGGGAAACTTCCAATAGAGAAAATTTTTCTCCGATACTTTCTATCAGTTTATATTTAGTAAGGGCTTCTCTAATTTTTGTTTTGGTTCTCTTTCCGGCGATAGTTTGTTTGCGATAATTAGTAGTACGAGCTAGTGGCTTATCGATAACACCACTTTTTTTCTCTGGTGTTCCATAAACAATAGCTAGATATTTTTTGGCAATTTTTTTTTCTTTAAACATTTCTTTAAATTTTAAGAAAGTTTTTTTGTTTTTAGCGATAATTAAAGCCCCAGAAGTTTCTTTATCAAGTCGGTGAACTATTCCGGGACGCATTTGGTAGGAATAAACATGATCATCTTTTAGTTTGGCAATTTGAGGGTATTGTACGATAAGACCATTAACGATAGTTTTGTTTTTTTCATTGAAATCAGGGTGAACTTGAGTACCAGCCGGTTTATTGATGACAAGAAAATTATCGTTCTCGTAAATTACGTCTAGAATAATATCAGGATTGGGAACTAACTCTTCCTTTGCTTTTTTTATTGTGATGGTTATTCTATCTCCCGCTAAAACTTTGTAGCTTGGTTTAACAGTTAATCCATTTGCTAAAATCATACCATTTTTTATTGCTCGAATGAAGTCTCCTCTTGAAAGTCCAGCTAAATCTACTTCATTTGCGCTAAAGCGAACTAGGCATTTATCTAGTCTTTTTCCGGCTGCGGTGCTATCGATGATTGTTTCCATTGGTCTTGCCAAAAATAATTCTTTAGTATATACTGGGACTAAGATAATTATTAAGAAAATTAAATATTTATAGAATGTTTTAATTCTATCATTTTTCTTGATAATTTCCTATATCTAAATAGGAAATTTTTATTTTCTATTTTTATGCCAAATAATTATTAATTCAGGGGTAGCTGGCAACTGCCTATAGCAAATAAGAAAATGAGTAATAACGGAAATATTTTAGACAGTTTAGTGGATAGTGTTAAGGATGAAACATCAAAAAAAGATGCCTCTCCAAAACAAATAATTAAAGAAGAAGACAATTCTGTGATGGGAAAGCTTTTGCAGGATTCGAATATAGATTTTCCAGAAGCGGGGGATGTTTTAGATGGAGTGGTTATTGATATTAGTCCCCATTCTGTTCTTTTGGATTTGGGAAGTTTTGGAACAGGTATCGTTTATGGAAAGGACACTAAGGATGGATTGAGGGGAAATATAAAATTAAAATTAGGCGATAAAGTGCATGCCACATTAACTACACTAGAAAATGAAGAGGGATATATTGAATTATCTATTAGAGAAGCTTCTTATGAAAAAGCTTGGGAGGATTTAGAATCCAAAAAAGATAATGAAGAAGCTGTAGATACTCGAGTGTTGGATGCTAACAAGGGAGGTTTGATGGTGGAAATTAACGGAATTGGAGGATTTTTGCCAGTTTCTCAACTTGCAAGTGAACATTATCCTCGGGTAGAAGATGGAAACAAGAATAAAATTTTAGAAAAATTAAAAAGATTGGTAGGGCAAACTTTGTTGGTAAAAATTATTGATACTTATCGCGATGAGGAAAAGTTGATCGTGAGCGAAAAAGCAGCTATGAGCGAAAAAGAACAAGTGATGATTTCTAAGCTTAAGGAAGGAGATACAATTGAAGGTGAAGTTAGTGGAGTAGTAGATTTTGGTGCTTTTGTTAAATTTTTGCCGGCAGGAGTAAAAGAAGGAGATGATTCTATTGAAGGAGATAAATTAGAAGGATTAGTTCATATTTCAGAATTAGCTTGGCAGTTAATTGATAATCCAAGAGAAATTATCAAAGTAGGAGATAAAATAAAGGCTAAAATTATTGGAATTGATGAGGCTAGAATTTCTCTTTCTATCAGAGCCCTAGCTCAAGATCCTTGGAAAGAAGCTCAGAAAAAATACGAAGCGGGTAAAACTTATAAAGGAAAAGTAGATAAAATAAATCATTTTGGAGCTTTCGTTTATCTAGATGAAAATATCCACGGACTAGCTCATATTAGTGAATTTAGTGAGATGTATCCTGGCAAAAAAATGGAAGAAATGATGGAGGCTGGTAAAGAATATGAATGGAAAGTTCTATCTATCGAGCCAAAGGATCATAGAATGGGATTGGTACTTATAGTAGAAGGAACCCACCAACCAGTTGAAAAAAAGGTATCTAAAAAAGAAGAGGAAATAGAAGATGGAACTATTGATAAAAAAGAAGCCAAGAAAAAAACAATCAAAAAAGAAAAAACTCCCAAAGAAGAAAAAACCGAAAAGAAAGAAGTTAAAAAAATAGCCAAGAAAGAAACTGTAAAAAAAGAATCCCTCTCTGCTAAAGCTACGGCGGACAAGAAGAAAGCAGAGAAGAAGTAGATCTTAAGTTTCATGTATTAAGAAAAGCCGTAGGACTTAAGATATCTGCGGCTTTTCGTTTTAAATAATTTGTTTAAAAATAAAAATATGATTGTCTCTTTTAATGGTGATGAGGGCTCTGGAAAAAGTACGATTGCAAAATTGGTTGCAGCTGAAATTAGTTATCCTAGATATTATATGGGTCAAATTTTTCGTGATATGGCTGCCAAGAGAAATATGACTTTAGTGGATTATGTAAAGCTGGGCGAAACCGATCCAGCTATTGATAAAGAGATAGATGATTATTTGGTTGATTTATCAAAAAAGGAAGCAGACTTTATAATTGAAAGTCGTACAGCTTGGCACTTTATTCCTGAATCGCTAAAAATATATTTGAGCGTTGACGAAAAAGAGGGTGCCAAAAGAGTTTTTAAAGAGTTGCAAAAAGAAAATCAACGCAACGAAATCAGCGGAGATTTTTCCCTAGAAGATATTTTAAATAAAATTAAAGAGAGAAGAGCGACTGATGATGCTAGATATATGAAGTATTACAACATTGACATTCGCGATAAAAATAATTACGATTTAGTTCTAGACACTACAAGTTTATCCAAGAAAGAGGTTTTCGATAAAGTGATGAATTTCATAAATTCAAGAAATAACAGATAATCTAATCAAAAAATTCAAACATTCTTAGCGTGTCATTTCGTATAAGTTCGCCCGCCTGCAACGCTGTAGCACTGTGGGCAGGTATTTCGTAGAGAAACTTATGAATAGCTTAATTAAAAAAATTCAAACATTCTCGCATCGATTTAGTCTCTGGCAAGAAGGTGATAAAATTGTAGTGGGAGTTTCAGGCGGACCAGACAGTGTCTGCCTTTTGGACATTTTAGTTAAGTTGAGAAAAAAAAGAAAGTTTAAACTAATTGTGGGTCATATTAATTATGGTTTGCGAGGAGTTGATAGTGATAAAGATGAATTTTTTGTACGAGAATTATCTCAAAAATATAATTTACAATTGAAAGTGTTGGATGCTAAAGAGCAAAGTAAAAAAACTCCTACAGAAAGTTTTTTGCGAAACATTCGTTATGATTTTTTCGAAAAAATCAGAAAAGAAAATAAATTTAATTTAATTGCTGTGGCTCACAATCAGGACGATCAAGCGGAAACAATTTTAATGCGTTTAATTCGCGGAAGTGGTCTTTTGGGGTTATCCAGTATTCGACCTAAAAACAGTCAGATTATCCGACCACTGCTAGATATTAGTCGAGCAGAAATTATTGTTTATTTAAAAGAAAATGGGCTTAAATACCGAATGGATAAAACTAATTGGGAAAATAAATTTTTGAGAAACAAGATTAGAAATAAATTAATTCCTCTAATAGAAAAAGAATATAATCCCCGAGTTAAAGAAACTCTGGCTGGGGCAGTAGACATTATTGCTGATGACTATGACTATATTTTTAGGAGTGCCGAAAAAATTTTTAAAAAAATTAATTTTGATAAAGCGAAAAATATTTATTTTTTTGAATCCAAAAAATTTGTTAGGAATCATCAATCTTTGCAAAAACAAGTTCTGCGCAAAATTATTTTTAGTTTAAAAAGTAATTTGTATAATATTGAAAATTCTCATTTAGAGGAAATCATAAAAATTATTAAAAGTGAAAAAAATAAATCACAGCGATTAACATTTCAAGGGTTGAAAGTAAACAAAAAAGGTGATATTATCTACATTAGCACTGAAAAGTGTGCCTAAATTACTAAATTTAAAAAACTCAATGGATAAATTTTTAAAAAATGTTTTAGCCCCGACCTTAATTGTTTTTCTGCTTATTTCTGGTTTAATGATTTTATATAAATCTCCAAAAGAAAAAATAGAAAACATTTCCTTGTCTAAGTTGGTCAGTCAGGTCAATGCTGGGGAGGTTAAAGGCGTTTCCGTTTCGGGAAGTGAATTGAATATAGAATTAAACAGTGGAGCCAAAGAAAAAGCCTCTAAAGAGGTGGAGAGTTCCTTGGTGGAAACGTTGTCTAATTATGGAGTAAATAAGGATGCTCTTCAAAAAGTTAATATTGAAATTAAAAGAGAATCTGGCTGGGCTGTTTGGGCAGGAATAATTATTCCTTTTCTTCTGCCTATTCTTTTGATTGTGGGATTTTTGTGGTTTATGATGCGCCAAGCTCAAAGAGGAAATTCTCAAGCAATGTCATTTGGAATGAGCAAGGCTCGAATGCTTGATCCTAAAGACAAAAAGAAACGAACCATGTTTAAGGATGTAGCAGGAGCCAAAGAGGCTAAAGAAGAGTTAATGGAAGTAGTAGAATTTTTAAAACATCCTAAAAAGTTTCTGAATATGGGAGCTAAAATTCCCAAAGGAGTTCTTTTACTTGGCCCTCCCGGAACCGGTAAGACTTTAGTGGCTAAAGCGGTAGCAGGAGAGGCGGGCGTACCTTTCTTTAATATTAGTGGTTCGGAGTTTGTGGAAATGTTTGTGGGAGTAGGAGCTTCACGCGTGCGAGATTTATTTAAGCAAGCTAAAAAAAATGCTCCAGCTATTGTATTTATCGATGAGATTGATGCAGTGGGGCGTCATCGTGGAGCAGGTTTAGGTGGTGGACATGATGAACGGGAACAGACTCTTAATCAAATATTGGTGGAAATGGATGGTTTTGAAACAGGGGCTAATGTTATAGTAATGGCTGCTACCAATCGTCCTGATGTGCTTGACCCTGCTTTACTTCGTCCGGGGAGATTCGATAGGCGAGTAACTTTGGATTTGCCAGATATTAATGAAAGAAAAGCAATTTTAAAAATTCACTGTAAAAATAAAAAATTAGAAGAAAATGTCGATATCAACAATATTGCGCAACGAACGCCAGGATTTTCGGGAGCAGACTTAGCTAACTTAGTTAATGAAGGGGCTATTTTGGCGGCTCGAAAGAATAAAACAGTGATTGGAATGGAGGAATTGCGAGAATCAATTGAAAAAGTAATGATGGGACCAGAAAGAAGAAGTCGAGTAATCAGAAAAGATGAACAAAAAATTGTAGCTTATCATGAAGCGGGACACGCTTTAGTAGCCGCTTTCTCCAAGTATGCTGATCCGGTTCAAAAAATTTCTATTATTTCTCGAGGTAATGCGGGAGGTTATACGATGGCCGTTCCTACTGAAGACAAAATGCTTCATTCTCGTGGATATTTCTTGGATGAGTTAGCCGTTCTTCTCAGTGGTTTTGTTAGCGAGCAGGAAACTTTCGGAGATGTAACCACCGGTGCGTCTAATGATTTGGAGCGAGCTACTAATATGGCCAGAAATATGGTAACCCGTTATGGCATGAGTAATCTTGGACCAAGAACTTTTGGTAAGAAAGAAGAATTGATTTTTCTTGGCAAGGAAGTAAATGAACAAAGAAATTATTCTGAAAAAACTGCCCAGGATATTGATGCGGAAGTCCATAATTTAATTGAAAGTGCCAGAAAAAGATCTTTAGAAATTATTACTGAGAAAAAAGACAAACTAGATAAATTAGCCAAGACTTTAATTGAAAAAGAAACTATTGAGAAAGAAGAATTTGATGAGATTGTGGGGATAACAGGTATGGCAGAGAAGATTGAGATGGTGGAAAGAAAAGAGGAATAGTTTATGACACGAATGACGCGAATTTTATGCAAATTATGCGAATATTCAAATAACATAGATTCAAGAATACGCATAGGAACAGGGCGATGCCCTGTTCTTTTCTTTTGACAATAAATATGTTTTAAGATAGGATATTTTTAATGGTAGTTTGGGAAAAAAGTTTTTTTATTATCAATAATTCAGCGGAGGATAAAGACATGAGAGATGACAGCAAAGATAGAATGGAGAGTCTTTTGCATGGTCACAGAAGTGGCCCAGAAAAAGGAACTATTGGTAGCTTGGAAAATTTTTTTAGTTTGGCAGAACTTAAAAAAGAAAACGAAGCTCTCCTAAAAAAGTTGAGCACCGTTAGTCAAAATGGAGAGCAACTCGCAGCTTTAATTGAGGGGTATTTCAATGAAGTTGCTCTGCATGTTTTGCGTGGTGACGATAAATACTACTCAGCTACGGATGTTTGCGAGTGGCTGAGTAATATCAGAACAAGTTGCGCCATTCTTAATGACAGCTTGGAGGAAGAGAATTCTTCCGAGTAGGATTTTTTTTGTTATAATTTCAGAGATGGGAGCTTTGTGAGCACTGTTGTGTTGTGGGATTAGATACCCCATATTTGCGAGCAATCGCATTTCGGCATAAGGCATGCCCCTCCAGTGGCAAAATGAAAAGTGAAGCTCTCTAGAGGCATAAGGCGCAATCAACATTTCGCCCAGTCTCGGAAACGCTAGTGGCACATTGTGTTTCCTAGCGTTTTTTATTTTTTCATAAATCATGCTCACCAATCCACGGCTGTAGATTCGTGAGCAAGATTGAAAATTGCTGTAAATTAGAAATAAATTAAATAACTGGCGAAAGAATGAAAAGAATAGTAAGATAAAAATAATAAAATTAAGACATTATTTATGAAGACTAAAGCAGTGGTGATTGGTTTAATTGAAAATGACGAACAGAAGTTTTTAATCAGTCAAAGATATGAGCCTAAAATAAAAGAGGCTGATATGAAATGGGATTTTGTGGGTGGAACTATTGATTTTGGAGAAACTCCGCAAGAAACTTTAAAGCGAGAAGTTATGGAAGAATCTGGATTAAATGTAGGAGTAGGGGAAATGTTACCGATGTGCTATTCAAAAGTTTGGGAACATGATGATTACAAAGTTCACGCTATTGTTTTATGTTATAAATGTAAATTGATAGGTGGAGAGCTTAAAATAGGAGATTATAAGATTAATGATTTGAAGTGGGTAGGCAAAAATGAGTTTAAAAATTATGATTTTCTGCCTTCAATTAATTTGTTTCTGGAAAAAATAAATTTTTTTGAAAATTAAAATGTGTCAACTTAACACGGCCGTGGTAAGTTGATACATTTGGTTTTATTAATTGGTAAATTTTATGTTATGCAAAAGAAAATATTTATAATTCACCGTTGGGATGGAGCACCAAGTAAAGATTGGTTGCCTTGGATTAAAGAGGAATTGGAGAAAAAAGGTTTTGAAGTTATCGTGCCCGAGATGCCAAATACAGAGGAGCCAAAAATAGAAGAATGGGTTTCATTTCTAGCTAAGCTTGTGGGTAAAGTCGATGAGAATACTTTTTTTATCGGACATTCAATTGGTTGTCAAACGATTATGCGTTATTTGGAAACTATTTATCCTCAGGAGATTGGAGGAATTATTTTTGTAGCACCTTGGTTTAATCTTATTAATCTCGAAGATGAAGAAAGTGAGTCGATTGCAGAGCCTTGGTTGAAATCTCTTATTGATTTGGAAAAAGTAAAAAATGCAACTGATAATATCACGGTTTTTATTTCAGACAATGATCCGTTTGTACCGTTGAGTGACAAGGAAATTTTCCAAGAAAAATTGGGAGCCAAAGTTATTGTGGAAAATAATAAAGGACATTTTAACCAAAAAACCTTTCCAGAAATCATAAGAACGATTAAATAAATAAAATAAAAATAAATAATAAAATTAGTCCAAATAAGTAGTACAAATTGCCACCGCTTATTTAGAAAAAAATATGAAAGATTTGGATATAGAAATAAGAAAATCTTCATCGATGAAGTATATACTTTTTAGAATAAGTATTTTATTGGTAGGAATATCATTTTTGGTAGTCGGTTATTTATTTAAAGTAAAATTTAATGATAAAAAAGAATTAGTGGTAAAGTCTGAAGATATAGTTAAGCCCGTAAATCATTTGGAAGAAGAAAATAATCCATTGAAAGAAGAAAATGACTTAAGCAAAGTTTCAGAGGGCGAGTTGGGTATCGTTACAAGTGAATTAGGTTTTTCGATAAAATATCCGCATGAAAATATAAAAGTAATTTTTGATGAAGATGAAGTATTCAGATCCACTTTTATTATTGACTATAGAGTAATCGAAACAAGTGAGGAAATATCAAAGAAGCTTAGTTCTGATATCCACAATCTCGATTTCTGGGGTCTTACTCTGACTGCCCTTGAAATAAAATCGGATGTAGATATTAGAGATTGGATACAGAAATATCTAGTAGATTTAAAAAAAGATAGAGATGATGAAAAAGTGTTGAGCGAGGAAATAAAAGAGGAAAAGTTTTTAGATCTAAAATCTTATTATGTGTTATCTTCAATTCAAGGACCAGACCATCAAAGTAGTCCACATTATTTTAGAAAAGAATTTTTTATAAAAAAAGATAATTATGTCTACCATTTTAGCTATCTAGCTCCTGCTTCAGATACAAATTTTACTAGAAGTGGAGAAATGGGTAAAAAATATCTAGAATATGTAGACGCCGTTTCTGAAGAAATAATAAAAACTTTTAAGTTCGATGATTCATCTATAACGGCTAATGTTTTACCTAAAAATAAGTTTAACTCTACTGATGGGAAAAAAGAAGAATTTGACAATGCGTTAAATAGTCTCAAGCAAGAACCATTTTTTGATACAACAAAGAAATATCCAGAGATTTCCAATAAAGAAAAATGTGAGCTTAAGGATGATGGTCTTCAAAATGATAAACATAAAGGAGAGGGAAATTTGCAATCTTCTCCAGGAGTTTATTTCTCAATTGATGACCAGTCGGCAGAAATCCATGCTTATGATGAAAAAAATAATCATACAGGACAGATGCCTGGGTTTGAAGAGTCTGGATTTATTGAAGAAAGAGCTGAGGGTTTTAATTCAATAAATTTAGGTTCTCGTGGTTATGGAATTAGTTTGCAAGAAAACTTAAATGGTCGGATTGAAATTATTGGTAAAGCTTTTGGTTATACAAGTTTTGGAATATCTGGAGATGGTAATAGATGTACAGTTTTGGATATTTTTATCCCAGTTACTCCATATTCAATTTGTAAATTACCAATTACTGTAAGTGGGGATTTTGGTCCGTTTTCTTGTGATATAGACGGCGATGGAAGTGAGGATTATATTTATAGTTTAATATATCCGCCTTTGGAGCAGAAGAAAAAAGAAATTGAAAATGTTATGAGTATAATGATAAAAAATAATAAATAAAGTATTTTTTGATTTTTTAAAAATAATTTTATGAAAAAACAAATAATTTATATTCATGGAGGAGATTCTTTTGATTCTTATGAAGATTATATTAAATATTTGAAAGAAACAGAGTTTTCGATAGATTGGTTCTCGCCTAGAAAAAGATGGATAGATGATATGATAAATGAACTGAATAATGATTATCAATTTTTTATGCCCCAGATGCCTTGTAAACAAAATGCTAATTATGAAGAATGGAAGATTTGGTTTGAAAAAATGCTGCCTTTTATTAATGATGGAGTAATTTTAATTGGACATTCTCAGGGAGGAATTTTTTTGGCCAAATATTTATCAGAAAATAATTATCCCAAAAAAATATCAGCTTTGATGCTGGTTGCTCCAGTACACAATAATACACCAGAAGTCGGAAATTTTAGGTTGGAAAAATCTTTAAAAAATGTTTTGGGTCAATGTAATGAGATTCATTTATTTCTTAGCAAAGACGATTTTGTGGTGCCATTTAGTGAGTCGGAGGAATATAAAAAAGAATTGCCCAATGCTCAAGTGCATATCTTTGAAGAGCGTGGTCACTTTCTCCAAGAAACTTTTCCAGAAATTGTAGAAGAAATTAGAAAAATAAAGTAACTTTAAATTTAAATAAATTAAAAACTGCCGCAGACCCTGTTAGAAGTTGTGGCAGTCAGAAAAACTATTCCTTTGGATTGACGGTCAGAAATTTAACTTCTTCTGCTACGTCATTTCCGAATTTGAAAAAGAGACATCTCACTGTCGGTTTTGGGTTTTATCCATGGATTGTGCTCAATATTGTCCTCCTGAGAAATTTCTCGATAGATATTTAAATTTTCAGGATTGTTTTGCTTATTAATCGTGTAGGATATCATGGGATAGATTCCTTTTTCGATGATATTTCCGTGCTGATCCATCGTTCCGGATACCCTTATAAAGAAAAACGGATTTTTCCGGGGGAATTTCCATAGATTGGTTTGAATTACAATGTTATTTCCCTCCATGAAATAAGTCATCTCTCTTTCGGCTTCTGCCGTAATTTCTGCTTTTTCCTGTTCACTTAAGGGAGTGATTGGAAAATAAGCGTACAGGGTCAAACATGAAATTAAAGTAACTGTCAGCAGTAAAAACCAAGTGCGATTAGTCATAATTATCTCCTTTGAAATAGAAACGTGGATGAAAGGTGCTTATTTAATACTATTCAGTACTGTGCGAATATATCATAAAATTGATTAAATGTCAATAGCGAGGACCGAAAAAAGCGTTGAATGGGGTCTATTTGCTAGTTATTTTCACGATTTTTATAATGTACATTGACTAAATGAAGCCAACAGTATAATATGAATTATAGTTAAAAAATATTACGGAGCATGGTGTTAATGGCTAGCACGCGCGGTTTGGGACCGTGTAGTTTGGGTTCGAGTCCCAATGCTCCGACAAGTTTAAAAAATCCTTCCTGATGTAGGATTTTTTATTTTCTAAAAAAAGTTGATAAGTCGGGGATTTACGTATACTATTAAATATATATGCAGATAATTTTGAATTTTTAATAGATAAATAATAAAAGATTATGAAAGATAAATTTTATATTACTACCCCAATTTATTATACCAATGCCAAACCTCATATTGGTCATGCTTATACCACTGTAGCTTGTGATGTTTTGGCGAGGTGGAATAGACTACAAAATAAAGAAACTTTCTTCTTAACTGGAACGGATGAGCATGGGGCTAAAATAGAAAAAAAGGCTAAAGAAGCGGGAATTGAACCACAAAAATTTGTGGATGATTTGGTATTGGTTTTTCAAGATTTATGGAAAAGATTAAGCATCAGTAACGATAACTTTATTCGGACGACTTCCGAAAGTCACAAGCAGGCCGTGCAAAAAGTTTTACAAACTCTTTATGACAATGGAGCAATTTACAAAGGAACGTACAAGGGACTATATTGTGTGGGTTGTGAACAATTTAAAAGTGAAAATGAATTGGTGGACGGGAAATGCCCTGATCATGATGCCGTTCCAGAAGAAATGGAGGAAGAATGCTATTTAATGAAGATGACTAAATGGCAAGAGACTTTAATTGAAAAAATTAAAAGTGATGAATTTAAAATTCAATCGGAGCGTTACAAAAAAGAAATTCTTTCATTTTTAGAAAATCAAAAGCTAGAAGATATTTCCATTTCACGAAAAAATTTAAAGTGGGGAATAAATCTTCCTTTTGATAGCGAGCATACTACTTATGTTTGGATCGATGCTTTCCTCAATTATCTAACCGGTTTAGGGTGGGACGGAGATAATAAAAATATTCCAGCGATGTGGCCAGCTGAGGTAGAGATGATGGCTAAAGATATCCTACGAGTACATGCTACTATTTGGCCTGCTTTACTTCTCAATCTCGAAATGGAGCTTCCTAAAAGTTTTTTTGTTCATGGGCATATTCTCTCGGGTGGTAAGAAAATGAGTAAAACATTGGGTAATGTGATAGGTATTGATGAGATGCTAGAAAAATTTGGAACAGACGGCACACGTTATCTTTTGATGAGCGGAGGGAGATTTGGCGATGACCTGGATTTGACTATGGAGAGAATGACAGAAAAATATAATAATGATTTAGCCAATGGGTTAGGTAATCTTGTTTCACGAGTGGTTAAGCTTGCTTCAGCAAATGATTTTCAATTTCCGAACGATGTTAACTATGAAGATTTTGAAGCAACTTTAATTACAGATGATGATATATCGAAATTAGTAAAAGAAATGAAGCTAGATGTTGTTCTCGGAAATATTATGGACAATGTTAGGAGAGCCAATAAACATATCGAAGATAATGAGCCCTGGAAATTAGCAAAGACAGACGAGGATAAGTTTAAACAAATAATGACGAACTTATTTATTTCATTGAATCATATTTCAGATGCGATTACTCCTTTTATGCCAGAAACTTCTAAAAAAATTAAAGATGCTCTGATTAATAAGGAGAGTATTATTTTATTTGAACGTATTAAATAATATTTAAGATTTCTCCACTTCTAAATTTTTGAGTACCCCAGTTATTCAACGGGGCACGCATAAATTTATCCGGTCGAAATGACACACTCGTTTGTTTGATTTGATCACGTAAGTCAGTAGCAAATTTTTTTAACAATTTAACAATGAAACAATTTAACAATATAATTATCGATTCCCACGCTCATGTAAATTTCAACGCCTTCAAGAATGACGGTGATGAAGTAATCAAGAAATGTCTGGATAATAATGTCTGGGTGGTTAATGTTGGTGCTGAGATTCGCACTAGTACACGGGCGGTGGAATATGCTAATCGATATGATGAGGGGGTGTATGCGATAGTGGGATTGCACCCAATTCATGTTAAATTGCACGATAATAATCTGCCAGATGAAACTGATAATGAAAATATTAAATATCGAGAAAAATTTGATTATCAAAAATATTTAACTTTGACTCAAGACAAGAAGGTAGTAGCGATTGGAGAGGTGGGATTGGATTATCATCATTTTGAAGATAATGCGACAGATTTAGAAAAAGAAAAAATTATAAAAAAGCAAAAAGAAATTTTTATCGAGTTTATAAAACTAGCCAATGAAATTGATAAGCCGATAGTGATTCATTGTTGGGGCGTAAA
Organism: Parcubacteria group bacterium; assembly: GCA_041662245.1. GTDB lineage: Bacteria > Patescibacteriota > Minisyncoccia > Moranbacterales > UBA9337 > UBA9337. The sequence goes on from JBAZSW010000001.1 coordinate 95,186, forward strand.
ATCAAAAGAGGAATTTGATTACGCCCGAACGGATGCGTATGCAGATTTGTTGGAGATATTGAAAGAACACCCTGTCACCAAAAGTGGGATAGTGCATAGTTTTATTGGAAGCTATAAGACAGCAAGGGAATTTCGAGAGTTGGGATTTAAGTTGAGCTTCAATGGAATTATTACTTATTCAGAAAGTTATGATAAAGTTTTGACAGATACGCCGATAGAAGATATCCTAGTTGAGACTGATTGTCCTTATCTCACGCCCAGTCCCTTGGATAAAAGTGAACGAAATGAACCGATGAATGTGAAATACGTGGTGGAAAAAATTGCGAAGGTGAAAGATATGGAAGTGGAAGAGGTAATTAAAATTGTAGAAAAAAATACGAGAGAAGTTTTTGGGATTTAAAAATAATCTCCTCCCCGCAAACATTTGCGAAGAGGAGAAAATACGAAATGATTATTGCTTGTGGTAGATAATCATAGCTGTTGTGCAGGTAGATGACATTCTGGATGTGGCGGCGGATGATATCGAAAGTTTTATGTCCACAATGTGGCTTGGATGAATTCTTTTTTCTTTCAGAAATTCATTGACTTGCTTTTCAACTTCCGCTCCAGAGTTACCTTCGCAGCTTTGAAAGATTTTCACCTGATCAATGTCAGGTTCTCCAACAGTAGCGTTGGCAATAGAAGCAAGACAAAGACATCCAAGCAAAATTGTCCCAAGCAGATAATTTTTCTTCATGATAAGCTCTCCTTACTGTTTGAGTTTTAAAGAAATTTTTTTCTTAATAATAAAACAATCAGAATCTTAAAGACATTGTTACATTTATTCAGATAAAAAGTCAATATATCGTATATGAAATTTATTTTTTTATTGTTAAAATACTAATATAAAATGTTAAAGTGCTAATATGTTAACATGTTAAAATGAACTCTATGAAAATCGGAATTGTGGGATTACCCAATGTAGGAAAATCAACTTTGTTTAAAGCACTGACTAAAAAGGCAGTGGATATTAACAATTACCCCTTTTGTACCATTGAACCCAATGTGGGAGTGGTGGAAGTGCCGGATGAAAGATTGGATAAATTATCCCAAATGTCCAAGACTCAAAAGATAGTCCCAGCTGTAGTAGAATTTGTCGATATTGCCGGACTGGTTAAAGGTGCGTCAGAGGGAGAGGGACTGGGAAATAAATTTTTAGCTAACATCAGAGAAGTGGATGCGATTTTACAAGTGGTGCGGGTTTTTAAAAATGATACCATCATCCATGTGCATAATGAAATTAATCCTCTTGAAGATATTGGTGTAATTGAAACAGAATTAGCTTTGGCGGATTTTGAAACCGTAAATAAAAGAATTGAGAGATTGAGCCGAGATGCTAAAAGGGGAGATAAAGAATCAATTGCCAAGTTGGTCGTAAATGAAAAAATAAAAGTTGCTTTAGAATCAGGGAAACTTGCCAATGAAATTGAATTGGACATGAAAGATGAAATGACAAAAATTGCAGTCAAGGAATTATCCCTACTCACCATTAAACCATTTTTGTATGTTTACAATGTTTCTGATTTGGATGAGATTTTAGCACCAGAATTAGAAAATAAAAAACACGTAAAAATTGATATTAAAATTGAAGAAGAATTAGAGCAAATGACCGCCCAAGAGATAAAAGAGTTAGAATTAAAAACTGGTTTGACTGAATTAATCAGAAATTCTTATGAACTTTTAGGTCTCATCACTTTTTTGACGACCGGCGTAAAGGAAACTCGAGCTTGGACGATTAAAAAAGGCTCAACTGCTCCAGAAGCAGGAACAGCTATCCACAATGATTTTAAAGATAAGTTTATTTGCGCAGACGTAATCGCTTGGGATGAACTTCTTAATTATGGCTCAATGAGCAAAGCTAAGGAAGCAGGCAAAGTGAAGCAAGTAGGCAAGGATTATATTGTGGAAGATGGAGATGTGATGGAATTCAAAATCGGTGGATGATAAAGAAATTTCAAATTTCAAATTTCAAATGACAAATGAATTTATAAATTATCTAAATGTAGAGACATGATTTATCATGTCTAAAAATAAATATTAAAATGCGATAAACCGGAGTTTCTGCAAAGAAATCTTGACGAATGGGTGGGAATTTATTAGAATGAATTAGCAGTTAGGAGAGGAGAGTGCTAACTTAGATAGTAGGTGGTAGCTTGTAGTTAGTAGGTTGTATTTTTGTTGGATAAATTAAGAATTGTTTTTAAAGTTAGTTGTTAAATTGTTTTATAAATTAAAGTGGTTATCCCGCAACCAATTCCGAATAATATTTTCAGCATATCGTAGGTATTTATTATCGGAAGTGCCTAACGGCTTAGTGCGGAGATAATTTGTAATTATTTAAAGAATTGGTGCGGGATGCTTCATTTTGTGGCTACTCGTACCTCGTAGACAAAATGAGTAAACAAATAAAATACGATGCAGATGCAAGAAAAAAAATTAAATCAGGAATTGATCAAGTAGCTAACGTAGTTAAAGGAACTTTAGGGCCAAAAGGACGTAATGTTATTTTGGACAAAGGTTTTGGAACGCCAACTATTACTAATGATGGAGTGAGTATTGCTAGAGAAATTGAATTGGAGGATAAATTTGAGAATGTGGGAGCTTCTCTAATTAAGGAAGTAGCTGATAAAACTAATGATGCAGCAGGAGATGGGACTACTACAGCAACTGTTATTGCTCAAGCCTTAATTAATGAAGGTTTGAAATATATTGAAACAGGAATTAATCCAGTAGGTATCAGAAAGGGTATGGAAGATGCGAAAAAGGATGTAATTGATATTTTGAAAAAGAATTCTAAAAAACTTACTTCTCGAGAAGAAATTGCTCAAGTAGCGACAATTTCAGCTGAAAGTGAAGAAATGGGAAAAATGATTGCAGGAGTAATGGAGGAGGTTGGAAAAGACGGAGTAATAACCGTAGAAGAATCTCAAACTTTTGGAATTTCTAAAGAAATCGTAAGAGGAATGAACTTTAGTAAAGGATTTATTTCGGCGTATATGATTACTAACGCCGAAAATCAAACGGCTGAAATTAAAGATGTCCCAGTTTTAGTAACGGATAAAAAAATATCATCAATTAGTGAAATTCTTCCTATCTTAGAAAAACTTACCAAATCAGGAACGAAAGAGTTGGTAATTATTGCAGAAGATTTGAGCGGAGAAGCTTTGGCTACTTTAGTAGTTAATAAGTTAAGAGGGGTATTAAATGTAATAGCTATTAAAGCTCCTGAGTTTGGAGAATCTAAAAAAGATATGCTAGAAGATATCGCAGTTTTAACTGGAGCTCAAGTAATCAGTGAAGAAAAAGGAATGAAACTTGAAACGATAGAATTAAACGATCTAGGCGAGGCACAAAAAGTTATTTCTTCTAAGGATGATACTACAATTATTGGTGGTAAGGGCAAGAAAAGTAAAATTGATGAAAGGATTGCTCAAATTAAAAAATTAATTGAAAAATCAGAAAGTGCCTTTGATAAAACTAAGTTAAGTAAAAGAATGGCAAAGCTGGCCGGTGGAGTAGCTGTAATCAAAGTGGGGGCAGTAACGGAAACTGAACAAACTTATTTAAAGCACAAAATGGATGATGCTCTAGCTGCCACGCGAGCGGCTGTGGCTGAGGGAATTGTGGCAGGAGGAGGGACAGCCTTAGTTAAGGCGGTAGCAACACTTGCTGCCAAGAAAATTGGTGGTGATTATGAATATCAGGCTGGTTATAACACTTTGCTTAAAGCTTTAAATGAGCCACTTAGACAGATTGTAACTAATGCTGGGAAGAGAGAATCGGCCGTTGTTCTGAATGAAATAGTTAATAGTAATAAAGTTAATTTTGGCTATAATGCTAAAACAGATAAATTTGAAGAGGATATGATAAAGTCTGGAATTATTGATCCGCTAAAAGTTACTCGAACAGCTCTGGAAAATGCCGTTTCTGTTTCAGCGATGCTCCTTACTACCGAAGCAGTAATTACTGATCTGCCTGAACCAAAAGGAGCTCAACAAATGCCACCAATGGGCGGGGGAATGCCGGGAATGTTTTAGATGTTGAAATTGAAAAACTCCCTTAGGGGAGTTTTTCAATTAACAGTTTTCTTTTAACTAACTTTTTTTGACAGCAAAAAAAGATTACAAAAAAACTGCCACACGTACTCCTAAAATAAATAAATCTAACTCTCATTCGCTAAAACTTCAGCCTCCGCTTCGCTACGTAACAAAGTTTCTTAACGCTCTTTTCAAGTTGATTTATTAAATTTTATCCGTAAAGTGTGGGACTGTATATGATGTGCTTGATCGGATAAAGTTAAAAGAATAATCCCCCTCTGCCTGCTGGCATCTTCCCCTTGATTACAAGAGGGAGAGGAGACGGTTCGTATATTCGTAAAATTCGTAATTCGCCCGCCTGCCACGCCTTTTAATATTTAATTATATTTCATAAAAAAATATATGAAATAATAATGTGCTAAATAATATAACAATTGGCATTGGCGGGCAGGTAGAGAGCCCCGAAATTTGACTTTTTTGTCATTTGAAACTATAATAGACTATGTTTAAAGAAGATTTAAAAAGGAATAATAAAGAGATGAAAAATGGTAAAACGGATAAATTGTCTGTTTTTTCTTTGGCATTTGAACTGGGGTACATTGTGGCAATTCCGATTGTCCTTTTGGCATTAGGAGGAAGAATGCTAGATAAAAAATTAGATTCGTCTCCTTGGTTTTTACTTTCTGGAATTATTATTTCTATCATTGTTTCAACTTACTGGATTTACAAAAAGACATCAGCCATTATTGATAATAAATAGAGTGTATTTTTATGGAAATTTCTTTAGTGCCAGAATTAATAACAACCATCTTTGGTTTTCCTATTACAAACTCTGTTTTGACAACCGCTATTGTCAGCATAGTTATTATCTTGGCTTCACTATATTTACAAAAAAATCTTTCCAAAAAACCCAAGGGCTTTCAAAATATTGTGGAAACAATTTTAGAGGCCCTTTTAAATTTAGCTGATAGTGTAACAGGTAATCGAGGACAGAGTAAGAAATTTTTCCCATTTGTAGCCACAATTTTTATTTTTGTGATAATGTCCAATTGGATCGGCTTAATTCCGGCGCTTATTCCTGGGGGGACTTTGGGAATTAATCAGGTTCATCACGGAGAAGAAGTTTTAGTTCCTTTTATTAGAAGTGGAAGCGCCGATCTAAATATGACTTTATCATTAGCTCTGATTTCGGTAATCACTGCTCAAATTATGGGGATAACTATAATTGGAAGAAAGCATTATGTGGGTAAATTTTTAGTTAGTCCATTTAAAAAACCTTATTTCATTGGAACATTTGTGGGGGTACTGGAGATAATTTCAGAGTTTGCCAAAGTGGTTTCTTTTTCGTTTCGTTTGTTTGGAAATGTTTTTGCCGGAGAGGTATTACTTACTGTGATGTTGATGTTAGTTCCCTATGTAGCGCCATTGCCATTTTTGTTTTTAGAAATATTTGTCGGATTTATTCAGGCATTGGTATTTGCTATGTTGACGCTAGTATTTTTTAAGATGTCAGCTGAGGCGCATTAGAAAATTGTTAAATGGCTATATCATTAAATTTTAAAAAATTTAATGATATATCAAATAATAATTTATAAATAATAAAATAATAAAAGTTAATAGTTGCGGTAAAAGTTTTTAAAAACTATCAGCTAACAACTAATAACTAAGAACTAATTTTATGGCAGTTGAAGAAACAAAAGCCATTGTTGAGGGAGCTCTTAACAATGTGGAATCAGCTAAATCGATCGCAGCCGCAATTGCAATGGGATTTGGTGCAGTAGGTCCTGGTATTGGTATCGGTATCTTGGCCGCTAAAGCCCTTGAAGCAATTGGAAGAAATCCAGAAGCTGCCCCAAAAATTCAAACAACCATGATTTTGGCCATTGCTTTTACAGAGGCTATCGCAATCTATGCGTTAGTGGTGGCTTTGATTATTAAATTCGTTTAGGTTAGTTATTGGTTTACAGTCCACGGTTCACAGCTTTGTGAGCCGAAAACGGTCAACTAATAAATTAAAAAAATACTATAGCTTAATGTTAGTTATGGAGGAGAATGTTTAAGAGCTAAAAAGCTAATAACTAATATAACTAAGCGACTAACCATATGGAATTATTAGAAAATTTAGGAATAAATGGAAAATTGGTTTTGGCTCAAATAGTTAACTTTTTTATTCTCTTCTATGTTCTAAAAAAGTTTGCCTATGGACCAGTTTTGAAAATGTTGGATGATAGAAGCAAAAAAATAGAGAAAGGAATGAAGGATGCGGAAACTTCGACCAAGAAATTAGCAGAAATTGAAGAGAAGGAAAAAAAAGTCTTAACTCAGGCCAAAAAAGAGGCTCAGGAGATTATTAAAAAAGCTGAGGACCAAGCAACTAAAAACAAAGAAGGGATAATAATTGAGGCTAAGGAGCAAGCTGATTTAATGCTAAAAAAAGCTCAGCATAATATTGAAGAAGAAAAGAATAAAATTTTAGAAGAAGTAAAACGAGAAGTGGCGGGACTAGTGATGATGGCTACTGAAAAGATAGTAGGAGAAAAAGCTAACAGCGAAAGTGATAAGAAGATAATTGAAGAGATGATAAAATAGGATTTTTCTACGAAGTACGAATTATACGAAACTACGAATATACGAATCTAGTAAATCTAACGAAATGTCTCACTATAATTAACTGTAGGAGATTTCTCCACTACTAAATTATTGAGTACCATGTTATTCAACATGACAGGCATAAATTTATCCATTCGAAATGACATATATAAAAGTTTTTAATTTTAAAATATGAAAATATCTACCAAGCAATATGCGCAGGCTTTATATGAACTGACTCTAGAAAAGAGTGAGGGCGAGGTTAATATTGTGGTGGAAAAATTTGTTAAAGAATTGGCTAAAAATAATAATATTAAGTTAGCCTCTAAAATAGTGGATAAATTTGAAGAGATTTATAATAAAAATAATGGTATTATTGTCGCTGAAGTCACTAGCACTAATAATTTAGATAAGGATTACTTAGATAAGATAGAAAAATATTTAATAAATAAATATGTTGCCAAGCATGTAGTACTGACTAATAAAATAGATGCTAGCATTAAAGGAGGAATTATTTTGAGAGTGGGCGAGGATGTTTTGGATGAAAGTATTATTAAAAAAGTAAATAATTTAAAAATATTTTTGGCACAATAAGTTTTCTAAATTTAAAATTTAACTATATATCAATATAATATGAATAAAAATCACATAGTAGAGCAATTAAAAAAACAAATTGAGAATTTTGAGGCTCAAGCCAAAACCGAAAAAGTTGGCAAGGTTTTGGAAATTGGAGATGGTGTAGCTCGTATTAGTGGGCTTTCAGAGGCCATGGCTTCTGAGATGCTTGAATTTCAAGATGGTACAATTGCTGTGGCTTTAAACTTGGAGGAGGATCAGGTCGGAGCAATGGTGTTGGGCGATTATAAAGGAATTAAAGAAGGAGATGAAGTTAAATCGACTGGAAAAATTTTATCTATTCCGGTAACAGAAAAAATGATTGGAAGAGTAATTGATCCTCTAGGAAATGCTATCGATGGAAAAGGAGAAATAAAATCAGATAAATTTTATCCGATTGAAAAGGTGGCTCCTGGAGTAATTGAAAGAAAGTCAGTGCATCAACCAGTGCAAACTGGGATTAAAGCCATCGATGCTATGATACCAGTAGGACGTGGACAGCGGGAGTTGATTATTGGAGACAGACAAACTGGTAAAACAGCCATTGCAATCGACACCATTATCAACCAAAAAGGTCAAGATATGATTTGTATCTATGTGGCTATCGGGCAAAAAGAATCTAAAATTTCAAGAATTGTAGCTGAATTGGAAAAAAATGGAGCTATGAATCATACTATTGTTATTGTCGCAGGAGCTTCTGATTCAGCTGCTTTTTCTTTTATTTCTCCTTATTCTGGAGCGGCTATCGGAGAATATTTTATGGATCAAGGTAAAGATGTTTTAGTGGTATATGATGATCTTAGCAAACATGCTTGGGCCTATCGGCAGATTTCACTTATTTTAAAAAGACCACCTGGGCGAGAAGCTTATCCCGGAGATATTTTTTATCTACATTCAAGATTATTGGAGAGAAGCGCTAAGTTAGATGAAAAATTTGGAGGTGGATCAATTACAGCTTTGCCAATAATTGAAACTCAAGCAGGAGATGTAAGCGCTTATATTCCGACTAACGTTATTTCTATTACAGACGGACAGATTTATCTAGAGGCCGATTTATTTTATAAAGGACTTCGTCCAGCTTTAAATGTGGGACTTAGTGTTTCTCGAGTAGGATCATCGGCTCAAATTAAAGCTATGAAAAAAGTGGCTGGCAAACTTCGTTTAGATCTAGCTCAATTTAGAGAGTTGGAAGCTTTTGCTCAATTTGGATCAGATTTAGATGAAAAAACTAGAGCCCAGATAGAAAGAGGAAAAAGAACGATAGAAATTTTAAAACAAGATCAATATGCTCCAATGCTGGTAGAAAATCAAGTGTCGATAATTTATGCTTTGATTAATGGATTTATTGATGACGTAGCGGTAGAAAAAATTTCCGAGTGGGAGGAGGGATTTCATAAATTTATGAAATCATCCAAAAAAGAAGTGTTGGAAAAAATTGCTATTCAAAAAGAATTGTCGGAAGAAATCGTGGGCGATTTAGAAAAAGCGATTAAGGAGTTTAAGGAAGGATTTCAAGGGTAGCTTAAAATAACCAGATTTTTTGGGTCTGTCATCCTCGCGAATGCGGGGATCTCTCAACTTAAGGCTGAGATTCCCGTTTTCACGGAAATGACAATACCGTCAATATTCAGTTCATAATTCATACTTCACAATTCATAATTCCAAAAAAATGTCTAATTCAAAAGAGATTCGTAGTCGAATCAAATCAATTAATAATACTGGAAAAATAACTCGTGCCATGGAGATGGTTTCGGCTGCTAAAATGCGCAAATCAACGGAAAGTGTTCTAAAAATTCGCGAATATGCTCATAGCGCTTGGAGTGTTTTGACTAATTTAGCCAGATCTTTTGAGGATTATGGACATGGACTTTTAGAGGTTCGCGAGGTTAAAAATGTTTTGATGATAGTGATTACTTCTAACAAAGGACTTTGTGGATCATTTAATTCTCAGATAATAAAAAAAGTGAAAGAGGAAATTAATAATCCTGCTAGTCTTAAAATTAATAGAATCGGTGGTAAAAAAATAGAATCAAAAATTAAAAATGAAGATTTAAAAATTGATTTTATTACGGTTGGTAAAAAAGGAGAAGGTTTGGTGCGAAAATTAGGCAGAGAAATTATTGCTGCTTTCCCTAATTTAACTTATTTGCCAGAAATAGATCAAGTCAGGCCTCTTTCTAAAATTGTAATAGATGAATATTTAAATAAAAAGTATGATAAGGTGGTAATGGCTTATACGGATTATGTTTCTGTTATTACTCAACAACCCAAGATTAGACAATTATTGCCAATTTCTAAAATAGATTTAGAGAAACAAATTGCTGAAATGGATAATTTGGCTAAGGAATATGGATTGGAAAAGCCAAAATCGGAATATAAGATAGAGCCTACTCCTGATGAAGTTTTAACTCATATTTTTCCCAGATTAATTGAAATGCAATTATATCATGCCGTGTTAGAATCTAATGCTTCCAAAGAATCAGCTCGAATGATGGCAATGCGTAGTGCAACTGATGCCGCGAAAGATATGAGTGAAAGTTTAAATTTGGCGTATAATAAGATTAGACAGATGAAGATTACACAGGAAATTGCGGAGATAAGTGCAGGGCGAGCAGCTTTAGAGTAAGATTTAAGATGTATGATTTACGATTTAGGAATATGGGAATTTGAGAATATGGCATACGAACGAGCTGTCATTTCGAGGCGGTAACCCGTCGTGGCAATCTCGGCTATGATGCAGAAAGCCAGCGAGTGTCATCTCGAGCGTAACGACAGTGGAGTCGAGACCTGCCTGCCGGCAGGCAGGGATCTCAAAAATATTTTCATTAGAGATTTCTCCACTTCTAAATTTCCGAGTACAGAAATTTATTCGGTCGAAATGACATGCGACAGATGGTTTGTGAAGTTCGTAAAGTCCATAAAGTGAAATGAAATCTGAATAATTAAATTCTAAAAATTAAAGCATTTTGTAATTAAAAATTGATTTAAAATTCTAAATTCTAAATTTAAAATTGTAAAATAATCTTATGAAAAATGTAGGAAAAATATCACAAGTAATCGGACCAGTTGTGGATGTGCAGTTTGAAGAAAATTTACCAGCTATCTATACTGCTTTGGAAATAAATACTGGTGATAATAAGCGGATTGTTTTAGAAGTGCAACAACACTTAGGAAGCGGCAGAGTGCGAGCCATTGCCATGGGTTCCACTGACGGATTAAGAAGGAAAATGGAAGTTACAGATACAGGGGCACCAATCAGTGTACCGGTGGGTGCTCAAACTTTGGGCAGAATGTTTAACCTATTGGGGGAGGCCATTGATGGTAAGGAAGAAGTGGTAACAGAAAGTCGTTTGCCAATTCACAGAGATGCTCCTAAATTTTCTGAACAATCGACAGAAGCAGAAATTCTAGAAACTGGAATAAAAGTTATCGATTTGATTTGTCCTTTTATTAAAGGAGGAAAAGTGGGATTGTTTGGAGGAGCAGGAGTGGGGAAAACAGTTATTATCCAAGAGTTAATTAGAAACATCGCACAAGAACATGGCGGTTACTCTATTTTTGCCGGAGTAGGAGAACGAACTCGAGAAGGAAATGATCTTTATCATGAAATGAAAGAATCTGGTGTGCTTGATAAAACGGCTTTAGTGTTTGGTCAGATGAATGAACCCCCAGGGGCTCGTCAAAGAGTGGCGTTGAGTGCACTTACAATGGCTGAATATTTTCGAGATAAGGAAGGACGGGATACGCTACTTTTTGTGGATAATATTTTTAGGTTTACTCAAGCTGGATCTGAAGTGTCAGCACTTTTAGGAAGAATTCCATCAGCAGTAGGTTATCAACCAACTTTAGCTGAAGAAATGGGACAACTGCAAGAAAGAATTACTTCCACCAAAGAAGGTTCAGTTACATCAGTGCAAGCTGTTTATGTGCCTGCTGATGATCTTACTGATCCTGCGCCTGCGACAACTTTTGGTCATCTAGATTCGACAGTGGTTCTTTCTCGAGGGCTTAGTGAACTTGGAATTTATCCAGCGGTTGATCCCTTAGATTCCTCTTCTACCATTTTGGATCCCAATATTGTTGGGAAAGATCATTATAAAATAGCCACGGAAGTGCAAAGAGTTTTACAGAGATATAAGGATTTACGTGATATTATTTCAATTTTAGGAATGGAAGAACTTTCTGATGAAGATAAATTGGTAGTTTCAAGGGCGAGAAAAATTCAAAAGTTTCTTTCTCAGCCATTCTTCGTAGCAGAACAATTCACGGGAACTCCTGGTGCCTATGTTAAAATTGGAGATACAGTTAAAGGATTTGGAATGATTTTAAAGGGTGAATTAGACGATGTGGATGAGCAAGAATTTTATATGAAAGGAAGCATAGATGAAATTATTAAAAAATAAAAATTTTTAATAATTTCTTAATTTTGAATTATAAATTTAGAATTTTAAATCAATATTGAATGAAATAATGTTTCAAAAATTAAAAATTTAGAAATTAAAAATTCATTCGAAATTTAAAATTAAAAATTTAAAAATTTATTTTATGAGTTTACGAATAAAATTAAGAATTATTACTCCGGAGAGAGTCGTTTATGAAAATGATATTTTTCAAGTTACTCTTCCTACTCAGGCAGGAGAGGTAACAATTTTACCTAATCATCGTTCATATATCGCATCGCTTAAGCCAGGGGAAATAATTACTAAAAAAGAAAACGGCTCAGAAGAAGTTAGTTTGGCAGTGGCGGGCGGTTTCGTCGAGTTTCATGATAATAGATTAGTGATATTAGCGGATGGGGCGCAAAGGGCAGAAGAAATAAACATAGAGGAAGTAGAAAAAGCCAAAAAAAGAGCTGAGGATATTAAAAATAAGGTTATTCAAACAGATGACATGGAGTACGCTCGAGTAGCTGCTTCCCTAGAAGTAGAATTGGCTAAATTAAAAGTAGCCAGAAGATATATGAAAAGAAAAGGCTTATAAATTGATTTTTTAAAATTAAGAATATTTGCGATACTAAAAAGCCTGATGCATCCTTGCAAAAGGGCTTTTCTGTTTAGTATTTGCAAATGATAAAATATGCTATAATGAGTTTAATAAAAAATAAATTAAAAAATATGTTCTATCAAGACGAAAAAACAAAAAAAATATTAAAAGTAGGGGGAATTATCCTTGGATTAATTTTAATTTATGGATTTTTTACCTTGTTTATGGGAAGTAATTTGGGAAGTAATTTGCAGACAGGAAAATCTTCTTTTTCTAATTTAGAAAAAAGCAGTATGCGTGGTAGTGGATACGGAGTAAGTGGGATGGCACCTGGAGTGAGTACGAATTCAGTTCAAATGGGTATGGATTCGGCGAGCGTTGCACCAGAGAGCAAGATGATAGGAAGCGAAGCCACCGATAGCATGGCTAATCCTATACTGGATAATAGTGATCAAATTAGTGACAAAAAAATTATTAAAAATGGTGATTTAAATTTAAGAGTTGGAAGTGTCGATTGGGCAACGGATAAAATTTCTGATATTGCCAAAGAAAAAGGAGGAGAAGTTTTTTCCACTAATTTTTACGAAGTAATCAAAGGTCAGAAAAACGGTTTTGTAACTATTAAAGTTCCCATAGCTAAATTTGAAGAAACTGTTAAAGATATCAAAAAAATAGCCACTCAGGTCATAAGTGAATCTACTACAGGGCAAGATGTAACTGAGCAATATACTGATCTGCAAGCTCAACTAAAAAATAAAAAAGCTGAAGAGGAAAGTTTTGTAAAAATTCTTGGCACAGCTGGAAAAATCGATGATGTATTGTCTGCTACTCGAGAAGTCGCTAGAGTAAGGGGGGAAATTGAAAGATTAGAAGGAAGAATCAGGTTTATGGATAGTCAAACAGATATGTCTACGATCACTATTAATTTAACCGAAGATGTGACAGTCATTCCTGTAAATGATGGTTGGAGACCTTGGCAAGTAATGAAACAGTCATTTAAAGAACTTTTGTCTAATATTCAAGACTTTGCCGATGGAATAATTAGATTTATCATAGTAGGAATTCCATCTCTCATTCCATTTGCCTTATTAATATGGATTTTATATTGGGCAGGGAAGAAGTTATTTAAGAAAATGAATTCATAAATTGTAGAGACGCCCCGATGGGGCGTCTTTTTTGTATGTCAGATAAATTTAAAAACAAATATAAAATTAAATCTGTCAGATTAAAAGGATATGATTATTCTCAAAATGGAATGTATTTTATTACCATTTGCACAAAAGATCGCAAAGAATTTTTTGGAGAAATTATAAATGGAAGTATGCAATTAAATGAAATGGGGGAGATTGTTAAAAAAGAATGGTTGCAAACACCGATAATCCGTCCTAATGTATTTTTAGATGAATGGATAATAATGCCTAATCATATTCATGGAATTATTGAAATTAAAAACGTAGAGACGCCCCGGTGGGGCGTCTCTAAACCTAATTCATTAGGTTTAATAATAAATCAAATTAAATCTATTTGTACAAAAAAGATTTGGAAGTCTGGGTATCCTAATTTTGCTTGGCAGTCGCGTTTTTATGACCATATTATTCGTAATGATGAATCTTTAAATAAAATTAGAGAATATATTAGGATTAATCCCCAAAGATGGGAGGAAGACAGAAATAATGTTGAAAATATTTTTATGTAGAAATTGAGACGCCCCACCGGGGCGTCTCTACGTTTAATGTTGAAAAAAAGGCGGAAATAGGGTAGAGTAAGGTAAGTTAAATCATGTTAGTATGTTAACATTTTAGCAAAATAACAATATAACAATGAAAAAATATAATCACAAAAAAATAGAGAAAAAATGGCAGAAGTATTGGGAGGATAATTTGGAATTATCCCAAGCTCAGGAAAATTCTGATAAGCCAAAATTTTATTGTTTGGATATGTTTCCATATCCTTCGGGGGCGGGACTACATGTGGGACATGTAGAAAATTATACTGCCACCGATATTTACTCACGCTTTAAAAGAATGAATGATTTTAATGTTTTGCATCCAATTGGCTGGGATGCTTTTGGGCTTCCAGCAGAAAATTTTGCGATTAAGCAGGGAGTGCACCCAGATAAATCTACTCACGATAATATAAAAAATTTCATTAACCAAATTAAGAGCATTGGAATTTCTTATGATTGGTCTCGCGAGATTGACACTTCAAGTCCTGAGTATTATAAATGGACACAGTGGTTTTTCTTATTTCTTTATAAAAATGGTTTGGCTTATAAAAAGAAAGCTAAAGCTAACTGGTGTGAATCTTGCAAAACCGTAGTGGCGAATGAACAGGTGGTGGATGGAAAATGTGAAAGATGTGGCGGAGAAATTATTCAAAAAGATCTGGAGCAATGGTTTTTTAAGATTACGGATTTTATCGAAGACTTTAAAGGAGAAAATGGAAAAGAATTTAGTGGGCTTATAAATGGGTTGGATAAAATTGACTGGCCCAATTCAACTAAAATTTCTCAGAAAAATTGGATTGGGAAAAGTGAAGGAACAATTGTTTCATTTGAAATTAAAATTTCAAATGAAAAGTCAGCTACCAGCTTGAATGTTTTTACCACAAGAGTAGATACGATTTTTGGTTGTACTTATGTGGTTTTGGCACCGGAAAGTTCAGTAACTAGTAACTTGAAATCAGTAATTAGTAATCAGAAAGAGGTTGATGAATATATTGAAGCTACTAAAAAGAAAACTGATTTGGAGAGAATGGAAAATAAAGAAAAGACAGGAGTGGAAGTGAAGGGTGTGAAAGCCATTAATCCTTTTAATAACGAAGAAGTTCCGATTTATATCGCTGATTACGTAATTGGGAGTTATGGCACAGGGGCAGTAATGGCGGTTCCAGCGCATGATGAACGTGATTTTGAATTCGCAAATAATCACAATTTATTAAAAAAAGGTGTTATTATTCCCAGTCCTATAAAATCAGGCTTACTTATCGGTGATGAAATTGATAATGTCAATGATTCATATAAACATTTCGATGATTACGCAAATAAAAAAAAGGACAATATCCGAAAAGGTATAGAAATTTTTGTTGAAGATGGGACTGTGATTGATTCGGGTGAATATTCTGGATTGAAATCAGAAGAAGCGCGGGAAAAAATGACTGCTTGGCTAGAAAAAGAAGGGAAAGGTGAAATGAAAGTAAATTACCGCTTGCGAGATTGGTTGGTGAGTCGCCAACGTTATTGGGGCGCGCCTATTCCAATTATTTATTGTGATAAATGTGGAGAGGTAGCAGTGCTAGAAAAAGATTTACCGGTAATGCTTCCAACTGATGTGGATTTTAAGCCAACAGGAGAATCACCATTGGCTATTTCAAAATCTTTTCATGATGTGACTTGTCCGCTTTGCGGAGAAAAAGCTCGTCGAGAATCAGACACGATGGATACTTTTGTTTGCTCGAGTTGGTATTATTTGCGCTTTGCTGATAGTCAAAATAAAGAAGAATTTGCTAGTAGGGAAAATTTAGAAAAATGGTTGCCAGTCGATCTTTATATGGGCGGAGCAGAACACACTGTGCTTCATCTTTTATATGCGAGATTTTTTACTAAAGTTTTAGCTAAATATGGCTATATAAATTTTGATGAACCGTTTTTGAAATTGCGTCACCAAGGAATGATAATGGCCGAGGATGGCAGAAAAATGAGTAAGTCTTTGGGCAATGTGGTCAACCCCGATGATGTGGTGGAGGGATTTGGCGCCGATGCTCTTAGGATTTATGAAATGTTTATGGGACCGATTGATGAAATGAAAGCTTGGAGCATGCAAAATGTGAACGGACCGAAAAACTTTCTAGATAAAGTTTGGAAAATATTTAATGAAAAAGAATTAATTGATTGTGGTGGAGATTGCAAAGATATTCCAAGAGAGTTACCTGTTATGCTACACAAAACCATTAAAAAAGTAACCATAGATATCGAAAGCTTTAATTTTAATACAGCTATCAGCCAGATGATGATTTTTATTAATGAATTTGGTAAACATGATAAGCTACCTAAATTTGCGATGGAAAAATTTCTCATTCTTCTTGCTCCTTTTGCACCTCATATGGCGGAAGAAATTTGGTCCTCCTTCGCTGAGGCTACGGCGGATAAATCTGATGTTGAAAAATATAAACAATCTATTTTTCTTCAGAAATGGCCAGAATTCGATGAAGCCATGACTAAAGATGAAGAAGTGGAGATGGTGGTGCAAGTGAATGGTAAAATTAGAGACCGAATTAAAATTAATACTGAAATCAGTGAAGAAGAGGCTAAAAAAATAGCACTAGAAAGCGAAAAAGTAAAAGTATATACAGAGGGAAAGGAAATTAGGAAAGTTATTTATGTGAAAGGAAAGCTTATAAGTATAGTTGTGGGATAAATTTATTATTGCTCAGTTAACGCATTAATGAGTTAATGAATTATGTGCAAAATGTCAAAATCCCAATGTCAAATGCCAAATAAATTTCAAATTATTAAAATGTATAAAAATTAAGTTATTAAAAATTGATTCAAAATTCAAAATTTGAAATTCAAAATTAAATTTGTAGGGATATGAAAAATATAGTTACAATCGGAGGCGGGACAGGGAGCTTTACTTTGCTCTCTGGACTAAAAAAATATCCCGTTAATATTTCCGCTATTGTTTCGATGGCGGATGATGGCGGTTCAACGGGAAGACTTAGAGATGAATTGGGAGTACTTCCTCCTGGGGATATCCGTCAATGTCTAGTGGCTCTTTCTAATTCTTCGGATACTCTTCGAGAACTGATGAATTATCGTTTTGAAGGGGGAAGTCTCAAAGGACACAATTTTGGCAATCTTTTACTTTCGGCTTTAGAAAAAATTAAAGGCGGTTTTTCTTTGGGAATAAAGGAGGCGACAAATATTTTGGGTGTGAAGGGTCGGGTAATTCCTGTTTCAGAAGATAAAATGAATCTCTATATAAAATTGAATAATAGTAAAACAGTAGTAGGAGAAAGGCAGTTAGATCATAATAAAGATGTGCGAAAATATGGAATTAAAAAAGTTTATCTTAAGCCTACTGTTAGAGCTAACGAAGAGGTCATAGAAGCAATCAAGAAAGCAGATGTGATAGTAATCGGTCCGGGAGATCATTATGGATCAATTGTTCCTAACTTATTAGTAAATGGAATTGGTGAAGCGATAAAAAAATCAAAAGCGAAGGTAATTTATAATTGCAATTTAACTAATAAAAAGGGCCAAACGGATGGTTTTGATGTGGATAAATATTCTCAAGAAATAAATAAATACTTGGGAGGAAATAGAATTGATTTTGTAATTTTTTCTTCAAGTAATCCCGTTAAAAATTTACGGGAAAAATATGAAAAAAGAGAGGGTCAAAACTCTATTGTAAAATTAGATGAGGATGCAATTATTGCTAGAGATTATAAAATAGTAAAAGCCAATATTTTAAGCGAAACACTTATTAAGAAAAGCAAAGAAGATAAAATCGCTGATATGCGATCTTTTATTCGTCATGATAGTGATAAGCTAGCTAATGTGATTTTAGCTATTTCGGAAATTGGTAATGAAAATTTGATTAAAGAAATTATCTAATTTTTTTAATAAGATTTTTGATAAAATTAAAAACACCCACCAGCATAGAACAATGGATGATACTCATTGTTTTTTTGCTGGTGAGTGCGGGGGGTCTTATTTCTTTGGGAAGGGTACTTTCTTTAGTATGGGCAACCCGTCCCTGACGTTGCCATTATCGACGGCAATGTAATAACCGTCTTTCTGAAATAATGACGCCTGCTGGTGTACCCTAACAAAAATAGCCAAGGTACCAACAAGACATGTGACGAGCGTAGCAACAAATATTGTCGCTACTACTTTTTTTCCAAACGGGGTGAAAAAAGGTCGTCTTTTTTTGCTCATATTGCCCCCTTTTTTGAGGTATTTAATTTTGATAAGATAATCACATTTTTACCATCCCAAATTAATCAAAAAGATGCTATAATGGGCTTGTTGATTGATTGGGAATGGTAAAATAACTCAAAGTACTAATTTCGACTATTATAGCATAACTATGGATAAAAGTCAAGAACAATTCAATAATATAAAAGTGGCTATCGTGCATGATTTTTTGGATACTTATGGCGGAGCCGAGAGGGTTTTGGAGGCAATTTGTGAGATTTTTCCTAAAGCGCCTATTTATACACTTCTTTACGATAAAGAAAAAATGCGAAATAAATTTCAAAGTAAAGAAATCCACACCTCTTTTCTCCAAAAATTTCCCAAGTTTATCAAAAAAAGAAAAAAATATTTATTGCCTTTGATGCCGACCGCTCCAGAGACTTTTGATCTACGAGATTTTGATTTAGTAATATCATCCAGCGGGGCATGGACTAAGGGGATTGTTACCCGACTTAGCACTAAACATATTTGTTACATGCATTCGCCGATGCGTTTTGTTTGGGACTACAACGAAAAATATTTGAATGAAATAGGCAAAAAAAGCGGATTTTGCAAAAGGGCTTATTTGAGTTATTTGCGAATTTGGGATTATGAAGCTGCTCAAAGACCGGATTTGTTAATCGCTAATTCTAATTATACCCGTCAAAGAATAAATAAATATTATCGAAGAGATTGTGAGATTGTCTATCCGGTTACCATATTGCCAAAACAAGAAAACAAAGAAACGATAAAGGATAAAAATTATTTTTTAATTATTTCACGTTTGGCGGCTTACAAAAAAATCGATTTAGTCGTGGAAGCTTTTAATAAGATGGATTTGCCCTTAATAATTATTGGCGAAGGAGAAGAAAAAGAAAAAATAAAAAAGATGGCTAAAAAAAATATAAAAATATTGGGTTGGAAAAGCGACGCGATTATCGGAGAATATTATAAAAATGCTCGAGCCTTCATTTGTCCAGCAGTAGAAGATTTCGGCTTAACAATGATTGAGGCGATGAGTTATGGTGTCCCAGTGATTGCGCTAGAGAAAGGAGGCGCCAAAGAGATTATTAAAGAAGGAATTACTGGAGAATTTTTTAAGGCACAAACGATTGAAGTTTTAGCCGATGGAGTAAGACGTTTTATGGAGAGGGAAGATAGCTATGATAGAGAAATCATAAATAATGAGGCTCAAAAATTTTCTAGAGAAAAATTCAAGAGCGAATTAACTAGTATAATCGAAAGAGAAATAGCTAATAAATAGGCATATGTTTATCGGTCACAAAAAACAAATTAACTTTTTTAAAGATTCCTTGCGGTCACAAAAAATATCTCAAGCCTATATTTTTAGTGGTCCGGAAAGCGTAGGTAAATTTTCTCTGGCGAGAATGTTTTCCTCGGCTTTAATTGAAAATAATTTGGATTATTTGGACAATTTTAATATAGAGAATGAAAACAAAAACCAAGACATAGAGATTTTAAGTCCGGAAATAATAGAAAAAAAGGGAGTAATAAAAATTAAAGATATTGATGTAGAAAAAGTGAGAATGGCTCAAAAAAATCTAGCTCTTTTTCCGTCTAGAGGAAAATATCGAATTTTAATTGTAAATGATGCTCATCGCTTAACAATAACTTCTCAAAATACGCTTTTGAAAATATTAGAAGAACCAAATAATACAGCAATCATAATTTTAGTAACTCACGAAGATGGGAAAATTTTAAAAACCATAAAATCGAGATGTCAAAAAATTAATTTTAGTTTAGTTTCTTTGGAGGAAATAAAGAATGGTTTTAAGGATCAGTTGGAAGATAAAATTCTAGAGAAGATAGCTATTTTTTCTATGGGAAAACCGGGAGAAGCTAAGAAAATAATTAAAAATAGCAATAGCCTAGAGAAGAGAGAAGAAACTATTAAAGAATTAACTGGTCTAAGATCAATGCCAGTATTTGAGAAAATGGATTTAGCTCAAGAATATTCTAAAAATTTAGTGCAAGCGAGAGAAAAATTAGAATTTTGGATTTGGATGTTGCGTTTGCAAACTTTTCGAAACTTAAATAACAAGGAAAATATTAAAAAAAATTATAAGGCAATCAGTGAGATCGGTGAAACACTTGAAAAGATAAAAAATTCTAGTTTCAATAGTCGACTTATATTGGAAAATTTATTTTTGAACTTATAATAAGATAATGATGAAAGAAAAAAAACAGCATTGGGCCAAGGAGAAGGCAGAAAAAAAGAAATCAATTGTAAAAATTAAAAGATTTGTCCGCCCAACAATAATTTGTAATATTCTAGGGGTGTTTTTTTTGGGAGTAGTTGTTTATTCTTTTGTTTTTTCTGATTTTCTAGAAATTAATGATGTTGCTATAAATAATAAAGGTACTATAACTACTAGCAGTATAATGGGTGTGATAAATAGTGAAATTGATGGCAAATATGGAGGGATGGTTTCAAAAAATAATTTTGTTTTCTTTAGCTCAAGAAGAATGGAAGATAATTTAAAAAATTCATTTAGAAAAATAAAAAAAGTTACTATTGATAAAAAATTTCCCAATAAAATAACAGTCAATATCGAAGAAAGAAATTTAATTTTGACTCTATGTTCAAGAGGGGAATGCTATTTTATAGATGAGAATGGTTATTCTTATGAAAAAGTTGATTTCAATTCTGAGGAAGTAAAACAAAATAAAATAATTAAATTGATTGATGAAAGTGGCAAGGAAATAGGAGGAAGAAATTATGTGTTATTGCCAAAGTATGTTGAATTTATTACCAAAATTGCTAAAGAAATAAAAGATGGCGCTAGTGTAGAAATTTTAGATGAATATCGGACCGAATCAAGAATTTCTGAAGAAGTGATTGCGCAAACTAATAAGGGCTGGGATATCTATCTAAATTCTAAAATTCCTATCGACAAATCAGTCCAGACTTTAAAAACATTATTAAATAGACAAATAATGCTTAGAGATCTTAATGATTTGGAATATATTGATCTGCGTAGTGAAAATAAGGTTTTTTATCGAATGAAAGGTGGGGTAACACAAGAAGAGGAGGAAACAAAAGCTGAGAATGAAGCGCAAAATGTTCTTCCTGAAAATACTGCTAAAGACAAAATTAAGAATTAAAAAGAGGTAGCCTAAACCAATAGAGGATTGTTTTAATTATGACACTGAAATTTTTTTAGGAGTTTTTTTAGCATTCGGGCTTTTTATAGTAGTTTAATATAATCTAGATTAAATATAATAACAATTGGTCAATTTCTCCATATGAGTATATTTGACCAATTTAGTAAATATAAATATTGAATATTAGTTTGTAGTGGAAATCTTTTGCAAAAGATATATCTCAAGGTGCTTTGCTATTATATTGAATAAAAAAAGAGACTAGCTGGTTTTGCTCGTCTCTTTTAATTTTTTTAGTCTATGTGGTAGATAAGAATGGAAGTCCCTACTTGATAAAGAGGTTTATAATTGTCAGTATATGTCCCTAGCCAACGCCAAGATTCATCATCTGGTTTGCTGGGCGTGCCATCTTTTTTTATGCGAGTATCATAGATGCTTCCTTGCAATTGGTTAGTGGAAACTGCATACCAACCTTTTTCAATGGGTCTTTTACTGTCCCACCAGTCAGTAAATTTACTACCCAGATAATATTCTGGTTTTCCTCCTCCAAAATAGTTTAAACGAATATTATCTATTTCAGGATGTTGATCTAAAAATGTCTTAAATCTTTTTAGGTCCTGTCCCCAGTCAGCATTGGAATCAGTAACGTAATGGTAGCCATTCTTGGGTCCACCCGCAAACTGATTAAAGTAGGAAAGATAATATGGATAATTGATAATGGGTTCGGCAACTACCCAGACAAGTAGTAGGGCTAAGATATATTTGGCAAAAATTAATTTATGAGAATGGAATGACTTGAAAAAATCGTGTATTTTTTTGGCAACTAAAATGTAGATGAAGGGGAAGATGGGAAAGAGGTGACGGAGTCCGATGTTTAGATTGCCAGTGATACTTAAATAAGAGTAAAGAAGAATAAAACCGAATATGGAATATTGAGTTACTCCGTGACCCAACCAAGCGAGAAAACTTTTCCAGCTGTCTTTGAAAAAAGTTTTTGATTTTAGATGAATGTTTGTGGAAATTTGATATAATGTAAAAAGAATAGTTAAAATTAATAGAATAATAAGTGGAATAGTTTCTTTTAACAAGAATACTGTGGGAAAGTAAGCTTTAAAAGCATTATCAGATACTTCTCCAATAAAATAAGCCCCGTTTCCTCCAGCTACCCTTCTAAAAACATAATTTATTCCTATTCCATACTCTGCTAGAGGGCGAGTAACAGCAGTGTTGTTTAATGAATGAAGTATTTGGCGGGTATAGACACTTTTAATATTTTGATCTGATTGGGGGGCATTGAAATTAATCAGCTGAGTCATCATTTCTTTGGAAGTGTTAAATGTATTAAAGAAATAGACTACCCAGATCATAATAAGGGAAATGATAAATGCCACTAATCCTTTACCAAAATATGTAAACCAAATCTTAGTGCGACCCTCCTCGTTTCTAATTTTTTTAATAAGCGGATAGCCGATAAGAATTAGTCCAAAAATAGGTAGGGCAATTATGGAAGAAAATTTAACTAAATGTAAGAGACCTAAGAAAAATCCTCCGATAAAAACATTTTTCCAAGTAGGATTTTTTATAAATTTTATAAAATAATAAAATGAAAAGGTTAGAAATGCCATTATTCCCAAATCAGTGGTGACGTAATGATTATGTCCCAAAACATTAGGATCAAACGAATATAGTATGAAAGCTAGTAATCCAGCTAATGTCCCAGCAATTTCCTTGGTCCATTTGAAAATAAATAATCCCAAAAGAAGAGAAATGATAACAATTGGAACTCGAGCCCAAAAGACTATTTTGTCCGGATTATTTTTGGCTTCCCAAACTAAGTGTCTTCCAGCGGCCCATTGACCTTCATCCCATTTGTGAGGAAGATCTCCAGTCCAAAAAGATTTAGCGATGTCAAAATTCAAATTCATAAAAAGAAGAGGTATAGCTGCCAAATCTTTAAGCAATGGAGGGTGTTCGGGGTTAAGCCTCATTTCGTGTTGAGTTAGATAAGAATAGCCAGCTGGGATATGAGCTATTTCGTCAAAGGTGGCACTGTCATTATTGGCATTGAGAAGCGAGATAGTTAAAAAGGCGATAGAAACAATCGTTATCACTATACGATGTTTTTCTTTGAAAAAATGTAATATCTCTTTTATTTTCTTTTTCATTTTTTTTAAAATTAAGAATGGAGTTAAATTAATTATTATTTTTAAGAACCCAAATTTTATCGGCATGAGGGGTGTTGTCAGTGTAAATATTTAGTTTCAGATTTGGATAAGTTCCTATAATTTTATCAGCTACCCATTGTTGTCTCCCTGTAAGAATAAAAATAGCCCCATCTTTTATTTCAGTATTTCCTAAAAAGTTATCTAGTTCATCTTGATGTTTATAGATTATGTTGGGATTAAAATAATTAAACATCTTAATAGGGATTCTTTGCATATTTTCTGCGATTACTATTACCGGCGTTCCTTGGGGAAGACTTTTAATATAATAGGAATCGTCAACTAGGGAAGATTCAAAAGATTCAGCTTGTTTGGGATTATTAGCCCAAAAATAATGATATTTAATTGTTTCGCTGATGGCAATAATAGGTAGAGCGATAAAAACAAAAGAAACAATAATAATTTCAAAACCATGTCCGTATTTGTTTTTTTTGCCAAGAATCCACAAAAAAGGAATAGTGGCAATAATAAATGTTACAGGAAGAGTACCGATGGAGCGTAGGGTATGAGGAAGACCTTCGGCGGTTAAAAATTCAGGAGCGAGCATGGCAAAGAACCACGCTAAAATAAAAGTATAAACATAAAATTTTCTGTCTCGGATGTCATGTCTAAAACGTAAAAATAAAAGATGGAACCATTTAAAGATCAGATAAACCAATCCGCCCAAGAAAGTAAAGCCCAAAATAGGATTAAGGATTGGATAAGGAGGATAATTATGACGCCAGTTTTGATCACCCCAAAAATTATATTTAACCAAACTTAATCCAAGACTTTTGGTAAGTGTTTTAATTGGTTGACCATGATTCATCTCGGGAGAAAAAACAGAAACACTACCGGTGCGAGAACTAAAATGTTCGGGATGTTTATAAAAGTCGAATAAGAGAGGAGACATTGTAATGAAAGCAAAGGCTATGAAAATCAGACTGTGTTTCCAATAATCTCTCCAAAAATGTTTCTTAGTGATCCAAAGGGCAATAAATGATACTGCTAAAATAGCGGGGGCAATCCTGAAAGCAATGTAAGTATGGAGCCCAATTCCAAAAATAAGGCCAGACATTGCAAAGCAAAAATATGATCGGAAGGCGGAACCTTTTAAAAGGTTTTTGTTACTATTTTTAGTGCTATAAATAATTTTGTTATATCTGATGCCACAAAACAGATAGTAAAAGGAAAAGGCCAAGACGGTCGGGAGAATATTGGCGCGGAAAGAAATTCGAGAAAAATTTATCGCCCAAAATGAAAAAGCTACAAAAAAGGCAGCCAAAAGGCCTGCTCTTTGGCTGCGAAAAAGTTCTTTGGTTAATAGGTAAGTGCCTAAAACGGTGAGAGTGCCAAATATTATAGAAGGAAATTTGAGTCCCAGAATGGTTACTCCAAAAATTTGAAAGGAAAAAGAAATTAAATTCATCATCAAACCCTCGCGTCCATTATTAGCAGTATAAAACCATTGATAATTTCCCGTAGAAGAAGCATCCAGTGCATCTATGCCGTTGACAGCTTCGTCGGGATAAACTCCACTAGGAACGTTTTCGATGTTATAGATACGGAGAATGAAGGCAAACATTACAATAATCAATAATAAAAACAGATTTAGTATTCTTTGGTTTTTGAATTTCATTTTATTGTTTGTTATTCTTTTTAGAAAGATTTTTTATAATTATATAATAACAGTTTTTGTTGAATTGATAAAGTCGTGTTATAATTTATCTAGATATAAATAACTTTTTATTTTTTTGGTATGGGAAAAAATATGGAAGATTTGCCTGAGTCTTCTCCTCTGGTGGAGAATATTGAAAGAAAAACAAAAATAAAAGAAAGCATCGGCAAAGATAAAATTAAAGAGGTGGTAGAATCCTTGGACTCGCAAGAAATCGCTTCAAACGAGAAAGAAAAAGAAATAACGCAAATCTATAAAGCAGATTCTTTTAATGATGAATTGGCAAGAGGACTAGAGGAAGAATTCTTAAATGGAAATGACTTGACTGATGATGAAGTTGCATATAATGGGAAAAATGAAAATGTTATTGACGTCGAACGGCTTTCTCCTGCAAATAAATATTCAGACGCTACGATTAAAAAAGCAGTCAATGATAAGAAATTTGCCCAAGACTTAGCAGATCATGAAATAGCAGGGGAAATTGCTGACATAGAGAAAGCCAGTGAAAGAAATAAAAAAGAGTTGAAAGTGGATATTGAAAAATTCAAAAAAGAATTGCCTACTGTCTTTAATGAGATTAGAAAAAAATTTATTAGTTTTCATAAAAAGTTTTCTGGTTCTGAAGAAGGAAAGCTTTTTACGGATAAATTGGAAGGGACGATTAATGGTTATGCTCAAAAAATTCATGAGTTTGATGTGATTGATATTTATGATACTAAAACTCTTACAAAGATAAATCAATTGCATCATGAAATGGAAATATGGCTTGATAAGAATTGGGATGAACTGTACGAAAGAAAGGTAGGGAGAGGCGCTTTTAAAAAAGAAACTGAAACTGAATCTGTTCTGGAGGATTTAAATCTAGATGATTTGCATGGAAATGATAGTTTTGCGACTGAAAGGATTAAAAAAGCGGAGCAAAACAAGAAAATTGATAAGATTGAATCAAAAGATGAGGAAAAAATTAATCAAAAAAACCTTTCTGAGGAAGAGCGGATAGAATTAGTATCATTGATTAGTGAGAAATGGGCAGATGTCGAAAGAGGCTATAATGATTTGATGAAAAAGTTTTATGATTTTCGTAAAAGCAATGAAGGCGAAATTAAATATCATAAATTATTATTTAAAAAAACCTTGGATATAAATGAAAAGAAGGTGACTCTAAAAAAAGTTATTAACGGAAATATTCAAATAAATCAGGAATTATTAAATGATTTAATAGATTTGGACAAGGATATAATTGAATTTATAAGTTCAGATTGGGATAGGGAATTAAAAGAATTTAAAGGTGAAATTGAATTTACTCCGGAAGAAAAAGAAATTATAAAAAATGTAGCGGAGGCTTTTGGAAATTTTATGGATAGTTTAAAAGAAAAAAGTTCATGGGATGAATATGATGCTACGGAAAAAGAAACTGTTTTAAAAATTTTAACCAGTGTAGAGATAAAGAAAACAATCAAAGAGATGGGAATCGCTGAATATAAAATTAAGCAATTTGCCAATAGTGTTATGGATATTATTTTAACCAAAAAATAAAATTAAAATGGAAAAAGATAATTTAGATCCAAGAAAAGTAGCGGAAAACTTGGGTGATGAGATTAGAAAAAATTTGAAAAATAAAAACGTTTCAACTGAGGCGGTTTTTGAGGGTGAGCAGAAAGAAGCTTCAGCGAAAAAAGATCCGATTATGACATCCGAAGATGAATTAAAAACAGGCCTAGATGAAGCACAGACTTCCAATAAAAAACCCAAGAAAGAAGAACTGACGTCAGAGGAGAAAGAAAAAGTTTATAAGTTGAAGAAAGATTTGGAAGATATTTTTAAAAGAAAAGAATTTGAAAATTATAAAAAAAAGAATCCGGATAGATTGGCGGAATACATCAGGCAGATAACAAGACAGGCGGAAAATAATATTAAAAAGGAGAAAGAATGGGATGCTTTAGATATCTTATTGGATAAAGCTAAAAAAAGTAAGGCAACTACGCTAATCAGAATTTTGGAGGAAATAAAAAATAATAGGGGAACGGAAAAAATAAAAGAAAATTGGACATTGGAAGAAATAAACGAAAGATTAAAATCAGCCGGTGCTGAAGATGAAGATATTAAATACTTTTTTACACTAATTAAAAAAGATAGATTAGATTTTCTTAATTCAAATGATGAGGATCTGAGATTTAGAATTGGAAAATTAAAAGAAATGAGAGAAAGTGATAAAACAAGGCAAGAAAGTGCTGAAAATCAGGAAGAAAAAGTCGAAAAAGAGATGTTATCAACTGAAAATAATGACGAGGAAAAAGAAGTGGAAAATAGAAGAGTGTTGAAATATCTAGGAGGAGAAGTAGAAAGGTGTCGAAAAGAATACGTTAAAAAAGAAGATGAAGTGGGGGTTAAAATTTCTCGACTCAAAAATTTCTTTCGAAATCTTATTTCTATTGATAAAACTTATGAAATTGAGAAAGAATTAGAAACTTACAAAGAAGAATATGAGAGAGCTCTGAAAAATCATTTGGAGGCGGTAGTTGATATTTTGGGTATTTCTAGCGAAGAAGAGCTAAAAAATTTACTTAATTATACTAAATTTGAAGAAAAACTGAATTTAATAAACGCCAAGGAGGATTTAAAATTTGAAAATGATCCTCGTTTGGAAAGTTTTAAGATACATTTTAAATCATGGGCAGTGGGCGCCTTGGAAGGCTACAAAAATTTGTTAGCCAAACCTCGAGAATTAATTACACAAAAAACTGGTTCAAAAATAAAAGGATTTGCTGGTGGAATGATCGCAGTGGGAGGAGCGATGGCATTTGCAAGCAATTATATTCCTGGACTAAGAAATGTGACCGTTCCCCTGAGTGTAGCGATAGCAACCATGGGATTTCAAAAAAGAGCTCAAGAAAAAGTTGAAATTGAAAAAGGGCAGTCTTTGGAAAGAGGGTTGGCAGATTTGCAAACTAGATTGGCGGGAATGGATGATAATCTAAAAAAAGAAATTCTTAAAAGAGAATTAGGAATGGAAATAAAAGATATTCCCGAAAAAGTTATTCGAGAAACAGAAGAAAAATATAAAAGATATTTATATTCTTTTGGTAAGGCTGTAGCCGTGAGTACTTTTTTCTATGAAGTAGGACAGTATGTCAGGGGGTATCTTTCTGGTTCGGAAACGGATCATCTC
This sequence comes from Parcubacteria group bacterium, assembly GCA_041662245.1. Classification (GTDB taxonomy): domain Bacteria; phylum Patescibacteriota; class Minisyncoccia; order Moranbacterales; family UBA9337; genus UBA9337. The sequence continues at coordinate 123,576 of JBAZSW010000001.1, forward strand.
AATGAATCTATAATGAAAGACAATCTTGTGAAGGCGGGGGTTAAACTTCCTCCAACCCAAGACGAAACTTATCATATTAATCGTCATCCAGAGGCCAATACCGCGGGAATAGCTGATGGAAGACCAGCGGGTATTCATGGAATGCAAAATCAAAAAATAATGGATGAGCCAAAAATTCCCGAAGGAGTAGCGCCTATAAAAGCAGAAACTATTCAAGAAACATTCAAAAAATTTGGAATAAAAGATTTAGATGCGAATCCTAATGAATCTCCAGAAGCTAATCCTACCGATGCATCACATCCCGAAATTAAAAGCGACACTAATCCTACAAAAAGTGAAGAATTAGATAGCAAGGAGGGTGGAACGAGCGAGGAAATTAATGTTTCAGAAAACAACGAAGATATTTTTAAAAATGAAGCACTAGAAACGCCAGAAATAAAGAGGACAGAATTTTCTGGTATTGAGTTGAATAACTCTAATAATGGAGAATTGATAATAAAACAAAAGGATAGTGTTATCGGTACCATTGCCAAATTTTTAGAAAAAAATAGCGACAAATTGACAGAGGGGAAAATGGGTTTTGATCCAGCTAAATATTCCGGAGCAACCCTAGAAGAAAAAATTCATAGTTGGTCACAGATAAGAGCCAATGCTATCGCTAAAGAATTTGCTCGTGCTAATAGTGAATATAATTTAAATAAAGTATCAGATGGTTCAAGCATCGCTTTAAATCTAAATAATTTAGCTGATATAAAAATCGAGCATCTCAATGATCAATATCATTTAGGAGGAGAAGCTGTCTCTCAAGAAATTCCGATAAGCGCAACTGATAATGCAGAGAGGTTAATAGAGGTAAAAGAAACTATTAGATTAGAAAATGCCACTAAGGATGAAATGGAATTAGTTCATAAAATAGGATTAACTCCCAAAGAATATGCGGATTTGAATGACAAATCGGTGATAAATTTTCTTGATTCTAAAAATTCTGATAATCCCATTGATTCCAGTGCTCAATTAAAAAATATTCTTAAATATTTGATTAAAGAGGGATCAATTAACAATGTAAATAGTAGTGTTTCAGACGCGATTAGAAGCTTGGATGAGCATTCCTTGGGAAAAATATTTGATAAGAGCAGTCAAATATTTACCCCCGATTTTTCTTTGCGAGAAGATTTTAATTACAGTGAATATGTGGGAGAAGTGGTTAAAAATGAGCTATCAGAAGTGATTCGAGATAAATCTATTTTAGGTTTGGTTTTTAAGGAGATTGGCAGTATTAAAGGAAATATAATAAGCAGTGAGCCTACGGGTGGAATTTTTGATTCATTTAAGCAAGTGGCAGAAAAAACGCTTGGAGTGGAAAATATAAGGTCAAGAAACGATGACACGGTGGCTAAATATGTGGTAAAATCATTTAAACGAGCCTATGAATTGGGGAAATTGGATGAACTTAAATTGGCACTAAAAAATATCAAAAAATAATCATTAATAAAATTAATTATATGGCTACTAAAAATCAAGATAAAATTAAAAAAGATATAATGTTGGATTTGGGAATGGATAAATTGCCAGAAGATAAACAAGATGAGATTTTGGCTAAGATTGGAGAAATAATTTTAAAAAAAATATTTATTGAGACTATTGATAGACTGGATGAGGGTGATGCCAACGAATTTAAAAAAATGCTTGAAGATGGCAGTGATTCAGATAGTATCGAAAAATTTTTAAGCGCTAGAATTGAGAATTATGATGTGATAATAGAAAAAATTGTAGCAGAAGTAAAATCAGATATAAAAAATGGTTAATAATTTTAAATAATAAAAATATGCCTGATGAAAAAACAATAGATTTGAATTTGGAGCCCGTTAGTGATGATGATTTTGATTTATCTAAAAAATTCGGTCATATTGAAAAAAATCAAATAGGGTCAGTGGGCAACAAAAAAGAAGGGATTCCCTCAGTAACAGAGAAGGAAAAAGCTCAGGAAATTTCTCCAGCAGAAAAAGAATCTGCGTATAGTAGGATTCTTTCCAAAGTTTCTCAAAAGTCAGTTAGTCCAAGGAGTGATGATATCAAAAGTGATGCGGAAGCAGTTTCTAAAAAAATGGATGCAGATAGTCAAATTCAACATTTAGTGGATTTGGCTACAACCAAAGGAGCAATACATGCAATAAAAGTAGCTAAGCATATGGAAGACAACTATGTTTTGGATATGCTTCATGATAAAATGATCTCAGAGGAATTGCATAAAGTATTGGTAGAAAAAAATCTTATTTCTGAGGAATAAATTTGAGAGTAAAAAATAAAAAAATAAACTAAAAAATAAAAATGTTTGATCTTAATTCTATTTTGTTATTTCTAGTAGTTGCTTTAGGCAGTATGTCTGCTATTAGTGGCTTGTTTTTGGTGGTGCGTAGTTTCTTTCGCTTTCGTATTCAAATAAATTATTCTATAAACATGGATTTGGAGGTTGTCAGGGTGACAAAAACAAATAAGAAAGATGGTGCTTCTATGGGGGGTGGACAAAACGGAGAAGTCTGGAAAGAAGAAGTGGGAGCAATGGAACAGTTGCTGACCACTTTATCAAAGACTAGAGTAAATAAATCATTTTTAAATAAAATTTTTTATGACGTTCCTTGTATTTCTCTAGAAATAGCTAAACCTTCCAATAGTGAAGAAATATTTTTTTATGTTGCTATTCCTAGAAAATTAAGAGAAACTATTGAAAAACAAATTCACAGTTATTTTCCTAACGCTTCTATAGAAAAAATTTCGGATTATACTATTTTTTCTCCGGGGAGCTTTACTGCCTCTGCCGTTTTGGAATTGAAAAATAGACATGCTCTTCCGGTAAAAACGTATGTCTATATGAATGGTGATCCTCTTAATGAAATTTCTAATTCATTGAGTAAATTTAAGGCAGATGAAGAGGGAGCGTCAATTCAGTTAGTGATTACCCCTGCCAAAAGAGGTTGGCAGACATTGGGAAAAACAATTGCGCATAGAATGCAACAAGGAAAAAGACTTAAAGATGTGCATAGTGATTCATTGATTTCAAAAATGGGAAGCGAAATAGGAAAAGGCGCAGGTGATGTTTTAAGTACTTTGATGGCCAGTAATAAGCCAAATAATGACTTGGAAAAGAAAAATATTATTCAATTGACACCAGAAGAGCAGGAGCTTATTAAATCCATAGAGAGTAAGTCTAACAAAGCTGGTTTTAAAGTTAACATAAGACTGTTGGCTTCAGCAGATTCTCAAGGTAGAGCGGATGAAATATTGGCTCAAATAGAAAATTCTTTTTCTCAATTTGAAAATCATGGAGTTAATTATTTTAAAATTAAGAAAAGGACAAAAAATAAAGATAATTCTTTCGATTATATTTTTAGAAATTTTAATGATGATAATGCTATAATTCTTAATACTGAAGAGATAGCTAGTATTTTTCATTTTCCAATTTCCACTACAGAGACTCCTAAAATTAAATGGCTTAAAGCCGGGGCGGCTCCACCGCCAATAAATATTCCTTCAGAGGGAATATTATTGGGATATAATGATTATCGAGGAGAAAAAACAGATATAAGACTATCTGATAGCGATAGACGAAGACATCTTTATACAATTGGACAAACTGGAGTTGGAAAATCACATTTTCTTCAAGCCATGGCTAAGCAGGATGTGATGAATGGTAAAGGAATTTGTTTTATTGATCCCCATGGGGATGCAATCGAAGATATATTAGCTGCAGTTCCGAAAGAAAGGGCGGAAGACGTAATTATTTTTAATCCAGCGGATAGTGAAAGACCCCTAGGATTAAATATGCTTGAATACGACAGACCTGAAGAGAAAAGTTTTGTGATTAATGAAATGATCAGTATTTTTGATAAATTATACGATCTAAAGCAAACAGGAGGTCCAATGTTTGAACAATATGCGAGAAACGCAATGCTTCTTGTAATGGAGCATCCTGAATCAGGCTCAACCCTAATGGAAATTCCCAAGGTTTTAGCAGATGAAGAATTCAGAAAAATGAAATTATCTCATTGTAATAATCCGGTAGTGAGAGATTTTTGGATAAAAGAAGCAGAAAAAGCAGGAGGAGAGGCAGCTTTGGCCAATATGGTACCTTATATCACCTCTAAACTTACCACCTTTATTTCCAATGATTTGATGCGACCAATAATTGCTCAGCAAAAAAGCGCTTTAAACTTTAGAAGTATCATGGATGAAGGAAAAATATTACTTATCAATCTTTCCAAGGGAAGAATTGGAGAAATCAATAGTCATCTTTTGGGAATGGTGATGGTTGGCAAGATTTTAATGGCAGCTCTTTCTCGAGTAGATATGCCAGAAAATGAGCGCAAAGATTTTTATTTATATATCGATGAGTTTCAAAATGTAACGACTGATTCAATCTCTCAAATTCTTTCAGAAGCTCGAAAATATAGATTGAATTTAATTATTGCCCATCAGTTTATCGGCCAGTTGAGCGAGGAAATATCTAAAGCGGTTTTTGGTAATGTTGGATCATTATGTGCTTTTCGAGTAGGCCCAGAAGACGCGGAATTTTTAGAAAAACAATTTGAACCGATTTTTACTGCTAGTGATTTGATTAATGTAAATAACTATAGCGGTTTTGCTAAATTATTGATTAATAATGACACGACTAAGCCATTTAATATAAAAACTTATCCACCTAGAGAAGGTAATAAGGAAATTTCCAAATATCTTAAAGAGATGTCTCGTTTAAAATATGGTCGAGATGCTAATATTGTTAATCGAGAGATAATGGAAAGAACTAAATTTAGAACTTAATAATTTATCTATAAAAAATATGAAAATTAAAATTTTAATCGGAGGTATTTTTTTTATTAGTTTAATTTTGGTGGCTAATTTATCTCTGGCGGCTTATACTCCGTTGGAAGAAATTCCCGGAACCACAGGAACGTCTGCTATTAATACTTTTCCTACGTATGTTAATGCTGTTTATAAATTTGCGATTTGGTCAGTGGGAATTGCCGCTTTACTGATGATTTCCATTGGTGGTTTTATGTACTTTACAGCAGCGGGAAATACTTCTAAGATGGAAGGTGGAAAGAAAATTGTCACTGATGCCTTGTTTGGATTGATAGCTGTGATGGTAGCTTGGGTAGTATTAAACACCATTAACCCCAATTTAACTAATATTTCCCTAAAAAGTGTTACTGACCTTAGTTCATCTTCTTCACAACTAAAATCATCACACTAAAATAAGATTTATGTTTCAAATAATTTGCATTGGTTCATCTTCAAAAGATATTTTTTTTCCTACTGATGAGGGTTTGATTTTTGATACTCCTGAGGATATCACAGCCCAAAAAAAAATAGCTTTTGAATTAGGAGCCAAATATCAGATAGCAGAAATTTTTGAAGCTCCGGGAGGATGCGCAGCCAATGTAGCTCAAGGCTTAGCGAGATTGGGGATAAAAACTGCTTGTTATACTAAGATTGGTAAAGATGAAATTGGGAGATGGATTAAAAAAGAGTTAAAAAGAGAAAAAGTTAATACCAGATTGTTACAAATAGATAAAAAATGCAAAAGCGATTTGTCATCTATAATTGTAGATAAAAAAACTGGGGAGCATGTAATATTCTTTAATCGAGAATCTAACACTAAATTGGAGATAATTCCCAAGAAGATAAAAAATACTCAGAGAATATTTGTCAGCGCCTTAAATGGTGAGTGGGAAAAGCACATAGATGCTGTTATGGAAGTAGCTGAAAAAAATAATATTAAAATAATATTTAACCCTGGACAAAGAAATATCAAGGATAATCCAAAAAAAGTTTTAGAGATAATAAAAAAATCAGAAGTAGTCGTTTTAAATAAAGATGAGGCGATTGAAATTTTGTTAGGGAACAATGTAGAAATAGAGAATGAGAAATTAAATGATGAAATTTTTCTGTTAAAAAACATAGCTAACTTCAGCCATGGGGTAATCGCTTTGACCGATGGGGAAAGGGGTTGTTGGGTGATCTATAATAACGAAGTATTTTTTTCTAAGGTAATTGTAGATAGTCCTGTGGATACTTTGGGTGCGGGTGATTCTTTTTCGAGCGGGTTTTTGGCAGGCTATATTGCAGGAAAGAACATAGAAGAGTCTTTAAAAATGGGAATGGCCAATAGTGCTAATGTAATTTTATATTATGGTGCCAAGCAAGGATTACTGGCCAAGAATAATGTAGCTGATTTTACACAAAAAATTAAAGTGGAAAAATTAAAATAAAATATTTTTATGGGATTTGTTTCAAAAATTTTATCTATTCAAAAAAAACTCGATTTAGTTCTGGCTTTAGATATTGGTACGGAAGTTATTAAAGCACTTATTTTTAAAGTGGATAGTGCTAATAACAAGGGAATAGTTGTGGGTGTAGGAAAAGTTAGGCAAGAATTAGGCAATATGCAAAGTGGGGCAGTTTCTGATATCGCGGGGGTAGTAAAAGTCGCCAGAGAAGCAATAGATATCGCCAAAGGAAAAGCAGGAATAAAAAATGTTAAGTACGCTATTGTCGGAATAGCTGGAGAGCTGGTTAAAGGAACAACCACCACTGTCCATTATGAGAGAGCGAATTCAGATTTAAAAATAGGATTACCTGAATTGAATAATATTATTCAAAAAGTGCAACAAAAAGCTTATGAGAGAATTGGAGAACAAATTGCTTGGGAAACTGGACAGAGTAATATTGATATAAAATTAATTAACGCAGCAGTTTCGGATGTAAGGATTGATGGTTATCGAATTAATAATCCATTGGGATTTCAAGGGCATAACGTTTCTATTAGTGTTTTTAATGCCTATGCTCCAACTATTCATTTAGGAGCTATTGAATCGATTGTTAATGAGCTGGGGATAGATTTGGCTAGTATCGCAGCAGAACCTTATGCAGTGGCAAAATTAGTTGATTTTGAGGGAGATTTAAATTTTAATTCCATATTTATTGATGTGGGAGGAGGAACGACTGATATTGCGGTGGTTAGAAATGGCGGGTTAGAAGGAACTAAAATGTTTGCTTTAGGGGGGAGAGCTTTTACCAAGAGATTGTCTCAAGAAGTAGGCGTGGATTTCGAAAGAGCAGAGAGATTAAAAATAAATTATTCTTTGGGAAAATTAAGCAAAATAGATACTGAAAAAGTGGAACGAATATTTGAAGATGATTGCCAGATTTGGTTAAGTGGAATAGAATTAGCTCTATCGGAGTTTTCTCAAAGTGATCTTTTGCCCAATAAAATTTTAATGTGTGGAGGAGGATCTGGCTTGCCGGGGATAAAAAAATCACTTTTATCTAAAGAATGGCTAAATAAATTGGCTTTTGTTAACCCTCCTAAAATATCATTTTTGCGCCCTCAAGATGCGGCCAATATCATTGATAAAACGGGTGAATTGACTAGTACTCAGGATGTTACGCCGATGGGATTAGCGGGATTAGTTTTGGAATTATCCCAGGAAGAAAAAGTTTTGGCAGGAATTTTGAAAAGAGCTATGAATAAAGTAGACTACAAATAATTTGTAAAAACATTAATATGCATCAAACTTTTTACATTGATGTTGATGAAGAAGTAAATTCTGTCATTGGCAGAATTAGAAAATCAAATGCTAAATACAACATTTTAGTTGTTGCGCAAGGGGCTTTATTGATGCAAAGTTCAGTTAGTTTAAAATTGATAAAAAAAGAATCAGATATTTTAGATAAAAAAGTAATGATTGTGACCAAGGATGATAGAGCGGCTATTATTGCAAAAAAGATAGGTTTCCCAGTTAGAAGAAGTTTAGATGAAGTAAAGGAAATAAGCGCTAATCCTGTTTTAAAAAAACCAGACATCCAAATTGGTCGGGAAGCGGTTAATGAAAACAAAGTTAATGCAAAACCAGATTCAGATGAAATTTCAAATAAAAGAAATAGGTTGACTAATTTGGGTGCAGATAGTTTTATTGCTACTAATGGAATAATTAAAAAAAATAATCTGGTTGAAAATAATAGAAGTTCTTTTTTGAAAAATAATTTGGATGATAGTAATAGAGAAAAAGTTGTTGTTAAGAATAATAATTTATTGGAATCTCAAAATGATGGTTTTAAAGATCTTTTTACTGAATTTCCTGAACCAATCGTTACAGAAAAAAAACAAAAAACGTCAAATAAAAATATGCTGAAATTTCTTTGGTTTTTTGTTGCAATTATCATGTTGCTTATTTTAGGTATTGCTGCTTACTTTTTTTTACCTAGCGCGGAAATTTCAGTTTTCCCTTTAAAAAGAGATGAGAATATAAGTCTGAAATTAAATATTTCAGAAGATGATAATGTCGTTGACCCTCAAGGAAATACGATTAATTTAAGAGGAAAAATAATTGAAGATGAAGGCATCTTGTCTTTAACGTTTGATGCTACGGGACAAAAAGGAGGATCAGACCAAAAAGCTAAAGGAACAATTACCATTTATAATGAATTTAGTGAAACCAGTCAAGTCTTGGTGGCGACGACGCGTTTACTGAGTGATAATGATAAACTTTTCAGATTGTTAAATACGGTGACTGTTCCAGGAATGACAATCGTAGACGGTAAAGTGGAACCCGGAAAAATAGAAGCTGAGATTATAGCGGATGAATCAGGAACTGATTTTAATATTAAAGAAGCAACCCTTGCTATTCCTGGTTTTAAGGGAAGTGCTAAATATGATAAATTTTATGCTAAATTAACTCAGGAAACAAAAGGTGGGGGAAGCAGTGGTGGAGATTTAAAAATGGTTTCTCGAAGTGATATTGAGAGCGCTAAATTTAAAACGGAAAATCAGTTAAAGAATCAATTGAAGGATAGTATTAAAAATAAGTCAGGCGAAGAGAATATTTTATTAGATAACGCTTTAATTTACGAGGTAACAGATTTTTCAGTTTTTCCAGAAGAAAGTTCAGTGACCGAAAGTTTTGAATATCAGGTTAAAATAAAAGTTAAATCTATTGTATTTTCTTCTGGAGATTTGGATGAGAAGATAACCACTTTTATTAATAGCAGTGTTATTAAAAAAGAGGTCCCTCTAAAATTAATTTCTTTTAGTAAAAATTATGGCAATGCCGATATAAATTTTGCCAAAGGAACAATAAATATGGAAATTAACGTTAATGCAAAATTACGTTCTCAAATTGATGCAGACAAGATTTCTAACAGTTTAGCTGGAAAAAGTAGGGATGAAATGAGCGGAATAATAAGCAATTATCCTCAAATAAGTAAAGCTGAGGCAATTATTTCTCCTAGTTTTATTTCAAACAGTTTCCCTAAATATCCTTCTAAAATAAAGGTTATAATTAGCGATAATTAAATCTTTCTTTAAAGTAGCTCTTCCAAAAAGTCTTTTGTTATGTAATAATAGTAAATACTACTTATAAAACAAAGAAATGGGACAGGAAATAGAGATGATAAAATCCAAATTAAATATTGTTGATTTAATTGGAGAATATGTTCGTTTGCAAAAAGCTGGTAACAACTGGAAAGCTTGTTGCCCATTTCATAATGAAAAAACGCCCTCTTTTTCCGTTAGTGAAGATAAACAGGTGTGGCATTGTTTTGGTTGTGGGAAGGGGGGGGATATTTTTGGATTTTTAATGGAAATAGAAGGATTAAATTTCAGAGAGGCTCTTGAAAATTTGGCTCAAAAAACAGGAGTAGATTTGCCCAAATATGATAATCGAGGAAATAGCACAATTGAAGAAAAAAATAAAATTTGGGACATTTTAGAATTGGCTACACGTTTTTATGAAAAACAATTGCAGGAAGGAGAAGCGGGGAAAAATATTTTGAAATATTTAAAAGAAAGAGGATTGACGGAAGAAACAATTCGTGAATTTAGAATTGGATATGCTCCAGATGGCTGGAGGAATATCGTCAGTTTTTTGGTAAATAAAAATTATGATACTAAGGATATCCTAGGAACAGGATTGATTATTCAAAAAGACGAAAAATCTTTAGGAAAAGAAAATTTTTATGATCGTTTCAGGGATCGAATAATGTTTCCTATAGCTAATGCAGCGGGAAAAATAATTGGTTATTCGGCCAGAGTTTCTCCTGGTGGAGATGAATCTCAAGCTAAATATATCAATACTCCCGAAACAGAAATTTATCATAAAAGTAATGTTTTGTACGGAATAGATAAAGCTAAAATGAGCGCAAAAGCAAAAGATTGGATGCTTTTGGTGGAGGGAAATATGGACGTAATTGCCTCGAGTCAAGCGGGAATAAAAAATACAGTGGCGGTTTCAGGCACAGCTCTTACGGGGGATCAATTAACTATTATTAAGAGATATACTAAAAATATTAAAATGTTTTTCGATATGGATGAGGCTGGACAGAAGGCAGCCAAAAGGAGTGCTCAATTAGCTTTTGAAAAAGAATTGAATGTTTCCATTGTGGCAATTGATGATGGTAAAGACGCGGCGGATGCAGTTAAAGAAAATATTCAAAAATTTATAAAATCAATTGACGAATCTTTGTCAGCTATGGAATATTTTATTAAAAAATCTTTGGAAAACAGAAATAAAAATAATATAGAAGATAAAAAGATTATTATTGAAGAACTCTCAAGTTTAATTAATAGTTTTTCTAATAAGGTGGAGGCAGCTCATTGGACGAAGGAACTTGCAGAAAAACTGAATATTCCCGAGGGAATCTTAGCTGAAGAATTCGCAAAAAGAAAGTATGTTTCAAATATTACGAATGAACGTTATTCGAATTACAATGACTTAAATGAGGATAGAATGAATTATAATAGAATTAAAGATATTCAGATTCAAATAATGGGGACTTTTATTAGCGAAGATGAACTTTGGAGGGAATCGATTGAAAAATATCGCGAGGAAATTGAAAAATATTTTACTAACGCCAAAATAGTGGATATCATTATGAACAAGGGAAAAATGTATAATTTTAATTTCGAAAAATTATTAGACGGATTGGATAGTTTTGAGCAGAAGAAATTTTTGAGAGAACTGTATTTTAAGAATTGCGAAAAAAATGAAGAGTTGGTGTCTATAGAAGAAAAACGAAAAGTAGTTGCTCAATACTTTGTTGAGCTTAAGAAAGAAATTACTAGGGAAAAGAGTAATAGTATAGTAGAACAGATTAAGGAAGCAGAAAAAAGTGGTAACAGGGGGAAACTGGAAGAATTGACAAAAGAATTGATGAGTTTAAATAAAATTTAATTTTTTGTGGGGTATTGGAAATAATTTTGTTAGATTAATTGAATGAAGGGCATGCTTTTAATTCGAGACATAAAATGTTTGCAAATATTTGTTTTTATGCTAAAAATGATATAGAATACAGACATTAAAGGAAGCGCATTATTTGTGTCAGTTTTCTTTTGTTTTTTGGTTAAGAAATTTACTTTTAAAAAAATGGCTACAATTAAGAAAAAACTCAATAAAAAAAAGGCCCCAAAGAAAAAAAGGGTTATTTCTAAACTTTCTGGTAAGAAGATTTCAACAAAGAATAAAAGACTGACAAAAAAAGTTACTAAGAAATTTTTAAAAAAAGTCGCTAAGAAAAAAAATACTCCAAGGAGTACCAAAAAAATTGTGAAAAAAAATAAAAAAATATCAAAAAAGATAGTGAAGAAGGTCGTGAAAAAATCAGTAAAGAAGATAGTAAAAAAAGTAGCTAGGAAAAAAACAAAAAAAATAGTATCAACAAAAAAAGATAAAAAAGTCTTAAAACCGAAGGAAAAAATAATTAATGTTATTGATGATTTGGTTTTTCGAGGAAAGCAAAGAGGTTTTATAACTGAAGATGAGATTATCCACACCTTTCCTGATATGGAAAAAAACATAGAAGAATTGGAGGAACTCTATAGTAAATTGGAAATAGGGGGAGTGAGAATAATGAGTTCCGGTGAGGTGATAAAAAATGAAACAGATAAAATAGCAGAAAATTTTTCTGCTAGCAAAGCTAGTAAGAAAAAAGCTATAGAAGAATCAGAGCCAAACTATAATGATTCAGTCCAAATGTATTTGAGAGAAATCGGTAAAGTTCCACTTTTGAAATCGGATGATGAGGTAAGATTGGCAAAATTGATTGAAAAAGGAGATATTCCTGCTAAGCAGAAGTTGACCGAATCTAATCTTCGTTTAGTGGTGAGTATTGCTAAAAAATATGTAGGAAGATCCAATAATCTTTCTTTGTTGGATTTGATTCAAGAAGGTAACATTGGGCTATTTAAAGCAGTAGAAAAATTCGATTATCATAAGGGCTATAAATTTTCTACTTATGCAACGTGGTGGATTCGCCAAGCGATAACTCGAGCGTTAGCCGATCAATCCCGAACTATTCGTATTCCTGTGCATATGGTAGAAACTATCAATAAATATACCCAGATTGTTAGACAACTGGTACAGGAATTAGGAAGAGAGCCATTGGCTGAAGAAATTGCGGCAGAAATGGATATGGAAGTAGATAAAATTAGACATATCCAAAAGATTTCTCAAGAAACTGTTTCTCTAGAAACCTCTATCGGAGATAGTGATGACGATAGTGTTTTGGGAGATTTTATTGAAGATACAGAAACAATTATGCCTGATCAAACTGCTTCTCGTACTTTGCTTAAAAGTCATGTGACGGAAATACTAGAAGAACTTAGTCCTCGAGAACAAAGAATTCTTAAGATTCGTTTTGGGTTGGATGATGGTGTGACTCATACTCTTGAAGAGGTAGGACAAGAATTTGGAGTAACTCGCGAGCGTATCCGACAAATTGAAGCTAAAGCTTTGGATAAAATAAGAAATCAAAAAGGTCTCGGGAAATTAAGAGATTATTAAGTTTTAATTTTTTTAAAAAATAAAACCATGGAAAATATAAGTTTTGAAAAATCTAAACCAACGGTAGTTGAATCTGGGAAAGATAAAGGTTTAGAATTAAGTGGTCCCAATAAAAGAATTATTGAGTTATCCAAAAAAGAGTTAGGAAAAATTTTGGGATTTGGTTTGAAAAGTATAGAGGAAGATGCAGAATTGATGGAGGTGGCTGGTAAAAATTTTTTGGAAAATGAAGGGGTTTTAGCTAATAAAATTATGGAATGGGATAAGGCTCTAAGTGATATTAATAAGGACGCGACAATTGTAGAGAGTATGCTAGCTAAAAATTTTGCCGATAGTATAGCTAATTTTATTAAAGAGGAATCAAAACTAAAAAATAGGTTTAATAATTAAACTCTTGATTTTTTATATAAATAATATATAATAGTCTTTGTTGGCTTTGGAATTGTATTTTTTTAGTTTTTAAAATTGGGCTTAGTTTTTTACTAAGTCGAACATTAAAAATTATATTCCGCGATAGCTCAGTGGTAGAGCAGTTGGCTGTGAACACAATCTTTTGTATAATTAATTTATATGAAAGATACAAGAAAATACACTGATCGTTCTGAATATTTAAAACAAGCTGTATCTAAAAGAAGAAAGAAAATAAGAGATATAGCAATTGAATATAAGGGCGATAAATGTTTTATCTGTGGTTATGACAAATGCAAAAATGCATTAGAATTTCATCATACCGACCCAGTGAAAAAAGAATTTGGATTATCTAAATCAGGATTAACTCGTAGCTGGGAACGTGTAAAAAATGAAATTGAGAAGTGTGTTTTAGTTTGTGCTAATTGCCATAGAGAATTACATGACAAAAACGCAGCCCTCAGTAGAAATACTAAGGTGAAAATAAGGTGAATTGCTGGAAGTCTAAAATCTTTTTTCAGTGTAAAGATTACGATAATCAGCAGCCGAGCCCCGACGTGACGTCGAGGAAGGTTCAGAGACTATCCCTTCGGGGAGTACTTTCTCTTTAATTAGAGATGGGAAGCGCCTTATCTCATAATCTTTTGTAAGAAATGAGAATGATATAGTCCACCCTTTTTGGAAACAAGAAGATAAGTGTAACCAATTGGTCGGGGGTTCGAATCCCTCTCGCGGAGCAAATTAAGAAAGATACCTGCAAAGGTATCTTTTTTAATTTGCTCCGCGAAGAAAGTGAATGGTTTCACTTTTGTGAGGGTTCGAAAGTCGGAGTGTTGTGTGAGTTTTTCTGTTTAGGCAGAAAAGGCAAACACCACGAGACGGGGTCGCGAAATTTTTACGTCAGGAAAAATATTTGTGACAGAATCCCTCTCGCGGAGCTGCGAAAAACTCAAAAAAGACTACCTTATCAGGATAATCTTTTTTTGTTTTGTATTTTTCCTAGGACCGTCCTAGAAATAGGTAGAAGTATGTATCTATTTATGCTAAAATCATAACATATGAGCAGAAGAGAAAAAATAATTATAGGAGAGTATTATCATATTTTTAATCGTGGAGTGGAGAAGAGAAAAATATTTAATAATAAAAATGATTATTTTCGTTTTTGCAATTCGATGATTTTTTTGAATACGGAAAAACCTTCTAAAATGTCTTTTGACAAATTTGATGATAATGAACGTCCTTCTGACAATGAGATGTTAGTAGATATTGTTGCGTACTGCTTAAATTCAAATCACTTTCATTGCATTTTAAAAGAGAAACGGGAAAATGGAATTGCGACTTTTATAAAAAAAGTTTGTACAAGTCATGCTATGTATTTTAATAAAAAATATGAAAGATCAGGAGTATTGTTTCAGGGAAGATTTAAATCGGTACATATAGATTCAAATGATTTACTGTTGTATTTATCTGCCTATGTTAATTGCAATAGTCAGGTTCACAAAATAGAGGATGCTGAAAAATATCCTTGGTGTAGTTTTCCTGAGTATTTAGGCGGGCTTGGAATTGGATGTCAAAAGTCTATCATTCTCGATCAATTTAAAAGTTCAATTGATTATAAAACATTTTGTTTAGAAAAAGTTGATGGAATGATAAGTAGGAAGGATAATGAAAAATTATGTTTTGAATAGTCATAATTTCTAGGACCGTCCTAGCTAGTTAGTGAAATGGTTAAGCTGGGTGATATTTGTGATATATATATTGGCGGGACACCATCAAGGAAAATTGGTAAATATTGGGGCGGAAAAAATCTCTGGGTTAAAATAAAAGATATGAAGAAGAATGCTTCTTCTATAATGGATACGGAGGAAAAGATAACAGATGAGGGTATCAATAAGTCCAGCGTTAAGCTTCTCAAAAAAGGAACTTTATTGTTTAGTTTTAAATTAACAATAGGAAAGGTTGTTATTGCAGGAAGAGATCTCTATACAAACGAAGCTATCGCTGGTATAGTTCCGAAGGACGGTAAGGTTTTAATGAAATATTTATATTACATATTGCCTAGGTTAGATTATTTATCTTATTGTCAACGAGCAACGAAAGGTATGACTTTAAACAAAGAAATCTTAAATAGCCTGAGTATACCATTGCCTTCTGTTGCAGAACAAGAAAAAATAATAAAAAAGCTTGATGAAATAGAATTGAGAAAATATAAATATTTAGAGAATTTAAAAAATGCCACCGCTGAGCAAGATAGAGAAATTTTAAATATCTTGTAGCAGTATAAATTTTTTAATATTCAATTTATTTGTTATAATGAAAAAAAGAAATAAATCAAAAACAAATATGAAAAAAAAATCATTAATCACGCATAGTCAACATTTTGTTCTTACAAATGATAAAATAATTCGTACCGCTCTTAAAGAAAAATTAGAGGAGTCTTATTTTGGAATAAAAAATACTAAGATTATTGAAGAATTAGGCATTACTCATGGGGAGGCTCGTATTGACATAGCTGTTGTTAACGGTGTTATACATGGCTATGAACTAAAGAGTGACAGGGACACATTAAAACGGTTGCCTGGTCAGATTGAAATATATAACACAGTTCTTGATAAGGTAACACTAGTGGTGGGAATGAATCATTTGCATGAAGCGATGAAAATCGTTCCAGATTGGTGGGGTATAACAATTGCAAAAATAGTAAATTCAGATAGCGTAGTTTCTTTTTTTAATATTCGAGAACCAGAAGAAAATAAAAATCAAAACAGCGCTGCTGTTGCTGCACTGTTATGGAGAGAAGAAGCTCTCAAAATATTGGAGAATATAGGACAAGCCAAGGGGATGCAATCAAAAAGTAGAAAGGCTATATATGAAAAATTGGCTGATGTTTTAGAAAAAAAATCTTTAAATAAAATCGTTCGGGAACAGCTACGTACTAGGGTAAATTGGCGATCTGATTTGCAGTGCATACCAAGTGGTGGTTAATACCTGCTGTTAGCCATGTTTCAGTGCTTCCAGTGCCTTTAATTTCTGGGTTTAGTTGGTATTTTTCAAAATGTTTCCCCTTATCAAATATATACTTGTCGCCAATGCTAAAATTTTCTCCCATAAAAAGATCTACATCCTCTGATAGTAGTTTTGCATTGGCTAAATAGAGTTCATACTTTTGTTTTTTACCTTTCATGATTAGCCAATTACTTTCCAGTGTATATTTTATACTAGTGGTGGGAGGAAAGAATTGAAAAGATTCTTTGTATATTGGATGCTGAATTGTGTAATCTGCAAATATCGGATTTCTTTGCAGGGTTTTTGCGCTAACATAACCAAGCCAACCTATCCAATCATGACGAGGAAGATAATTTTCTTCATCAAGTTTGCACTTGGATAAATCTAGGGGAAAAGCGCCACCTGCAAAAATAAATGATCTCCATTTTGATAGGTTGTGAATTTGCTGACTCTTAGTTATATATGTTTGATATTTGCCATCATTTTCTTCGACACTTTTAATATCTACTAATAGGTCAATATTCTTTTCTTCTAGATTGTAAGAAGTTAAAAAATCATTAATTTTTTTATTCAGCACATCTATGTCAGAGAAATCAGAACAAACTATTCGCAAGCACAAACCGTTGTTGTGTTTTTTTGCTAATAATCCGACGATATTTTTAATCTGAAGATCATCGTTAATGTTTATCACTGGAATCAAAACCATCCCGTTGGCACCTCCTTTTGTTAGTATTTTTTCAAAGCATGTTATTTTCAATGACGTGGTGTATAGGAGACTAAAATCAATAAATATTGGATCTTTTCCCCAAAACTTCAAAATTTCTTCTGAAATTTCAGGTATTTTTTCACTAAACGTTGCTATGACTTTATTAAATTTTTCCTCTTGAGTTTGTTCCGATGCTTCTTTTGTGCTTGATTTTGGCTTTGGCATTACGAACTGAATTAGTGGAGTAATATATCTTTTACTTTCATCATTTAAAGCCTCTAGGGCTTTTTGCTCAGCACGTTTCCATTTTAATATTGGCACATAATGTTTTGCTTCAAACATACTAGTTAGTCCATTTTTCCTCAGGAAAATATTCTTTAACTTTTGCCTGATTTATAATGTTATTTAAATAAATATAATTACCTCCAGCGCGTCGCATTTTACCAGCAACGATAGCTATGTGTATTCCCAATTCCCTTGCTAGACTTTTTGCTGCCATAGAGTTAGGCATCAAACTAGCTGGGCTTACCTCCCATCTACCCTCAGGAACGAGAGCTTCCGATGCTAATTTATCAGCTTCATCTTCCGTGATATTAATATCAGTATTATCTAAATCGTCATAGAAAAAATCAGATCCTTGGTTGTAGTGAAGCGCAATATGTGCAAGTTCATGCATTAGGGTAAACCAAAAGTTATCAAGACGATTATGTCGGATTGTTAGTCCGATAATAGGTTTATTTTTGTTTGTTAGAATTGTTGCACCATCCAGGTATGTTTGAGTGAAGTGAGGTTCTATTATTAAAATAATCCCATATTTTTTTAAAAAATTACGAGCAGCAACAGGTCCATTTTCTCTTATGCTTAATTTTGCCAATTCTTGCATAAAGGTTAAATTTATTAACTCCGACTTAAATGGGGAAACATTTTTTATTTTGCTTGCTTTTCTTACTACAATAGTAGACCAAACAACGAGAGCATGTTTATCCATAGGTCGTGTGGATCTGTAGTTGGTTTTACGAAGCATTCCGGATAGGCATGCTGGGGAGCCCACAGGAGCAAAAAAATTTTCCATCACGGTTTTTATATCAGATATTGTAGATAATTTTTCTAAATATCCTCGCCTTATCATTTCCTTTAATGGGAAACGGTTCCAGACAATATTTTCTGTATTTCTGAATTCGTCAGCTTCTTTTAATAGGACTTTTGCAGGAATACCTAATCCGGCTTCAAGAGCTCTTATCATTGAAAGAGTTAATTGTCTTTTGCGAGAGAGAATTTCTGAGACCTTGCTTCTGCTTCCGATATAAGGTACTAAATCTGATGGTTTTAAATTCTGTTGTTCCATTCTAAATAAGATCGCATCAATTGGATCTGGCAAAGACTCCGGAATTATTTTTGATTCATAATCCTTTATTAGTGTTATTAGGAGACTTAGTTTTTCACCATTCTCTGAGTTAGGATCGGGATTTTTGTCCATTAAATTCTCGACTAACTTTATAGCCTCTTGATAATCTTCTTCAGTTTTTATAACCTTGATTTTAGTTGTCATAGTATTTTCTGGTTATTACCAGCTCATATATTCATTATGTGTGCCGGCATTCATTATTAGGACCGCTTCGTATGGGTAGTTGATCTTAGTTTTTAGTCTGTATTTAACTCCTTTTAAATTAAATATCACAGTATTGTCTGCTAAAAAACTCGCACTAGCATAGCGCTGCTTGATATCTTGTGGCGTGCACCACCTTGCCATTGCTACTTCGGCTTCCCAAGCGTCTACCTGTGAACGGACATCAGCGTGCTTTTGCTTGAAAGTATGTAATTTTTCTTTACCAAGGATATTCATTATTATTGACTGTATAATTGTTCCCATTATGGGAACATAATATCATGTGACGAATGAGTTGTCAAGATATGAAAAAATAGGTCTTTATTGAGCTTTTTTGTTAGCTTTCAAATTTTGTGCATAGTCGCTTCAACTTTCCCGTATTAGGCAAATCCGTTACGTTTTCTTGATTGTTTGATAAGTGGGCAAATAAGAGTTAATTGGGCTACTCGAGATTAATTAACCTAATCTGTCACTGTGGCAGTTTGTTACTTCTTGTTTCTTGAAACAGGTTCGAACTTCGTCCAAGATTCGGAGCAAATTAAGAAAGATACCTGCAAAGGTATCTTTTTTAATTTTCTCCGCGAAGAAAGTGAATGGTTTCACTTTTGTGAGGGTTCGAAAGTTGGAGTGTTGTGTGAGTTTTTCTGTTTAAACAGAAAAGGCGAACACCACGAGACGGGGTCGCGAAATTTTTACGTCAGGAAAAATATTTGTGACCAAATCTCTCTCGCGGAGCTGCGAAAAACTCAAAAAAGACTACCTTATCAGGATAGTCTTTTTTCGTCTCATTTATTTAAGGACCGTCTTAGTCGATTAGTTTTTTAATTTGTATTAGTTGTGTTATACTATATGTAATGGTTGAAGGGTGCATTGTTGACTAAATTGAATTTTTGTATTATTATATAAAATCAATTATTATCATAAAAATATGTTTAAATTTTTGGGTTTAAAAAAGAATAAAAAGGACTTTCAGGCTGTTGCAAGGAAGCAATTAAAAAAGAACAAGGCAGTTCTAAAGTCTTTGCGTGATTATGACGAAGGAAAAAAAGAAATTTCAACAACTAACGTCAGAAAACATTTGCAACATATACAAGCTTCTCTATAAAGAGGGGCTTGTTTCTTTTCCGGTAGAAGAATGTGTTACCAATAAGATTGAAGCCCTTATTTCAAGTGTAAATAGTGTTTATTTTGGAAAAGATATATATCCATCTCATGGAGAAAAAGCAGTAGCACATCTTTATTTTATTATAAAAGATCATATATTTGTTGATGGAAACAAGCGGACAGCTTGTCTTTCTTTTTCTGTTTTGTGCGAATTAAATGATTTGAATCCGAAATATAAGAATTTTACATTAGATGAGTTAGCTGTTCTTCTGGAGGATTATAAAGGGAAAAATCACCAAGTATTGATTAAGGAAGTTGCCAAACTTTTATTTAATTAAAGGGTGCTTAATTAATTTCTAGGACCGTCCTAGCTATTTATTTTCAGGAAGCCTGTCCAAGATTGAGGATCTTGCAGGCTTTTTTTATTAAATATTATTAGCTCTTTACAAGCGTGTTTATAAATGCTAGTTTTTATGCAGTCATTGGGTTAAAAAATTATTTTTAGCGAAAACTCAACTCTTAAGGGAGAGAAAAATGAAAAGACTATTAGTTGTTGTGACAGTTTTTTTGGTGATTATCTCAGCAGGACAATCTTTCGGCTTGGGATATACATCAGATGAAGGAGGTTCGGACTTAAAAAAATCTGAAAATCCAAATTTGGAAAGTGAAAAAAGACAAACACTTCCAAAACAAGCACATCAAGAAAGCGCAAAAAAAATGCAACCAGATTCTTCTGGTCGGTATTCGGAAAATGTGAATGGATATGAAGTTCATTCTAATAATCCGATAAATGTTCTACCTCCATCATCTGGTGGAACTATCACAGTCCAGGGGAATGAGACGATTGTACGGCCGAATTCTTCCGGTGGCATACAAGCAGTCGGTGGTGGAGATATATTCATCGTTCCAAATAAATAACCCACCGCGGAAAACCTTCCGTTTCGGTGGGTTTTCTTTTTGAAGTATGATTACACTTATTTACATTTAATAAATTTTATGTTATTCTGAGCTTCGCAGTTTTTTGACAATCCAGAGTATCTTTTCAACTCAATATTTGGGGGATATATGACAAAAACATTAAATTCGCAATTGAAAGTAGGGCGTTCATTTATGAGAAGAACATTAACTGAGAATGAAATAAATCAATACAAATTCAGTGATAAAAATTATGCTTATTTTGAGAAAAAGTATAAGGTCGTAAAAAAAGATTTGATTAGACTAATATGTTTAATTGAAGAACTAGATGATCTAATAATCAGAAGAAAGATGAATGTATTAACATGGGAACCAATCGGTGAAGGAATATCTCATATAACCCAAATGGCGAAAAAAATCGGATTAAACAATTGCACGCTGATGAAGTTCATTCCAGATTTGGAGAGGTTTAATGAAAACCTGAAAGAAAGATCTTTTGGGATGTTTGTAAAAAAATATCGAAGGATTTTTGGATTAACAGCAAAAGAATTGTCAACAAAGACCAAAATCTCTTTGAATTTTATTAATTCCGTTGAGTCTGGAATTCATTTTCCTATTCCAAATAAAGCTAATGCAATTGCTAAAATTTTAAATTTAAACGGAGAAGCTAAACGAATATATTTCCAAATATATCGCAAAGAAAGAGGACTAAGGAGTTTAACTAGTCGGTTTGAACCTTCAGAAAAAAGAGGTCTTGGATTTATATTAAGGCAAATTAGAATTTCTGGGGGCTGGAGTCAGGCTGAGTTAAGTAAGAAAAATATAATTAGCATTTGTGGATTATGTAAGATAGAAAGAGGTAAACATCCGCCAAGCGAAAAATCGTTGAGAAAACTTGTAAAATTTTATAAGTTGCCTAAAGATGATTTGGTTAATATGCTGGATCTCCTCTGCAGGATAAAAGGAGCGCCAAATCAAATCATTTGTAAAGACAACGTGGGTAAAATGCTGAAAAGTTTGAGAAAGAGAGAAGGCATTTCTCAAGGATTTTTAGCTGAACAATTAGGGGTTAATTTTTCCTTAGTTAGTTTTTGGGAATCCAATAAGCGATTTATAAATTTAAAATATATTGATGGCATTACAAAAATTTTAAATTTATCAGAGCAAGAGAAAGAGGAGTTATTGATAAAAATCGACAAAGACTAATTTCAATTCTTTAAAGATTTATAACCGCTCAATAGAAATCATTTCTATTAGAGCGGTTTTGTTTTGAATAAATTTTTTAGATTCATCAAAAAATAATTTTAAATATGTATTTTGACAAGTATTATTAATTAATAAGTTTTAAAGTGGTTCGTTCTTCAGTGTAATTTCCTGCTTTATCATAAGCTCTTATAATTAAGATATAAACACCGTTGGGAATATCTTTAGGAGCTATGTAAAAATCTTTATTTTGTTGCCACCAATTATTTTGAACTTGACCCTGATTATTCAAAAGCCTGATTCTATAATGACTGAGATTATCATCAGTTGCATCAAAAGTAACCTTATCTGATCGTTTTTTGGTGAGGATTGGTGGAAAAGGTTGGTTAAAAATCGGTTTTTTGGTATCTATTTTAAGTTTAGCTTTATTAGTAGAAATAAGATTATCGTTTTTGTCATAGCGTTTAATTTTTATTAATCCAGAAAAATTTTCTTTGAACTTTAGAATTTTGCTCCATGTGCCACTGGTACCGACTTTAATAGTTTTCCAAAGTTTAGATTTTTTGTAAATTTTAATTGTTCCATTTACTAAAGTATCTTTAGTACCTTTTATTTTTATGTTCTTTTTCCAAGCATAGATAGTTTTTTTAAATTGGATATTTTTTTTATTAATTTCAATCTTGATGACTCCTATAATATTTTTGGGGTTGATATTGAAATTAATTATATAATCATTGGTATTCGCATGTCCAATGCCGTCATCACATCGGATATAATAAGCATAAGTGTTCCCATCCGTTAGATTATTGATGAGAACTGAATGAGTAGTTTCTCCAGTAACAGTAAAAATGTTTGGCATATCAGCATATGCAATGTTTGGAATAGTAGCATATTTACATGTGGCATTTTTGTCGGTAGTAACGGAAAGATTAATTTCTGTAATATTCTTGTCTAAATCTTCGCTGGGAGAACCATCGGAAATAACCGGCGGGTTAGTTACGCAATCAACTGTCACATTATTTATATTAGAGTTAGTAATTGTGCCATTGCCATTGGTCACAGTGCATGTTTGGCCAGTTGGTTGTGTTAGAACAGTAATTATATAATTATTACTACTATAAAGAGCTGTAGCAAAGATAAAAGAACCATTAGCAGTAAGCGTTAAATCGTCTTCACTATTATTTTGCAGGGTGACACTCTCACTAAGTCCAGAGATAACTCCACCGATGGTATAAACTGGGATAGTAATGATAGTGCTAGCATTGACGCTAGCAGAAATATTAGTGGCCATATCGCGAGTAAAAGCATAAAGAGTTTTGGATCCCTCAGTAGAAAAAGTGTAGCTAACTGGAATAGTTGTAGACCAAGTACAATTGTTGGAATTATTAATTTCACTGAGACAATATCCTGTTATGGCAATATTGTCGGTGGCAATAAATGAATCAACTGGAACAGTAAAAGAAGTGACATTTGCAGGTAAAATAAAACTACTAATATTTGGTGAGGAAGAGTCCTTTATAATAGTATCGGTTATGTCGTTACCCCAATTGTCAGCGGAGTCTTTTAGAGAAGCCGTTAAAGTTAATAGACCATCATTTAAAGAAGATAAGTCTATAGTAGCTATTTTATCGCTTGAAGTAGCAATAATTCCAGTTCCTGTGACAGCCGAAGTCGTACTATTTGTATCATCAATAGAATAATTATAGGTTGTTCCTACTTCCGCGCTAGTGAAAGAGAAAGAGGCGACTGTTGTATTTCCAACGTTAATATATTGAGTATCAAAATTAATGGAATATCCATTTGGAGCTATTATGTCTATTACATCAGTGACTGTTACCGAGGCAGAATTTCTTACAGCCACAACGTTGGTGGTTTCATTATTGGCTGATGCTTGGGAAATACTATCAATGACAATCTCTGAATCTGTCGCTATAGAAATAGCATGAAAAATAAAAGTGGCAACGACCGAGTCTGTTGTTATATATTTAGTGGGATTATTGGTGCAAACTCCAACAATAATAGAAGCTGTTCCATTTATATTATCTATGGAGGCTTCCTCTAATACTACGGACAACTCCGGATCTGTTGAGCATCCTGACGTCTCTATAGTATCAATGCTACTTAAACTAAATTTGGACGAATCAAAAGTCACATGCAACTCTACCGCTGCCACTTCGTTGGATCCCGGATCAATTTTTGCAGTTATTATAATGTCGCTTCCTATATCTACTGTGCCTATTGATGGATCAAGGTATAATATACCATCTGCGCAATTAACTATGATATTGGAAACATTGGCACTAGAAACTGTACCAGAGCCATTGGTCACTGCACAAATTTGTCCGTCTGGTTGATCATAAACAGTAACATTGTATGAGCTTCCATCATGTAAAGCTGTAACAAAATCAAAAGAATCATCAGCAGTAAGCGTTAGATTATCTCCCCCGTTATTTTGTAAGATAACACTGCCATCAAGACCAGAAAGAGTTCCACCAATGGTGTAGGTTAAAAGAGTAATAATAACTGAATCATTAAAGTTAGTAGAAATATTATTGGATTCATCACGTGCGAAAGCATAGAGAATTTTGTTGCCTTCCGAAGAAAAAAGGTGGCTAGATGGAATAGTGGCACTCCAAGTGCAAGTATCTGAGTCGTTGGTTTCGCTGATGCAATATTCAGTAACAGCTACATCGTCTGAAGCTGCAAAAGTGATGGGGGAAACATTAAGGGAATTGGAGGTAGCAGGAATAACGAAATTAGTTATAACGGGAGGAGTAGTGTCAGGGATAGTTGGATAATATTCGTCTGCTCCAATATCCCAAGTGTTATCTGGACGACTGTCTCCATCTATATCATTTGAAAAAGAAATATTGCTATCATCACTTAAGTCGGCCCCCTTATCAATTGCATCATTGTCAGTTGAAATTAAATGCAATTTTTCAATACCAGCAGTGGTATTTACAAAAGTCAAAGTTTTGTTTCTATAATAAGTATTGAAAGCGGGGGCAGTGGCGTCTTTAGAAAGATTATTAGTTGAAGTGGCAACGAAAGTTCCTGAATAATCAATGGCATTATTGTATGAAATATTATTTTTAATTAATGTGTGAGTATTTCCAGTAAGAATTCCTATATTATTGCCGTAGATAGTATTATTATATACTGATGCATTATTTGCTCCCGGAGTAGAATAAATTCCATAGCTAGTTGTTTCGTTAAATCCATAAATAATATTATTCCATATTTTTAGATTTGTTCTAACCGTATTGCAGCGAATGCCGTAGATGTTAGTATTGTAAGCACTAGAAACGTATTTAATAATATTATTTTCTATACTTACATTTGATGCCGCAATATTAACAACTACGTCACCGTTATTTTGCGGAGATAAAGAAATTTGCAAGCCGGAAATTTTAACATTATTGATATTAATAACGAGGGCGGAATTTAGATTACAAGCTAACCGATATTTTGTTGTATCCCATTTCCCTACCGCTCTTTGTGAATAGTTACTTTCTGTTAGGGTATTATTGGGTGTATAAATCTTTATATAGTGCGTACTATCGGTCGTGTAGCCATTGACAGTAGTTGCAGTTGTATCTGCAGAAGAATCATAATAGCATGGAATGTTTAGAATATATCCGTTGCCACTTGTTAAATCGCTTGTCCCAAGAAGAATCGATGCGCTTGCGATAGCAGAGTTAAGAGAAGTGTAAGTATGTTTAATGGAAGTGACACTTGCGGAGCTGACATCAGCTGGTGTCATACCAGTTGCTGTTATGACATTCCAAACACTGGTAGAGGTTTTGGATGCAATGTAATAAAGAATCGAATCAGCTGAAATAACATCTCCTACGCCGATATTTCCGGTTTGAGCAAAATTGAAAGTAGCTACACCAGAAGAAATTGATACTGTACAATTTCCGCCAACTGAACAAGTCTGGGCACTGTCATTAATAGAGAGATCAGCTGTTGACTGCCCAACACTATAGTAAACATTGGAAGTGGCCGATGCAAAAGAAGCGAAAGAGAGTCCGATAAAAAAGAATAACAAAATTATGATTAGTTTGAAATATTTGATCATAGCTAAGTTTTTTTTAATATTCCAATCGTTGATAGTCAATACGTAATCAATTTTAATTTAATTATAAAGATATAAAAATCAAAAGACATTTTATTATTGGCCGAAATTTTGTATAAAAAGTAATACATCTGAAAGATTGACCGTATTGTCTGAATTTAAATCTCCAGCAATCCCAGTACCAGTCTTTCCGAAATTACCTACAAATATCGCATAATCATAAATATTAGTTTTGCCATCCCCATTGAGATCACTTGAGGGTGTAATGGGTGAAATTGCTGGCCAGGCTGGCCAATTAGACCAATCACTGGCATTTTCTGCGCCAGTTGTTCCTCCGTTGCGTTCAATAGTTACTGCTCCACCCGTGCTATCAAATTCAAGAACTCCATTGGCAGTTGTTGAGACAGTAGAAGAATTGCCAGCCACTGTAACTGTGTAAGTCCCTTCTTGCAAGCCGGTAATAATATGATGAGAGTTATTATTGTCAGCGTATGATAGGGAATATCCAAGACCAGCAACGTCAGTAAAGATAACCACTGTTGGTTTAGTTGAATCATCAATGTAAGCACCTACGCAGTTTGTTCCTACAATTGTAGATGTATCTGGCATCGTGTCGCTAGTACTGGTTGGATATAAAACATTAAGAATATTATCTTTGTTGTTTCCTATATTAGGTCTTACTTCGAACCTCCAGCCACTAGGAATATCATTTGGTTGTTGAGACATGGGTCGAATAAAATTATAATTTCCTCGTCCTTCTACCCAAGCTTGATAACCGTTTCCTCCAATTCTTCGAACCTTATAGTCACTGATTGGTAACAAAATTTTATCGTAAATTCTGGCAGTTCCTTGATCAGCATAAAGCTCAGATGTATCTGATGAGGTGCTAATTCCTTCATCGAGAGTTCCCTCATCTAAGGACCATGTTCCATCTGTAGATTGAGGTTGACCAGTAACTACAGGAGGATCAATTAATTTATTATAGGTTCCGGTATGTAACAACCAAGATTTCTGATCATTTCCATTGATAGCATCCATGCGGTCGTAAACTAATAAATATTTATCATTTAACCATAGATAATCTCTTTTGTAGGAATTTAGTCTTTGAGCAATATTATTATTTGGTGAGTAGGTGGACCAAGCTGGATAGCAATCATATGCTTTATGAAGATCCATTGAAGCAAAAAGATAATTGTCTTTAGAGTCATCATATGCCAATAACTCTCCTCTTGTTAGTTGTTTGCCAATATTTCGAACATCATTCACTGCCTCATATCCAGAAAAGGCTTTAGCATTAGCTCGACCCATGCTGCTAGTGGGTGGATCAGCTGTTGTAAAATTAAATCTTTGACCCCCGTCGTTCACTGGTCCACCTGATTGATTAACATATTGTCCCTCCGGAAAATTAGGCCATGTTCCACCATCTGGGTCTAAAATTAGCATATTATTTCGAGAAACTGTTCTTGTTGTCCATGAAAAATTATAAAGACTTCCTTCGGAATTACCATAATCATAATATGCAGAAACATTCGCTAGTGGATGGCCGTTTTTCCAAATATAAAAGGATCCTGATTCAAGCGCATTATGAAAATTCCATTCAAAATCAGGAGCAAACATGTGAACAACAGTATCATTATTTGTCCAACCAGTACGTGCAACAATGTCTGGTCCCATTTTCTTATATTTTGGAGC
Source organism: Parcubacteria group bacterium (assembly GCA_041662245.1). Lineage (GTDB taxonomy): Bacteria > Patescibacteriota > Minisyncoccia > Moranbacterales > UBA9337 > UBA9337. Next base: position 151,127 of record JBAZSW010000001.1, read on the forward strand.
GGTGTTTAGCGGTAGATTGGTGACAGTTGGATCATACCAAAGCAATTGATAGATTAAAAGTTGATTATTTGGATATCTTAAATAATTTGACCAAGTTGGATTGCCACTCCCATCCACAGTATATTGGCTATCAATCCATGATTTAAACCATCCATTTTTATAGTGACCTTCCAGCATGGCCATGGACGACATTTCCAAAGACATTATATTATAATAATTTGCCTCTCCACGCGGAATAACTAAATTATCAGGGGTGGTCATATACATAATCCAATAACCGCTTGTTTCAAACTGATGGAGTAACTTATCATCAGCAAACTCGTCAACAGCTCCATTGGTAGCAGTATTCCATGCTGATGCATAACGACAAAGATGTTGTAGAGGACGACGAGCATACGTTCTAGTTTCAAAAGCCAACGCTCCATCTTCTACATCAAGAGAAGATTTAAAATTAAAATATCCCTTTTGCCCCGTGTAACCATCTTGAGCTATTCCTTCAGCCCAGTCCAATAGTTCAACTGCTCTCGGATTATCTCCGTAGGTAGCCAAAGCTGCAACTGCAATGCCTGTCCAAGACTGAGTACCATAATTTTGCATATCAGTTAAAACTTCCATATCATTTTTCACACCATCTGCATTTGAATTTATGCGATCTATTAAATTTTGTCTCTCAATGGGAGTTAAGCGATCATAAAAATAATCGTATGCTAGAGCATAAGTTTCCATTCCTACAGCAGCATATCCAGTGTTTGGAGAATTTTGAGCTGTGATGGCATTGGCTAATTTATTATTAACTTGAGCCATTGCCATATCTGCCCATTGATCACCATCTCCAGACAAATATCGAAATGCGCAAAGAGTAACATAATCACGAATATCTTCTATGCTGGAAATATTAGCAGATGCGGAATAAACATTTGCGTAAAGAGCGTTATATGTATTAGGCATTTGCGTCGTAGCTTTTGTTTTGAGAGCAGTGATATTGTCTGGCGTCATATGAATACGTGGGTGTGTATTTACGATGGGTTGAAAAGATGGTTTATCTACTGTTAAAATTACTGGAAAACTTTGTTGATAACCGCCTGAACCATTATTCGTATAAAAAGTTACTTTTTCGGATCCGTGCCACGATGGATTTTGGGAAAATGAAACAATATGTGTATTTGAATTTATATCAACAACAATATTTGGATGATCATCATTAGAAATAGTAAAAGTCATTCCAGAACTATTTGAAAAATAGTCATCCAAATCAAAAGCATTTGTTTTATTATTTCCCTCATTCCATCTTTGATTGGGAATAGATATATAATTAACAACCTTTAAGATAATAGTATTTGAAACGGTGGTTGCAAAATCATCGGAAGCATTAAAAGTAACCGTCTCAGTTCCAAACCAACCGTTTTCTGGTATAAACGTTGGCTTATTGTCACTATCAATTGAAACTGAAATATGGGGACAATTTGTAATATCAACAGCATAGGTTAAATTATCAAGTGAATTTTGATCATGAAAATAATCATCCAAATCAAATGGTTTAGTATTAGTTTGATTAGTCATCCAAGTTTGATTTGGAATAAAGGAAGGATGATACGTAACTGTTAATTCTGGACGAGTACTCCCACCTGAAGTAGTTTTTCGAGCACCTGAAAATTTTTTCCAGTTCTCTATAGTATTTTGTTCAGTAGTTGCTTTAATAATTCCTCCATAGTTGCTTCCTGGGTTATCTAGCCAATATTGTATTAAATTTGTCACATCGAAGTCATACCAAGTATTCGTTGATGAGATTATTTTATTAGCATATTCGGTAAGATCCCAATCGCCTCCCAGCGCACTCCATTGAATGTCATTGAGTTTTGCCCAAGTCCAGTTTACTTCACCATCTGCCGCAGATTGATCTATATAAGAAGCTTTTCGGTCGGCTGCCCCCCAATCTTTAGTTAATCTATATAAGGAAGTTGATAAATTACTACCGTTAGCAGCGCCTTCATCATAAAGCGATAATTGGGCTGAATCAACCGTGACAGATTCTCCCGGAGGCACCCACGCATCAGTATCAAATTTCCAAAGAAGTCGAAATTGTTGTTTTAAATATCGATCACCAGTAAAAAGTTGTTGATATCTATAGGTTGTGCCTCCTGCGGAAAATCTTGGATCGACGAAAGCGCCCGTAATTGAATTAGCATCGGATCCGTCGTAACTGGCAGTTGGATAAAATCCATTTTTAAATTTAACTGTGGCCTTTCTTTCGGGCGGAGAATTAAAATCTGCCGTGTTGTTTATTGTCAAATGGATAGAATTGCTTAGTTGTTTAAATCCATTTTCATCACAAGAAAATACAACAGCTTCTTGGCCGATATAATTAGTTGGTTGGGAAAAAGAAACTTCATGCGTAATGGGATCTATAGATACTTCAATGTTCGGGTTATCTATTGTAGAGGCCGATGGTGTAACACAAGATTGTAAATAATCATCCAAATCAAAAGTGTTTGTTTTTGTCGTATTTACATCCCAAGATTGATCTGAAATCGTGACTGTGCGATAAACTTTAAGCGTAATTTGATTAATGTCTATGGATTGTCCTCCGGCAGTACCAGTAAAAGTTATTGTTTCTGTCCCATACCAATTTGATTCGGGAGAAAAAGTGACAACATGTGTTGTTGGGTTAATTGAAGTAGTTATGTGTGTCGGTGTGTCAGAACTTTTAATAGCATAAGTAAAAGTATCTCCATCAGCGTCATAAAAGTAATTATCCAGATCAATAGTATTTAATGGGGAGCTATTCCAAGCCCATTCTATGTTGGGAATGATTGAAGGTTGCGCTACAACTGTTAATTTAGGAACATAAATCGTGGGCTGAATAACTGTTCGAAATAATTTAAGATTATTGCTTGCAGGAGATTCTGTATCGGGCTTGATAATTATTCCATAATTTTCGGAAGGATGATTCGCCCAATATTGAACGGCATTGATCACATTAAAATTAAAAATTCCAACACCCGTGAGTGTTTTAGAATCTTCGGCTGTTACATTGTAATCGCCACCGCCAGTTCCCCAGTTTATTGTGCCGTATTTTGCTGAATTCCAACACACTTTTTCTGGTTGGGCAAGGGCGTCTCCAACAGCAAAATTAACACCATAAGTTTTGTAGGGTCCCCAATCAGTTGTAATGCGATAGGCTGAAACTGGAAGTGCTCCTGGATTAATATCTGTATCTACATACATCTGAAGATTGGCCGATACTACAGTGGGATTTCCTAGTATATAATCTGAAAAATTATCAAATTTAACAAGGGTTCTATGATTTTCTCCGTTATATCCGATGTAGGCGCGTTGGTAAGTAAAGTTTGCATGCCCAGTGCTATCAGCAATGGAATTTGAATATCCCCCTTCATAACTTGTAGTGGGATAAATTTTATCTTGTAAAACTATCGTCTGTTGTAATATTGGAGCGACAGCAACACAAGTAAGTGGAGATAAAAATAAAAAAGCTATCAGTAGAATAATTTTGTTTGTTAAAATGAATTTGGCAAATTTTAATTGCCGAAGAAGGAATTGCATTATATTAAAGATAATTATATAAATTTAACTCTATATGATATGGTTATGTATTTTTTTTAGATTTAGGTTAATAAAATTATATCATAATTTATTAGACATAAAAAGTGTATATGCAGTCGATATATAAGAATATTGTTCGCTGGGCTAGATATAATCATTGTCGACTATGTAGCTACTGTTTAGCGTCAATTGGATATCGTATAAATCCTTGCCTAATAGCACTTATGTCTGCTAGAATAAAAAACCATCCTGAATCTAGGCTGGAGCAATTGTTCATTGAAATAAGTTTAATGTTTGTGTATTTTTCCTAGAATAAATTGACATAAGTCAACTCAACAACATTATCAGGGAGGCTAAGATTATTATGACTAAGAAAAAATTAGAACTCACCACGGTATATGATTTCGTGACTAGCGGAACTACAAGCAGAAGTCATTTGAATTCGGTAGAATGGTTCGCTCTTGTCAAAGATTCTTTGAATGCTTGTGCAATTATTTTGCCCAAGGTGGCCGAAAATAACAGCGACTCAAGAGGTTTTAAATCTATCCTGAATCATTCGGTCAAAGGTGGACACAGCAATGAAAAAAGACTTACGCCAAAAGAAGTTGCTGACACTCTACCTAAATCATTGTTTATAAATGATAGGTGGATTTTTATGCCAATAAAGATCCTGTCCACCAGTGAGGAAAAAGGTCAATTTTTCGAAAGGCAACTATTCATTTTGGCGGATTGTGCACTTCTGGTTATCGTGGACACGTTTTTTCGCAAAGAACCTCACCCAGATCAGCGATTAAAGTATGATCCTCCTTTGATTAACGAAAATGTGGTCGGATGTAAAATATCGGCCGCTTCTGAAAAGTTCGGCATAACGAATACCGGTTTTGAAGAGACAATTATGCCATATTTCGAAGACCCTGTATTAAAATTGGGAGAGTATATAATTGATCATTTTCTCAACAGTGCCATCACTGGGTTAAGAAAGTCCAAAGAAGAAGTGGCCAAGATAGAAGCGGACATGAAACCGTTTTTGGACATTCGGACCCGCTTGGGCATCTGGAATCATCTGTAATTCTCTTAAATATGAAATAAATATTGAAATTCTAAATTCAATAGTATTAAGGGAGAACTTTTATGAGCAAAAAATGGGAGGTTCAAAAAATATTCACCCTTAGATCCGGAGAGCTAGTTAAAACTTTGCCGAAAGGATTAACCGGAAAGGCAGAAGGAAAATACCTAATTATCAAGGTGCCTCGCTACCCGCACAAACTTAATGGTGTTTATATGGATTGGTGCAGGAGTGTAGGTATTACCAACGGATTTAGTTTGTGATGTAAGTCCTAAATCATTAATTGCCTCAGGACAGCGAGGCAATTTTTTTATTTAGTAAAATAACTTTAATAATATTTATCTCTTTTGAATAAAAATAAAATATTCCTTTTTTAATCAATTGATTGACATTTGTGGCAATATTTGTTTTGATTATGTAAGGCTCTTTGGATATAAGTTTATTTCAGAGAGTTGAGTTATTTTGAAAATATGATTACTTTTTTTTCTTTAAAATTACTCTTAACTAAGGGGAATGCTATGAACAAGAATAAAGTAGAAAAAGCTTTTGGAAGAAAAAAAGCATTTTTTCCTGTTATCCATGTTGCAAATGAAGGACAAGCTCTGCGAAATGTCGCGGTGGCCGTCAAAGCGAAGGCAGATGGAATATTCCTTATCAATCACACCATTAGAGCAATAAAATTGATTGAAATTTTTTTGATTATAAAAAAGGAGTTTCCAACTTTATGGATAGGTATCAACTTTCTTGATCTTTATAATTATCAGGCAGCAGAACAGGTCGTCAAAATTGGAGCAGACGGTCTGTGGACGGATAATGCGGGAGTGTCCGAGGTAGCGATTGAAAGACCTATAATTCGAGATGAATTATTGGGTAAATGGAGTGGGCTTTATTTTGGAGGAGTAGCTTTTAAATATCAAGAAGAGATTCGAGATGTCGCTACTGTGGCTAAACTATCCTTAGATGTAGTTGACGTTGTTACCACCAGTGGTACACAAACTGGTTTGGCTCCTCAGATAGATAAAATTTCAACTATAAGAGAGGCTATCGGGGATAATTTTCCTATGGCTATTGCTAGTGGCATAGCAATTGAAAATGTTGAAAGCTTTCTTCCGTTTTGTGATTGCTTTCTTGTTGCTACGGGAATAAGTTTCAGTCATACCGAGCTTGATGCGGAGAAAACTTGGTTGCTTTCCAATTTAATTCATAATTGGAAATTGTAAACGAGGTCGTCTAATAAGAATGGAGGAGATATAAATGAAAATAGTTTATTTAATATCCGGTCCTCGTGGGTCAGGTAAATCTACTTTTGCAGAAATGATTAAAAAAAATAACCCAGAGGTAGCAGTAATCAATGAGGACGAAATTAAATTGGCACATTTCGGATCTATATATTTGGATTCGGATGCAGGAGATCATATATTTGCCAGGTATCTTCTCGAGCAGGAAATTAAAAAAACAGTGGAATCCGCTGGCAATTCTGCTAAGATTATTCTTGATGTTTGGAATGGTTTTTCTGGTAGTCGATCAAAAATCATTCGTTTTCTTAGGCGTCTTGAAGTGGAATGTATAATTTGTTGGTATTTCATAGTACCACTCAACATTTGTTTACAGTGGTTTAGAACGAAAAAAGATTGTGATAAATATAGTGACGCTATGGTAATAGGGGATTATAATCTTTTTCATAAAGAAGCTGATGATATACGGTCTTGGAAAGATGAATTAATAGAAGATTGGAGCTATTATTCATTGGAGGGAAGATTTGATGGGGTATATTTTATTAATCCAGCACAACAAACGTTATCGGGATTTGCCTTAATTTAGGCGAATATAAGATTAATAATCATAGGAGCTAGATATGACAAAAAAGCTAACAAGGGCGGAAGTTTTTGGAATAAACTGTGCTGATGTCATTATGGAAGCGGCACATATGCGATATAATGCCCCTAGTGGAAAATCGATAGTGGCATCTTGTATAAAAAGACTGCAGGAAAGAATTGATGAGCTTCAATCTGTCTCGGCTAAACCAGCATATAAAAAAGCCAGATATGGCAAAAAAGACGAAGAATAATAGTGCAGAAAAAATGAGCCACTGGCGAATGCCCGTGGCTCTATCTTGTTAACAAACATCTTTAATAATATTTATTTTTTTGACAAATATTTATATTTGAGATATACTTGATATGTTAAGTATTAATCAAATAATTTTATGAAACAAATAATCAATCCTTCCGTTAAATTTTTCATAGATTTAGCCAAAGTTCAAGCTATCTCTAGTCGACGTTTCGACAATAGTTTAGGCGGACTGGGGTTTAATGAATTTATAATCCTCTATCATTTAAGCCAAGCGGAAAATGAAAAAATGCGCAGAATTGATCTAGCGGATAAAATTGGATTAACTGCTTCAGGAGTTACTCGGATACTTCTTCCAATGGAAAAAGTCGGCCTGATAAAAAAAGAAGTAAATAAAGATGATGCTAGAAGTAGCTTGGTAATAATTGCTTCTGGAGGAAAGCGGAGATTGCTTGAAGGCTTAGAAAGATCTGAACTTTTAGTAGAAGAAATTATTTCAAGTAAAAATAAATCTAAAATAAAACAATCTTTAAAATTTTTAACAGAACTTAGTAAGGATATTAGATGATTTTCTGATTGACGAATATGCCGAATGTAGCTTAAAGCAATGTATCTAAAGTGTTGTTTTCTGATGTTTTAAATATCTTAAAAATTTGTTGCAATATAAAAGACACTATCTGTTATAATAGTGTCTTTTAAATTTAATTTATTTTTTTAGACCAGAAGGATAAATGTGAGAAGCTAAAAAAGTATAAGCCCCTGTTACTTCATTGGATTCGGAAGTAATTCCCGGAAATCTATTTACTTCTAATAAATATGGTTTGCCAGTAATTTTATCAATAATAATATCGGCTCGAGACCAAGAAAGTCCAAGAATTTCACTGGCCTTGATGGCCATAGCTTTGATTTCTTGAGGAATATCTTTTACAGCTATAAAATGTTCTGCAGCACCATTACAGGTATTGTTGCGAAATTCTCCTTTGCAGGGATAACTTTTTTCTCCTGCTACAACTACACCATTGGCTACCATTATTCCCCAATCGTATTCATTGGCGATAAAGCGTTGAAATAGAAAATTCTTGCCTTTGGGAAGTTCTTTAGTTTTTTCCAAAAGCTCTTCTTTACTAGTAGCATAAGCAGAATGTTTTCCTTGACAACCGCGAATATCTTTAATAATAAGAGGAAAATTACAGATTTTTTCAAGAAGATGAATATTTTTTTCGATGTTATTGCGATTAATGAAAACTGTATCGGGCATTGGCAAATTATTAAGAGCAAAAACCATACAATCAGTTACCTTGGAAGAATTTTTTTCAGCATAGGAATGCGGGGTCTGAGTAGCTTGAAGATAAAGGCTAATCGCATAAGCGATATCACGTTGATTCCAGCCAGAAGCCAACCAAACAAAAGAAAAATCTTTAATATTTGAGTCGCGGTGGATAATTTTAACAGTTGAGTTAAAAAAAATAATTTCAATATCTTTGTATTTACCTTTGGTAAGTTTAATGGGAAAAGGAAATTTTTTTATAATTTGACTGGTATTTTTAACAGTCGGTAGACTAAGTAGGGTAAAAGGTTTTTTTTGCATAAAACAAGAAATTAAAAAATAAAAGATTTCTCGTTTATAAACCTTTAAAAATGCTAAGAAAGCAAGAAAGGAAGGCCTTATGGCCTAAATTGAGCTAATCAACTGATTATATCACAGAAGAGCCATTTTGTAAAGAGCTTGATTTTTAAAAGTTCTAAAAAAGAATTTTAGGTTTGGAAAAGTTTGTATTTTTTCTCTTGCTAAAGAATTATCAAAGTTGTAATATGAATGGGTAATTTACTAGTTTAACCTAATCAGAGTTATGACTACAAAAAAATCAAAAAAGGAGACAGTGTGTGTAATTGGCTTGGGATATGTAGGTCTTCCTCTAGCAGTGCGATCTAAAGAGCGGGGTTATGAAGTTATAGGAATTGAACTGGATCAAAAAAAAGTTGATTTAATAAACAAAAAGATTTCTCCAATTGAGGATGATTTTTTAACTAAAAATTTGCCCATCTTTCCCTTTAAAGCAACAAGCAATGCTAAAGAAATAAAAAAAGCGGATATTGTGTTAATTTGTGTGCCAACTCCTGTAGATCAGTTCCATAATCCAGATTTATCTCCTGTTATTGGTGCTTGTGAAATGGTGGCTACTAATTTAAAAAAGGGAGCCTTGGTAGTTTTGGAATCAACGGTTAATCCGGGGGTATCAGAAGAAGTAGTTCGACCAATTTTCGAATCGCACAAACACAAAATTGGGCAAGATGTTTTTATTGCGCATTGTCCTGAGAGAATCAATCCGGGGGATCCTAAATGGAATGTAACCAATATTCCGCGCGTAGTGGGAGCTTTTACTCCCAAGGGACTTGCTAAGGCAAAAACGTTTTATGAATCAATTGTAGATGGAATTATCAAACCAATGAAACATATTCGTGAAGCTGAAGCTTGCAAAATAGTAGAAAATTCCTTTCGGGATATTAATATCGCTTTTGTAAATGAATTAGCTAAATCATTTGATGTGCTTGGGATTGATGTTAAGGATGTTATTGATGGCGCTAGCACTAAACCTTTTGCTTTTATGGCTCATTATCCTGCTTGCGGAATTGGTGGACATTGTATTCCAGTGGACCCTTACTATTTAATTGAACGTGCCAAAAAGGCTGGATTTGATCACAAATTTTTAAAAACTTCTCGAGCTATTAACAACTCTATGCCAGATTATACAGTGGAATTATTGCAGGATAAATTAAATGAGATAAAACTACCCCTTAATGGAACTAATGTAGGAATATTGGGAATTTCTTACAAAGCTAATGTAGATGATGATAGAGAATCTCCTTTTTATGGAGTAGTTAAGGCTTTAAAAAAACATAAAGCTAATATTCATACGTTTGATCCCCATATTAAAGATAAATCTACTTGTAAAAGCCTAGGGGCTCTGCTTAAAAAATCTCAAGCGATAATTTTAGTAACTAGCCATCGAGAGTTTGAAATTCTAACCGGAGATTTACTGAAGAAAAATGGAATAAAAGTTATTATTGACGGGAAAAATTTTCTAAATAAAGATGAAATTAAAAAAGCAGGAGTGATTTATAAAGGAATAGGAAGATAGTTTTAAAATAAATACTTAATTTTAAACATTAAGTCAAAAATAAAAACATCCCGACAACAGGTTGGGATGTTTTTATTTAGATATTATTCTGCAGAAGGGGTTTCGTTGTTAGTAGTAGGATAAGTTAAATCTTGGGGAACAGTGGGCATATTTTCTTGAAGTTCTTGGGCTTTCTTGCTCCATTCTTCGGCATCCTTGCTACTTTGCTCTAATTGGTTTTGGAAGTTTTCAATGTTGGGTTTTTGTTTCTTTATTTCTTGTTTAGCCTTATGATATCCCCAATATCCCAAAAATCCCATTATAAGCATGGATAAAACGATAATAATTAAGCATCCGCTGATAATCCAAACCCAAGGAGAGGTTTTTTTCTTTACTTCAATTTGAGGTGTTGCAGAAGCGGTAGGCGTTGTTGGCGGTGTAGGATTTTGTGGGGTTGCTTTTGGTTCATTGTCCATATTTTTTTTATTTAATAATTATATTTAATAGGGGATTGTTTAATTATAACAAAAAATAAAAAAAATAGAAGGTGATGCTTATTTTTCTTTTGGGGATATGTTACAATTAATATGTAAAAATGCATAATAACAAAAATGAATCAAAAAAAATTAATTTTGATAGTTAGCTTTTTTTTAGCGTTGGCAGTTATTTTTGGAATAACTATTTTTAAGAAAGAAAGATTAAATAATTACCAAGGAAAAGATGATGCTAAAAGTAGCGCTATTAATAAAAAAATAGATAATAAAAACAACAAAGAAGTAGCTTTAGCCAAATGCAAAGATGGTTGGGAAAGCTACAATAATGATGTTTTGGGAATAGGTTTTTGTTACCTCGATTCATGGGGCAAACCGACTATTGAACCCTTAGAAAATTTAACGTTATTAGATGGAGCATTGATTGAATATTCTGGCGATGAACACAATGCTTATAATAATTCTTTATTTATTAAATTTAAGGAAAACGAAAAAGAACCCGATGAGAAGGGGAATAATTTGGAATTGCGCATCTTTAACGAAAATTACAAAGGAGAATACTACCCTAATTCAGAAGCTTATGAAAAAGGTTATATTGATAATGTTGCTGATTTAAAGGCAAATAAAAATATTTGTGATTATCAAGTTGAGTTTACTCAACTATGGAAGCAACAGGGCAGAATGACTGAATTTTGGAGTCAATGTAATAAAGGAATAAAAGACAGAATTATTATTAATGAAGAATATTTTGATAAAAATATTTATTCCTATAACTTAGAATCTTTGGCCTATCTGAAACTTCAAAATAATTTTTTTGATAATGTTTTGATCAAAAAAAACTATTTAGCTGTTTCGCAAGTAGAAAAAAATATAAGCAATTTTTCTCAAATATTTGAAACAAAGAATTATCCTAGTACAGTAGATAATTCAAAAATAATTTCTCAGGAAAAATATGCCCAACAGAGAGATGATTTTGGTAATTTTGTAAGTAGTATTTATAGCTATAAGCCGATTATTCCTGAGAAAAAAGATTTTCAAATAACTAATGGTGAAGATAACAAAATAACCCTTATTCGAAAATATTATTGGCTTATCGAAAATCAAAATTTGGAGGAAGCGTATAAAATGAATAATCGAATTAATATTTCTTTGGATGATTTTAAAGCTTTATATCAAAAAACTAGGTTTGTTCAGGCGAGAGATTTCCAAAAAGTCAATGATAACACTTATAAATTTTTTTTAGATTATCAAGATCATAATAATTCTAAGAAAATTTATCGTTTAACTTTAAGAATAATAAATGAAGATAAGCTAGAAATTATCACTACTGAAGAAATAGTTTCTGAGATGGTAAAAAGTGGTGATTTTACAGCTTACTCCAAAAAGCAAAATGGAAAAAGTTTTTTAATCTTGGGAAGATATGGCATAGAGACCGTAATTGATCAGGGAGAAGCTGACTATAGAGAAGATTATTCAAATTTGGAAAACGTTAAATTTTTTAGGGATATTAAATTTTCTGATAATGGAAATTATCTAATCTATACAATGTCTGGTTGGGAGTGGTCGATTATCTATATTTATGATATCAACAATGATAAGGAAGCGCTAAGTTTTGATAGTGGAACTTATGGATTTTCGGCTGACGAAAAAAGTTTTTTTGTTTGCACTAATGCTGGGATGGTTACTAATCCGGGAGGAATTATCTATAACACTCCTGATTTTAAAAAACAATTTGAATTATTTGGTTCAGACAAAAATTTAGCCACAGAAGTTCGTTGTAATTATGATAAGGATAAAAACGAGTTAACTTTTATTTATGATAAGGATTGTTCTGATTTTGATGACAAAAATTGCAAGAAAAACGAAGTTGTCTACTCTTTTAATGAAAATAAAATGATTAGCAGCAAAATTTCTAGTAATTGATTTTTAATAAAATTGTGAAGTTGTTGTGCTAAACAGCTATTGCAATAAACTAAATAATTAATTTTATGCTCAAGGGATTAACTTACAGTTTAAAAATAAAAAATGCCATTAGATTTTCCGTTAAAACTCATGAGGTTTATCAGAAGCAGAAAAGGAAAGGTAAAGACATTGCTTATGTTACCCATCCTCTTACGGCAGGGATAATTTTAGCTATGGCAGGAGCTAAAGAGGATGTTATTATCGCTGGAATATTGCATGATACTATTGAAGATAGTATTACCGAAAAAAAAGTGGATAAAAGAATGATAGCCACTAGATTTGGTAAGAGAGTAGCTAAGATTGTGGCTAGTGTAAGTGAAAACAATAAGCTATTGAGTTGGGAACAGAGGAAGGCAGAGGCTCGAGAAAATATAAAGAAATTTAATCATGACTCAATTTTAGTGAAGTCGGCAGATGTATTGAGTAATGTTACTGAATTGATTGATGATTATATTGTTTGTGGGAAAGAATCTTTTAGCCGTTTTGGCGGGTCGAAAGAAAAAGTAATTGCCAACTACTTGGAAGTGATAGATATATTATTAAAAGGATGGCCAAATAGTCCTTTAGCTAAAGACTTAAAAAATTTATCAATAGAATTTAAAAAAATAAAATAGAACGATTTCAAATTGTTAAATTATCAACCATCACAATTAATCCTTTTTAAAATAGGGATATTTGTGCTATAATATGGGCATAATTAAAAAATAAATCTTATGATAAAAACAACAAAAAAAGTTATTAAAAAAATTCCCGGAGAATTGCATCATCATGCTATGCTGGCAATTTTTTTTGGATTATTGGCGGTAAGTTTTTCTCTTTTGGCAATGAAAAATTTGGCTAATGCCCAAGATTCGACAATAACTGACAGAGTGGCGTGTTCTTATATTACAGGAGATTGGAGTGATTGTGATTCAACTGGAACCCAGACCAGAACAATTACTAGAACTCCTGATAATTGTTATGATACTAATACTATTCCATCAAAAACGCAAAGCTGTACATATGCTGTTCCTTGCTCTTTTTCTTATAATGCTTGGGGAACATGTGATTCGACAGGCTACCAAACCAGAAGTGTTTCGTCCAGAACTCCTGAAGGTTGCTATGATTCAGTTAACCCTATTTTAAAACAGCCATGCACCTATTCTGTGACTGTTGCTAGTGCAGTAAAAATTTCTTGTTCCTATAACTTAAGTAGTTGGGGTGAGTGTAAATCTTCTGGCAAGCAAAGTAGGACAATAATTTCTAAAACTCCCGTAGGATGTTTTGAAACCGATTTACCAAAATTGGAGCGTTTATGTGATTATGGCTCAGCTAGTAGAACAGTGGGTACTCAAGAAAACAATAATGTTACTCCTTATTTCAATTTCTTAAATTTAAGCGGAGGAGAAGTTGTTAGCGGTGAAATAAAAATTCAGGGAACTGTGGATGTTGCTAATAGTATTGAATTTTATTTGTTACCAGCGGAATCCAATAATCCGAAATATCTTGGTTTAGCCAAATATATTGGACAAAAAACTTGGGAATATACTCTAGATTCAAAGAGTCAGCCTAATGGATCTTTTCATATTTATACTAAAATTAAAAATGCTTATGGTGTTTACGATGGGGAAAAGAGGATGTTGATTATTTTAAATGCTAATGAAGAAATGCAAAATGCAGGAAACAAATCAGAAGAAACAGGCAATGGAGCTAATAATAGAATAAGCAATGAGTGGCAAAATAAATATTTTAAATCGGATAATTGCTTAGATCAAAGTATTTGTGGAGGAGAAGTTGATCCTGATAGGGACGGGGTGAGTAATAATGAAGAATATCGTTTAGGTTTAAATCCGACTAATCCAGATACTGATCAAGATGGATTTTTAGATGGCGACGAAATAAAAAATGGTTTTGATCCACTTAAATCTTCTCCTGGAGATAAAAGTGATAAAATGGTTTTTGAGAGTCCTAAAGAAAAAGGAGAAATTAAAAAAGATGAATATAAAGTTGAAACCGTAGAGCTTGCTAATTTTCAAGAAGGTAAGAAACTTAAATTAACAGGAAGGGCTTTGCCTAACACTTATGTAACTATTTATATTTACAGTGATCCAATCGTTTTAACAGTCAAAACTGATGCAGATGGTAACTGGTCTTATGTTCTAGATAAAGATTTAGAGGATGGTAATCATCAGGTATATGTAGCAGTAACAGATAATACCGGAAAGATAACTGCTAAAAGTGAACCATTGGCTTTCGTAAAAACCGCTGAGGCCGCTAGCATTGTTTCGCCAGCAGAAGCTTCCGCAGGAGATCGGGCGGTTTCACCAACTAAATCTTGGTCAAATAATGGCTTGTATTTCTTTATTACTTTAGGCTTAGGGGCGTTAGCTTTAGCGGTGGCTGTTTTAGGACTAATTAAACATAACTTAAATAAAAAAGAGGAAAATAGACTAGTTTAAGTTTTTAAATTTATGAAGAATCTTTTTGCTAGAGCTATCTCTTTTATCAAAGAAAATCCAAGCGTTATGTATTCTTTGGTTTTAGTTCTTTTGGTGCCGATAGCTTTTTTTATTAACACTTATCTTGTTAATTTGAGTTATGAAGAGGACCTTAACAAGATAACTCAGAGAAAAGCGATTTTAATCGAGGATATTTTAGAAAATGTCATAGCCAAAGAAGCAAACAACGCTGATAAAATTCAAGAAATCATTGGCAATATTATTTCAGAAGATAGTGAGGTAGTCTCTTTAACTGTGAGTAATTTTCAAAATCAAACCAATGATTTTAAAATAGTAGCAGCTAGCGACAAAAATTTGGTTGGTAATATTCAACCTGACAATATGCAAAACATGATTGCTTGGACAAATCCTGAAGGGATAGCTTTTTTAGATGAGAAAAATAATGAAAGATTTTGGAAGGTTACAAAAATACTTAAAAGCAATTCGGAAGAAAAAATCGGATTAATTTCGATGTCTTTATCTCTAGCCAGTACTGATTTTTTAATCAATAGAACTATCAGAAATTCTTATTGGGTTTTATTTGTTACTATAATTATAGTTTTACTTTTTGTCTCTAACCAAGCGCGCCTATTTGGGTATGCTTTGATGGTTACCAAGTTGAAAGAGATTGATAAAATGAAAGATATGTTCATCTCTATGGCCAGTCATGAATTACGTTCTCCTTTGGGAGCGATGAAAGGTTATGTCGATTTCTTAAAAGATAAAAAAGAAATTTTAGCAGATGAAGATGCCAACCATTATGTGTCTAATATCTCTCTCTCCATTGAACGTCTCAATGGATTAGTCGCTGATATGCTGGAGGTATCTAGGATTGAAGGTAATCGCATGCCGATGGAGATTTCTGAAATTAATCCTAATAAAGTAATTTCTGAATCTGTTGAAGAAATAAAATCACAAGCTATTCAAAAAGGCTTGAAATTAATTTATACTCCTCCCATTGATGATAAATTGATTATTTTAGCGGATGTTAATCGATTGAAACAAGTATTGATAAATTTAATTGGGAATTCTATTAAGTATACACCTGCCGGTTCAGTAACTGTTAGTGTGGTGGCAAAAAATAACGAGTTGGGGATAACTATCGCTGATACAGGAATTGGAATTTCTTCAGAGGATCAGGCCAACTTGTTTAATAAATTTCATAGAATTCAAAATGAAAAAACAAAGAACATTATTGGAACTGGACTGGGCCTTTGGATAACTATGGAAATAGTCAAAAGAATGAATGGAAGGATTACGATTGAAAGTATTGAAGGCGTAGGTTCTCATTTTACTGTTTATCTTCCTGTGGTTAAAAAATAATGTACTAACTTAAAATATAATTTTTCCAATGAACCAAGTCTTTTTAAAATAGATTTGGTTGTTATCTTAAAATATGAACGAAAGTAATTTTTATAATTTTTCTTTAAAAGAAATTTCCAGAGAATTTAAAACTTCTTACATTACAGGTCTTTCTGAAAATGAAGTTTTACTACGTTTGAAGGAATATGGCAAAAATCAGATTAAGAAAAAACAGGATTGGCGTTGGATTAAGTTAATCCTTAATCAATTTAATGACGCTTTGGTATGGATTCTTTTGGTGGCTGCGGGCCTAGCTTGTATTTTTCAGGAGTATCGAGATGTGATAATTATTTTGATTATTGTGGGGATTAATGCCACTATCGGATTTTTACAGGAATTTAAAGCAGAAAGAATTTTAGATAGTATTAAAAAATTAACCACTGATCAGACCCAAGTTATTCGTGATAGCAAAAAACAAGAAGTAGATGCTCAAATGATTACTCTAGGAGATCTAATTTTTGTTTCTGCAGGGGATCGGGTTCCGGCAGACGGATATATCACCGAAAGCTATGATTTAAAAGTGAATAGTTTTATTTTTACTGGTGAGTCTAAACCAGAAAATAAATCATCCAAAATTATTGAGGAAAAAAATATTCCCATTGCCGATATTGATAATATGCTTTTTATGGGAGAAACCATTTCAACGGGAGAGGGAAAATTCATTGTAACCGGAATCGGAATTAATACTGAACTAGGTAAAATTGCTCATTTGACCAGTGAAGTTCAAGAAGTACTCACTCCAATGCAAAAACAAATGCGTAAGCTAGGTAAAAATGTTACGATTATGGCTATGACTGTCGGAGTAGTCGTAATGATCACAGGTCATTTTTTGGGAATGTCGCTTTATCATAATTTTATTTTTGCTCTTGCCTTGGCGGTGTCCGTTGTGCCCGAAGGACTTCCTGCAGCTATTTCAGTGGCCCTTTCTTTAGGAATGAAGAGATTATTAAAACATAACATTTTAGCTAAAAAATTAAATGCGGTAGAAACTTTAGGTTCAGTCTCGATAATTTGTACAGATAAAACAGGAACAATTACCAAAAATGAGCTAACAGTAACTCAATTAGTTATTAATAATCAAGAAGTAATATTAAGCGGAACAGGCTATTCTCCTGAGGGACATTTTTTTATAGATAAGGAAGCAGTCAATCCAGTAGAAATAAAAAATTTAGAGTTACTTTTTCGTATTGGCACGCTTTGCAATGATGCAAATATTATTTTTAAAGATGGAATTAGAACAGTTGTAGGTGACCCAACTGAGGGAGCAATTATTGTGGCGGGAGAGAAATTTAATCCCAAGGAAAATTATTATGAAATCGGGGAAACGAAAATTACTGAAAACCCTTTTTCTTCTAATAGAATGAGAATGAGCGTGGTCTACAAAAATGCGGAAACATTGTCCTTGGTAAAAGGTTCCCCTGATGTAATGATTGATTTATGCGATTTTATTAGGATAGATGATGAAATTTTACCGTTTGATAAAGAGGATAAAGAGAAAATAGGAAAAATGTATAATACCATGTCTGCTCAAGCATTACGAGTGTTAGCTTTCGCCTATCGAAATCTAGAAGATGTTACTAGTGAAAAATATTTAGAAGAATCAGAAAAAAACTTAACTTGGGTAGGAATGATGGCTATGATTGATCCTCCTCGCCAAGATGTGGCTGTAGCTATCGATGAATGCAAAAAATTGGGAATTAAAGTTATTATGATTACGGGAGATTATGAAATTACCGCTAGCGCTATTGCAAAGAATATCAATCTAATTGAAGAGGGGGGAAAGAATGAAATTATTAATGGTAAACAACTAGTTGAATTGAGCGATGATGAAATCTACCATAAAATTATTCAAAAAAATATTGTTTTTGCGCGTATTGCTCCAGAACAGAAACTGAGAATCGCTAAAATATTGAAGAAAAACAATCAAATAATCGCCATGACAGGAGACGGAGTCAATGATGCTCCTGCTCTTAAAAAAGCTGATGTGGGAGTAGCAATGGGGATAATAGGGACAGATGTTTCTAAAGAGGCTTCAGATATGATTTTATTAGATGATAATTTTGCTTCAATCGTGAGAGGAATCAAGGAGGGAAGAACTATCTATGGAAATCTAAAAAAGTTTGTGCATTATGTTTTTACTTCTAACGCAAGTGAACTATTAACGGTAATTTTTGGGGTAATCTTGCATATCCCTTCGCCTATTATGGCAGTTCAGATTTTAGCTATTGATTTAGCTACGGATGTTTTTCCTTCCTTTTCATTGAGTTTAGAGCCGGCAGAAAAATGGGTAGATAAAACAACAAAAAATTCTAGTGGATCAATATTGAATTGGAAAGGTTTTAAAAGAATAATTTATTTGGGAATAATTATGGCAGGGGGAGGGATAATAGCTTTCTTATGGTCAATGTTACGGGGAGGATGGCATTGGGGAAAGATAATAGATGAAAACAGCGCACTTTATATTCGGTCTACTACAGCAACCTATGCTGTACTTGCCATGACACAGATGGCTAACCTTTTACAATCTAGAAGTGAAAAATCAACTCCTTTTGAATTGGGATTTTTCAAAAACAAATATGCTATTGGATCTATCTTTATTTCTTTAGGAATTTTAATCTCTTTTATGTATCTTTCATTTTTTCAAAAATATTTGCGAATGAGTCCTATTCAGTGGCAAGATTGGCTAATAGTGATAACGGTGACTCTAGTGGTATATTTTTTTGAGAGTGCGAGAAAGAAACGTCAGAAATAGAATTTGTTATAATAATTAATAAGCAATTTAAGATAAGTTTTTGATGACTAAGAATTGAAATTATTGAAGAATTATTAATATGTAAGTTTGAAGATATGCGTAAAAGAATGTTCAAATTAGGAATTTTTATTGGAGTAATAATTATTTCATTGGGGGTGATTTTATTTTTTTTAAAGAAGATAAATGCTCCTGCTACGATGAATAATAAGATTAATGTAACTACTAGTTTTTATCCTCTTTATTTTTTAACTTCTCAAATTGGAGGAGACTTGGTTAATGTAAATAATTTGACGCCTGCCGGTACGGAACCGCACGATTATGAGTTAACAGCTCGAGATATTGCTAAAATTAAAAAGAGCAAGTTATTAATCTTGAATGGGGGAGGTTTAGAGATATGGGCTGAGAGTGTTAAGAAAAATATAAGTTTTAAAAATCCGTTAGTTGTAAATTTAGGAGAAGGTTTGGTTAGTCAAGAAGATCCTCATATTTGGCTTAGCCCGACTTTGGCGATAAAGATGGCGGAGAAGATAAGCAAAGGTTTGATTGAAGTTGATTCCCAAAATAAAAGTTATTATGAGTCTAATTTCAATATTTTAAAAACCAAGCTGGTGAATTTGGATAGTGCCTATAAAGCAAGCTTGGCAGATTGTCAGAGAAAAGATATAATAACTTCTCATAGTGCTTTTATCTATTTAGCAAAGGATTATGGGCTGAGACAAATTTCGATTGCAGGTCTTTCCCCTGAAGAAGAACCATCCAGTAAACAATTAGCTGACGTGACTCAATTTGCTAGGGATAATAATGTTAAGTACATATTTTTTGAGAGTTTGGTCAGTCCAAAATTATCACAAACTATTGCCAAAGAGATTGGAGCTAAAATTCTAATCTTAAACCCAATTGAAGGATTGACTGAAAAAGAACTAAATCAGGGAAGAGATTATTTAACTGAAATGAATACTAATTTGGAGAATTTAAAAATAGCGCTGGAATGCAAAAATAATTAAAAGTTAAAAATGAAAAATTAAAAGTTACAATTCAAAGTCCAAAATTATATAAAATAATTTAGAAAAACTTTAAATTGTTAGCTGCAACTTTTAACTTTGCACTTTGAATTTTTAACTTGCAAAAAATTTGACTAGGTAAATTATGAGGATTAAATTTTATGAAAGAGACAGTAAATAAATTGGAAACCGTTGATCATACTAAAAACATTATTGAGATTGATAATGTTTCTTTTTCCTATGATAATCAAAATAATGCCTTAGAAAATGTTACCTTACAAATTCATCAAGGTGATTATATCGGTTTGGTGGGGCCTAATGGAAGCGGAAAAACAACTCTAATAAAACTTATTGTCGGTTTGCTTAGTCCAAAAAATGGAACAATAAAAATATTTGGAAAAAATATTAATGATTTTAGAGATTGGCATAAGATAGGTTATGTTCCGCAGACATTAGCTAACTTTGATAAAAATTTTCCGGTCACTGTGGCTGAAGTAGTATTGATGGGCAGGTATTCAAAAAAGGGTCTGCTGACAAGAGTTAACGAAGAAGATAAAAAATTAGTGCAAGAGTCTTTGAAAAAGGTTGAGATGGTAAAATATGGGAATCGTTTAATCGGGGAACTTTCGGGCGGTCAGATGCAAAGAGTTTTTATCGCAAGAGCTTTGGCCAGCCAGCCAGAAGTAATTTTCTTAGATGAGCCTACGGCCGGAATAGATGAGCAAAGTCAAAAAGAATTTTATAAATTATTGCAAAAATTGAATAAAAAGATGGGAATTACTCTAGTGATAGTTTCGCACGATATCCAAAAAATGACTCAGGAGGTAATGCATATGGTGTGTGTTAATCGGAGCCTTACTTGTCATACTACGCCCGAAGAATTTATTCGAGAAAGTCAGTCTTCTAATATTTTTGGTCAGGATGTAAAAATTATAACGCATCATAATCATAAATAATTTTTTATGGAAATTTTTCAATACGATTTTATTTTAAGGGGAATTATAGCGGGGATAGTTATCGGAGCTATTGCTCCTCTGATTGGTATTTTCCTTGTTTTAAAAAGGTACTCTTTAATTGCGGATACGCTTGCGCATGTTTCTTTGGCAGGAGTGGCGCTAGGGTTACTTTTAGGGATTAATCCGATTTTTACCGCTCTAGGAAGTTCAATGGTGGCTTCAGTGGCGATTGAAAAATTAAGAACCAGTAAAAAAGTTTATGGAGAATCAGCCTTGGCTCTCTTTCTTTCAGGAAGTTTAGCCTTGGCGATTGTGATTTTAAGTTTGGCGCGTGGGTTTAATACCAATTTATTTAGTTATCTTTTTGGAAGCATTGTTACGGTTAGCATAGGGGATATTTATTTAATTTTGATAGTGGCAGTAATTGCGGTTGTTACTTTAGCTATTTTTTATAAAGAATTGATTTATGCTACCTTTGATGAAGATTCTGCCAAAGTTAGCGGTATTTCGACTCAAAAAATAAATATTATTTTGATTGTGTTAGCTTCGCTAGTAGTATCATTGGCCATTCCTATCGTGGGAGTCTTATTGATTTCAGCGCTGATTGTTATTCCTGTGGTTACAGCTTTGCAACTTAAAAAAGATTTTCGGGGAACAATTATTTGGGCAGAATTTTTTTCTATTTTTTCGGTAGTGGGAGGAATTTTTGGAGCTTTTTATCTAAACCTCTCTACCGGAGGAACAATTGTATTAATTATGCTTGCCATCTTTCTCTTGGTTTTTATGACTAAAAAATACTCAACATTAAATTAATAATAAAATTTATAAAAATGGAAAATGCAAATAATGATAAAAATAAAACGCACACTCTAGTTATCTCAGATTTTCATTTGGGATCGAAAGTGAGTCGCGGTGAAGATTTAATTAAATTTTTAAATAATTTTAAATTTAAAAAATTAATTCTCTTGGGGGACATTTTCGAAAGTCTTAATTTTCGAAAGCTGACTAAATCAGAATGGGATCTGCTTTCTCTCATAGGGGATATTTCTAAAAAATCAAAAGTGATCTGGGTCGCAGGCAATCATGATGCAGGTTTAACTGATTTCTTTACCAGTTTAACTGATGTTAAAGTTTATAATGTTTATAAATGGAAATATCAAAACAAAAAATATCTAGCCATTCACGGTCATCAATTTGATAATTTTTTAGTTAACAATGCGGTAATAAGTTTTTTAGCTAATCAAGTTTATAAATTAATCCAGCTTCTTGATTTTGACGATAAACGGATTAGTCGTTCTATTAAGAGAAAGAGTAAAGGATGGTTAAGAATTTCAAAAAAAGTGGCTTCTCGTGCCATTATTTATGCGCGAGTGATGCAAGTGGACTATATTTTTTGCGGTCATACTCATAAGGCTATGGAAGACAACCGGGGAGATGTGCATTATTATAATTGTGGTTGCTGGACAGATGTTCCAGCTACTTATATTACTTTAGATAAAGATGCTATAGAAATTCATCAGTATTTATGATTTTTTGGCAGTTACAGGGGTCATGTTTGGATTTCTTCTTGAATGTTTTTTTCTTTTATGCTAGAGTGTGAAAAGTACTTATTTATAGTTTTTATAAAATTTTCATTTACATATAAAGGGGGATGAGAAATGGATAGGATAATTCTGTATCCTGACGATAAGAAGAAGGGTTATGTTTGTTGTCCAAGATGCGGAAAGTGTAAGGGACTTACTCTTTTTAATAACATGCACCTTATAGATATAAAGTGCTGCGGAGAAGTTCTAAAATTTAAAATTGAATGGAGAAAAAACTGGAGAAAAGAGTATGAAGGATTTGGAACTATAGGAAAAAAAAGAGTACAAATATTTGATCTTTCCCTAGGAGGAATGTCTTTTGATGATAGAGTATTTGATGCTCGTTTAAATTCTGAGGTGAGAATTTCATTTGAAATAGTTTTAAAGAATGGAAAAACTCAATTATTCAGTCAAACTATAAAAATTTTGTCTAGAAAAAATAATAAATATAGCGCTAAGTTTCTTGATTTATCAAGAGAATTGAATGTTAGTAAGGTTCTCTACTCTTGGCTTCAAGAAAGAGAATAAACTACATTTTTTACAAAAAGATGTTATGCCTAAGTTTTGCATAACATCTTAAATTTTTTATAAAAAAACCTCATCTCAAAAGGATGAGTTTTTAATTTGTTGCGAACGTGGGACGGAGTTGGAACTTATTTGTTAAATCTTAGCTTATAAAAAAAATTCACCGAGGGGCTAAAATTAGACACGCCTCGGTGTAGGTGCTGGAAAATCAAACCAGCTAGAATTATTCTTCGATAACCGCAGGGGCCAGCTCACTGAGAAGGTATGACGCATAGCTTAGGAAGTCTCGGAATCCAACTAGGTGCCTGGTTATGTGTCCTAGAGATTGTCTGCACATGGACCATTTCATAAGCATCTTGATTTGTGCATTATGGGTTCCAACAAGACTTCGCATACCGACAACTTCATCATGTTCCTCTTCTTGTGGTCTCTGCGTTGCCTCATGCACGCGTCTGCTGGCCTCCTTTTCCAAGGTCTCAATCAAATTTGCAATAACTGATCGAGAATAGCCATTGACCACGGGATCTAAATTTTTCATTTTGCCTTCTCCTTCTGGTGAGTTTGCATTCTATGACATATTTCAATAGCGAATTTATGCCGACAATGTTCAACTAGGAACTCACAAACATATATTAAAATTAGACTTTTGTCAATAGCGCGTTCAAATAATCAAAGGTTCTAAAGTGATAACTGGGTATAAAAATAACCTCTTGGATAAAAGGTTATTTTGTCTGTTGAAGATGAGGGATTCCTCTTCATCCGTCGCTTCGCACGTGACTGGTGCCACAGGCTTCGCTCCTCCCTCAGAGCCTGGGTTTTTAAAAACGCAAAGCCCTGCCTGCCGGTAGGCAAGAGTTTGCCTTTTTAAAATACCCTTCGAATCCTTCATCAATAAAAAATAAAACCCCACCCGAAGAGGGTGAGGTTTAATTTTTCAGTTGGGGATGAATGGATTTCCGCATCACTCATTCGCCGTCACTCATTCATTCTTTGCCCTGGGTAGCGCCAAACGCTCTTTTTCGCGTTTGTCGACGTTCATTTCAATAATTTTTTGCTAAAAATTATTTTATTCACTTGCTACCCGTTCGAATCCCTGCCTCAGCTAAATAAAATCAAAAAACACACCCTAGCCGGGCGTGTCTTTTGATTTTATAAGTTGGAGATGAGGGATTCGAACCCCCGATGACGGGATCAGAACCCGTTGCCTTACCGCTTGGCTAATCTCCAATTGTAAATATTTAACTTAACAAGACTTATTCTAGCACACTTTTTTAATTATTTTCAATACCTATGTAGTATCTAAATATTATCTCAAAGTTATTATTTAATAAGTCTTGACAGCTTTTTATTAATTATGATAGTCTTTCAATGTTTAGAAGAGCGTTTCTTCGGATCGTACGTATCTGGAGGAAGGTAAACAAAAACAATTTTTTACGGAGGATATCATGAAAAGGTATCTAGTACCGCGCTGTGCACGGTGTATGAACGGTTACTGACGATGGGGCGCTAATATGCCCCGAATTATTTGGTTAGGGTATTTCCCATTTGAATGCCCACAAATTGGGAACGCAGAAAAAACAAAAAATGGGTACTACATTAGAGGGAGGTGAAAAAATTGTTCCAAATTAAAACTGGTCTGGGTGTTCCCTTCTGCGTATCACGCAGAGCAGGGGAGTCCCGCGGCTAAGACAGATATAACTGTCCGTGCTAGGAAGAAGAGGTCACTTTGGTATCCCGAAGTGACCTTGATTATTTTTATAAAAGATGAATTTAATGTAAAATAGAAGCAATAATAAAATCATAAAAATAGAATGAAAAATATCATAAGTGTTATTGGTGACTATAAAATTTTTTTGAATGCCGTATACGCAAATTTAAAAAGTGCAAAAGTTGATGTAGCTGATTTTTATATTGATCATATCGCTTATCGAACTACTTCTCAAAAAAACTACAGAGTGATTAGGGAAGAATTATTAAATTGGGGAGAAATCATGACAGAAAAAATAATTCGTAATCGATTAGTGTCAATCTTTAAATTTAATATTCCATTAGATTATAATGATTCGAAAATAGAATATTTTGAGATATTGGAACCTGCCAATGACAATAATTACAAAGAAGGATTAGAGCACGCAGAATTTGTAGTGGGCAAAAAATTTTCAGAACTAGTTTCTAAAAATTCTCAAATTAATTTTATTTTCAAAGATAAAGAAATAAATCCAGAATTAGTTTTAAAATTTCCCGATAACGTCAATGTAAAATTTCATGAGTTGCCGATAGATGAAGTGATTAAATTGGAAGAAAAATAGGCCAGTAATATTTCTAATAGTTCTAGACTTAGTGGTTAGGGAATGGTAAAATGAAGTTTGTAAGACATTAAATAGGGTAACTAATTTATGAAAATCGCAATTCAGGCAGCGGATTTAGATAATAAGAGAATTGATGGAACAAGAGTGTATCTTTTAAATGTACTCAAATATCTAGGCAAACTTTCTCCAAAAGATGAGTTTATAATTTATCATAAAAATAATTTTAATTCAGAGCTAATTCCAGCTATTTTTCCTAATTATAATATAAAAAAATTAAAATTTTTTAAACTTTGGACGCAAACTAGATTTGCTTTTAATATTTGGAAAGATAAAGTGGATATCTTGTGGATGCCGATGCATAATATTCCACTTTTAAAAAATAAAAATTTAAAAACAATAGTTACTATTCACGATTTAGCTTTTAAACAATTTCCTAAAACCTTTCCCAAAAAGGATTTGTTTAAGCTTAATCTTTTGACTGATTTGGCGATAAAAAAATCCGATAAGCTTATTGCCGTTTCTTATTCCACTAAAAGAGATATTTTGAAATTTTATCCTGAGATAAAGAAAGATAAAATTAAGGTTATTTATCATGGTTTTGACGCGGAGCTTTATCAAAGGGAATTTTATCAAGAGATTATAGATAAGACTTTGGAAAGTTATAAGTTAAGAGCCAAAAAATATATCTTATATGTTGGCGCTATTCAACCTCGAAAAAATTTAAAGACATTAGTTGAGGCTTTTGAGATTTTTAAAAAAGAAAATAAAAATAATATTAAACTAGTTTTAGCGGGAGGCAGGGCTTGGAGTTGGCAAGAATCAATGGATTCAATTGAAAAAAGTCCCGAGAGAGATAATATTATTCTAACAGGCAGGATTCCTTTTGACGATTTATCGATTTTGCAACAAAATGCAACTATTTTTATTTTTCCTAGCCTTTATGAAGGATTCGGAATTCCAGTTTTAGAGGCTTTTGCTGCGGGAACTCCAGTCATTTTAGCGAGAAATTCTAGTTTAGAAGAAGTTGGGGGAGAGGCGGCTAAATATTTTGATAGTTTAGATAGTAAAGAATTAGCTCAAAAAATTAACGAAGTAGTAAATAGTTCAGAATTGCAAAAAGAAATGATAGCAAAGGGCAAACAACAACTAAAAAAATTCTCTTGGGAAAAATGCGCCAAAGAAACTTTGGAATTTATTAAGTCATAATCATTATTGAATAATATATAGCAAGTGTTGTAAGTTGTAAAAAACTCTTTTTAAAAAGAGTTTTTTTAGTCTTCGGTTTTTAAAAGTATTTTATAAAAATAAAATAAAATGAGCAATGTTGCAAGTGTAATTATCGCAATAGGAAAAAGTTTAAATTCTAAATTGGCTAGAATAAAAATTATCAGAGATATGATAATCAAAAAAATAGACAAAAGGTTAGAAGATTTATCTAGGAAGGATTTTGTTAATTTAAAATTCAGGGTTGAAAAATAAATTAAAAAAATGACAATAGTTATTCCTAAAATTAACTTTAAAAAACTAAGCTGGGCAGAAATAAAATCTGGTAAAATTCCTTCGGATAAAATGGCTATTCCCCAAACAACTAAAAGGGTAACTAAAATATTTTTTAGTATTTTGTAAAGTATTATTTTTTTAGCGGAGGTTATTTTTAAATGCATATTTTTGAGGTTAGCTTTCTTTAAATCCAAAACGGTAAAAAGTCTTCTGTTTTAAATCGCCTAAAAAAAACATGAAATTTTCTTGGCTAGGTGTTTTTTTAAATTCCAAATTGATTTGTTTTATTTTTAGATTGGCCGGTAAATTTTCTAAGGTGAAATTGTAATCTTTCCCAAGGAGTGGATTTACCGAGGATAAGTTAACCACACACTCATATTTCTTTTTAGATAAGAAGGATTTTGTTAGGGTACAATTCATTTTCTCTTTCAGACTTTGGTCATTAACTTCTATAGCATTTATTATGTTTTCTTTAGGGGGATTGATAATTTTCCTTTTGGTATGATTTTCTATGAAATAATAATTCTCATCAGGAATTGTTTTAAGAATTGTTCCTGTGGGATGAGCAGAATTGATGTCGGCCAACTTTTGTTTTTCATAAATACTTAGATCCTTATTGTTGGGATGAACATTTTTCCATTGATAGCCCAAACTTTCAAAAGTAGTAGGATTATTAATAGGTGTTTCTTGGTTGTTGCCAATAATGAAAACTGATCCATCAAGAGAAATCAATTGATTCTCTTCTTTGTTATTTAGATCTTCTAAATTTTGGGCTGTAGGATAAAAAAAGGCTTTGTATGATTTTTGGATAGAAATGGTTTGATTTTCTAGTGGGGCGTCAGAGTTTAGCAACTCCATGTTTATCTTTACTTGAGAAAATCTCAGTGGCGTAGAAGCATAAAAACTTAACATTTTTTCTGATAAGGTAGTGTCTGTAATGGTGTTTTTAAGGCTGTTTATATTAGCAAAGGAATAAACGAAGTACCCAGAAGGAAAAATGATTCTATAGATTGCTAAAATGGCTAACATGAAAAATGTAAAAAAAACAAGCGAGTTGATAACTAAATAAATTTTTTTATTTTTTTTATTCAATTTTAAGGAGTCTATTGTGTGAGGCATATTTTTTTATTTGATTATTTCGAAAATAGAACCGTTGACCACTCGGGTTTCTTTTTGAGGAAGAGTATATGAATTATCGGAAGTTAAAACATCTGACGAAAGGGAATATTCTTTAATAAATAACATATTTTCTCCTAGCACAGTTTTTTTATAATAATCAATGTTAGACTGGGGAGTAATTAAAAACACTTTGTTATATTTTTCTTTGTCGATTTTTGCTAAGTCTTGAGGATTAAAAAAATAAACAGCATTCTTATTAAAAATAGAGCCTAAAGTATCGGCAATCATTTCAAAATTATTTCCACTAGCTGTTTGATCAACTAAAATTAAATCTTGGGCAGAAAAATTTTGATTAATTTGTCGAGTTCCTTCTAATAATTCTTTGTTTGGAACAAATGTTAGATACTTAGTAAAGGAAGGTAGATTAAAAGCCACTATTATTAGAGTGATTATTATTCCTGGGATAACTCTTTTTTTGGCGTAGAGAGAATTGATTAAAAATAATGAATAGATGATAAATAGAGGCAAAATAGAAAAAGTGAATCTGCGAAGCATCCATGGATGCTCAATAGTTATTTGAGGACTAATGATATAGAAAAAAGAAGGAAAAACGATAAATAATGGGGTAAGTATTTGATATTTTTTCTTTTTGGCTAAATAAAAAATTCCTGCTAATCCAAATAAAATAGGCATCAATATTCCGTAAAGTCCAAATATTTTAAACAGATTAAATATTAATAAAAGGCTATTGTTTTTTACAACATCAGAAGAATTTTCGCTTATATTTTCCAGTGTTGCTTTTAGAATCGATTTATAAAAATAGATATCTACGTTTAAATTCCAAACAAAAATTATTCCAATAAATATTATAGGAAGTAAAATTATTTTTAGGAAACTCTTTCTATAATATCTCCCAGTGTTGCTATTAATTAATAAAAAAACTAGCGCTAGGGAGAAAAACACTATTCCTTCAATGCGAGTAAAAACCAACAATCCCAAGCTTGAAAAAAGCAAAATCAAGAGAGCTTTTTGATATTTTGGGCTTTGGGTTTTAGATTCAGTTAATAATAAAAGAGCAAAAATTCCAGACCAAAGCAGGGGAAGGGCAATGTTTTCAGTAAGCGTAAACTTACTAAACCACATAAAACAAAAAGATGTTAGTAAAATGATTAATCCAGATATTTGAGTGAGGATTTTTGTTTTGGCAGAGGCTCTGATTAAATTGGTAAGTTTGTGAAATATTAGATATAAAACTAAAAAAGAAAGATAGATCAGAATGGCGTTGGCGACCTTGAATCCGATAATTCCTAAAAATGAATAAAATAGAGCTAACCAAGATATATAGACAATTGGAAACTGGGTGATTAATTTACCATCTGAAGTGTAATAAAAGCCTGGAAAATTGAAAGCCTTAGAGGAAGTTTTAGCTTTACAGAAAACCTGATAGAATTTTGATTTTAGAGAATTATCAACTTTAAAATCATCCAAATTATCAATAAGGCAATTTTTTAGTTTATCTTTTTGGATATTGTTAATTTTAAAGAAATCCTCGGAAACTGAAGTAGAAAATTTTAAATTCCCAGTTTTCGAAAGATAAATGGAGGCTTGGCTAATAGAGCCCTGATCGCGACCCGTAAATATAGTAGGAGACGAAAAAAAAGTAAAAAATATAGCAGTTAGTATTAGTAGAATGTTTATGATTAAAAAAGAAGAGGATAATCTAGTTAAATTAAATAAGATAAACCTAGCCCCTCCTGCGGTTATTATAGCTATAAGAAGCGAGATGCTCCACCAATAAAAAATACCCAAAAGTGTCAGTAGAAAAAGACCCCATCCGATGGCTACCACAAAAAGCGATAAGCAGACAAAGAAATTGTAATCATGATTATTTTTTTTGCTCTCCATAACTAAACTATAAAGGCAAAAGGGCTACTTGGCAAGGTTGTGCAGTTTATTGATTTGAGGTAAAATTTATTTAGCAAATATATTACTTAGTTTTAAGTAAAACTATAATTTGTGGAGTTAATTTTGAATTTCGATTTTTGAATTTCGATTAAATTCCCAATGAATTATTTTTTATTTTTGATTAATAAATATTGAGTTTAATATTTCAAAGTGGAGTTGAAAAGGTGTTAAGTTTTTAAAACATTTGTAAATTAAAATTTTAATCAAAGTTCGAAATTAAAAATTCGAAATTCAACGGTGTGTCTCTAAAAGCTTATATTTGGAGTTTAATGTTAAGTACCTTTTTAGCGCTGGGCGCTTGGCTTTTTGTTTTGTTTAATATTGATCCATTCAAATCAGGAATAATTGGTCAGATTTTCTTTTATTTTAGTTTTTGGCTTTTTTTGATGGGAATATTGGTAAATATTTTAGTTTGGTTAAGGGTGAAATTTCTGGGAGGAGAAAACGCCATTGAAACTATGGGTCTCAGCTTTCGTCAGGGTTTTCTTTTAGCGCTGTTGGTTATTTCAATCATTATGCTTAATGCTTATGGTTATTATACTTGGTGGATAGGTCTATTGGTAATAGCCGGAATATTTTTGGTGGAATTATATTTTTTGAGTAGAGAATGAAATCATAAAACATAAATCATATAGCATAAAACATGAGTCATAAAGTATGGAACATGTAACTATGTGATAAATTTTTTTAAGAAATAAGAATAAGATTTTAGATATTAATTTAAAAATAATAAGTGTAAAAATATGAGCGAGGCTGAAGAAAAAGAAAAGTATAAAAGACCCTCTTGGGATGAATACTTTTTAAATTTAGTTCAAACAGTGCGAACTAGGGGGACTTGTGATCGAGGAAGGTCGGGTTGTGTGGTTACTAAAGATAATCGAATATTAGTTACTGGTTATGTAGGCTCTCCAATTGGAACTGCACACTGTGATGATGTGGGACATGAAATGAGCACAGTAACTCATGCAGATGGCTCTAAGACTCAACACTGCATCAGAACTGCACATAATGAACAAAATGCTATTGCTAATGCTGCTAGGTTTGGGGTAGCTTTAGAAGGATCAACTATTTATTGTCATATGACTCCTTGCTATACTTGTGCTAAAATTATAATAAATGCTGGGATAAGGCGCGTTGTTTGTGCTAAGGATTATCATGGCGGAGAAAGAAGCCGTGAAATTTTCAAAGAAGCTGGGGTGAAATATGATTTAGTGAAAAACGAAATGGAAATATATGATAATATGTAATTTTAAAATAATTAAAAATTAGAGCCTCCTTTCCTTAGAAGGGGAGGATCGAGAAGGGGCTTGAAATCTAAAGTAATTTTAGAGAACCCCCCTCTGCCTATCGGCATCCCTGCCTGCCGGCAGGCAGGTCCCCCTTGAGTACAAGAGGGAGAGGGTAATTGAAATGATGTTAGTTTTAAAAATAATATGACAAAAGTAATTTTGGGAATTGCCGGCGAAATCGCTGCCGGAAAGGGAACTACAGCAAAATATTTAGTAGAAAAATGTGGCGCCTCGACTCATCGTTTCTCTACTGCTCTTCGGGATGTGGCCAAAAGGATGTATCTAGATGAAAGTCGAGAAAACTTACAACAGCTCTCTACTTTAATGAGAGATGGTTTTGATGATAATATTTTGTCTAGAGTAATTTATAATGATGTTGGAAAGGATTCTTGCGAAGTTGTAGTGATTGATGGCGTTCGTCGAATGAAGGATATCGAATTTTTGGAGAAAATGCCTGAGTTTAAGCTGATTTATATTGAAGCAGATTTAAGGAAGCGTTACGAACGAATAACTAAGCGAAGAGAAAATATAGACGACAAAGAAAAAACTTTCGATGAATTTAGAAGAGATAATAAAAGAGAAGCGGAAATTCAAATAAAATATTTAAAAGATGAAGCAGATTTTGTAATTGATAATAATGGAACATTAGAAGAGCTTTATGCTCAAATTGACAAAATAGTAGCTTGATTAAGCCATTTTTTGGTTGGGCATTTTAAAGAGTTCAATCGTTTTGGAGCGATTGAGTTTTTGGTTTCCTAATTTTTTCTAAATATGTTAAAATAGGAATCCCAAGAGTTTTAGCAAAAATTAAAATATAATAATCTTCATGGAAAAAGAAAAAAATAATCATGTAGTTAGGGATTTGAAGCAGGGTGGTTTTGTTTTAATTTTAAATAATGAAGCTAAGATTGATGCACAAGCGGAAGCCATGTTGCAGGCATTGCATTCTCGTTCTACTGGAGGGATTTATCAGCATCTAAAAATTTTAAAAGAAAGAGGCGCAGAGAATTTTATGCAACAGTTTTATGTGGGCTATGGGCATAAATCCATTGGGGACTGTGGAAGTGCTACTATATTCGTAGAAGGGGTTTCAATGTTGGCCGCTAAAGCTATTCAAGATTGGCGGCTTTATTCGGGGCAAGAAGCTTCTACCCGTTATGTAGATTTTTCTAAGCAAAAATTCATTAATCCATTAAGTAGCAAAGAGGGAGAGAAAGTTCAAGAAAATTGGAGAAATTTTTATTTGGAAGCGCAAATTCCGATTCAAGAGCATCTCAAAAAACAATTTCCAAAAAAAGATGACGAGGATGGAAAAACTTACGAAAAAGCGATTGTGGCGCGAGCCTTTGACATCACCAGATCATTTTTGCCTGCCGGAGCGACAACTAATGTGGCTTGGCGAATGAATTTTCGTCAGTTAGCTGATGAGTTAATGTTGCTAAGACATCATCCACTAGAAGAAGTAAGAGACATTGCTGATAAAACAGAAGAAGCTCTTCAGGAGGCTTATCCTAGTTCTTTCGGTCACGAGAGATTTGAAACTACAGAGAGCTATAATGAGCAGTGGATGCAAAATGAATATTATTATGTAAACAAGGAAGCTCAAGACTTTGTTCTTTTGAAAAATGGAATAGATTTAAAAGATTTAGAAAAATATAAGAAAGTAATTCAAGCTCGACCGTTTAAAACTGAGCTGCCTCCAATGTTGGCTGAGTGTGGGATGGTGCAATATGAATTTTTATTGGACTTTGGATCATTTCGTGATTTACAAAGACACCGAGCAATAGTGCAACGAATGCCACTTCTCGTGAGAGAACATGGTTTTAACGAGTGGTATCTAAATGCTTTGCCGGAGGATTTAAAAATAAAAACTCAGAAATTTATTGAGATGCAAGAAAAAGCTATTTCAAACTTGGAAACTAGGGATGAAGTTAAACAATATTATACAGCCATGGGGTATAATGTTCCCTGTCGAGTAGCGGGTGATTTGAAAGCTTTGATATATCTAGTAGAATTGCGTTCCACCAGATTCGTTCATCCTACTTTAGTTAGGCAAATGCTAAAAATGATAGCAAGTCTCAGAGAGCTTTTTGGAGAGATTGGATTAGTGATTTATACTGATGATGAGCCTAATCGATTTGATATTCGTCGGGGAGAGCATGATATAATAATGAAGAATTAAAAAAAAATTATGAAATATAAAAAAAACTTGCCTGTTGGTAAGCAGGGAAAATTTATAGTTTTTGAAGGATTGGATGGTTCTGGGCAAAGTACCCAAATCAGTCTTTTGGAAAAATATTTAAAAGACAAAAACATAAAATTTCATACTACATCGGAACCTTCAGGAAATTTGTTGGGTGGATTAATTCGAGCAATTTTAACTAAACAATGGAAGCTTAGTAATACTGGCATTCAACTTCTCTATGCTGCTGATAGAGCGCATCATTTAGAGTCAGAAATTTGGCCAGCTATGGAAAAAGGTAATCATGTTATTTCTAGCCGTTATTTTTTTTCTACTTTTGCCTTTGGATCACTGAATAATGACCTAGTTTGGTTGGAAAAAATAAATGAGAAATTTCCAAAACCGGATTTAGTTTTTTTTATTAGAGTTTCTCCTAAAGAATGCATTAAAAGAATAGAGAGTTCGAGGTTTCGCAAGGAATTTTTTGAAGAGGAAACAAAACTAAAGAAAGTTTTAGCAGTTTATGATAAAATAAGTAAAAGTAAAAAATATAAAAATTTTTATACTATTGACGGAGAAAGATCGGTCGAAGAAATATTTGCCGAAATATCTAAGATAATTGATAAATATATTAAATAAAAATGTTCCCAAGTCATTTTTAAATAACCATTACTAACGATTGTCATCTCGAGTGCAGCGAATGCGGAATCGAGAGATCTGTTTAAAAATTAGATTGCATAGAGATTGGTAAGATTTGGTATTATATTTGGTTAATAACTTATGAAAATAGAAATAAAAAAAATAAATCCAGAAGCCAAGACTCCAATTTATGCTCTTAAAAATGATGCAGGCATGGAATTATATTCAGTCCAAGATTTAATCGTAGAGCCAGGAAAAATAATAGTTTGCGAAACTGGGATAGCGATGGCAATTCCAGTGGGATATGTGGGATTAATTTGGGACAAAAGCGGAGTGGCTTTTAAGGGCGGAATTAAAACTATGGGTGGAGTGATAGATAGCAGTTACCGAGGAGAAATAAAAATAATTTTAACTAATTTATCAGATAAAAATTATATTATTAATAAGGGCGATAAAATAGCGCAGATATTGATTCAAAAAGTAGAAAGTCCGGATATTAAAGAAATAGAAGTTCTAAATGATACTGAGCGTGGAGAAGGAGGATTTGGTAGTACGGGAATAAAATAAATTCTATATGATGAAACAAAAAAATATTGAAATCGAGATCAGAAGTTTGATTGACGAAAAGATGTATAAAAAACTTTTAAGGTTCTTTAAGAAAGAAGGAAGATTTATAGGCAAAGAAAATCAAATTTCTTATTATTTTTCTGGAAAGGATGATTTACGAATTCAAAAGAGTGATAAATATGCTAAGATTTGGTTAAAGAAAGGCATGCTGCATGATAATTCTAGGAAGGAAATTGAAGTAAAATTAGAATTAAGTGAGTTTGAAAATGCGAGTAGGCTTTTTGAATCTTTAGGATTTAAAAATGAGATAATTTGGCTTAGAACTCGGAATATTTTTTCTTGGAAAAATGTGAAGATTATGTTGGATAACACAAAGGGCTATGGCTACATTATAGAATTGGAAAAAATGGGTGATTTAGAAAGTAAAGATGAAATACTTAAAGATCTTAAACGTAAGATGGAAATTTTGGGAATTAAGGAAACTTCAAAAGAAGATTTTGATAAGAAATTTAAATATTACAAAAATAATTGGAAAAAATTAATCGTCTAGCATTTTTTCAGACATTAAATCATTTGGCATTGATTTAAAATTCAAAATTTGAAATTTAAAATTATTTTCTTGACCGCCCTTGATTTAGCCTTTTACTTATATTATTATAAACAATGAAATATTAATAAATTCTCATATCATATGTCAAAATATTTAGCCACTATTGGAATGGAAATTCATGTTGAACTTAAGACGAAGTCCAAGATGTTTTGCAGTTGTAAAAATGATATGGAATTAGACAAAGCGCCCAATTCTAATATTTGTGAAGTCTGTACAGCTCAACCAGGTACTTTGCCAGTGCCCAATGGTGAGGCGATAAAATTTGTACAATTAGCGGGATTAGCAATGAACTGCACTTTGCTTAAAGATACTAAATTTGATCGAAAAAATTATTTTTATCCGGACATTCCCAAGGGTTACCAAATTTCTCAATATGACCAACCACTATGCCAAAACGGAGTTTTGGAAATCTCAAATCCCAAATCCCGAGATACAAACAATAACCAAAATCAAAATACAAATATTCAAACTAAAAAAATAGGGATTACTCGAATTCATCTGGAAGAAGATACTGGAAAGCTAACTCATCCCAAGGGAGCAAGTTATTCTTTGGTAGATTTTAATCGCGCCGGAGTGCCATTGATGGAATTGGTAACGGAGCCAGATTTTGAAACAGGAGAGGAAGCGAGAGAATTTTGTCAAAAATTGCAACAGGTTTGTCGATACTTGGAGATTTCGGATGCGGATATGGAAAAGGGTCATATGCGTTGTGAGGCTAATATTTCTGTTTAT
Source organism: Parcubacteria group bacterium (assembly GCA_041662245.1). GTDB lineage: Bacteria > Patescibacteriota > Minisyncoccia > Moranbacterales > UBA9337 > UBA9337. The sequence goes on from JBAZSW010000001.1 coordinate 186,964, forward strand.
CTTGAAGGAGCAGATAAATTAAGTGGCACCAAAGTAGAAGTGAAAAATATAAATTCTTTTCGCTTTGTGGGAAAAGCTATTGAATATGAAATTGAAAGACAAATTGAAGCTTTGGAAAGTGGAGAAAAGATTGTTCAAGAAACCAGAGGGTGGGATTCAATTAAAAATATTACTTTTTCGCAGAGAGTCAAAGAAACTGCAGCTGATTATCGTTATTTTCCCGAGCCAGACATTCCACCGATGTTGTTTGATGATGACTATATTGAAAATTTAAAAAAAGAACTGCCAGAGCTACCTAAGAATAAGCTAGATAGATTTATTCGAGAATACAAAATCGAAGAAAGAGATGCGGAGCTTTTAATTTCCGAAAAGGACTTGGCCAATTACTTTGAGCAGACGATAAGTGAATTAGAAGAAAAATTATCTTCAGGAGAAATAAAATCAAATCAAGAAAAAGTTTTTAAATTGGCAGTGAATTATCTTAATACTGAAGTGCGTAAACATCTAGTGGAATTACAAGAAAAAATTGGTGAAATAAAAATCACTCCTGAAAATTATGCGGAATTAATTGGAATTGTCGCAGATGGAAAAATCAATTCCAGTGCTGCACAGATAGTCTTAGAGGAAATGTATAAAACAGGAGGAGATCCGTCTCAAATAATTGAGGAAAGGAATTTGTCTCAAATGAATGATAATGGTGAGATGGAAAAGATTGTGGATAAAGTTTTGTCTGATAATCAAACTTCTGTAGAAGATTTTAAAAATGGTAAAGAGAATGCTTTTAAATTTTTAATGGGGCAAGTAATGAAAGAAACGGGAGGAAAGGCTAATCCGCAGTCAGCAATGGAAATGATAAAAGATAAACTAACAAAATAGAATAAAAAAGACTTTCTGCTATTGACAGAAAGTTTTTTTGTGTTATTGTTGCAAGTTAGTTTAATTAAATGAAAAAAATGATAAGGATAGCATGATTTTCAATCACAAATAAATATTCGAGATATATATCCAGAGGAATGCCTCGAATGTAGGAAGGGTAGTTTCTTTTCCGCAAAAGATTAAAATTAAGAATAAGGAGATAGAAAAATGAGCTTGATTGAAAAAACTTGGCGCGAAGGAATGAAAGGACAAAAACAAGGTATGCTAGTATACATACCTTCTGATGGAGAAAACATTTTAGCTAATGATGCCGAAGGTCTTTCTCATCAAACCTGTTGTTCTCGTAGAGGTATGGAGGGAATGACTAACGGCATGCGGGTTGTCGCTTTTATAGGAAAGAAAGGAAGTTCCATTTAATTTTTTGAGGACTTCCAAGTAAGGTGGTTTGCTATTAGCTGGCCACCTTAAATTATTTTATAAAATTATATTAATCAGTTCTTACTTTTATCTATTGTAGTAGTTATTCGTCATTTATTTACTCCAATATTTTCTTATTTTTTATAATCCCATATAAACGCGATAGCATTTATGTGGGATTAATGTTTCGAGGTTGTTTCTTAGTACAATTAAATCAGATGCTAGATTTAATTATCCATCCCAGATAACTGCTATCGCGTTTATCTGGGATAAATGTTTTTTGTGTGATATTATTTAAGTATAATAATTTTTTATTTTTAATATGATTATAAAAGGAAATATTAAAAAGAAAATATTGCTTTTGTTATTGGGTGGAGTAGCACTTGGATTAGCTAGCTCTCCACGGGCGCAAAAAAGAACTTTTAATATTTTATGCAGGGAATGGAAAAATCTAAATAAGCGCAATGTATACCGATATGTTAAAGAATTTGAAGAGCATAAAATGATTCGTTATGTAAATAAGGGTGAATGGTGGAATGTGGAATTGACAGCAAAAGGAAAAACTATGGCTGAAAAAATAAAATTAGATGATATTAAAATAGTAAAGCCAAATAAATGGGATAAGAAATGGCATCTAGTAATCTTTGATGTTCCAGAAAAAAATAAAATTGCTAGAGATACTTTGCGAAGAAAAATAAAGGAGATAGGTTTGGTAGAAGTTCAAAAATCAACATTTATTCATCCTTACTTTTGTAAAGAAGAAATTGATAAGATTATTGATTTCTTTGAGCTGAAGAAATACGTATTGCAATTAGAAGTTTCTGATTTGGATAAATCACTTAAAGATAAGCTAACTAAGAAATTCAAATTGTCTTAATCAAACATTAATCCCACATAAACGCTATCGCGCTTATGTGGGATTAATTTTTTTTGGTTTGGCTTTTAATTTAGAGAGTTGGGAAGAAGAAACTAAAAAAGAAGAAGCTGGGAGGGAGAAATTAAGAAGAAGAGGAAGATAAAAATAAATAAAGAAGAAGAAATCAGACAGAAGAAACTAGAAAAAAGAAATTAAAAAGAAGCTAGAAAGAGGGAGACTTTCTTTTGGATATCCTTATAATCTGTTAGCCAAATAATTCGCGAATCTTTTTTAAACCAAGTCGTTTGACGTTTGGCATAATTTTTTTCGGCTAAATAAATTTTTTCTAAGAGTTCGTCTGAAGACAAAATTTCTTTTCGAAGGAACATGGGAATTAATTTATAACTTAAGCCAAAACTTTCAATTTTTTTCCAACCTAATCCTTCTTTGTGAAGTTTTTCTACCTCACTAATCATACCCATTTTAAATCTTTTCATGATATTTAATCTTATTCTCTTGTGGAGAATTTCTTTTTCTCGCAGAATTCCTATTTGGAGAAATTTATATTTATTATCATTTTTTTGATTATTCTTAGGAACACTACCAAGAGTGTGGCAAATCTCAATTGCACGGATGAGGCGGACTTTATTTTTTTTATCTACGGTGCTGGCTCTTTGGGGATCAATTTCTTTTAATTTTTCAAATAAATATTCTAGGGATTCTTTTTCTAGATTTTTTCTCAATCCCCAGTCGGGATTAACTTCTGGATAAGTTATGTTATCAACCAAAGCTTTTATCCAAAATCCTGTTCCGCCACAAATAATTGGTAGTTTGCCTCTTTTTAAAATATCTTTTATATGTTTCTCGGCTCTTTTTTTAAATTTAGCTACACTGTATTTAGTTTTGGGACTGACGATGTCTAACATATAATGCCTAATCCCTTGAGAGATAAATACTTGGTTCTTGGTTCTTAATTTTCGGTTCACAGTAGCTATGTTTTTGCCAAGATTCCTCGACAAGTTTGGGATAACGGATTTTATTGAGCCTGTCACTTTTCCAGTCCCTATGTCCATACTACGGTAAATTTGTCGGCTATCAGCGGAAATTATTTCACCATTAAATTTTTTGGCGAGTTTAATAGCAGCGGATGATTTACCACTGGCAGTTGGACCCAAAATTACAATAACTTTTTGTCTATCGTTCATAAAAAATGAACTCATCTAAATTAATTTTCTTTGAGACCTTTGTTTGTCTAGCTTGGTAGTCATTATTTTTCGCCTTTAATTGCTTGAATTAAATTTTTATAAAACAAATAATTAAGCAGTTTAAAATAACAACCATTAAGCTACATATTGAGAATCGATTTAAATGATTTTAATATTTAGTGTATAGTATGATTATAATGGTTTTTAGTCAAATATATGAATATTTTTGAGGGCAAAGTGCTTCATGGAAAAAAGGAAGGACAAACAATTGGTTATCCAACTGCTAATGTTGAATATGAGGGAAATATGGAAGATGGAATTTATGCTGGTTTTGCTTTGGTTGGCGGAAAAAAATATAAAACTGCAATATTAAATAGATGTGGAACGGGAATTTTAGAAGCTTATTTATTGGATTTTTCTGGTGATTTATACGGTAAAAAGGTGGAATTGGAAGTTGGTAAGAGAATGAGAGAGCTTTTTGATGAGAGTGATAAGGACAAATGGATAAAGGATATCGAAGAAACGGTTGAGAAAATAAAAAAATTGGAATAGAAATTGATTGTTTGTTTTTTAGATTAGGTATCGTTTTTTGAGCTTACCCTCTAAATTCCAAGTGCTGATTTTAATAATTTTTACTTTAACAATTTTTCCAGTTAAATTTTGAGATCCTGAATCAAGTTCAGGATGACAAGCGCCAGCGCTTATCACCTTAACGTTTTTTAGAGTGCGGGTTTTGCCATAATAGATATTTTCTTTTTGGCTATCAATTAGAACTTCCAAGGTTTTTCCTAGATATCGCTTATTATTTTTTAGTGAAGTTTTTTTAAGAATTTCATTGAGATATTTCTCGCGCCTTTCTTTTTCAAGCTTGGTGACATTATCTTTCATGAGCCAAGCCGCAGTTTGGGGGCGGGGAGAAAATTGTCCGAAATAAACCATATCATAATTAGCTTGAAGCATTATCTGAGCAGATTCTTCAAGTTGTTTTTTTGTTTCTCCTGGGAAGCCGACGATTATGTCGGAAGATAAGGAATAAATTTTTCCAGGTTTATTTTTTTTAAAACCCTTTTTTATTTTTTCTATCAATTTTAAATAATGAGCCCTATTATATTTGCGATTCATTTTTTCAAGAATTTTATCATTGCCAGATTGAATGGGCAAGTGTACTGATTCACAAACTTTTTTTAATACAGTAACAGTTTGGATTAGTTCATCGCTCATATCTTTGGGATGAGAGGAAACAAAGCGAATCCAAAATTTTCCCGGAATATTATCTATCATTTTCAATAATTGGGAAAAATTAATTCCTTCTGAATTTTTAGATTTTATTTGACGTTTGGCATTCGGTATGGGGCATTTCCCGTTATAGCTGTTTACATTCTGTCCCAAAAGAGTTATTTCTTTGTAACCGCTCTTGATGAGATTTTTAATTTCATCAAGGATTTCATTTGCTGGACGGGAAACCTCTCTTCCTCTAGCATAGGGCACCACACAATAAGTACAAAAGTTATTACAGCCGGTCATTATTGGAACGTTAGAGGAGAAGGTGTTGGTGTATTTTGGGTGGATGGACAGATAATCAATTCTTTCTGGAGACAAGGAATTTCTAATTTCAAATTTAAAATTTTGAATCAATTCTGAATTTTTAATTTTGAAATAATCTTTAAAATTATTAATGACAAAATTTTTGAGCAGAGAGAAGTCTTTAATGGGAAAAAATAAATCTACTTTATTTTTTAAAACTTTTTGAACATCTTTTCTTTGCGCAATACAGCCCGTTAGGACAATTTTAATTTGAGGATTATTTTTTCTTAGATTATGAATTTGTCCAAAGACTCTGTCTTCGGGCATCTTGCGTACCCCGCAACTATTAAAGATTGCCAAATGAGACTCATCAATTTTATCGGTAGATTTAAAATTGTTCTTTTCTAAAAAAGATGATAATCTCTCCGAATCAGAAAAATTCATTTGGCAACCGAAAGTTTTTATGAAATATTTTAACATTGAGGTAGTATGACAAATTTAACAAGGGGACAATTTTAATATTGGTAACATAGCTTAGTTTATTTTAAATTTTATCAAAAATCAATACTTGATATACTGTCATATGAATTTGATGGAGTGCTATTTTTGTGCTAAAATGAAAAGGTAAATTGTTAATAATAAAACATAATATAAAAATATGATAAAAGTAGCAATTAATGGTTTTGGGAGAATTGGTCGCCCTTCTTTTAAAATAATTTTCGAAAGAGATGATATGGAGGTGGTGGCTATAAATGATTTGGCTGACGCAGAGAGCTTGGCCTATCTATTAAAATATGACAGCGCTTATGGTGTTTACGATAAAGATGTCAAGGCGGGAGATAAAAAGATAATTGTTGATGGAAAAGAATTCCCAGTTTTTGATGAAAAAGATCCCAATAATCTTCCTTGGAAAGAGTTAGAAGTAGATGTTGTTTTGGAATGCACTGGAATTTTTATTACCCAAGAAGGAGCCAATGGACATATCAATGCTGGAGCAAGAAAGGTAGTAATTTCTGCTCCTGCTAAAGATGAAAATGTAAAAACTTTTGTTACTGGCGTAAATGAAAAAGAGATTTCCATCGAGGATAATATTATTTCCAATGCTTCATGTACTACAAATTGTCTGGCTCCTGTAATGAAAGTTTTAAATGACAAATTTGGAGTGGAAAAAGCAATGATGACAACGGTGCATAGTTACACCTCTACTCAAACTTTGATTGATGTAGCTACAGGAAAAGACAAAAGAAGAGGACGAGCTTCAGGGCAAAGTGTTATTCCAACTACGACAGGTGCGGCTATCGCTACTGCTCTAGTGATTCCTAGCTTAAAAAATAATTTTGACGGAATGGCATTTCGGATTCCAACCATTGTGGGATCAGCTTGTGATTTGACTGCAATTTTAAAAAAGGACGTAACTGAAGATGAAATTAATGATGCTCTTAGTGAGGCGGCAAAAGAAGATCTTAAAGGAATATTGGAAGTGACGGATGAAGCTTTGGTTTCTCATGATATTGTTGGAAATTCTCATTCAGCAATTGTTCAAAAAGAATTGACTAAAATAGTGGGAGGAAATTTTGTGAAAGTTATTGCTTGGTATGATAATGAGTGGGGCTATTCTTGTCGATTAGTAGATATGGCTAATTATTTGGGAAATGTAAAATAAAAAATAAAATTTATCGTTTGATAAAAAAGTCTTATGTTTGATATCATCATAAAAAATGGAGTGATCATCGATGGATCCGGTAACTCTATGCAAAAGGGGGACATCGGAATTAAGGAAGGAAAAATAACCGAGATTGGAGATTTACATAATGAAAAATCACAAAAGGTGATTGATGCCACAGATAAATATGTAGCTCCGGGATTTATAGATATAAATAATCATTCTGATACGCGTTGGAGAATATTTTCTAATCCTAATTTAGAGAGTCTTGTTCATCAAGGAATAACTACTATCATTGGTGGAAATTGTGGCTCCTCTTTGGCTCCTTTGAATAATTCGGAAATGATAAAATCAATTAGAAAATGGTTTGATATTAATAATATAAATGTTAATTGGGCTTCAGTAAGTGAATTTTTATCTGAGGTAGAAAAAACAAAGTTGGCAGTTAACTTTGGAACAATGGTGGGGCATAGTACTTTGCGTAGAGGGGTAATTGGCGATGCCACAAGGGATCTAAAAGAGGATGAACTGAGAATTATGGAAGAGATGGTAAAGAAAGCTATGAAAGAGGGGGCTTTTGGTATGTCTACGGGACTTATTTATTCTCATGCCAAACTGGCGCCAGAAAGCGAAATTGAAAGATTAAATAAAATTGTAGCAAAATTTAATGGTGTTTATGCCACCCACGTTAGAGATGAGGCTGATGATATTTTAGAATCTCTAGATGAAGCTATCGCGACAGCTAAAAATTCCAATAATAATCTTCATCTATCACATTTGAAAATAATCGGAGAAAAAAATTGGCCTTTGATGGACGAGGCTTTGGAAAAAATAGAACAAGCTAAAAAGGACGGATTGAATATTAGCTTTGATGTTTTTCCTTACACTGCCACTGGTTCTGTTTTATATACATTCTTACCTCAATGGATTTCTAAAGGTGGAAGAAAAATGATGATAACTAGATTGAAGGACGAAAAAATGAGAGAAAAAGCTATACAAGAAATGCGGGCGGATAGTATTGATTATGCTAAGATAATAGTGGCTATGTATTCTTTGGGGAAAACTTTAACTCGTAGAATAATTGCTGATATTGCCCAATCGCAATGTAAAAGTCCTGAGGAAACGGTAATTGATTTGTTAATAGCTAGTGGCGGAAGAATTATAACTATAACAGATGCTCTTGATGAAGGAAATTTGGAAAAAGCTATACAACATCCCTTAAGTATGATATCTTCTAATGGATCTGGTTATAATATTGAACATAAAAGTACTGGTGAGCTAGTGCATCCTCGTGATTTTGGATCTTTCCCAAAAGTTTTAACTTATTACGCAAAAAAGAAAAGAATTTTAACTTGGGAAACCGCTATAAATAAAATGAGTGGAGCTCCAGCAAAAAAATTTGGAATTGAGAAGAGAGGGGTTATTAAAAAGGATAATTATGCCGATATCGTCATATTTAATCCGGAAGCTATTAATGATTTAGCTACTATTAACAAGCCCTATCAATATCCTTTGGGAATCGATTACGTTTTGGTCAATGGAAGGATAGCTTTAGAAAAAGGTATTCATACCAATGTGAGAAGTGGCAAGGTCATTTTAAAGAGGCATTAGTAAACTATCTAGAATTTATAAAAAGTGACTACAAATTATTTTAAAAATAAGAAAATAACAGTTTTTGGACTTGGCCTTTTGGGTGGGGGTTTAGGTGTAGTTAAATTTATTGCCAAACATGGAGCCAAAAAAATAATTATTACCGATATAAAAAATAAAGAGGATCTCAAAAAATCAATCGAAAAATTAAAAGGCATAAAGAATATAGAATTTGTTTTGGGCTATCATAGAATAGAAGATTTTACTAAGGTAGATATGGTGATAAAAAATCCTCAAATTCCTTGGGACAATAAGTATATTAAAGAGGCTCTAAATAAAAAAATTCCCGTTGAGATGGATTCTAGTTTATTCTTTAAACTTTGCAAAAATAAAATTATTGGGATAACGGGCACCAAAGGAAAGACTACTACATCTTCAATGATTTTTGATTTGCTTGAGAATTCAGGAAAAAATCCTATCATGGTAGGAGTAGGGCAAGAATCAGTTTTAGATAAATTAGAAAAACTCAAAGATAATTCAATCGTTGTATTCGAATTATCTAGTTGGAGACTTTCTGCCCTGGGTCGATATCAAATGAGTCCTCAAATAGCAGTATTTAAAAATATTTTTCCAGATCATCTGAATTATTATAAAGGAATGAAGGATTATGTTGATGATAAAGAGATTATTTGTAAATATCAGAAACCTAGCGATTGGTTTGTCTATAATGTAGAAGATGAGATTGTGAGAAAAATCTGTCAGAAAGCCAAATCTCAAGTGTTGAGTTTTTCTTTTAAAAGAGAGAATAATGGTCGATCAGTTTTTTATGAAGATGAAAAAATATATTTGAATGACGGAATTGATACTCGGGAAGTAATTGGCAAAGATAAACTGGCAGGTTTCAGTAGGCATAATATTTCAAATTTATTGGCGGCTATTGGGGTGGCTTTTGCCTTGGGAATTGAGTTTTCTAAGATAAAAAAAGCAGTATTGAAAATAAGATCTATCAGTCATAGACTAGAATTCGTAGGGGAGATTAATGGTATTAAATATTATAATGATAGTGCGGCAACTATTCCTGATGCAGCGATTGTAGCAATTGAATCTTTTGTCGAGCCGATTATATTGATTGCGGGTGGATCGGATAAAAATCTCGATTTTTCTGATTTTGCCAGAGTTATATCAGAAAGAGTGAAAGGAATAATTTTTTTAAAGGGAAATGCTACAGAAAAATTGATAGAAAAGTTAAAGAAGAGCATTCCTGATAGAGAGCATAAGAGATTTGAGATATTTGATTCTATGGACAAAGCTGTGGAGGAAGCGACTCGCGTAGCAGATAGTGGAGATATAGTTTTACTTTCCCCTGGAGCGGCTAGTTTCGGACTATTTGAAAATGAATTTGATAGAGGAGACAAATTTAAGGAAGTAATAAAAAATTTAAAAAAATAATTATTTTTATGAATAAGTATTGTTATTATGATGGGGAAATTATTTTGATAGACGATGTCAAAATCAATCCATACGATATTGGTTTTATGCGGGGATATGGAATATTTGATGCGATGAGGACTACGAAAAAAGTTCTTTTTTGTTTGGATGAGCATTGGAATAAATTTGAAAAATCAGCTCAAGAATTGGATTTAAATATACCCATCTCTAAAAGTGAATTTAAAAATATAGTAGCTATTCTTTTAGAAAAGAATGACTTGAAAGAAGCGGCTGTAAAAACCATTTTAACTGGAGGAAAATCTGAAAATGGCTTTAACAAATCAGAAAAATCAACGATTTTAATTTTAGTAGATGATTTAGATAAATTTACTTTGCCCGAGGAGTCTTATGAGAAAGGTTGGAAATTGATTTCTTTGGAATATCAAAGGCATTTGCCAAAAATCAAAACTCTCGATTATCTAATTCCTATAAAAAATCAAAAGGAAAAAATAAAAAATAATGCTCAGGAAATAGTTTATAAAAAAGATGGAAATATTTTGGAGTGTTCTACTAGTAATATTTTTATAATAAGAAATGGGACAATCATTACTCCTAAAAAAAATATTTTTTTAGGAACAATCAGAAATTTAGTTATTGATATTGCTGAGAAAAATGGATTTGAAGTGTTAGAAAGAAATGTGAGTGTAGAAGAATTTTTATCTGCAGAAGAGATTTTTTTAACCGCTACCTACAAAAAGATTATGCCCATAACCAATGTTGATGGAACGAGCGTAAATGAGGGAAAAATAGGAAAAAAAACCAAAAAATTAATGAAGTTATTAGATGAATTTATAAAAAATTATTCTTAAAATTATTATGATAAAAAATGTTTATGATTTAATTATTATTGGAGCTGGTCCTGCGGGACTTAATGCTTCTCTGTACGCTTCCCGCTATGGTTTGAAAAATGTAGTAGTGGGAGCACTGGGGGGATTAGTTTCTCAGATTCATGAAATTGGCAATTGGTTAGGGTCACCAGAAATTTCTGGCTTAAATTTTGTTGATAATTCGACCAAACATGTTAAAAAATTTGGAGCAGAAATTTTAACTTATTTGGTAGACGAAATAAAGAAAAATGAAGACGGAACATTTAATGTTTTGTTATCTGATGGAAGTAAACTGAATTCTAAAACAATTTTGATAGCAACTGGATCTAAACATCGTAAACTAGGCGCAGTTGGAGAGAAGGAATTTTTAGGTAAAGGAGTTTCTTATTGTGCTACTTGTGATGGATTTTTTTATCGAAATAAAGTAGTTGGTATCGTAGGCGGAAGTGATAGCGCTGTTTCGGCAGCTGTTTTCGTAGGAGATATTGCTGAGAAAGTTTATTTAATTTATCGGGGAGAAAAACTGCGAGCGGAGAATTTTTGGGTAATGGCCACAGAAAGAAACAAGAAAATTGAAATAATTTACAATACTAATATCAAGGAAATAAAAGGGGAAGAAAAAGTTAGTGAGGTAATCTTGGACAATATTTATCAGGGATCGGATTTATTGAAATTGGATGGTGTTTTTATTGAAATAGGCTTCAATCCTAGTACGGAATTAGTGAAAGATTTGGGTGTACTATTGGATAATGAAGGATACATAAAAGTAGAAAATAATGGAAAAACTTCCGTAACGGGTATTTGGGCGGCGGGAGATATTACTACGGGATCAAATAAATTTAAACAAATTATTACTGCTGCTTCTGAAGGGGCAATTGCAGCCAATAGTATCCAAGAATATTTGAGAAAATAGAAATAGTGAATTTATGTATAAAAGTTTCGATAGTGAAAATAATATATATAATTTATAAATTAATTTTATGCGAATTGGAATCGATGCTCGGTTTTATGGTAGTGTTGGTAAGGGCTTAGGGCGTTACGTGCAAAAATTAATAGAAAATTTAGAAAAAATTGATAAAGAAAATCAATACTTTGTTTTTTTGTTGAAAGAAAATTTTGATGAATTTCAACCTAAAAATAAAAATTTTGAAAAAGTTTTAGCTGATTATCGATGGTATACTTTTTCAGAACAGATAAACATGCCCAAGCTTTTAAATCGATATGCCTTAAATGTAGTCCATTTTCCCCATTTTAACGTTCCTCTCCTATATCGCAAAAAGTTTATTATTACTATTCACGATTTAATTTTACTTCATTTCCCTACGCTAAAAGGAACAAGACTTAACCCAATTTTTTATTGGGCTAAATTTTTGGCTTATAAATGGGCAATTGGAAGCGCCATCAGAAGGGCTAAAAAAATAATTACAGTATCTAAATTTAGCAGGAAAGATATTCTATCTAATTATTCTTTTTTGAAGAAGAATAAGGTAATAGTGACTTACGAAGCCTGTGATTTAAACAGAAACCAAAAGACAGAAAATAACGAAGAAAAAATAAAAAAATATGGTATAATAAAGCCATACTTACTGTATGTGGGCAATGCTTATCCTCATAAGAATTTAGATAGATTAGTTGAAGCTTGGAATATTTTTCTGAGTAAAACTGGAAATACGTCAACATTTAAAAACTTGCCGTGTTTGGTTTTGGTAGGGAAAAGAGATTACTTTTACAATAGACTTTTAAATAAAATCGCTAAAGATAAAATAAAAAATATTATATCGACAGGATTTGTGCCAGATAATGATTTAGCTTTTATTTATCAAGGGGCGACTGCTTATCTATTTCCCTCTTTATATGAAGGATTTGGATTACCGCCCTTGGAAGCTATGGAAAGAGGTGTGCCAGTGGCCACCAATACGCAAGGTTGTATGAGGGAAGTTTTGGGTGATAGCGCCTACTATTTTGATGGAAGAAATATTGAATCAATTGTGAAAACTATAGAAAAAATGCTGATGGATTCAAAATTAAGAAATCAATTGATAGAAAGGGGACACAAGCAGATTTTAAAATATAGTTGGAAAAAAATGGCTAAAGAAACGAAATATATTTACGAAAATATTTAATTTTTTTGTGAACAGGGGAGAAAATATGGATATCATAAAAAAAAATAAAAAATCGAAACTAGGGGATTATAAAAAATATCACCTTGGGGCTGAGAAATTGAAAATTTTAAAAGAAGATGGAATTAAATGTCAAATTTGTAGATTTGGTCAAGTTTTTAATGTGGATGAAGACGTTTTCTTGCTAGAAAGTAAGACTATAAAAGAAATAAGCAATAATTCTGAACATTTTAAAGAAGACATTAATGATAGCTTGTTTGTGCCTAGTGAAGATATTTATAATGATTTTGTTCAGGATTTGACAGGAGTTAATGATGAAAATAAATTTAATATAGATTACAGTAGTTTTTTTAGGAAAAATATTTTTTTAAATTGGATAGTTTTGGTTCCAATTGTTTTTTGTGTTTTTATTTTTGGAGGATTGTATGTCAAAAAAGGTTTTGACACTAAGAAGCAAGTGTTAGGAGTAAGTGAAAAAGCTTATGGAAATATAGGTGCGGCTATTGAGGGAATCAAAAAACAAGATTTTTCAATGTCAGCAGATAAATTTAGCGAGGCTTATAAAAATTTTTCAGAAATTTCAAATTCTTTACAGGGCTTGGGGAGTGGAGCTATTTCTTTCTCTCGTTTTATTCCTGGAGCTTCAAAACTTTCTTCTGGATATCATTTGACAGAGGCAGGCAAAGAATTATCTTTGGCAGGAGAAGAAATCAGCCGAGTAGCTAAGACAATGAGCGATTTGAAAGAAGATTTTTCTCGTGAGAATGAAGATAAGGAATTATCATTGTTAGAGATATTCCTTTCCTTCCAGAAAAATTTAGACGAGATTAGGGGTCATTTAATCAAGGCTCAAAATAATTTGAATGAAGTAAAAATAACTGATATTCCTAAAAAAAATCAACAAGATTTGTTGGCTCTAAAAAATCAGTTGCCCGTTATAATGCAAGCAACGGAAAACTTTTCAGCCAATAGCAATGTGGTGGCTGATTTTTTGGGAGCCAATGGTCCAAGAAAATACTTATTCTTATTGCAAAATAATCAAGAGATGAGAGCAACGGGTGGATTTATTGGTAGCTATGGGGTTTTGGATATTGATAGTAATGGAAAAATAAGGAATTTTTTTATTGATGGAATTTTCAATCCTGATGGTCAATTGATGGACAAAATTGTTCCACCCAAACCAATTCAAAAGATAAGCACGGCTTGGAGCTTGCATGATAGCAATTGGTTTCCGGATTTCCCTGTTTCTGCCAAAAAAGCGATGCTTTTCTATGAAAAAACAGGGGGTCCCACAGTGGATGGAGTGATAACTTTAACACCGACTGTAATGCAAAAGCTTTTAGCTATTACAGGCCCAATAGAAATGAAGGATTTCGGTGTTGTTTTAACTAAAGATAATTTTATTGAAAGTGTACAATATGAAGTGGAGGAAGATTATGATAAGGAAGAAAATCGTCCTAAAAAAATATTATCTGATTTGGCACCAATATTATTGGATAAACTTTTTAATTCAAAAGATGCTAAAACTTTAGCTCAAACTGTTAATGTTTTTAGCGAAGCTTTGCAAGAAAAACATATTCTTTTTTATTTTAGTAATAATGATCTGCAGAAAGTAATCTCCGATTTGGGTTGGTCAGGAGAGATTTTGAGAACTCCCAATGACTATTTAAGTGTGATAAATACAAACATAAACGGTTACAAGACTGATGGGGTAGTGGAAGAAAAAATTGATCAGCAGGTGGATATTGGAATAAATGGAGAGATTGTAAATACAGTTATAATTACTCGAAAGCATAATGGTGGCAATACTCAATACGATTGGTGGAATAAAGTTAATGATGATTATATGAGAGTGTATGTTCCTGAAGGTTCGACACTCCTTCAGGTTGAGGGACAGACCAGGGAAATAAATGAAGATGTTATAGATTATAAATCCTTAGGATTCAAGGAAGATGCTGATGTTAAGAGAGAAGAATCTCAGATGAAGATTGATGATGAAACTGGCACTCGAGTTTATAATGAATCAGGCAAGACAGTTTTTGCTAATTGGGTTTATGTTAGCCCTCAGGAAGAGGTATCTGTTAAATATAAATATTTGTTGCCGTTTAAAATCGGAGATAATAAGGAAGTGGGTTCTTATTCGTTGTTAAATCAAAAACAAGCAGGTAGCCTCGGAGATAAATTTAATTTTTCAATAAGCTATCCTAGTAGCTGGAAAGATGAGTGGAAAAGTGAGGAGTTAAAAGAATGTTCTTTAAATAAAGATAATTATTTAAGTATTTGTTTAGAAAATGATTTAAAAACGGATAAATTTTTAGGAGTAGTTTTTAGCAAAAATTAATGCAGAAAGATTTGACTGCAGATTGATTTTTAAAGATTCTTATGGTAAATTCTAGGAGTGATTTATTTGGTTATTTTTGTGAAATTGGGAATTTTTAAATCATTTTAAATTAACTTTAAATATTTTGATTCAAAGAATTATTAACAATAAAGTTTTAAATGGAAAGCCCACCAAAACGATTGCTGGAGCAGCTTTGATTGTTTCTGTGGCTAGCGTTTTGAGTAGAATTTTGGGTCTTTTTCGAGATAGAATTTTGGCTTCTAAATTTGGAGCAGGCGATACCTTGGATGTTTATTACGCCGCTTTTCGTGTCCCTGATTTAATTTATAATTTTTTAATAGTGGGAGCTTTAAGCGCCGCCTTTATTCCAGTTTTTACTGGGTTAGTTGCTAAAAAAGATGAAGAAAAAGCTTGGAAACTATCTTCTGGTTTGGTAACTCTACAGGTTATTGTAATTGTTGGTATATCTTTAATATTTTTTTTGTTTGCTCCAGAATTAATGAGAATAATTACCCCTGGATTTTCTGAGGAAAAAATAATGCAGGTGGCTAATTTAACGAGAATAATGTTTTTAAGTCCTCTTTTTTTGGGGGTCAGCGCAGTTTTCGGGGGAATTTTAGTTTCTTATAAAAGATTTTTAGTTTATTCCATTGCTCCCATCTTCTATAATATAGGGATAATAATTGGAGCTATTTTTTTTGTAGAATTTATGGGGGTATCTGGATTGGCATGGGGGGTGGTCTTGGGGGCGGTGATGCATTTCGTTTTGCAGTATTTAGCGGTTAAATTTATTGGGTTCTCTTATCAGTTAAGAAGGATTAAAGAAATAATTGCAGATATTAATATTAGAAAAGTTATTAAGTTGATGATTCCTAGAAGTATGGCAATGGGAGTGAGTCAGATAAATCTTTTGATTGTAACAGTTTTTGCCTCAACTTTGGCTTCTGGATCGCTGGCAGTTTTTAATTTTGCTAATAATTTGCAAAGCGTGCCTTTGGGAATATTTGGCATATCTTTTTCTGTAGCAGCTTTTCCAAAACTTTCTTCCTTGGCAGCCAAGGAAGATATGGATAAATTTAATTATGTTTTTACGCGGACTTTTAAGCGAATATTGTTTTTTGTACTCCCTTCGAGTGTGATAATTTTTTCTTTGAGAGCGGAGATAGTGCGAGTAGTTTTGGGAGCGGGAGCTTTTGATTGGGAAGATACTACAGCTACGCTTTGGGTATTGGGATTACTTTCTATCAGTTTATTTGCTCAAAGCACAATCCCTCTTTTGACTAGATGCTTTTATGCTCTTGAAAATACTAAAATCCCTTTTTATGCAGCACTTATTAGTGAATCGTCAAATATATTGTTGGTAATTTTATTAATTAAAAAGTTTCAAGTTATGGGGTTAGCTATTGCTTTTTCTTTGGCAAGTATTATTAATATGATAATTTTGTTTTTGTTGTTGAATAAAAAATTTAAAGATATTAATAAGCGAAAAATATTAATGCCTATAACTAAAATATTATTAGCCTCTATTTTTTCGGCATTAGCTATCTATTTAGCAAGGCATACTTTGGCTAATTTTATTCAACTAAAAACTTGGGGAGAAGTATTAGTACAATTGATAATTTCTGGCGGAATAGGCGTCTCTGCCTTTTTAATTGTTTGTTATTGGTTGGAAGTGGAAGAATTTAATGATTTCAGAAAATCTGCGATTGATTGTATTTTCAAAAAATCTGCCGATATGGAAGAGCAGGGATAAATTTTTTTATTTTTTTTAGATAATTAATTAAAATTATTGACAGCAATAATATTTTAATGTATTCTTTTTGGGCAAAGTTCTTTCTTGAAAATGGGAGCAGGATTAACTCAATTGGTAGAGTGTCTGACTGTAAATCAGAAAGCTAGAGGTTCGAGCCCTCTATCCTGTTCCATTTTTCGTGAGAGCTTAGTCAGGGGTCTGGCTAAGTTCTTTTTTTCTTGCTTCTTTCTTGTTATTTTTAATGTTCCCATATAGAATGATGAATGGAGGCAAGATGACGATTACCAAACAGAAAATTAAAATGATAAGATAATTTATGAAAAATATTAGAAATTTTTGTATAATTGCGCACATTGATCATGGAAAATCGACTCTTTCTGATCGTCTCTTAGAATTGACGGGAACAGTGGAGAAAAGAAAAATGAAAGAACAATTATTGGATCAAATGGATTTGGAAAGAGAACGAGGGATAACGATAAAGTTGCAACCCGTAAAGATGAATTATGTGCAAAATGGAGAGATATATATTTTGAATTTAATTGATACCCCTGGGCATGTTGATTTTGGATATGAGGTTTCACGATCTTTGGCGGCAGTGGAAGGGGCGGTTTTGTTGGTGGATGCTACCAAAGGAGTGCAAGCTCAGACATTGTCTAATCTCTATTTAGCTATTGAACAAGGTTTGGAAATAATTCCTGTGTTAAATAAAATTGATTTGCCCAATGCTAATCCAGAAAAAACTAAAAAAGAAATAATTCATATTTTGGGATGCGAAGAAAAAGATATTATTTTTGCTTCAGGAAAAACTGGAGAAGGTGTGGATAAAGTTTTACGAGCGATAATAGAAAAAGTTCCTGCACCCAAGGGTGATATTAATAAGCCTTTGCGAGCTTTGATTTTTGATTCAAAATATGACACTTATAAAGGAGTTCTGGCGGATGTGAGAATTATTGACGGAGAAGTAAAAAGGGAAGATAAACTTTTAATGATGGTTACCGATAAAGAAAGTATTGCAATTGAGGTGGGAAGTTTCCGTCCGATGTTAACAACTGAAGATTCACTGAAAGCAGGAGATATCGGTTATATCGCTACAGGTTTTAAAGGTGTCGAACATTGTCGTGTTGGAGATACAATTACTTTGGCGAGTACAAAAGGGAAAGAGATAATAGAACCTTTGGCAGGATACAAGGAGGTTCGTCCCATGGTTTATGCTAGCTTTTATCCGTTAGAAGGCGAGGATTATACTTTAATGAGAGATTCTTTGGATAAATTAAAGCTCAATGATGCAGCTTTTGTTTTTGAGCCAGAAAGCAATCCCGCTTTAGGTAGGGGGTTTCGTTGTGGATTTCTGGGAATGTTACATTTGGAAATAATTCAAGCTCGCCTAGAGAGGGAATTTAATCTTTCGCCTACTATTACAACTCCCAGTGTAGTTTATAATATAAAATTAAAAGATAAGGCGGAAATAAAAAAAGTTTATTCGCCTATCGATATGCCAGATCCAGCGACAATTGAATCTATTATGGAGCCTTATGTCAAATTGGATATCGTAACGCCATCTTCTTATTTAGGGGCAGTAATGGAGTTACTTAATAATGTTCGCAGTCAATATCGCAATACGGAATATATTGATGCGGAGCGAGTTTTGCTTCAATATGATGCGCCTCTTACAGATGTAATTATAAATTTTCACGATGATTTAAAAAGTGTTTCTTCGGGTTTTGCTTCGATGAGCTATGAAATGGATGATTATCGAGCGTCTGATTTGATAAAGATGGATATTTTAGTGGCGGATGAAAAAGTAGAGGCTTTTTCACGTATTGTCCCTAAAAAAAATGCCTTTAAAGATGGTAAGGCAGCAGTAAAAAAATTAAAAGAATCTATTCCGCGACAAAATTTTGCTATTGCTATCCAAGCTACTATTGGAGGAAAAGTGATCGCTAGAGAAACTATCAGTGCTTTCCGTAAAGATGTAATCGCTAAACTTTATGGGGGAGATGTTACTCGAAAAAATAAGCTTTTGGATAAACAGAAAAAAGGTAAAAAGAAAATGAAAAATATCGGAAAAGTTTCTATTCCACCAGAGGCCTTTTTAGCGGTTTTGAAAAAATAAAAAAAGCATCTGTTTAGGACAGATACTTTTAGATTGATGAAATATTCGGATAGATTTGCGAAAAATTATCATTGATTAGTAAACGTATATCTTTATTTTTTTCTAATAATAAACTTAGGATCAATGCAATTAAAGTTACAGTTAACATTGTCCAAACCTTGATGTAATATATCTGATTGGCACTTTTTTAACTTGTCTTGACAGGCACCACTTCTCTCTTTAAAATAATTTTTATTTATTTCGTAACCGAAATAGTTCAAGACAAAAGCGCTTACTACGATAAATCCCACTACCCAAATTATATTTTTTAAAATATGAAACATTGTTTTTCTGTCAGTTATCTCTTATAGGGGTATTTTAGCAGAAAAACAGTGATAAATCAATCAATGTTAGAATTCTGACATTGATCTTGGTTCTTTCTTTTATAAAATATTTATATTAATTGCAAATTTTTTTCTCGGTGGATTTTTGTATCTCGATTAGTAGTGCCAATGCCTAAGCAAATTTTCGTTCCATTGATATTAACCAACTCTCCCATTTCTAAAATTAAGCCATAATTAGGAGTATCCAGCTTCCAAGTAAAAAAATTATCCTCTAGATGCTTGTTGGCTAAAGATTCTAGCTCTGTAGCTACCAGATTAGTGTCAATATCAATTTGAAAGTGAGGTGTCCATTGACTGCAAAGAGGAGTAGCACTTTCGGTTATTGCTAATTCAAAAAGAGGTTGCTCCCAATTTTCTTTGTCTCCGATAAAAAACCATCTCTGATCAGGAAAATCATTTAGCTCTTCATATAATTTAAAATTTCTTCCTACTATTGTTTCTTTTATTTTTTTTAGTTCTCTGTCTATACTTGGGCAGGAATAGTTAATGCCGAGATGATTTAATCTAACGATGGAATCCTTGGTGGCTTCAAGAAAGTTTTTCAGGTTATTATTTTCGATGAGGTGATTTTTATTGCAGGAATCGGCTAAAAATAATTTTTGAGTCAAATCTTCATTGAGCAAAAAAATAGATTGAGCATCAATTTTAACTAGTGAGGTATTATTTATTTTTAGATTAAAGAAATATGAATTTTGAAGTAAGAATTTATCGATTTCTTTGTGATGAAGCTCTTTGATCGCGGATAGAGTTTGATTGATAACATTTAGGATGGGCATATTTTTTTATGTTATATTTATTTTTATATTAATTATATCATATAAAAAAATATGTTAGTATTTCCTATTAGAGGGTGCTTTATTTGTGATTTCTAGTTTTTCTAAAATATTATTATTTAGTTATCAAGTTCTACTAAATTAAAACAACTGGCACTTTTTTCTTTTTTAAAAAATAAACAAATTAATTTTTCTTTCCGTTATTACTGCTTTGAAGATTCACTGTAATTGTCTTATAATCAGTGTTGCCAGTTGCATCGTTAGCTTTAACCATGATAACATGTGCCCCAGTAGCTACTTTTTTTGTGTTCCAAGAACAAGATAAACTATCAGAAGTGGAAGAATTTAATTTGACATTATCAATATAGCAATACATTCCGACAACCGCTACATTATCTGTAGCAGATGCTTTAATAGAAACAATTCCAGAAACAATAGCGCCATCGGTTGGCGTAGAAATTGTCACTGAAGGACTAACGGTATCAGTTGCATTATTTACTGAAACAGTAATAACAGATGAACTTTTATTATTAGCCGCATCATAAGCGATGGCTGAAAGTGAAACATTACCATTTTGCACAGAATTACTATTAAAAGAAAAAGAATAAGGAGCACTGGTATCAGAACTAAGAAGAGAATTATTCGCGTAAAACTCAACTTTAGATATGCCAACGTTATCAGTAGCGTTGGCTTGCATTGTGACGATGCCTGATACGGTTGAATTATTGGCTGGAGAAGTTATCGAAATCGTTGGAGGTTGAGTGTCGGGCGTTCTATCTGTGATTACAAGATTCGTATCTCCTGCGAAACGCATACAATTATTAATTCTACAAGATGGATAATCGATATTGGCTTTATCAAAAGCATTTTTTACTGTAAGGCCTTGGTTCATGTAATTAAATAAATTATCTTGCCAATTTAGAGATACTGTCCAGCAGCTACTACATGCGCTGCTACTCATACCACAATATCCGATAGTCGCAGTATCAGTAGAAGATCCTTTCCTAAACTCATAAGAAAAGCTGCCAGCGCCAGTGCTACAAAGGCCATCACAACTGCCGATAAAAGCGAATTTTTTTGCAGGATAAGAGCTTAACCAATTTTTAATGTCACTTGCATAGGTAGACTCGCTACAGCTGTTTATAAAAATCGTTGATGCTCCATGGGCCAATTCATAAAATAAAGCTATATTGGGATCTTGAATTTTTGCCATTTCTTGCGTTTTCAAAGGCCATGTTTGAGTTTCTGTGGTGTAGCCCATTTTTTGATACCAGCTGGCAGCATTACTACTCCAAGAACTCCATGAATCGCTGCAAGATGATCCATAACTTATAGGACCTGTCATAGAATATCCGCTAGAAGGAGGCGGATTGCCATTCCCTAGTTTTTTACCCGTGATTGCGTCAATAACAAATAAGGAGGCATAATTGTTTGAATCAAAACTTGTTACTGCCCATATCGGATTTGATTTATCAAAATTAATATTAAAAACGTCAGAGTCTGGAGAGGCGTAATATAGGGTGGAAAATTTTGAATTTCCGTTAACTTGTGCTTCCGCTTTTTCTTTTGTCAGTAAATTTAGAGGAAGACTTTTGGGCAAACCAGAACGATATTTAATCTTTTTCTCCTTAAATTTTCCGTTTGATTTATTAAAGACATAGACAGATTGATCTTTTTCTACAACTGCGTTATCGATCATCCTTTGGCTAAAAAGAACGATTTCATTATCTGTAGTGATTTTTTCAAAATGTTGATCTTTCCCATCGGGGTCTTTTGGTGGGTTTGCTAAGAAACTATTTAAATCAAGCTTATTATCACTTGAGGATTTATTTACTGCTTGAGAATGCGTTACGGTATCAAGTCGAGTCATCCAGATTGTTGAAACAGTAATTCCAGCGATAAAGGCAATAATAGCAACTCCGTGCCAAGTTTTAACATTTTTTTTGTTTATTAGTACAATTTTTTTCTTAAGCCATGAAGAACTTCCATCCACAGCTTCGTCAATAGATCTCTTTTTTGTTTTTCTTTGTACCAGTTTTTGTTTTTGCATAATTATAATGTTACTTTTTTATTAATTTAAATAAATCTGATAAAGATACTATCCCTACCAGTTTTTTTTGATTATTTATAATGGGCAATATGTTAAAATTGTTTTTTTTAAAAATTTCTATGGCTTCATTGATAGAAGAGTCTTGATTTAAACAAATGCAGTTAATTGTCATAATGTCTGCAATTTTTGCTTCTTGAATTTTTTTTAAATAGGTCTTCTGTTTTCGAGAATCAAATTGCGAAACATTTACTTTTTGCAATAGCGAAATATATTGAGGAAGGTATAGATTGTCACCATTTTTGGAAAAGAAATCAACTTCAGTTACTATGCCAAGAATCTCTCTGTTTTTATTAATAACCGGAAGTCCATGAATTCTGTATTTCATTAGTAAATCGGCTGCTTTTTTAATATGCATTTCGGCCGTAGCGGTAATAACCTTTTTTGTCATTATTTGAGAAATTTTCATGTCTTTATGCTAATTTGTTTAGGGCTTTAAATAAGAGTCTATATCGATAATTGATAAATTAAATAATTTTAGATAATATTAGTTATATCCAAAGTTTTTTTGAAGTGATGGCGGAACGAAAATTTGGAAGAAGAAATTTTACAAACTTTGATTTATTATTGAGTGCAAAATTTCTGAACCGGATATCTCTTGTTGTTGGATGTAAATTCTTTAAATTTTATATTTTTATTTTATTTTTCTAAAATTTTTCTCAACTTATTTATGACAGCTTTTTCCCATGCTTTCATGGCAAACCAACCGATAAGTGGCTTGGCAATAATTCGCAACCATTTTTTATGAATGTCCACCTCGTAGATATAATTGATTTTTGTGCCACCCTCCATATTTTCCAGTAAAAATTCCTCATGTCCTGATATACCGAATTTCGAATTCTGATTGTCAGAAATAAAACCTCTTTGTGGAATAATTTTAGTTTTCATTTTGACAGGGAAAGTGGTGCCAAAAGATTTTACTTGAGCTTCAATTTCCAAATTGTTGCCTTCTCGTTTCGTAATAGTGAGTGATTTGGCAACTTTAGGAAAATATTTTGGCATATTTTCAAAATCAGTGATGATATTGAAAACTTCCTCAAGGGGAGCTTTTATTATCCACGAATCTTCTAAATGAATATGCTTCATAATTTTAAAAATAGAATGAAAAATTAAAAATTTATTTTTCGTTTCTTTCGAAGGATTTTTTAAGATTTGGGCGGGTAGTTCTTCTAGCTTTATTATATCACACATACTAGCCGTCTATTAGGGAGTTAAGTAGCCTGTCCGCCATTTTTTTTGGGCGGAAAGCCACCGCACGCGAGCCCAAGTCTAGTCATCGCATTATCTAAAACCGAGCTCGCGAGGTTTTAGATAACGTTACGAGTATCCGAAGTCCTGTCGCTCGAGAGCGACGGGATTTGGGAGAGAAAATTTTTCTTACCTTGAATTATAAATGTTAAAAATTCCTGAACCGGATATGCCGTGTTATCTGATGTTATCAATTTTTTTTGTTCAATATCGTAAAACCTTTTTTAGCTGCTTCGCCCTCGGCTTCATTGCCAATAAAAAAATTCAAAAAATCTTCCCTGCCAACCCAGCGGAATTCAGAATGGTCTTCGGCGTTGAGTTCTATGTTTTGGTCTGAATCTACTAGAGTGGCGAAATAATCAACCTCAATTGCATGTGCTGTATTATTTTTATCAGTATAAGTAAAAACATAGAACGGGTCTCCTATCTTTACGTCGACATGAAACTCTTCCTTAATTTCACGAAACAAACCATTTTCCATAGTTTCGCCGAATTCAATATGACCGCCTGGCAATTCATAAACCCCGGGCAGAAAACTTTTGGTCGACGATCTGCGTGCGATTAACAACTTACCGTCTTTATGGATAAAAGCGGCTGCCACTATTTTTTGAATTTTTTTATTGGTATTCATAGCACTAAAAAATTGATAATTTCAGATAACGTATCCGGATGATGCGAAGTTTTTATCTTTCTTCCTTGATGTTAAATTCTCTTAAGAAAAGAAAGATAAAAATTTGAGTGGAATAATTTTTTATTCCTTGGTGTTAATTAGATTTGGAAAGATTCTGTAACTGCATAGGCAGGTATTAAGTGATGTAATTAAATTATTTATTATTTTTAATATATATTTTTCCTAAAATATAAAAAACAACCGTTTGACCGATAAGCATTAATGTGCCAGCTAGAGTAAAAATAATTTTATGAAACAAAATATTTTGGTATAAAGCATGGAAGATTAAGAAAAAAAAGAAATAATAAACTGTGGCAAAATTTGTTATTTTGTTGCTATTGTCTATAATATATGTTTTTTTTAAGTAATTGGCTGCATATATAGACCCAAGCCAAGCTCCTACAACCCATATTGCTAGTGGAACTATATTAATAGGAAAATAATTATTTTTGTTAATTAGTGTGGAAATAACAATGCTAATCAATATATAAAAAATATTAGGGATTATTAATCCAGCTGATAGACAATAGTTTATTGCAATGAAAAATGATTTTGATTGTTTTTTGTCTTTCATAATTTTAAAGTATAATTGTGAAAATAATAAATAATTAATTATTTCGCCACAACATCGGGGATATACAAAGTTTTTCTGGAACGAAGCGGAAAAAAAATTTGGGTGAAGCCCGAGCCGAGGGCTGAACCGTATATCCTTTGTTATGTCTCCTGACGACTGAAAAGGGGATAGTATAGCAGGGAAAAATTCGAAGGATTTATATTTCAGAATTCGGGCGTTAAAAAAGATTTATTTCCTCACCCTATGCACTCCTAATGTTTCAAGTTTTTCTTCGAATTCAGTACTGTTATCTTTTACAAGAATTATTTTATTTGATTTAAGTTTTAACCTAATAAATTCATCAGGTGCATAAAAAGGATTTCCTATACCAAAAAAAGACGTTACTTCCCCTTTATTGGCCAAACATATAGCCCGATTTGTAGATATAACAATATTTCCATCAGTATTGCTATCAATTAAACAATCATATTCATTTTTTGATAATTGGTTTTGATTATTTCCAAGAATATATCCCACTGTAAATGAAATAAGAATTCCAAGAATATACCAAATAATAAATCTTTTTTTCATAACGTTAGGTGTATCTGAAGTTTTTTAAATTAATCTTTTAGCCAATTTCATTTAATGCGATGAATAGACGAAGTCTTACGAAAGGTGAGGGGAAAAATAAAAAAAGTTTTTTTATATTTTTTTCTGAACCTTGAGTAAGATTTGGGCGGGTTAATTCTTCTAACTTTATTATATCACACATACTAGCCGTCTATTCGGGAGGCAGGTGCCTGTCCGCCATTTTTTTTGGGCGGAAAGCCACCGCACGCGAGCCCAAGTCTAGTCATCGCATTATCTAAAACCGAGCTCGCGAGGTTTTAGATAACGTTACGAGTATCCGAAGTCCTGTCGCTCGAGAGCGACGGGATTTGGGTGGAGCAAAATTGACACTCCTTTAAAAATATAATTGCGTCAATTTTCTGAGCCAGATGTTCTTTGTTAGACGATGTAAATTTATTTTATTTTTTAAATTCGCTTTTTATTCTTAATAGATAAATAAGTTTTTTTGTTTTGGATTTTGGGCAGAGGGGTCAGGGGTGAATGCCCAAAATTCAAAACTCCTTATTTTTCTCCAGTCGGTAAAGATTTCACGAATTTGTCAAAATCAGATTCAATTATTTGCTTTTTATTATATTCATCATATTCTTGGAATGCTTTTTGCTCTGCTTGAGCGTGAGAAATCCTGCCTTTTCCTTCAAGTACTTCATACTTATTAAACTCTAAGAAGTTATTCACGGATTCCGCTAATTTTTCCATCGTAAGGGCGGTGTGATTTTCAATCAGTCTTTCGATGTAATCAAAATATCCCACAATACCTCGTTCTAGTTTCTTTATTTTATCCTCATTGAGATAATTTTTAGCGATAATTGTGTCAGATTTGAGAATTCTGCCTTTTGGTGAATTTTTCCAAGTTTTAAGTCCCATAAACGGCTTTTGTTTGTCTACCGTTTCATAAATAATTTCAGCCGCTGTTTTGCCAGTAATGGCAAAGTGAAATTTATTCTGGATCATTGCGTAAAAACTTTTGGCAATCTCTGATGTGGGGCTATAATCCATACTACATTCGGCAAAGATATCGGTAATCTGCTGATAAATTTTTCTTTCACTGGCGCGAATGGAGTGGACTCTTTCTAGGAGCTCAAGAAAGTAATCTTTGTCGAAATATTTTCCATTCTTCAATCTCTCATCATCCATAGCAAAACCTTTGATGATATATTCTTTGAGTCTTTCTGTTGCCCAAATACGAAATTGGGTAGCTTGCGCTGAATTGACCCGATAGCCAACGGAAATTATGGCATCCAGATTGTAAAACTTCGTTTTGTACTTTTTGCCGTCACTGGCAGTGTATTCCAAAATGGAATGAACTGAATTTTCCAGCAATTCGCCACTTTCAAAGATATTTTTTAAATGTTTGGCAATAGCTGGCTGTTGCACGCCGAATAATTTGGCCATTTTGTCTTGAGTTAGCCAAATATTCTCGTCATGAAAGTAAATTTCCACTTTTATCTTGCCACTTGGGGCCGTATAAAGCAGAAATTCAGTCAGTTCATCTTGTATGCTAATTTTATGATTGTTCTTGGGCATGAATTATAATTTTTAGTTAAACTTATCATTATTTTATCACATTTATAAATCAGGGGCTAATAATGCTAAAAATTCAAACCTCTTTATTATGACTAAATGTATTTTAAAACATCACTCAATTTTTTCTAGTTCTAAATAGTCGTAATATTTTTTTGTTAACTTTTTCGCATCCTCGGCAGAAAAAACTCCTTTTTACCTCTATATAAATAGATAAAAAAACTTATTTTACTCCTTATTAAAAAAGCAAATTTAAAAAAAGAAAAAAGAAAGAATTTTATTTCACATAATGCGATGAATAGACGAAGTCTTACGAAAGGTGAGGGGAAAAATAAAAAAAACAAAGTTTTTTTATATTTTTTTCCGAACCTTGAGTAAGATTTGGGCGGGTAGTTCTTCTAGCTTTATTATATCACACATACTAGCCGTCTATTAGGGAGTTAAGTAGCCTGTCCGCCATTTTTTTTGGGCGGAAAGCCACCGCACGCGAGCCCAAGTCTAGTCATCGCATTATCTAAAACCGAGCTCGCGAGGTTTTAGATAACGTATCCAAATATCTGAAGTTTGCTGGAGTGTAACGAAAGCGAATTTGGGAGAGAAAATTTTTCTTACCTTATTTTATTATAAAGTGAAAAATTTTGGAACCAGATATTTGGTGTTCAACGATGTAAATTTTTTATCCCGTTGTTAAATTCATTATATACCAATATATCGTATAAGAAAATTTGATTTTTGTCTTTTTTCAAAAAAAGAGGGTCGGGGTGAATTTTTTTGAAAAAGACTCCTTATTTATGGCTTATATTAAACATAATCGCGAATTATAATTGACATATGAGCAAATTTCTGATATACTAGACCATTGAACCTTTAAAATTTCATGTTCTACGAAAGTGGGGAAAAGGTTATTTAAAACAAGTAGTCTTTCCCCTGCTTTTATTAGAACCCAACCAAAAAAGGAGATCGCTATGACGACACAGACCCGTATTGAAAAACTTGAACAGGCAATGAAAAATGACAAGGATGTAATGGACGCAGGCAATCTACTGGATGAATATATTCGCAACGCTTATGTTTTCGTACAGAATAACCTGCCCAGGATTTTGAAGGCTATCGTTGACGGCATTTATGTTCCCAACCGAATATTTGTCTATAGCGACCATTTTGGTGAGACAAAATCAAACACTCACCCAAAAGTTGCCGAGATGTTGTATAAAATCGTAATGAATTTCAACCTCAAAATGGAAGAAACCCAGTACGAAGAAACAATTCCTGCGGTAATGGAAGCCATCGGCCATGGCATATCTGATGCCGATATTCGCACAAGACAGAATATAATGAAAGCGTACGTAGTCGTTCTGAATAAATACGGAAGAATGTTCATGTGCGGTGAAAGATTTCAACGGCAACTTGACCAAATTCTGGTTGAAAGGAAAGGTTTGGTTGAAGATGGCGCTAATTACTGCAAGGATTTCAATCATCTTGTAGACCACCTTGATAATTTCGGAATAAACTACTCCGGATTAACAAAAGTTTCAGCCGAAGAAGAGGCTGGGTTTATTAAAGAAGATGCAATGCCTTATCAACATAGCTACAATCCGCACCAACCCAAATCTCCCTATGAATGATTTGCTCATCTGAGCACAATAGCCTGACAGAAATGTTAGGCTATTTTTTTGAAATACTAAATAAGGTTTCGTAGCGATAGCGGAGAAATCACAACTCCGCCCTCCCTTATCAAATGAAAAAATCAAATTTTCTGTCCCCATTTAAATCACAAAAACTTTCAATTTGCACCAAGATAAAAAATTTATTTCGTTGAATGCGATGAATAGACGAAGTCTTACGAAAGGTGAGGGGAAAAATAAAAAAAACAAAGTTTTTTTATATTTTTTTCCGAACCTTGAGTAAGATTTGGGCGGGTTAATTCTTCTAACTTTATTATATCACACATACTAGCCGTCTATTTGGGAGTTAGGTGCCTGTCCGCCATCTTTTTGGGCGGAAAGCCACCGCACGCGAGCCCAAGTCTAGTCATCACATTATCTAAAACCGAGCTCGCGAGGTTTTAGATAACGTTAAGAATATCTGAAGTCCTGCACTTTGGTTTCTATGCACAAAACCTTAAATATTCTATTTGCTTTGTTAATCTCATTATACTCTAAATTACAACAAAACGGAAAAGTGCAGGATTTGGGAGAGAAAAATTTGCCCTCCTTTTAATCAATTTATGGGTTAATTCCCCTTGGCTCGCCAAGTGGAAAGTATCAAGAGAAATTCCTCTTGATACCCCGTCAGCTTGCTGCGGGGTAGTTCATTTTTAACTGAGGCAAATTTTTTGAACCAGATATTCTTTGTTATCGGATGTAGTAAAAAAGAAAGAAATCTCCCTTGACTTATAGCCCAAACTATGCAACAATATCTTGATGTTCCTTGGCACATGTTCTTGTCTAATGCGACAAGATTTCTTTCAACAAATTATTTTTGGCAATTTTAAAAGGAGAGTATCATGAATGGTCAATGGTTCTTTGAATGTTTGCTTCATATTACAGGAGAGACTTGCGTAGGTGACTCATTTAGCGGAAGCAAAAAGTTACTTATTCCGCTTTTTGCCACAAGTATCGAAGACGCTGAAAAACAGGCAATACTGGCCACTACAAGTTTTGATGACACGGACTTCCTCAATCAGTATTGTGGCAATGTAATTGGAGGTGAAGATGGTGTACGGTTCAGTGATTTCCGCATATATTGCGAAAAGATTCTGAATATTCATGTGGCTCACATTGACAGTGGTCCGTAACATCTTCAACAAATACATCTGTAGAATTTACCCCTAGTGGCCGAAAGGTTGCCGGGGGTTTTAAAATTGCCAAAAATAATTTGTGTTTTTTTGCTATTTCCGATAATGCGATGAATAGACGAAGTCTTACGAAAGGTGAGGGGAAAAATAAAAAAAACAAAGTTTTTTTATATTTTTTTCCGAACCTTGAGTAAGATTTGGGCGGGTTAATTCTTCTAACTTTATTATATCACACATACTAGCCGTCTATTCGGGAGTTATCTGAAGCCACTCATTGCGAGCCCAAGTCTAGTCATCGCATTATCTAAAACCGAGCTCGCGAGGTTTTAGATAACGTTTACGCATCATCTGAAGTTTTCATCCCGACCTAGCAGGATAAATGTTTGTTTTCAGACGATACTTTTTTAATTATCTCCGCCTAAACCTTCATCGGACTAAGGGATGAAAATTTGGGCGGAGGGAAATTGACACTCCTTAAGAATTCTAATAATGTCAATTTCCTGTAGCCAGATATGCGTTGTTATGTGATGTAGCCAGAAATTTCTATTCCTTATTATTATTTTTTGGCAATTTATTCCGCAAATCCTTCAATGAAGTCTCTTACTTCTTTTTCATTAAGGTTTGGCTGATTTCTCAACATCATTCCCATCATGCCAACCATATGTTTTTGATCCTGCGGTCGGCTGTCATCTTTACTTAAATCAGATACCATAGAATCGATGGCCTCCTTTAATTTTCCTTGGCCAACATACTCAAGAGCCCTCTTTTTTGCCAATGCAGTAAAATTTTCTTTTGGTGCCTCAGGTGAAAATCCACCCATTTCTCTATTTGACATAGTTTTATTGTTTAATAATAAATTAAATTTTATTATGAGTTATGTCGACCGTGAAATAAATTGCCAAAAAAATCTTAAAAATAGATAAAGAAATTTCTGGCTATTTCACATAATGCGATGAATAGACGAAGTCTTACGAAAGGTGAGGGGAAAAATAAAAAAAACAAAGTTTTTTTATATTTTTTTCTGAACCTTGAGTAAGATTTGGGCGAGTTAATTCTTCTAACT
>JBAZSW010000002.1:0-77703 GCA_041662245.1 Parcubacteria group bacterium
GCGATCTGCTCCTTGGTAAAAATTATTTTACTCATTTGGTTTATTTTTTAATTAATTACATTTTACACCAAAACAAAAAAGTGGACAGGTGCTTTTTTAGCATGTCCACTTTTTGGGGTACAGATCAAATATCGAGGGTTTTTATTTTATTTTAAAAAAGACGATTACTCAATAAAGGTTAGGGCAATTCCAGTTTTTCCTGCTCGGCCAGTTCGACCGATGCGATGAATGTAATCTTCATAACTAGCAGGGACATCAAAGTTAATAACATGACTCACATTAGGAATATCTAATCCTCGAGCAGCCACATCGGTAGCTACCAAGATTTCGATATGATCGTTTTTGAATAATTGTAGAGCTTTTTGTCTTTGACTATGAGATTTGTCTCCATGGATGGATTGGGCTCGCATGCCAATTTTGAAAAGTATTTTAGATAACTTCTCCGCTCCACGTTTAGTACGAGTAAAGATAAGAATTTTTTGAAAGCTGGTTTGAGTTAAAAGCTTTTTTAGAATTTCTATTTTATCTTCATCTTTTCCAACACGGACGATATCTTGATTAATTTGAGAAGAAACTTCTTTCGTTTTGATAGACACTGTTATTGGATCTTTTTGAAATTGTTGTACTAGGCCTTCAATTTCTTTAGAAAGAGTGGCAGAAAATAACAAAGTTTGTCGAGGGCTGGAAAGCAAGGAAAGAATTGTTTTCATATCATTAATAAATCCCATATCGAGCATTCGATCAGCTTCATCCAAAACAACATTATTAAAATGTTCTAAGCGTAGATTTTTTCGATTAATCAAATCTTTAATTCTTCCCGGTGTCCCAATAACGATGCTATGTTGAGTACGAAGTTTTTCAATTTGAGGACGAATATTGGCTCCTCCGACAATCACTACAGATTTAAGATGCAATCCTTGAGTTAAGGACAAAAATTCTTCTTGGATTTGAATTGCTAATTCTCTAGTGGGTACCATCACTAGTAATTTTTGTTTAGAATCGGCCATTATTTTATCAATCATGGGTAAAAGAAAAGCTCCCGTTTTGCCGGTTCCAGTATTGGCTAAGCCGATTACATCCTTACCTTTTAGTATATAAGGAATGGTTTTAGCTTGAATGTCGGTAGGATGTACGTAGCCTCGTTTGACTACGGCTTCTTGTAATTGTTTATTTAAATTCAAATTAGTAAAAAGTGTTTTTACTGTGTGGACGGTTTCTTCCGGCTCAACTGTTGCTACCGCCTTGTTAACAAACATAGCAGGATTTATATAAGCGCCTTTAAAGCGATTGCGAGTTCTATTTTGTTGAGGACCATGGGATCTTGTTGGTCGAGCGCTTTTAAAACGAGAATCCTTTTTGGCTCCCCCGGTTGTGTTAGTTGAACCCTGAGAAGTAGTGATAGCACCTTTATATGATTTGGTGCGGTAGGGGTTGCTGGCGACACGTCGCTTAGCGTTTTGGGCAGATTTGCCCTTGGGTCGATTGTTGTTGTACATTTCATTGAAACATAAATAATTATAAATTTATGTTGCAACTCAAAGAAATAAAATTCACAAAGGTGTTAACATAAAAGCTAATCATAACAAGAATAGGGCAAGTTGTCAATAGGCGGAAAAAATTTGACAAAAAATTTGTATTTGTTAATATGAATTATATGGTGAATGTTTGGTAAACAAGGGCATAAAACATGGAGCATGAAACATTTTAGCATATTAACATTTTAATATTCAATAAATATAAGGATTTAAAAACTCGCTAACTCACTAACCAATTAATAAAAAATAAAAATATGGAAATACTAACACCAAAACAAAAAATTGTTCTGCAAGCTATCAAGAGTTATTACTTAGAAAATGGGATAATGCCTACTATTCGGGAGATAAAAGATGAGGCGGGAAATCTTGGTTTAAAATTAAAAAGCATTAGAAGTTTTTTTAACTATCTCAATGAGCTTGAAAGTAAAGGATATATTCAAAGAAGTTCTGAAGATAGGGGGATTAAATTGAAGGGAATAACCGATAAATTATTTGTGGATGTCCCAATTTTGGGTTTAGCTAATGCAGGAACCGCCTCGGTTTATGCCGATGAATATTTTGAAGGATTTCTTAAAGTATCCAAGAGTATTGTGGGAAGCAGGGATGTGTTTGCTATTCAAATTTCGGGTAATTCTATGAATAAAGCTAAAGTTAATGGAAAAACCATCAACAATGGAGATTTTGTATTAATTGAAAAAACTCAGAATTATTCTTATGGAGATAAAGTTTTAGTGGTAATTGACGGTCTGGCTACCGTAAAAACTTATCGAGTTTTTGATGAAGATAATATTGTTTTAGCTCCTGAATCTACTGAAAAGAAGCATAAACCAATATTTTTAACCAGTGAAGATAACTTTGTGATCAATGGAAAAGTAATTGATGTTTTGAAAATAAGATAATATTTAATAGAAAAATATTATGAAAGAATTTGGAGAAAAAAGTGTATTAAGGAATGGGAATTAAAAAGGTTTTATGAAAATAAATTTTAAATTATGATTATATTTGTTAATGGGTCAATTAATGCCGGCAAAAGTACAGTGGCAAAGATATTGGCAAAAAAAATTGAAAACACGGCAGTAGTGGAGGTGGATAGGTTTCATGAATTTATTGCTTGGATGCCGATTAACGAAAGTGTGCTAATTAATTTAGAAAATGCCGTCTTGGTAATTAAAAATTTTGTAAAAAGAGGATTTAATGTAATCATACCTTATCCTTTGTCCAAAAGAAATTATGAATATTTGATGGAAGAATTGAAGGATAACTTAGATGATATATCTATTTTTACTTTAAACCCAAATATAGAAGAAGCGCTTAAAAATAGAGGAGAACGGGAATTATATGAAGCTGAAAGAGAAAGAATCAGATATCATTATGCCAGTGGCATAAACAACCCCGCTTTTGGAAAAATTATTAATAATACCAAGCAAACTCCAGAAGAAACAGCAGAAAATATTTTGGATTTAATGAAATTGGATAGTAAAAATTAAATCATAATTATTCTCCATCGGCTTGTTGCGGGGGCAATTCATTTGAGTAGCTATGTTGATTTTTTAAATTATCAGAGTAAAAATTTGGATAAGTTTTCAGATAGGATTTTGAACTGTTTTTAATATGTCACTAGAAAACCTCGGGCTATTGCTTTTTATTTAATTTTATGTTATAATGTAACGTCGTAATATCGACAAAATATAGTTCTTGAGCAGAATTGATTAATTTAAAAAAAGTTGTTGAATTAGATTTTTTAATTCTAAAATCATTAAAAAAAGAGGCGGTAACATGAAGAATCAAACGAAAATAACTGAAATCACGAAAGCAGGAAGTGGCATTGTTAATTTTAAGAGGAGCAGTCAGCTGTTAGAAAAAAAAGATGGCGAAATTTTGTGCCCAGTATGCAAGAAAGAAAAAGTTTTTTCTACGAATAACAATTTTTTTAGCAGCTGCCCAGAATGTATATTCATAAGAAGAGAAAGGCTACTTAAAAACTTTGTCGGAGAACTTTCTTGCGAGCAAAAGATCTATTTTATGGAATATGAAATAGCGGAGATGATTTATGTAGGCGATCTTATCTCTGGTAACGGTAATCTTACCGTGAAGGAAGAGCGAGCTGCTTGGCGAGAAAAAATCTCTTTGTTGAAAAAGAGAAGGGCTGTCAGAAATAATAATTTTTCCCAGAAACTTTCTCTTAATCAACGTAATCTTTTCAACATGTATCTCATTGCTGAAAATGAAAGAGTTGATTTTTTGACTGCATACACAGCAATGGAAGATTGAGATTAGTGCACGTTGCTAATCTTGTAAGTTCCTATGAATTTATTTTGTAGGAACTTTTTTGTTTTTGTGAAGTAGAAGAGTTTTTCTAAACTTCAATTTTAGAAAAAAGATAGCTGCCAATAGCAAGAGCTATAATGGCGAACGAAAAAAGAACAAAAAAATCAGTTTGTAGAGTAAAATGCATTTGATCAGTGAGCACAGCTCGAATGCCGTCTACGCCATAAGAGAGTGGATTTATATATATAATAGTTTGGATAGCCTTAGGCAGTCCGCTAAGAGGGAACAGAGCACCGGAAAGAAAAAAAAGAGGCATGATAAGAAAATTTATAATTAAAGGAAAAGCTTGCATGTCTTCCATGGGTGAGGCGATGGCAGTGCCTAGGGCAGTGAAGAAAAAAGCGATTAAAATCATAAAAATAAGCGCAAAAGGTGCAAGGAGAATATT
The DNA here is from genome assembly GCA_041662245.1 of Parcubacteria group bacterium. Classification (GTDB taxonomy): domain Bacteria; phylum Patescibacteriota; class Minisyncoccia; order Moranbacterales; family UBA9337; genus UBA9337. The sequence goes on from JBAZSW010000002.1 coordinate 4,252, forward strand.
TTCTGGACGAAAGCCAATTAGTATCGCGATAAAAAAAACAACTATGCCTTGAATGGTGGCAACAGTGGCACCACCAAAAGTTCGGCCAAGCATAATTGTCCAACGAGGGACAGGCGCAACTAAAGTTTCCTTAAGAAATCCAAATTGTCTATCGTAGATAACTTCAATACCAGCAAACATCGCAGTAAAGATAATACTCATCGAAATAATCCCAGGGGCGATAAACTGGATATAATTTCCTCCACCAGCTTTTTGGTAAATTGGTCCAAAGCCAAAACCAAGTGCCACTAAAAAAAGCACAGGCTGAGCTAATGATCCAACCATCCTAGCTCTAGAGCGGTAATATCTTTTTAACTGGCGAAGCCAGAGGATATAGATCACTTTCGAATATTTTTTTATTTTCTCCATACACGTCGCATACTTCTTAATTTATCAATATTTTTAGCTCCTTCTTCGCGAATTTGTTTGCCAGTTAATTTTAAGAAAGCATCTTCTAGAGTTTGTGAAGATGTTTCTTTTTTTAATTTTTCAGCCGTTCCTTCGGCTACGATTTTCCCATTGTCGATAATGGCAACTCGATCAGACATTCGATCCGCTTCTTCCATGTAATGAGTACTAAAGAAAACAGTAATATTTTCTTTTTGATTCATATTTTTGATATAACTCCAAAGATGATTTCTGGTTTGAGGGTCTAATCCTAAAGTAGGCTCATCTAAGAAAATTATTTTAGGATGATGTAGAAGTCCTCTGGCAATTTCCAAGCGTCTTTTCATCCCGCCAGAAAATTCTTTTACTAAATCATTCCTTCTTTTGTCTAGTTCAACGATTTTTAGCAGTTCTTCGATTCTAGCTCGGCGGATTTTTTTTGGAACATTATACAAAACTCCATGAAATTCTAAATTTTCAAAAGCAGTTAATTCATCATCGAGACTAGGATCTTGAAAAATAATTCCAAAAGAACGGCGGACGTCATTCGGATGAGTAGAGGGATTAAAGCCATTGATTAAAACTTTTCCGCTAGTGGATTGAAGCAGGGTAGTAAACATTTTAATAGTAGTGGTTTTACCAGCGCCATTGGGACCGAGAAATGCAAAAATTTCTCCTTTCTTTACATTAAAAGAAATATTATCGACAGCAGTAATATCATCAAATCTTTTTACTAAATTTTTAACTTCGATTATATTCATCTTTTTATTATATAGCATGTTTATTTATGTTTCAATAAAATTAATTTTTTTGACAGAAAATATCTAATCTTCTATTCTTACTTTAAGGGAGATTTAAATAATTAATTTGAAAAAATGAAAAGAATATTTACGATAGTTTTATTTTGGCTAGTTGTGACTAATGTTTTTGGATTTGTGGCGATGAACCGTTTTAACTTAAATACCGATACTGCTTACACATGGATAACGCCCCAAGGTTTTCCCACCGGTCAAAGTTGGGATATCATTAATATGCATAATCGTTGGGATACTTACTGGTATTTGGATATTATCAAAAATGGTTATTATTTAAAGAATGATAATACGCTTTCTAATGTGGTTTTTTTCCCGCTTTACCCATTTTTGATTAAAGTGGTAGGATTTTTTCTTGCAGGTAACTATATTTTAGCAGGATGGATTATCAGTACTATTGCGTTGTTTGTGGCTTGTGGATTTTTTTACAAATTAGTTAAGGAATTCCATCCCGACGTTAATCCGGAGTTGCCGATATTGTTAATGCTAATTTTTCCGACAGCTTTCTTTTTTAATATTGTTTATACAGAATCTATATTTCTAGCCATAACAGTAATCACTTTTTACTATGTTTTTAAAAAGAACTTTTATTTAGCGGGACTTTTTGCTTTTTTAGGAGCTTTAACTCATAGTAATGGAGTTTTTCTGGCATTGCCAATCTTGTGGGAGATTTGGAGAATTAATGGATGGAAGAGTATTTTTACTATAAGAATAATCCCTGTTCTTTTTGCACCCTTGGGAATGTTGGCTTTTCTCCTTTATGATTATATTAAATTTAATGACTTATTTTTGTTTTTTAAAATTGAAAGTGCTTGGGGGAGATCTTTTTCTATTAATTGGGAACATTTTTCTTTATTTTCTCATCCTTCTATTGTGAATATGGGAATCGATATAGCTTTTACTTTGTTTATTTTAGTAGTTGTTTTTTTAGTTTATAAAAAGTTATCTCCGTTGTATGCGGTTTTTATGTCTTTAACAATTTTAGCAGCTCTTACTTCGGGGACATTAATGAGTATTGGGCGTTATAGTTTGGTGCTTTTCCCTATTTTTATATTACTAGCTAAAATAAAAAATGAAACTTTTCAACAGGTGTGGATTTTTACTTCTATTCTATTTTTAGCTCTTGATATAATTCTATTAGTTAGTAATTATTGGGCGGGATAACTTTTGAAACTGTATTTTTTTAAAAATGACTCAAGGGTTGACTTAGATTTAATATTATCTTAAACTAGGAAACCGTAGTTCTTCATCAATGTTTTGTGTTGAAAGTTGGATGTTTATCATTTGAGGCAGAGTAAATATTAAAAACAAAAGAGCGGGGGAGATTATGAAATTGAAAGACTTGTTTTGTATTTTTTTTATTGTAATGGGTTTGCTTTTCATCTGGAAGTTTGGTAACTCTCATGATGTAGAAAAAATTAGTGAGGAAGAGGCAAATCCAGCTTGGCAAGAATTGTTATCTGCATATAAAAACAGGGAAGATGTCGCTATGTCTATCGTTGGAGCAGTAGACAAATACAATATCAGCAGTAATCGGAAGCTTGTTTTGTCGGTAGTTACTGCTCGAGAAAAAGCTTCTCTGATAACTCCTGCCAATAAATTCAATAATTCGCAAGCAATAACTCCTCAATTCAAGCTAATTCAGGATGAGCTAAATCGAGCACTGGCGGAATTGATAAATGTGCTTGGAGGTATTCCTGAAATAGAGGCGGATGATAATTTCAATAAGCTGAAATTTCGGCTTAGGGAAGCCAATAATAGAATCAATTATGCTCTTGCAAAATATGAGAAAACGAGAGGTGCAACTAAGAAAAATATGACAACTTCTTTCTGGCGCTAAAGTAAGATTTAGGAAGTTGTAAAAGGAGCGGACAGGATTAGATAATTCTGTTGCTCCTTTTTTTATTGGGAAAATTGACTAAAAACCCTAAAGTGTGCTAGGATACTGAAAATTATTAACTGCATATAAAATGAGCAAGAGAAAAAAGCATAAAAAAACAAACAAGCTAAAAAATGTTTTTAATCAAGAAATTATTAATGGCGGAGAAAGGAAAATTGAAGAAAAGGAAATAAATGAAAATATTTGGAAAGAGAGTATCGAGGAAGTAAAAAAATGGAAAAATTCTTTTTTGGATAAAATTAAAAAACAATCCCTTCAGGGGGATGAAATTAAAGAAGAGGAAACTTTTAAGGAAAAAAGCACTAAAAAATTAAAAGAATTACAAAATATTTTTTTGGGAAAAATTAAAGATAGAAAAAATATTAAAGAAAAAGACGAAGAAGTAAAAGATAAAAAAGAGTTGGATACAAATAAAGAGTTTGATAAAGAATTTAGTAATTTTGAAAATAATTTATTTTTGGAGGTGAAGGATTATTATCAAAAAGCTATTTTGGTTTTAAAAAAATGGAATAATATTTTTTGTACAGGAATGACCTGCCGGGTTAATTTGAAAAGGGATATAATTATTATTTCAGTAGCCATTTTAGTGGCGGCAATTTTTTTGGGATTAGGACAATACATCGCAACTATCAAAAATAAATTACAAAACAGGCAAACGGAGGTAGTTTCTAGCGAGAAATTATTTATTCAATCAGAGATAGAAAATTCCCAAGAGATTGCTACAATTCAAGAAAAAATAGACATTAGCAGTTGGAAAGAATATCAAAGTGCCTGGTATGGATTTAAAATAAAATATCCCCAGGATTGGAAAGCTCCTTTAGTGCGACCTTATAATAGATTATCTAAGGCGTCCTATCGAGTTTCTTTTTTGACAAACAATGAGGAAAATAAAAATTTTATTGGATTTGATGTAGCGGTTTATGATACTAACAAAGTTAAGGAATTTTTTGCTACAGATGAATTTCCTAAGCTAAAAGATGTTTCTGCTGATGACAGTGAAAGATGTGCGGATATCAATGATCATGTTATGGATACAGGAGATTATCCTGCCGAAGAGATATATATCCCGCAAACAGATGATTGCTATAATTCGGTGTTGTTCTTTAGCGTAGTCGCTGGACAATATATGTATAATATAACTCCTCGATTGAAAGATGGTGTCGTAACAGACAATGATCCAATGGTGGAGTTGAGTGATAATTTGCCTGAATTTTTTTCTGCTATTTCTCAATTTGAAAATATTGATATCGTGAGACCTAAACCTAAACCCATTGCCCCACCTAAACCAACAGCGCCAATGCCTTATTCTTATAAAAAAGTTGATGGAAAGAGGGTTTGCGCTAAGAAGAATGATCATCCTAGCAAAAGTGATAAAAATAAAGGGAAACATCTTGATATGGAATGTTGTCTAGATCCTGATGAATATCCAAATCCTAATTGCTATTATTCAGTAAGTAAATATGGGAAATATCTAAAATGAGATTAATTTAAAGAAAGCCGAAAACTACTCGGCTTTTTTTGTTGAGGTTATGATGATATAATTTAAGTATTATTAACTCATTTAAATTAATTCCTCTAAAATCTTTGGCTGCCTAGCTTAATAATTATTATTTTGCGCCTTTAATTGTTTAACTTAAATTTCTATAAAACAAACAATTAAGCGTCTTAAAATAACAACCATTAAGCTATGTGCCGTGAATTGATTTAAATGAACTCTATGAAAGACAAGAAAAATAAGATAATGCTAAAAATATTTAAGTTGCAATTATGGATTACAATTCTATTCTTTTTGGCTTACGCCGTGTCAATTATATTTGGTGGAAGAGAAGTTTTTTTATCTGATTTGATTAACAAGAAAAAAGTGGCAGGAGCTACAGTGTCAGCTATGGTTAGAATTTTTGGTCCACCAGAAAAACCATTAGTTTCGGTATTAGCGCATTGTAATGGTGCTGGATTATCTGTTATCAGTTTAAATTGGTCCAATGCAGTTGATGCCACTTCTTACGATATTTATCGCAACGGAGAAGAAATCGCCAATGGTTTAGTAGATAACTTTTATTTAGATAATAATATTGCAGAAGAAAGCAATTATTCATATTATGTAATTGCTAGAGGTCCTGCAGGCATAGCCACATCGGATACTAGCGATGTATTATCTCAAAAATGCGTGATTCCTGAAATACCATTTGTGAGTATAGGTATTTTTGAAGGAAAAAATTTATCTAATATAAGTGGAACACCAACTACTAACAATAGGAAGCCAATATTTTCAGGGTCAACTAATTTTGAAAATTCTTTGGTAGAAATAAAAGTTTTAGGAAATCAGTCGGTGTTTTCGTCTACTCAATCAAATCAAAATGGTTTTTGGCAATGGGCTCCTTTGAGTAAATTATCTTGGGGTAATTATATTATTTATGTTCAAATATTAGATTCGGGAAATGGAAATGTCTTGGCTACAAATGAGTTATATTTTAAAATAAAAGAGGATAAAAGTGACGGAGATGAGAAAAGTAACAGTCATAAACAAACGAATAATTTGGGCGAAATCGGATTTGACATTTTTGATAGAACTGAACCATCGAAACCTTTTGATTTTGATATCTCTCTAGAAAATGAAGTTTTTATAAAAGGAGTGACTATGGTGGGAGAAGCTTATCGAGGGGAGAATATAAAAGCGATCATTGATTTTGATAGTGTGAATGCAAACAATATTCCGATTGAAGTTTCTTATGCACTCATGGATCCAGATAGAAAAATCGTGGCTCAATATTTAGATAAAATTATTTTAAAAGAGGGATTAATATTGGAAAAATCAATAGCATTGCCTTTTGATTTAAAACTCGGCAAATATAAGCTTAAAATAAGCACTACGGTGAATAATATTACAGTTAGTAATGAAAGCTCCTTTATCTTAAAGGATAGACCAATCTTAAAAATAGGGGCCAATACGACGATTTCTCTAAACGACTTGGTTAGTAATCTGGGCTGGCTGGCCGTTGCTTCAACCTCGTTTCTGTCTTTTTTCTCTTTGCTAGCTTTATGGGAATATCATCTTTATAAACGAGCGACCTTTCACATAACAGAAAATATTTTAAAAAGAAAAAAATTTATAAATTAAAAATAAAAAATATGCAATATCTAGAAATCATATTACAATCGCTCTCTATTATAATGGTATCCCTTTCAATCGTTTTTACTTTAGGAATTATCTGGCGGGTAGAGATGAAGCTTGATAGAGCTTATAAAATTTTCTTTGGTGCTCTAATATTTTTATTATTAGCTATGCTAGTAGAAGTTTTTATCAGAAATGAAACGTGGATTATTATAAATCGAATTTTAACTTTTTTATTTGCCCTATCCTTGCTAGCTGGGGTATGGATGATGCGAGATGTAATGCGGGATGTGGATGGGGAGAAGAAATAATAATGATACGGATTTGTGAATGAATGAGAATGTCTCAAGTATGTTGATAATGGATTATCTGAACTATAAAAGCCTTCGAATGTTTTCGAAGGCTTAATTTTTTCGATGAATTTATCTGAGTTTGCGTGCAGATAAAACAGGGTAACGAATATCCGAGTTTTTTGATGAAAAAACCAATTTCCAATAAAAATCGAAAGAAACATTTTTTTCGGTTGATATTTTCGAGGATGTTCGTACATTCATTGATGTTCTTGAGGATGCCATAGCATCAGATAGATGTTTCTGCCTTACCTTATAATATGATGCAAATGACCAAATTACCTCAGTAATAGTAGGAATATAGCCTCCTTTGAATATTCTCCACTGAATCTCTTCCCAAGTGTCATCATCAGACAGGGGAACAATGTTTTTACTGATCATCAACCAAGTAAGTTGAATTGCCTCTTGGCGATTGAATATTTCCTCAACTTCTTTATTTGCTTGGACGGGATCAGCCCAATGCCCAGAACAATGATTAGAGTAGAACTCAGGGTCTTTTCTTTTACGGCAGAAATAGTCTGAAAAAAGACTGTTAATTTCTTCCAGAGTCATTTTTTTCGGGGGTCCGGCAACAAGTACATGACCTTTATCGCGCGCCCATTCGATTTCGTGTTGTGCAGGAAGCGTATCGATGTAATGCTGGAGCATTTTTTTGCTGTAAATATTTTTGCAAAAGGCTTTTGCAATTTCTTCCGGCGAGATGAAATCTTTTCCCAAGATCATATGCGCGTCATCGTATTTCAGCAGGGGTGGGAAATCGTCTTTTTTGAGTGCATCAGCGACTGTTTCCGCAAACATCCGGCTGGAATTTATTTTTGAGAATTGTTCTAATGACACGCCTAATCTTTCCAATCTTTTTAATGCCTCGCATAGATCATTCTGTTTGATTTCTGATAAAGTTGTTTTCATGGCGTGCCTCCCGTAGGGTTTTCTTGGTTTACATTGCGGTTAGTTTGTTAAAGAGCAATAGCGTAGTCTAATCAAAAAGTGCAAATACATCAAATGTATTGACAAATTGAAATATATAAAGTACTTTATATAAAAGGAATTTTAATGCAAAAGATATAAATAACGTCGAAAATATCGTCATTTATATCGAGCAAATCATATGATGATTATCAGAGAAGAATATCTATCAAAGCTGGGATTGCCGTATGCACAGGCAAAAATATACACGCTTTTATTGGAAAAAGGTGAAATGCGGATGCAACAAATCTCCGAGAGCAGTCAAATCAAAAGAACGACAATCTATCCGATCATAAAAAAAATGATTGGTAGCGGTTTAGTAGGGGTGAATATCAAAGGTCGGACGAAATATTATTTTGCAAAAAATCCAGAGATGCTCTTGGATAGAACGCGGGAACAAAAGAATTTTCTCGAAGCGTTGATGCCGCAGATGGCGATGCTTTTTAATGATCACGTCCAAAACGCACACGTGCAATTTTATAATTTACCGGGGGCGATCAAAGCAGTGATAAAAGAAATAAACACTCTCAATCCGCAAAAAGATGAACTCTTGGCGATTGAAGGCGACATTGAGTCCAGTTTTAAAATCGGATTTGATTTTTGGAAGGATGTTCTCAAAGAAAAAAAACGGCTTGGTATTTCTTCACGAACGATAATCCCAAGTCATGAAAAGGAAAATTTTTTATTGAAAGATCATAAGATCAAATTGCGGACAAGTGCGTCTTTGCAAAATTTCAAGATGTCATTATATCTTCTCCCGCACAAAGTGATTATCATGATCCCCAGCCAAACAATGGCACTAGTTATCGAAAACCAAGTAATAAAAAATGGACTGGAAGACATGTTTGAGCTAATTTGGAAAAGGGCGAAAGTTATCAAATAATTTAAGAATTTTTTCAGTTAGTTCTCCTTTTGACTGGGGACGCATGATGTGATAGTGTGCAATATTGAACAATGTTTCATGTGGAGATGTATTTTAAAAAACTATCAAATATACGGAGGATATGTTATGTCACGAATAATTTCTCAAGAAAGACTGCTAAAAGATGTGTTGAGGGTTTTGAATAATCCTCTGGGAATTCCTCATCTTTCTACTGAGGAGGCATACACGAGGACGCATGATGATCATGACGGAACCTTTGAAGGCAATCTTACGACGTTTATGTTGAGGGATGGGGATATGGTTGTGACGACTGACAAACACCATGGTCCGCCTATGCGTTTCCGAAATTATTTTGGTGGAGGACAAAGTCCGCGTGTATACAATGCGCTTAAAATTTTAGCTCTTGCGATAAAGTTGGACAATGAGGATCGTCCGCAGAGATAAAAGAGGAACAATTAAAACAATTAAGAGTTTCTTCAAAGAAGCTCAAATATTTACATCATTCAATGTGATAAAAGAAAAAAGGCAGAAATCTAATATGATTCCTGCCTTTTATATTTTATGAGAAATTTTTTATTCCAAACTTTTCCACTGTAATTCAAAAATATTTTTTAATATATTGTGATGTTCGGGGATTTTTTTGTAAAAATCTCATTAATTGCTAAGTTCTTTAAAAAATAGTAATATAGATACGATGTATAAAGTAAAAATAGAACAATTTGAAGGTCCCTTGGATCTCCTTTTGGAGCTTATTAATAAGGAGAAAATGGATATTACCAATATCAGTTTGGCGCAGATTGCCGATCAATATTTGGATTATTTGGAAAAGAAAGAAGATATCAATATTATGAATCTGGCTGATTTTTTAACGGTGGCTGCAAAATTGATATTGATAAAATCTAAGGCCTTGCTTCCTCTTTTGGATTTGAGTAGCGAAGAAGAAGACGAAATTTTTGATTTGGAAACGCAGTTAGAAGAATATCGTAAATTTAAATTAGCGGCGATAGAAATTGAAAAGATTTTTAATAATAAAAATCAATCTTTTTCTCGAGATAACTTTATCGAAATAGAACCACGTTTTGCTCCACCGGAAGGAATTGGAGCCAGAGAATTAGCTAAAATTTATGAAGATATCTTGAGTCAAATTCCGGTTTTGGAAAAACTAGAAGAAGAAAGAATCACAAAAGTTATTTCGCTTAAAGAAAGAATTGATAGTTTAAAAGAGATGCTGACGAAAAAGGTAGAAATTAATTTTAGCGAATTAGTAAAAAAAGGTGGGGATAAGGTGGAGATTATAGTTTCTTTTCTAGCGGTATTGGAAATGGTTAAAAGAAGAATCGTAATAGTGGAACAAGGAGAAATGTTTTATGAAATTAAATTAAGAAGAAAAATTTAAAACCCGTCAGTCGCGACTGACAGGTTAAAATATTATGGAAAAAGAAAAAATAAAATCAATTATAGAAAGTATTTTATTTGCTCGTGGAGAAGAGATAAGTTTTTTGCAATTAGCTAAAGTTATCGAGGCAAAGAAAAGTGAGATAACAGTAGCAGTGGAGGAGCTAATAGATGAATATAAAGAAAATAAAAAAGGCTTTAATATTATTAAAAATGGAGAAAATATTCAATTGGTGACTAATGCGCAAAACGCCGAGTGGGTAGAAAAAACCATCAAAAGAAATTTGCAAGAAAGTTTAAGTCGGACTGCTCTAGAAGTATTGGCGATTGTGGCTTACCGTGGGCCAGTTTCTCGCGCAGATATTGAAGCTATTCGAGGAGTGAATTCCAGTTTTACCTTACGAAACTTATTGATGAGAGGGTTAATTATTAAAAATACTAATGAGAACGATCAGCGTGGTTATCTCTATAATATTTCTGTAGAATTTATTAAAAAAATGGGATTGGGACAAATAGAAGAACTTCCTAATTATGAAAATTTGTCCAAAGATAAAAGAGTGGAATCGATTATTAATTTAAATGTAGAAAAATAAGCTATTATGGCAAGAAAAATATTTTCAATAAAAATATTAAGTTTGATTATTTTTTTGATTTTGTGTGGAGGGGCTTTTTATAAAGGAAAATTTTTGATAGAAAAATATATTTTTAAAAATAATAATGAGAAGCTGGCGACTCCTATGGTGATGGGTGAGACAGATTGTAAAGACGAAACTAGTGAAGAATCCTTGGTGAGTAAATACAATTTTCCTGTGGCATCTTATATTCCCGTAAAGAAAGCACAAGCGGCTGATTTGACAATATCTAGAGCACACTCTTCTATTATTTTAGATGCAGATAGCGGAACAATTTTGCATTTTGAAAATGCCAAAGAAGAAAGACAGATTGCTTCTCTGACAAAGATAATGACAGCTATTTTAGTGGTGGAAAATATAAAAGATTTAGAAAATGAGGCGGTGACTATCGATGAGGAAGCTGTTTATGCTGATGGTACTAAAATTGGATGCCCTTCATCAGGAAATTGCATCGGCAATCGTCTCAAGATTGGAGAGGTGATATCGGTTAGCTCTCTTTTTAAAGCAATGCTTATGAATAGCGCTAATGATTCAGCCATCGCACTAGCTAAACATATTGGAGGAACTCAGGAAAAATTTGCAGAAATGATGAACGACAAAGTTAAGGAGTTAGGGCTTAAAAATTCTCATTTCATGACTCCTTCGGGACTTGAAATTGATGGCAAAGAAACTGAAGGCTATTCGAGTGCTTATGATATAGCGAGGATTACGGCTTATTCAATGCGGTACAAAATAATTTGGGATACATTTAGAATGCGAAATACTACTATTTATTCTATGGATGGCAAGACATCTCATGATATAATAAACACAGATAGATTATTAGATGAAATGCCTCAATGCCTAGGAACTAAAACTGGTTTTACTCCACTGGCGGGGAAATCTTTAATGTTGGCTGCTGAAGATAGCACTAAAAAACATAGAATTATAGCAGTGGTTTTGGATGATCCTTATATGTGGGAAGATATTAAGGAAATGGCTTATTGGGCGTTTAGTTCCTATAATTGGCAGTAAAATTAGTAACTAGTAACTCGTAATCAGTAACTAGTAATTAGTAATTATTAATAATTGACACTGAAATTAAAAGTGTATATTATGCTAATATTTTTTAATAAAGTAAAATTTTATCAGTTGCGAGTTACTAGCTACGAGTTACTAGTTACTAGCTACTAAATATTATGGCGAGAATAGTTTTAACTGGTGGAGGAACAGGTGGACACATTTTTCCTCTAATATCGGTAGTGGAAAAATTAAGAGAAAAAGATAAAAACATCGAACTATTATATTTAGGATCAGGTGGGGAATTGGAAAGAAGAATCATGAAAGAAAATTCTATTGATACTAAATATATAATGAGTGGAAAAATGAGAAGGTATTTCTCTTTAGCTAACGTGATTGATTTCTTTAAAATACCTATGGGAATCATTCAAGCTCTGTGGCAACTTTTGTGGTATATGCCGGACGTAGTTTTCTCTAAAGGGGGATATGTTTCTGTGCCGGTCGCTTTGGCGGCTTGGGCTTATTCTATTCCAATTTTAACCCATGAATCAGATGCGATGCCGGGATTAGCTAATCGAATTATCGGAGTAATCTCGCAAAGGATTGCCATCTCTTATCCTCACACTAGTAGATATTTTTCTGAGAAAAAGATTCTCTTAACTGGAAATCCTATTAGAACTGATATTGCCAAAGGAGATAAAAGTGTTTTTTTGGAGAGATTTGCTTTAACTGAGTCTAAGCCGATCATCCTTATCTTGGGGGGCAGTCAGGGTGCACGTAATATCAATGTTGCTATCACTAGTATATTGAAAGATTTAGTGAGAATCGCTCAAATTATCCATCAGACAGGAGAGGCTAATTATGACGAAACGGTTAAACTTGCTAGGATGGCGGGAATAAAGGAAAATCATGATGGTTATTATCCCATTCCTTTTATCAGTTCAGCGGATATGAAAAATGCGTTAAGTGTAGCTGATATAGTTATCAGCAGGGCGGGAGCCAACTCTATTTCCGAAATAGCTGCTAATGCAAAGCCAGCAATTTTAATTCCTTTGTCGACAGCTGCCAATAATCATCAAGGAATGAATGCTTATTTTATTACAGAAAAAGGAGGAGCAATTGTTCTAGAAGAATCTAACATTGGCAGAAGTATGCTGATTCAAAAAATAGAAAAACTTTTAGCTGATAAAAAGGCAATGGAGAAACTATCGGAAAATATAAAAGAATTTTATCATGCCGATGCTTCAGATAAGATAGCTCAGGGAATTCTTGATTTAGCTCGATAATTGTAGTACGGTGATGAATTGAGAGGCTTTCTGAAATTTTTTGTTTTAGGTGTTTCTAAAAATATCATTTTTTCTCGCCTTTTACATCCGCATCGGTAGTTTGAAAAAATAATATTTTTCAGAAACTAAAGTTATGGTAGCTTAAGCACTAAAATGTCGCTAATTTGAATAATCAAGTGGCTTAAAATAACAACCATTAAGCTAGGCGGACAGGAACGATTCAAAGAATTATTTTATTATAAAATTATGAAGCAAAAGATTTATATAATAAGCATTGAAGGAGCAGGAACCTCGGCCTTAGCTGTGATATATAAAAAATTAGGATTTGTCGTTGCTGGTTCAGATAATGGTGACCATTTTTATAGAGATATAATGAAAAATAATAGTATTGAAGTTTTTGATGAATATAGTGCTGGTAATATTGATAAAAGTATTGATAAAATAATTTATTCTACTTGTGTAAGCGAAAGTAATCCAGAATTTCAAGAAGCTAAAAGAAGAGGAATTCCAATGATGAGCTACCCAGAGGCTTTAGCGGAACTTTTCAATCAAAAAATGGGTATTGCAGTTTGCGGAACCCATGGTAAAACTACTACTACTGCTATTTTGGCTTCAGTTTTTAAAGAATTAGGATTGAAGCCCAGCGCCTTAGTAGGGAGTAAAGTGAAAGATTGGAAAGGAAGTAGCTTAGCGGGCAGTGGCGATTATTTTATCATTGAGGCTGATGAATATCAAAATAAATTAAAAAATTATAATCCTTGGTCGGTGGTATTAACTAGTATTGATTATGACCATCCGGATTTTTATCCAACTTTTGAGGATTACAAGCAAGCCTTTATTGATTTTGTAAAAAAAATTCCTCGGCATGGATTTTTGGTGTATTGTAACGATGATAGTGATGTAGTGGAGGTGGCCAAGAATGCAATTTGCCAAAAAATTAGCTATGGTTTTAGCGAGGGGAGTATGTGTAAAATTGAGAACTATGATTTTCAAATTAACAACTTTCAATTGAATAATAGTGTAGGTCAATCTTTTGAAGTTTTTTCTAAAGATAAATCTCTTGGCAAATTTAAGATTGCTCTTCCCGGAAAGCACAATGCACTTAATGCTACGGCAGTAATTGCCATGTGCAATAAACTTAATTTAAATAATCTGAGAGTGGCTGATGCATTAAAAACATTTCAAGGAACCGTAAGGAGATTCGAATATATTGGAGAAAGTAAAGGAGCTATTTTAATTGATGATTATGCGCATCATCCCGAAGAAATAAAAACTACTTTAAAAACAGCGAGAAACATATTTCCTCAAAAAAATATTGTTACAATTTTTCATCCGCATTCTTTTAGTCGTACAGAAGCATTATTGAGCGAATTTTCTCAAAGTTTTGACAATAGCGATGAGGTTATCGTTTTGGATATTTATGGAAGTGCCAGAGAGAGTTCGGGTAATGTTAGCTCACAAGATTTAGTGAGGCTAATTAACAGATATAATCCAAAAAAAGCTCAATATGTACCCACTATTGAAGAAGCGACAGAAATTCTTCGTAACAGGATAGGGGAAAACGATTTGGTAATATCAATGGGAGCGGGGGACGTCTGGAGGGTAACGCAAGGACTCAAAAATAAATATAAAGCGTAAGTATAGTTTTTAAAATTTATAAGGTTCGTAAAGTCATAAAGTTTTAGATATATATAAAATTTTATGTAGAAACGTGGTGTTGTTATATATTTTTTAGACGTAATAAGTTGCCTTTCTGCAGCCTTTATTTTTTTATGTTGCATAATTAGAGGGTCGTGCCAAAGCACTCCAGATGTGCTATAATGTACGCAGTAGAGGGTTAAATTTTAAAGAGTGGGCCCATTATGAAAAAGGAGATAAGAAAATTGAATAGAACCTCTAAACATAGTTATTCGGTGGTTATCCCTAAAGATATAGTTAGAAAATACAAATGGAGAGAGCGGCAGAGACTGATTATAGAGGACAAAGGCAAAGGAATTTTGACTATTTGTGATTTAAAAAGAGGTAAATGAAAATATAAATTGGATAATGAATATGGAAATTCAAAAAGATGTTCCCTTGGCTCCTTACACTACTTTTAAAATAGGTGGGAATTCTAAATTTTTTACAGAAGCTAGGAATAGAGAGGAGATAAAAGAAGCAGTAAATTATGCTCAGAATAATAATCTTAAAATATTTGTATTGGGAGGAGGATCAAATGTTTTAGTTAGCGATAAAGGATTTGATGGATTGGTGATAAAAATAAAAAATAATGAGATAAAGGTTGATGATATGGAGATAAGTTGTGATGCGGGCGTATCTTTGATGAATTTAGTAAATTTTTCAGTAAAAAATGATTTGGTAGGATTGGAATGGGCGGCAGGCATCCCTGGGACAGTGGGTGGCGCGATAAGAGGTAATGCGGGCGCTTTTGGTGGAGAAATAAAAAATTCTGTAGTAGAAATTGAAGTGTTGGATATAAATAAAAATCCTCTAGAAATAGTAACTTATGATAATAATGAATGTAAATTTAGCTACAGAAGTAGTATTGTCAAAGAAAACGAAAATTTAATCTTAATTTCAGTTAGACTAAGGCTAAAGAAAAGAGCAGATGAAAATAGCCAAGATATGATAAAAGAGATAATTGAAAAAAGATTAGCAAGTCAGCCTTCGGAAGCGAGTGCGGGGAGTTTCTTTAAAAATCCCATAGTTACCAAGGATGCAATTATTGAAAAATTTCAACATGACACAGAGATGAAAATGAGAGGAGATAAATTGCCAGCGGGATGGTTTATCGATGATCTAGGTTTTAAAGGAAAAAAAATTGGAGGAGCTCAGGTAAGCGAGAAGCATGCTAATTTTATTATTAATATAGAAAACGCTAAGGCGGAGGATATAATAATTTTAAGCAGTTTTTTGAAGCAAAAAGTGCGGGATAGTTATGGGGTGCAGTTAGAGGAGGAAGTGAGCAAGTTGGGTTTTTAAAAAATAATGATTAATTAAGATAAATTTATATATTTAAGGAATATATAAAAATTATCTATAAAGGTATGAACATAAAATATTTGTACAAAAATGTTACGATAATGGATAAACAAAGAGATTACATTGAAAAAAGATTGCTTTCAATCAAAAAGGTGGTAGATAATATCATAAAAACTGAAGTAGAGGTGGATATGGATAAAAAAGGACTTTTCCGAGTAGAAGTAATGATTCATACTCCTCGAGATATGTTTCGAGCAGAGGAAACCACAGATAGTGTAGAGGGCTCTATCGATTTGGTAGTAGAAGAATTAAAAACTCAAATTACTAGAAAAAAAGATAAAATCTGGACTAAAATTATGCGAGGTGCTCGTTCGGTAAAAAAAATGATATCGATTGATAAGGATGCAAGATTTTAAGTCAATTAAAAATATAGGAATATAGGAATATGGGAATCTAATATTTCAGAAATATTCTCGATAAAGAAACAAGATACAAGAAACAAGGATACAAACAAAAAACAAATTAAAAATTACAAAAAGAAGCGGTTTTTTAGTTGAATATTGGAATTTGAACATTGTCTGGAAATTGTTTCTTGTATCCTTGTTTTTTCGCTCCTTTATTTTTTTATGTTCATTTGTTTTAATGTTACTTTGTTAATATATTAACGTGTTAAAATGCTACGCTATTGACTTTTTCTCTAAAAAATATATCATTAAGTCTGTGGTCATTTGGGACTGGGTAATTTTTGATTTACTAAAAATATGTTGGCAATTATAAAAACTGGAGGAAAACAGTATAAAATCGAAGAAGGGGATAAGATTAAGATTGAAAAAATTGATGGTCAGGAAGGCGACAAAGTTGAATTTTCTGAAGTTTTATTTCTAGGGGACGAAAAATCAGTTAAAATTGGAACTCCCTTGTTAGAAGGAATAAAAATTGAAGGAAAAATTTTATCTCAAGGAAAAGGCAAAAAAGTTTGGGGAATTAAACACAAAGCCAAAAAGAGATACAAGGTAAAATTTGGTCATCGTCAAGAAGTTACTGAAGTGGAGATTGTGAAGGTGGGATAATTTTGAAAAATTGAATACTTTAAAACTCTCTGCAAAAGTGGAGAGTTTTTTTGTGTTCTCTACTAAGTGCGAATTCATACGAATATACGAACTGGGGATAAAAACAAAACAAGACTCGATCCAAGATTGGACGCGAGTCTGGGTAGAGATTTAATTATCAGACGTCATCGCAAAAATCGACCGGAACACATTCGTCAATATCAGGTTCTTCGTACAATGCAAGGGACTTAATCAATAAAATTATTTCTGAATTTGACAATGGCATACCCCCATCTTTTTGGCTAAATCTGGCAAGGCTTAAAGTTGGACGGAGTGGACGATGTGAGAAAACTAGTATTTCGGTGGACATATTGGATACCCCTCCTATGTGGAGTTGATAAGAAAAAATACTTTGCAATTACCTTAGTTTAATTTTTCACGATTAGTTAAAGCGCTAGCAAGAGTTATTTCGTCCGCATATTCAATGTCTCCTCCCGTAGAAAGTCCTCGGCCAAGACGAGTAATTTTAATATCGAAATCTTGTAATTTTCTTTTGAGATAAAGTGACGTTAGGTCACCCTCGGTAGTAGGATTGGTGGCGATAATTATTTCTTGGGGCTTTTCTGCGCGAACTCTTTTTAGAAGTTCGGGAATTTTTAATTCATTGTTTTTACTGTTAGTGTCTAAAGAACCTCCTAAAACATGGTAAACTCCTTTGTAGAGCCCAGTTCTTTCAATGGAAATAATATCCAGAGCGTCCTCTACCACACAAATAGCTCCTGTATGACGATTGTTGTTGGCACAAATGCCACATAACTTGTCCTCAGAGATATTGAAACATTTCTGACAATGACGAAGACTTTTTAGTTGAGTTAAATTATGAGCAAACTCTAAAAGTTTTTCCTCATCTTGTTTGAAAAGAAATAAAACTAATCTTTCTGCCATTTTTTGTCCCACAGAAGGGAGAGAAGAAAAATCATCTATTAATTTTTGAAATATTTTTGGATACACAATTTTAATTAAAAATTCAAAGTGCAAAATTTAAAATTATTTTTTATGAATGTAGTAGTATATTATAATTTTTGATTTTAAAGGTCAAATTTTGATTTAAGATTTTATTTAATTTCTTGGTCATTCTCCCTGACCAGTATGAATTCTTTCTAAGCTTTTAAAAGTAGTGGATTGTTCTTCGAAATAAAGACTAGCTCTACCAATAGGTCCGTTTCTATGTTTGGCAATAAAAACATCTACGATTTGCTTGTTTGGAGTGTCAGGTTTTTCACGATCTTCTCGATAAAGCATCATGACCACATCTGCATCTTGCTCTATGGATCCAGATTCACGTAAATCGGAAAGTTTAGGAATTTGTGGAGAACGAGATTCCACATTACGTGATAGTTGGGAGAGGGCAATAATAGGGATATTTAGTTCACGAGCTAATTGTTTTAAAGCTCGAGAAATTTCTGAGATTTCTTGAACACGATTGTCGCCAGAAGTCCGGCGACCTTCCATTAACTGCAAATAGTCGATAATAATCAATCCCAAATTATGTTCTGTCTGAAGGCGTCTTGCCATTGTGCGCATCTCCATAATGTTAGCAGAAGCAGTATCGTCAATATAGATAGGAGCTTCGCTTAGAATGCCCATAGCTTCATTGAGTTTTTCGAAGTCATTATCTGGTCCGCTAGAACGTAACTTGCCAGTTCTTAGGCGCCAAAGATCAATTCCGGCTTGGGCAGCAAGCATCCTGTCGATAAGTTGATCAGAGGACATTTCCAAAGAAAAGATTCCCACAGGGATTTTGGATTGTACTCCCACTTGTCTGGCAATATCTAAAGCTAAGGTAGTTTTTCCCAAAGATGGTCGAGCAGCTAGAATTATTAAATCTGATTTTTGAAATCCAGCTAAAACTTTATCTAAATCTAAAAAACCAGAAGGAACTCCGCGAATACTTCCATCATCGCGATGTAATTCATCAATACGATTAAAAGCATTTTCCAAAATTGATTTAATAGGAACAAAATCTTGTTTTAAATATTTCTGAGAAACTTTAAAAATTCCTTGTTCTGCTTCATCTAAAATTCTTTCTACGTCTTCATTTCCAGAATACCCCATTTCAACTATTTTATCGGCAGCGGAAATAAGTCTACGAAGCATTGCTTTTTTTTGAACTACTTTGGCATAGTGAGTTACATGAGAAGCAGAAGGAACAGTATTTACTAAAGAGGCAATATAGCTAGAACCGCCCACTTCTTCTAGCTTTCCGGCTTCTTCAAGTTTATTGGAAATACTTAAAACATCAATAGGATCTCTTTCTTCATAAAGACTGAGCATAGTTTCAAAAATAACTTGGTGGTTATTTTTGTAAAAATCAACAGGCAATAAAAAATCAGCCACTTTAACAATCGCTTCTTTATCCAACATTAAAGAACCTAAAACCGATTGCTCGGCTTCAAAATTATTAGGGGAAATCCTTGCGGCAGTGGCAACTTTGTTGTTTTTTGTGGACATAAGTTTGAAGGTATTAAATCAAGTAACTGTAAGTATATAACAGAAGCTTTTACAAATCAACGCTTGACAATTTATATAAATATGTGATAATCTTGTTCAATTGATATAGGAAGCTTATTTATTACATTAGCCGTCCTTTATATTGATTTTAATAAATTTTTTATTGACTTAAATTTTAGCAGATATTTTATATTTCTAAACTTTAGTAGTTTTATTATGAAGAAGAAAAATTCTAGAAAAATCAAGAAAAATTTGTTTTTTGAAGAAGTTGTCAATTCAATTACTCAAGATATCAACGAGCGGGCTATCAAAATGATAGCGGATCGTTTTGGGTTTGGAAAAAAAGATCCGAAAACTCTTGGTCAGATTGGAGAAACTTATGGTATTACTAGAGAGAGGGTAAGACAAATAATAAAAGAAGCTATTTATAAGGTAAAACATAAATCTAAAAATGATGAATTATTCAAGGTGGCCGAGGAAAAGCTTGGTTTTGTTATAAAAGGAAAGCATGGTATAATTTCAAAGAAAGATTTAATAAAAATGATGATAGAAAATGGAGAAGAGGAGAATTTTGTTAGTTTTATTTTACATTGTTCCGATAATTTTAAAGTTATCGAAGAGGAAAATGAGATAGAAGAGTCAATAATTTTAAATCATTTTGATTTAAATTTTTGGAAGAGTATAAAAGAAAAAGCTAAAAATATTTTAAATAAGCATGAAAAAACTCTCCATTCTAAGGTATTTTTTGAAGAATTTTTAAAAATTCATCCGGAATTGGAAGAAGGAATGTTTTTCAATTTTCTGAATGTATCCAAGGAAATTAAACAAGGGGTTTTTGATAAATGGGGAATTCACAATTGGAAGGAGATTTCTCCTAAAGGAGTTAGGGAAAAAGCTCATTTGATAATAAAAGAGAATAATAAACCGCTTCATTTTAGGGATGTAGCAAAGTTGATTGATGAACATAAATTAAGCAAAAAGAAAACTCATCCTCAAACTGTTCATAATGAATTGATTAAAGATGAAAAATTTGTTTTGGTAGGGAGAGGAACCTATGCTCTTCGAGAATGGGGATATCAGAGAGGAACAGTAAGGGATGTTATCGCAGAAATCTTAGCTGGTAGTGCTGAACCACTATATCAAGACGAAGTAATAGAGAGAGTTTTGTCAGTACGAAATGTGAAAAAAACGACAGTAATTATAAATTTAAATAAATTTTTTAAAAGATCGGATAAGCAGAAGTATCAAATAAAAAATAAAAAAATAAAAGAAGTGGCTTAAGGTAGGCATTGAGTTAAGACTAAAATAAAAAATTGTTATTAGATAAAAAATAAAAAAATAATGGATATCTTAACAGGAAGTATTCCAGTTGTATTTTTAAATAATATTTGGCAAACTTTAACTGTGGCTTGGTTTTTGATTTTGCCCCCTCTTTTTTATTGGTTATTTAAGCTGTTGTGGATGGATTTTGTCCAAGGGAACTATTGGGGAAAGACGGAATGGGTGATTTTGGAAATAATTCCTCCAAGTGATATAGAGGAAACCCCACAGGCCATGGAAATGATTTATGACGGACTTTCGGGGATTACCAAGGGTATCAATGCTATCGAAGAATTTGTAAATGGAGAAACAAGGATGTTCCTTAGTTTTGAATTAGTAAGCAAAGAAGGAGAAATTCATTTTTATGTTAGAGTCGCCAAGTTTTTTAAGCATTTGGTTGAATCTAATATTCATGCGCAGTATCCCACTGCTGAAGTAAGAGAAGTTCCTGATTACGTTAACGATGTGCCTAGAGTTATTCCTAATAAAAAATGGAATCTTTGGGGAACCGATTTTAAACTTACCAAACCGGATCCATACCCAATCAAAACTTATAAATGGTTTGAAGAAAGTGTTACAGGTAAGGCGCTTGATCCTTTGGCGACAATCATAGAGAGTTTAGGTAAAATTGGTCCCAAACAATATTTTTGGTTTCAGCTAATCCTTACTCCTTTCGGAGGAGAAGAATATGATACAGGAAGAGCTATCGTGGATAAAATAGCACAAAGAGCCAAAGAGCCCCAAAAGGGAATTTTGGAAATGATTTTCAATGATTTAAAAGACGTTTTCCTGAGTGTCTTTAGTGGTATTGCTGGTAATCCAGTAGAATTTGCTGCTTCCAAAGAAAAAGCAGCAGATGCTCCATTAGAATTTAAGTTAACTCCCGGAGAGAAAGAAGTTTTGAAAGCGGTTGAAGAGGGAATTGGCAAGAATGCTTTTAGGACAAAAATGAGAATGATTTATCTAGGGCGTAAAGAAGCTTTCAATAAAGTAGTGTTAGGTTCATTTATTGGAGGATTAAATCAATTTACGGATGTTAATCTTAATAGTTTTGCACCAGACAATGATAGCAAAACTTTTGCCTTGCATCTTTTTGTAGAGGCACGAACTAAATATCGTCAGAGAAAAATTTTAAGAAGATATCGCTCCAGAAATAGAGATGGCAAAAATTTTTTCTTAAATACATCCGAAGTAGCCACAATTTATCATTTGCCCAATATGTCTGTGATATCCCCAGCTTTTAAAAAGATAGAAACTAAAACAGGAGCAGCTCCCGCTAATTTACCAATAGAACAATAAAATATGCAGGATATAACATTTTTTGCTAAAACCAATTTTAGAAACCAAAATGTAAAATTTGGTATTAAAACTTCTGATAGACAGAGGCATATGTATGTGATTGGAAAGACGGGTATGGGAAAAACTACTCTTTTAGAAAATATGGTGATGCAAGATATTGCCAATGGCTACGGAGTAGCATATATTGATCCACATGGTGATACAGCTGAAAAACTTATCAAAGCAATACCGGCTAATAGAATTAATGATGTGGTTTATTTTAACCCGGCAGATACTGAATTCCCAATTGCTTTTAATATTCTCGAATCGGTAAGTGAGGATAAAAAACATTTAGTGGCCTCGGGAATGATGGGAGTTTTTAAAAAGATTTGGCCCGATGTTTGGAGCGCGAGGATGGAATATATTTTAAGCAACGCTCTTTTAGCTTTATTGGATTATCCCGGATCGACCATGATGGGGGTAAACAGAATGATGAGTGACAAGAAATATCGTCAACGAGTTTATGAAAAAATCAAAGACCCAGTAGTGAAGGGTTTTTGGATAGATGAATTTGAGACTTGGGAGGATAGATTTAGAAAAGAGGCTGTAGCTGCCATCCAAAATAAGGTAGGTCAATTTTTATCTTCTTTTTTGATAAGAAACATAGTGGGGCAAACAAAATCTACTATTAATATGCGAGATATTATGGATAATAACAAGATTTTGATTGTAAATCTTTCCAAAGGAAGAATCGGAGAAGACGCAATGCGACTTTTGGGCGGGATGATAGTTACTAAGATTCAATTAGCGGCGATGGAAAGAGTGGACATGCCAGAAGAGGAAAGAAAGAATTTTTATTTGACAGTGGATGAATTTCAAAATTTCGTAACGGAATCCTTCGCTAATATTTTATCAGAAGCAAGAAAATATCGCTTGAATCTTTTAGTGGCGCACCAATATATTAGTCAATTGGAAACAGACACCAGTAGTGTCGTGAAGGACGCTATTTTTGGTAACGTAGGAACAATTATTTCCTTTCGAGTAGGAGCGGAAGATGCAGAGTTTTTAGAAAAAGAATTTGAGCCGGTTTTCATGATGAATGACATTGTTAATTTACCTAAATATAGTATTTATTTAAAATTAATGATTGACGGAATTGCCGGTAATGCTTTTTCTGCTACAGCGCTTCCTCCAATTGATATTACAGGAACAACAGAAAATGCTGAAAAAGTAATTCGAATTTCAAGAGAAAGATATGCTAAAGATAGAAAGGATATAGAAGAAAAAATTGCGCGTTGGACTGGAATGCTGACTAAAGAAAGTGTTGCTAAAATGGAGCCAAAAAAAGTAGAACAATCCTATGCTGGAAATACTCAAAACTACAATAATACAGTCAGAAATGCTAGAAATACAATAGTGATAAAGCCAAAAGAGAACTTAACGCCCAACGTAGTTGCTAATGCTGAGATTAGAAAAGAAATTATTAATGATGATAAAAATGTAAAAATAAGTGAACCGGTTGTGGTCAAAGAGAAGCAAGAGACGTTGTTAAGGGAAAGTCAACCAGTGATAATAGCGCCTCCTACAGGCAAAGAAGAAATTAAAGTAGAAGCTCCAGAAATAATTAAGGTTGCTGATAATGAAAAAGAATTATTTGATTCAGAGTGTGATACTTGCGGAGAAAAAATTCAAATCCCTTTTAAACCAGATGGCCAACGCCCTACATTTTGTAAGGATTGTTTAAAAGATTATCAACGAGCGATAGCAAGAATTCAAAATGAAGAGCTTGAAAATAAGAGAAGAATAGCTGAAGATGATAAAAATTTTGATAATATCAAAAAGGATGTTTCTAAAAAAGAAGATGTTTATAACAGACCTAATATTCAAGGAAAAATAGAGACTCAGCAAAGAGTTTACTCTCCTAAGGAAAAGCCGTTGAGTTTGTCCCAAACCACCTTCATGGCTCCGAAAAAAATAAAGAATATGAACGCAGGCAGAGAGCTTTTAAAATTAAAAGAAATAATTGAAAAAAACAATCAAGCAAATAATCAAAATAAGAATATTGACTCAGAAGTTAAAGCAGTGTAATATATTTTTGGTAATAAATTTAAAATAGATGTCTTGTTGAGAACTTTCCTCAATGAAATTATCTGCCCAATAAAATGAACATTCAACCTCTAAAAGATAATGTTGTCATCTCTCCTGAAAAAAAAATAGAAAAGAATAAAACAGAAACAGGTATTTATTTGCCAGAATCATCTACTGGAGAAAATGATAGGCCGCAAATAGGGAAGGTGGTGGCAGTTGGAGACAGTAAAAAAATAACAGTGAAAAAAGGACAAAGAGTGATTTATAGCCGATATACCGGAACAGAAGTGATAATGAATGATGTAACTTATTTGATAGTAAAAAATGACGATGTGCTAGCGGTAATAAAAAAATAATTTTATCTTTTATATAAAAACATCCTAATTTATTAGGATGTTTTTTAAGTATTGTACTTTAGAGATATTTTTGTTAAGATTTTTATGTAGCTCCCATATCTTCTCAGGAGAAGCGGGAGGTTTTAAAAACACAGTTTTGATAAGATAGAGGAGTAAGTAGCGGCGAGCGAAAGCTTCAGGCATGTGGAACGAATCATCGTTTGTGTTGAGTGCTATCTTGCCAATTTTTTCCTGTGTTTCCCCGAGGAGGATTCTAAATCTTTCCTCGGGTTTTTAATTGGTATAAATTATTTAATTAGCAAGCGGGCTTATGAGAAATTTAAATAAAATATTTTTATCTAACTAAATCAAATCTTTTTTCTTGCCAAGAAGCAAACCCCCCTTTGAGAGTATAAGTAGCTATAAAACCAAGGTCGCTAAGTTTAACAGCGGCTTTGAAATCATCAGTGGCGGTTGTTCCGTAAACTAATATTTCCTTGGAGATGGTAAGTTCAGTTTTTCTTTTTTCGAGCTCATTTAAGGGAATGTTGATTGCTTGAGGAACATGTCCAGATAAATATTCCTTATTAGTACGTACGTCAACAATAGTAACAGGATAAGAGCTTTCAATGGCAAGTTTAAGCTGATCGGGTGTAATATAATCTATTTTAGACCAATCCAGCGCAGATTCTTTATCTCCACCACTTATTGTTGGATCAGCAGATTGAGTCCAATTGGCAATTCCCCCTGAAAGAGCGTCAACATTCTTAAATCCCAATTCTGTTTTTAATTTTTTGATAATGGTAGCTACATTCTTGTTATCGCCACTGTCGTAACCGATAATAATGACAGATTGCTCTTTGCTAATAGTGGAAAAAGTTTTATCGAAATTTTCAGGGGAGATATTGACGGATTCTTCAATGTGATTTTTTTCAAAACTAACATTGTCACGAATATCAATTAATTTTAAAACTTCTTGAGAAATTATTTTGGCATGTAATTCATCGGGGGTAAAATATTTGAAATCAGAAAATGTGGGTTCCTCGATTTGCTCTTTGGAAAGGGGCATATTTTTTTTATCGTAAGCGTACCTCCCTAAAGTTAGAAGTAAAATTAAAAAAATTACTCCAATGCCAATAAATAATATTTTGTTTTCCTTTTTATCTTTTTCATTCATAATTTATTTTAAAATGCTTCCAATAAAGTTTGGATATCCATTGAGAAAATCATCTATAAGTGTTTCATTTTTTCCAGCTAATTGAATTTTATCAAGGATAATTACGCCACTGTTAGTTTGAACACCTATCTGAGATGGGGTATACTGAAAAACTTCCCCTAAATGATGTTTTTCCCCAAGTTTATTTTTTTGAACAGATATTTCATTTAAAGATAATTTTTGCAAATTTTCTTTATTTTCCCAAAAAGTGAAAATTCCTGGCCAAACATGAAAAGCTCTAAATTTGTTATAAATTTCATCGGCATTTTCACTCCAGCTTATCTGCCCATCAGACTTCTCTATTAGTTGGCACATAGTAGCTTGAGAATGGTCTTGTTTTTGAGGTGAAGAAGTGCCCTCTATCCAAGAGGGAATTGTCTTAAGTAACAAGCTGGAAGCAGTAACAGCTAGCTTGCCGGTCAGAGTCAAATAATTGTCTTGGGGATCAATAGCTACACTTTTTTGTGATAAAATATCTCCCGTATCTATACCTTCATCCATCAGCATTACAGTAATTCCTGTTTCGGCCATTCCGTTTGCGAGAGCATTTTGAATAGGAGAGGCACCTCTCAATTTAGGTAGCATTGAAGCATGAATATTTAAGGATTTGAATTTAGGAATATCAAGAATCTTTTTAGGGATTATTTTTCCAAAGGCAACTACTATTAGCAAATCAGGCTTTATTTTTTCTAGCCATTCTTTAAATTCATTATCTAATTTGTCTGGTTGAATTATCGGGATATTTTTTTCGAGAGCCATTCTTTTTACAGGGCTAACTAGAGCTTCCTTTTTGTTTTTAGATATATAGTCGGGTTGAGTAACTACTGCTAAAATAGGATAATTCTCAAGACAAAGCGATTCCAGAACAATACTGGCAATATCGGGTGTTCCCATAAAGACGATAGTTGGTTTTTTTTTGTTTTCCATAAATATTTTAGGCCACAGAGGCGTTTTTTATTTGTTTATAAAAAGAATTCCATCGAGATGATCAATCTCATGTTGAAAGGCTCGTGCCAATAAATCTTTTGCTTTTATCTTACACTTTTCTCCCTTTTCATTCAAATATCTAACCTGAACAGTTTCAAACCGAGTAACAGGAATGAACTTTCCTGGAAAACTCAAGCAGCCCTCTTCGGAATTTTTTTTTTCCTTGGAATGGGCAGTTATTTTAGGATTTATTAATATATAAATTTTTCCAAGATTTTCAATGATACAAAGTCTAATAGACTCACCAACTTGGGGTGCAGCCAGTCCCATTCCGCTATTTTCTCTCATGGCTTGTATCATTTGAGGGATTAGTTCTTGAATCTTAGCATCAAGTGGATTTTTGATATTTTGAGCTTTTTTTTCTAAAATTGAGTTAGGATAGGTTATAATTTTCATTTATTTATAGACGTTTTTACTCAAAATTTTTATAAATCTCTCTGTCTTCTTTTGAGTGAGAAACTATTACTTTAATTGTTTTTCCCTTAGGAGGTTTATCAATACTAACATTTTTTTTATTTTTTTCCAAGACCTGAACTTCTCCTTGATTAAATAAGCTATTATCGACAAATATTTTCCAGGAAAACTTAGTGTCATCAGAATAATTTTCTATTATGAAATTAGAGGAATCATCATTGATATTTTCAAAATATATAAACCAGCTGTCCTTGATTTGATGTTGAGCGTTTTCCAAAATCGCTAAATAGGAAAAACTAATTAGAATGAATAAAGCAAGAGAAACTAGAATCGTTTTTTGATTGGGCATATTTTTAGTGGTTATTTTTGGAAAAAATAGATAGACTATCTCCTTGATAAACTTTCGAAAAATTAGAAGTGGCTTTAAACTGGGGTTCATCAACGGAGGTGTTGATAATAATATATTTGGTGAAAGTATTAGAAAAACATTTTTGAGCTCTTTCGGAAGATGGTTCATTGATCATCCAAAGAGTGCACATTTCTCGAGGTTTGGTGGAATCTTCATAGCGCTTGAAATAGCCTCGGGAAAGAGGATAATTATAGTCTTGCATAAAGAATAGTTTTATCCAAGAATCCGAAGATAAATAATTGTGATCCTTAAGAACATTGGAAAAGCTTGAATTTTTGTTTGATCTTATCTGGCTAGAAAGAAATTCCGATGCATGAAATGTTTGAAGAGCTTTTTGATTTTTTTGTCCCAGAGAAAGAGAATTGGCATTATCATAATAGCCACCGAAAATAATAGTTACAAAGAATAAAACAAAAATAAGATGAAATATTTTTTTAGAAATAAGCAACTGTTTATTTAGCTTTTCTAGAAAAGATATGAGACCAATCAGCCCAATAGAGGCTAAAAAAATGAAGGGAAAGTTGGCATAATTAGCCACTCGGTCAGAGGGGATATTTATATGAAGCCATTGCGGAGTAACCGTCATTAGTGTTAATGCCAAAGCCCAACCTAAAAGAATTGAGGGCATCCAAATATAATGATAATTTTTATTTTTCTGATTATCAAATTTATTTTTTAGAAAAACTAAGGCTAAAATAAAAAGAGAACCAATAATTCCTAGCGTCAGACGCATTTCTCCTACGGCGTATTTAAACTGATTTAGTGTTAATCCTGCTCGAGTAGATTTGGATGGAGCTCCTACCACTGTAGTTTGGGCATTGGTTGTGATATAGCTAGGCATATAAACAAAAAATAGAAATAAGATCGTGGAAATTAAAAAAATAATAATTTGAGGGGAATAAATTAAAGTAAAGATGTCTTTAAAAGTTTTTTTGTAGTTTAAAATAAGTGTTTTAATTTTTGATTCGGAATCATCTAAAAAAGTTTTTAATATTAAAAGAACATTAAAAATTATTAGAGTAAAGACTAAAATAAAGATAAAAATAAAACCACTTAAGTGGTGCGTATAAAATATCCCAGCGCTTAAAAATAATCCCATAAAAAGCATCCAGGAATTTTTTTCTTGAATGGCACGAAAATAAAAGTAGAGACAAAGTGGAATAAGGAGATTGCCGATTAAATTTCCGATTACCCCTCCGCTGACAAATTTGGCTTGGGGAGAAGTTATGGCGTAGAATGGTCCAATTAAAAATAAAGTAAGGATAGCTAGGTTAACAGGGTTAATTATTTTTTTATTTAAAATATTTTTAAGAAGACTAGAATCAAAAATCCTTAGAGCTAAAATGAACATTGCTAGCAAACTGAAGATATTTATAGCAAACAAGAGTAAAGCAGGAAAATAAGAAATAAAAGAAATTCGAGTTAGGAGATTAATCCCAGCAAAAATTAGATGTTCTCCTATAATAAAATCTGCAATAGGTTGAGATTGAAGTTGATAAGAGTTGTCATTTATAGAAATTATTTCATTTTTCTTGTAATCCGGTAGCTGGCCTGTTTGGGAGATTAATTTAGACCAATACATGTGGTGACCGAGATCAGTAGAGGTGGGGAAAATGGCGTCAGTTAAATAAATAGTTTTTATAAAAATAGTTAGAAATAAGATTAATATTATAAGAGCGGATTGATTGGAGCTAAATTTTAAAACAGAATCATTTTCTATTGGGGGATAGTTTTTTTTATTTTTTTTGAATTTATATAACGCGTAACAGGCTAAAATAAAAGCAGAAAAGAGAATTAATATTAAATTTCGGTTAATATTAAAATTAAGTTTTCCAAAGAAAATAATAAGAAAATCAAAAATTATAAGACTAGTTGAGAAAGCAATAACGATAGTTTCAATAGGAAGAAAACGTTGAGAAAGATTTTTTTTAAAAATAGCCAACAGCAAAAAATATCCTGGTAAAAACAGTAGAAAAACTAAGCTGGCAAAAAATAATAAAAGTTGGATAAACATTATTCTTCCGTATGGTTTTTAGAGCATTTAAGACTAACTATATAATAGCATAGATAGGAATTCGTCGGCAATTAATTCGTAGATAAATTGCATTGCTATAGCTATGTAAGTAAAATTACTCCGATAGAAACTATAGCACCAGCGATAATTTTATTCATAATATTGGATTTTTCTTTAAGTAATATAATTCCACCTAAAACGATAAATATAGTAGAAACGGAAATCAATGGAATAACGACGGAAACATCAGCTAGCGAGGTAGCTTTTAGTTGAAAATAGTAGCCCAAAACATTTATGAGAGCCAAAAGAGGTATCTTCCAGGATCCGGTATATATTTCTGTTTTCAAATCTTGACGAGGTATTCGAGGTAAATAAATATATAGCAATGGAGCAGCCCAAATCAAAAGAGAATAAAATTGGGGAGAAAATTCGGTTGACATGACCTTTTTATCTATTGTCCAAGCGATGCCTAGCATCATAGCACAAATCAAAACTGTAATAAGAGCTTTGCTAAATTTGATAGTGGTCTTTTTATAGCTGGCTAGGATAGTGGCAGTGATAATTAAGATTACCCCAATGAGTTTTTTTGTGCTAAAACTTTCTCCTAGTACTAAAATAGAAGAAATAAAGGTTATAGCAGGGGCTAGTCTAAATAAAACAGTGATAGTGGAAACTTCGATTTCTTTTCTAGCATAGAATTGAATCCTTTCATAAGTTCCATAGAGAATTATAGATAAAAGCACGAGCAGTATGATTGAAATATCAGGTGTTGCAAAAGTTTGTCGAGGTTGAATAATAAATAACAGGAAAGCAAAAAGAGCTCCCCAAGAATTAAAAATAAAGGAGAAAGCTCTGGGATTTTTACTGTTTACTGCTAGCACTCGCATTAGTAAATTTAGAGCAGTAAGAAATATAACTGTTAAAATTGTATAGGTTATCCAATTCATGGTTTAATTGTCCATTTTGATAAATTAAAGTAAAAAATATTTAATTTTTTAATTGCTTATTGGGAACATTGTTGATAAAATAAGTTTAATCTTTGTAATTAAGAAAATATGAAAGGACTTATTATTATTTTTGTGATTGTTGGTTCAAGTTTGGGAAGTTATGTCCCTGTTTTGTGGGGAGATAGTGTTTTTTCGATAGCCTCTATTCTTTTTAGCGCTGGAGGAGGATTTGCGGGGATTTGGTTGGGTTATCAGATAGCGCGAGGAATGGGGATAGAATAAAAAAACTTTTAAGTTAAACAAATAAGAAATATGTATTGAGTTACGTATTTCTTATGCGTTTTGTTTTTCAAACTGAAATTTTTTTAAAAGTGGGTGTTTTAGATTTTTCTTAATTCTTCTAGATACTTTTTTCCAACTACTTCCCAAGAAAAATTCTCAAAAGTAAAATTTTGGGCACGTTTTCCAAAGGCTATTCGAAATTTATCATCCTCTAAGATAGCTTTAATTTTTTTCAGGTATTGTTCGGTATTTTTTGGTTCAACCATGAATCCATTTTTACCGTTAATGATAGCGTCTTTTAAACCTTCCAAATTAGAAGCGACTACTACTTTGGCGCAAGCTGTTCCTTCAATAGCATTGATTCCAAACCCTTCCATCGAGCCTGCTACCTTAATATTAGGGGAGACAAACAAGTCAACAGTGTTAAAAATAATGTTGAGGGTTTCTTGGGGAATATTAGGAAATAACTTTACGCGATTTTCTAGATTATTTTTTTTAATGTTTTCCTCACAATCAGGAAAAGTATCTTCATCACTGACAGTTCTTTTGCTTACCCGCCCGCCTGCTCCAATGAGAATATAATTTTCCGGCAAAAGAGGCATTACTTTATCAATAAACCAATCCAACCCTTTATGACGAACAAATCTTCCTACACGTAGAATAACTTTTTTGCCAGTCAAATCCATATTGAGAACCTCAGCTAAATCTTTGCGAGTATAATTATCGCAAACTTTATCAGCATCAAATCCATTGGGAATGAAAACACACTTCTCTTTATCAATCCCAAATTCAGTTGCTTCAGAAATGGTGTGGTTGCCTACCATAATTAGCTTGTTCATTTTTTTAAGAGCGGGAATATTTATAAGTCTGTAAATTTTGCCCATAAGAGATTTTTTATAGGCGAAAGTTATGTCTAATCCGTGAATAATAGAAACAAATTTTTTTCTAGGATGAAAGAACTTTAAAAATACGCCCAAAGGAGCAAGAACCCCATCTCCAAAAAGAACAATATCATATTTCCAAAGAGAAAAAAGAGCGCCAAAAGTGGCTTGAAGCAAAAAAAATGGCAGATTTTTTTTACCTTTCTTGTTGGCAATTATTTTTACTTTAGTCAATTGAGAAAGTTCAGTGGCGATTCCATAATTTTGATTTTCAATCCCACCCAAAACAGGAGGATAAGCCCTAGAAATAAATAATACTCGGGGATTTTTATTCATAATGTTTATCCTTATTCTTTTTTTTATTATAAAAATATGATTTCAATAAATACATTTCATCTTCAGTCAGCTTGCGGTTAGTCTTTATCATATCAGCGATGAGTGCAAAGATTATGGCTTGAAGTCCAATTAAAAACAGGGTTACTGAGAGGAGCAAATAATTCCGATAAGGAGAAACCTTGAAATCTTGAAAATAGAAAAAAAGAAAAACAAAAAAGATAGTTAGAGAAATAATAATTAAAATCAAACCCGGAATGCCAAAAAATTTCATCGGGCGTACATCCCGAATGGCTTTGATGATAATTTTAAAACTATTGTTGACAAAGTGATAAACACTTTTTACTACACGAGATTTTCTATCCGCGAAGTAGGTGACTTTAACAGGAATCCATTTTAACTTTAGATTTTTCCCTAGAGCATCAATAATAGTTTCTTGGGTGTAAGTAAATCCTCCAGGGAGATTTAGTTTAAGCATCGTCTCACTGTTCATAGCTCGAAATCCACAAGTCAGATCTTTAATTTTAAATTGCATGAATTTTCCTACAATATTGGCAGCAAATCTATTTAAAAAGTCTTTTATCCAAGGAATATTTTTGGCTTTATGTTCCCCAAATCTATCGGCGATGACCATATCAGATTCTCCTTTTAAAATTGGGTCAAGTAACTGTTGGATATCATTGGGATCAAACTGTCCATCAGCATCAATATTAACCATTATATCTGCTCCATTTTCCAAAGCGTTCGTAATGGCTGTTTTGAAAACTACTCCAATCCCGCGGTTGGTGTTGTGAGAAACGATAAGATCAGCTCCTGCCTGACGAGAAACATCGGCGGTTTTATCTTTGGATCCATCATTTACAACTTGAATTAAAACCTCATCTATCCCATCGAATTTTCTAGGAATTCTTTTAATAGTTTGTCCAATTTTTTCTTCTTCATTGTAAGCAGGTAAATTTATGATTAGTTTCATAGTTTGATTTACTTTAATTATTATCAGTAAAAGTTAATGTAATATTAGCCTAAAATTAGGGTTTTGACAATGAAAATAGTGTATGCGTAAAATAGTGTATGAAGTTCATAATATTTGTAAAGCAAATGTATAGTCATCAGTCAAAAGTCATCGGTCATCGAAGTCAAAATGCATTTTGATGACTTTTGACTGATGACTGATTACTAATGATTATGGTTGGCAAATGTTGTTTTTTAGATTAGGATAGTATGGAGATAAGTGAATTATCTTTTAAAAAATATGTTAGGAAAAATATTAAAATTAGATTGGATTTTGATTGTAGCTACGTTGCTTCTCTTGGGAGTGGGGCTTTTGGCACTTTATAGTATTTCAATTTCTGGAAAGAATATTGATGGTGGAGAAATGACTTTTTTCCAAAAGCAAATGATAGCTTTTATTATTGGGATTGTGATTATGTTTGTTTTTTCTTTGACAGATTATCACTATTTCAAATCGCACAGTAAAATAATATATTTTTTAATGATTATTGTATTACTTTTGGTATTAGTGAAGGGGTCTTTGGTGAGAGGAACAACAGGCTGGATTTCCATTGGTTTTTTTAATTTTCAGCCAGTAGAACTGGCTAAGATCTTGTTGATTGTATCTTTGGCAAGTTTTATAACCAAAAGCAAAGCCATGCTTAGCGAATTTTCTAGGCTGGTGGCTTCTTTCGCCATCACAGGAGTAGTTATTTTTTTAGTTTTGCTGCAACCTGATTTTGGGAGTGCTTTAGTATTGATGGCAATATTGATAGCTATGCTTCTTCTTTCAGGGATAGAATGGAAATATCTGGCCTCAATGTTTTTTTTGGGAGTGTTGAGTTTGATAGTTATCTGGTTTCTTTTAGCTGATTATCAAAAAAATAGAATAATAAATTTTGTTAATCCAGAAAATGACCCTAGAGGAAGTGGTTATAATGTAATCCAATCGATGATTGCAGTGGGTTCGGGAGGAATAACGGGAAAAGGGCTGGGGCATGGTTCTCAATCACAACTTAATTTCTTGCCGGAAAATCATACGGATTTTATTTTTGCGGTGATTGTGGAGGAATTTGGCGTTTTTGGTGCGGGGGTAGTAGTAGTTTTAATTTCCATCATTTTTTACCGATTCAAAAAAATAGCAGAATTAGCTATGGATAATTTTGGCTATTTGATAGTGACGGGTAGTATGGCTATGTTTTTTACTCAAACAGTAGTCAATATAGGTATGAATATCGGCGTGATGCCCGTAACAGGAATCCCGCTTATTTTCCTAAGCTATGGAGGAAGCTCTCTTATTTCAGCTTTTATCGTAATAGGGATTGCAAATAATATTTTTTTGGTCGGTCGAAGAAATTTGGAAACTAGAATTCAGGTGGGAGATAATTTTTAGTGCTTAAAAGAAAAATTCATTTTTCTTTTGGTTATGAATAAAGAAAATTAGCATTAAAATAGATTTGGGGTTGATTTTTATATATTAATATGTATAATGGTTATTATGAGAGAACAAGAAAATAACCTAAAGAATTTGACTAAATGTCCTTTGTGTAAGGCTAAATATGATAATTCCCAAACTTTTGTTTTGGAAGAGGGAGCGAGTAGGACTATATTTCATTTAACTTGTAGCAAATGTCAAAGTGCTATACTGGCTTTTATTACAGAAGGTAAGCAAGGAGTTGTAAGTTTAGGGGTGGCAACGGATTTGAGTATGGAGGAGGCTCGCAGTATGTTTAAGAAGAACCCAATTAATAAAGAAGAGGTTTTAAAGGTATATAAGTATTTAAATAATAAATAAAGAATGAAATTGAATTTACAGAGAAGGTAATGGTGTAGTTTTTCTGTGAATGTATTTCGGTATAAAGAATTATGAAAAGCGTGAACCTAAAGGCAAATCCAAGAGATTTAAAAAATGAGAATCTAAACAGCAAGAGAATAAATGGTGAAATCCCTGCCGTTTTATATGGACAAGGAAAAGAAAATATAAATATTTGGGTTAATGCATTGGCTTTTGGAAAAGTTTTTGATGAAGCTGGTGAAAATACGGTGGTTGCCCTAGAAATTCAAGGAGGAGAAAAAGAAAATGTTTTGATCTATGATTTTCAATCTAATCCTCTTTCAGGAAAAATTACGCATATTGACCTCTTGAGAGTTAATATGAAAGAAGAAGTGGAAACGGAAATTCCATTAGTTTTTGTGGGAGAAGCTCCTGCTGTAAAAGAACTAGGTGGAACATTGGTTAAAGTTTTAGACGAAGTGGAAGTAAGATGTCTGCCTGGAAATATGCCTCATGAATTAACTGTTGATTTAACTAAATTGGTTAGCTTTGAAGATAAAATTACAGTGGGAGACTTGGTTGTTTCTGCAGATGTTGAGATTTTGGATAATCCAGAAACTATGATTGCAGCTGTGTCTGCTCCTAGAAGCGAAGAGGAACTAGCTGAATTAAATGAGAAAGTAGAGGAAGATGTATCAAAAGTAACGGCTGTCAAAGAAAAAACTGCTGACGCTGAAGGAAAAGCCGAAGATAAAAAGTAATTTTTTTAGTAGCTTTTAACTTGTAATAGTGTATATAAAAATAAAAAAATCTCCTATTGCGAATGATCTGTACCCCAAAAAGTGGACATGCTAAAAAAGCACCTGTCCACTTTTTTGTTTTGGTGTAAAATTTATAAATTAAAAGTCAGAAGTTTTGTTTGTACCCCCACCAGGAATCGAACCTAGATCTTCAGCTTAGAAGTCCTGAAAGCTAAACACTTTCAGCTCTAGGTCAGTTGAGCGTATTTATTTTGATGGAAGTTTCTTCAAAAGTTTTTTCTTTAAATTCAAAATTTGAAATTTGAAATTATTATGCGTACCCCCACCAGGAATCGAACCTAGATCTTCAGCTTAGAAGGCTGTTGCTCTATCCGTTGAGCTATGGGGGCATATGTGCGCTGTGGGGGATTCGAACCCTCGACCGTTTGCTTAAGAGGCAACTGCTCTACCGACTGAGCTAACAGCGCAAAAGTCTTAATAACATGGTCAATAGTAGCAATAAAATATAAGTTAGTCAATATAAATTTGAAAATCAGAATTGTTATGGTGGCTACTAGTATGCATATAATAAAGATGGGTTCTTTATGGTATAATTTAGCCGTGTTAAAAATGTCGAAAAGACACTCCAGTACGATTATCAGAGATGTTTCAAGCAGAAAACAGAAGAGTGTTGCCTTAGTGAAGGTTTAAATAAACTTTTTTTATTATAATATGATAAAATTTTTTAAAAACAAAAAAGATATTTTGGCAGTTATGTCAGAAAAGGATGCTGGATCGATGAAATTATTGAAAAATGATATCAACGAAAAAAACAGAAATAATTTTTTCAAAGATTTAGGAATTGATAAAAATAATGTTTTTTCAGCCGAGATAGTCCATAGTGACAAAGTTGAGATCGTGGATAATGATTCTCCCAAGATAATCAAAGGAGCAGATTCCTTAATAACAAGAAGAAAAGTTTTTTTAGCGGTAACAATAGCGGATTGCATCCCGGTTTATTTTTATGATGAAAAAAATAAGGTGATCGGACTGGCGCATGCTGGTTGGCGTGGAATTGCCGATGGGATAATTAAAAATACTCTAAATAAAATGCTAACTTTAGGTGCGACAGCCATAGAAATTAATATAATTATGGGACCTGGGATAAGAGACTGTCATTTTGAAGTAGATAATGATGTGGCGGTTAATTTTAAAAATTATTCAGAATTTATTTTTAAAAAGGAAAATAAAATTTTTATTAATCTTTTTGGTATTATTAACAAAGAATCTTTAGATTTTGGAATTAAAAAAGAAAATATTTCTGATTATGAAGAATGCACCTTCGAAAATAGTAATAAATATTTTTCCTATCGAAGAGATAACCCAAAAATAGTGGAGGCAATGATAGCGATTATGGGAATGAGAGATAATTAAAAATTAAAGATGGTTATCTTTTTTATAATCCTGCCACTCTTTAATAGACCAATTTTTTGGTTTGGAAGTTAAAAGTTCTCCTGGCTTGGGATAATCATTGGGAGAATTGTAACTACTTTTAAAGTTTTCATCAATAAGAATATTTCCATTGGCATCGGTGACTTTTTGGTTAAAAATTGTCTTCATCGATCCATCTGATTCTCGAGACAAGATATGCGGACCGTCTATTTCAACTTTCCTGCCATCGTCAGTGCCATAAAATCTAAAGATTAATTCTTTTTTCTCGATATTTAAATCGGTTTTAATTAAAATATATCCCGAAGTATTATTCTTAAAACGTAAATCTGGACTAGGTACATAAACAGTGCTATCCATTCCTTGGGGAGCGTAATAATGAACTGCATAGGCATGATTTCTGCGAGCGGTAATTTCTAAACCACTATAAATGGCAGCACGAAAGGCAGTAGTGGAAACTTGGCAAATTCCACCGCCAAATTCTGGTTCAGTGACTCCCTTTTTTATAACTAATTCTTGTTTGTAGCCATGCTCACCATCAACTTCTCCTAGATTTTTTACGAAAGAAAATTCTTCCCCTGGTTTGATGAGAAGTCCGTCAAAGCGACTAGTAGCCACTTTTATATTAAAAATTCTGCTAAGAGTTGATCCGGTGAAATTTGATTTACCTTCTCCGATAAGGGTTTTGATGCCCAATTTTTCCGCGTCATTATTTCCTACTTCAGGACTAATGATATCAAAGGATAATTTTAGTTTATTAGAAGCTTGCTGCGTAGAAAGAAAATTGCTAATATCTTGAGTACTTTTTTCTATGTTTAAATCATAGCCATCAGCGCTTAAGGAAAAAGTAGAGACTTTTCCTGTGTCGGTTACCGTAAAAGCAGCATTGGATGGCTTTTTGTTAAATTTTTGTGCTAAATTTTCTAAAAATAGAGTGATATTTTTTTTATCTATATCTTGAGTTTCTATCTTTTTGATAGTATGTTTTAATCTTTCAGTTTTGGTTAGGCTACAAATAATTTTTGAATTAGGACAGTAGTTGGTGTCCTCTACTTGAGAATCGTAATTGGGGTCATAAATAAGAGATGGCTGAGTAACTATCCATTTAGAAATATCTTTTTGAGATACGGTTATTTCTTGATCGGGTATTTCAAAAATTATATTTTCAAAATTATTTGAAAAAGCCGATGCTAAATTACCAGCTAATATTAATAAAAAAACTAGCAGAAATAAAAAACATTTAATTGGATTTTTTCTAATTTTCATTTTCCGTGAAGTGTTTCAACTTAGTATTTTAAATAAGTAATATTAAGACAAAACTGCTAGTGATATAAAATTAGCAGTTTTGTTTATTATAGAAATAACTTTTATCAAAATTATTTAGAAACCTCGGACTTTTATTTTTTTGGTTCGATTGGTGTCAGCTTTGGGCAATTTGATAGTTAAGATTCCATTTTTTAACGAAGCTTCTATCTTTTCGGCGATAACATCCACTGGTAAAACTACAGAACGAGAAAAACTCCCCCAATAACACTCTTGGTAATAAAAATTTTCTTGGTTAACTTCTTCCTCAAACTTGCGTTCCCCTTTGATGGTAACCATATCATTGTTTATGGAAACATCTAAATCCTCGGGGTTAACTCCAGCAATGGTGGATTTAATAACAATATCATCATCTGTTTGAAAAACATCGATAGTTAGCTGTCCTTCTCCTGATTCATCGGTAGTGTCTGGAGCCCCCCAGTTATCAGAAAAATTATCAGAAACACTTTCTGAATGAGAGCTGGGAATAGAGATATCATCCATCTCATCTTCGGTGGAAATACTCATTGGTCTAATGGGGGTGGTCATATCATCATTATCGCTCATTCTTTTTGAACCAATTAATTTTTCCATAAATGATTTTTTTTCTTTTGTCATATTTTTTATTTTTTTAAATAGAATATTTATAAAACCAACATAAATAGAATGACTTCTATTTGTAATATTATATTTGAATTATAGGACATTTATTAATCTGAGGCAAGTTTTTTATTCACAGCTAAAAGACCATAGATATTGACAATAAATAAGAGAAAAATTATTCCAGCAGAGGTATATTGGCTATAATTTTCTAAATAAATTCTAAAATAGTTATAACTGAGATGAATAATAAAGTTAAAAAATAGAACGGATACGTTGGGCCCCTTTTTGTGGGTGGTAGATAAAAAATATCCTAATATTCCAAAAGTGAGAATATGCAAAGGGGCAGTAGCTAGTAAGTCAGATAAATTGAAATCAATTTTGTTGTAAGTGTATTTTTGATAAATTATAAATATTTCCACTAAGGCGAAACCTATTCCAGCAATCCAAGTGTTTATCATAAATCCTTTTCCATAAGACAGAGAGAGTATTTTTTTACTAACAATGAAATATTTAAAAGATTCTTCGGTGAGAGCATAGATAATCAAAAAAGTAAGAGAACTCATGAGCACGGAAGTGATTTTATCAGATGAATTTTGGGACAACAAAAGAGAAAGAATTATTAGTTGAAGAACAAGGGACATTCCTGCGGTGATTATTCCCCAAAAAAGAGATTGAATGGCATTTCTAAAATTCATTTTGTTGTTAAAGGTTAAGAGCTTAAGCTTTATTCTAGTTTTTCTAAATGTTTTTTTATTTCAGAAATATTGAGCTTGACTGAAGCTAGCTTTTCTTTTTCTTGTGCCACTATTTGGGAAGGAGCTTTTTTAATGAATTCAACATTATTTAATTTTTGTTCTAATCCCGCGACATATTTAGTTAAATTTCTTAATTCTTCTTGAATTCTTTGTTGTTCCTTTTCTTTATTTACTTCACTAATTAAATATATTTCAATTCCATCAACAATAGTGTAAATAGCATCAGCAGGTTTCTCTCCACTTTTAGCTAAAATTAATTCGCTAATTCCAGTACGAAGGTTTGTGATTAAAATTTCATTATTTTTAAGCTCATCAAAATTAGTTTCTGCATAAATAATGGCTTTTACTTTTTTAGTAGGTTCGATTTTGTTTTCGGCACGCAGATTTCTTATAGCGGTTATGATGGTTTGAGTTTTTATAAAGATATGCGATTCCGTATCATGATTCTTGTCAGAAATTTCATTCCAACTCTCTAAAGTAGGCCAAGCTTCGATTAGAAGCAATTTTTCCTTATTGAGATTGGACCAAACTTCTTCGGTTACAAAAGGAATAAAGGGGTGCCAAAGTTTCAACAGGTCTTCTAATATTTTCTTTAAGATAATATTTTTTTCCGTTTGGTTATCTTCAAATTTAGCTACCTCTAAATACCAATCAGCAAAATCATTTTTGGTGAAATCCTGGAGTTTTTCTCCAGCTAAGGAAAAATTATATTTTTCTAAATTAGTTGTGACTTCAGTAATTAAGTTTTTGGCTTTGCTAATAATCCACTTATCTGCTGAGGTAAGATTTTCTTCATCAATTTTTTCTTCGGTAACATTAGCTCCAATTTTAGCGATGACGAATCGGCTGATATTCCAAAGTTTGTTAACAAAATTTCTGTAGCTCTCAATTTTTGTTTCTCCTAAATTCATATCATTTCCAGGAGAAGATCCTATGAGGACAGATAAGCGAACAGCGTCAGTTCCAAATTTTTCAATCATTTCCAGCGGTTCAATCCCATTTCCTTTGGACTTGGACATTTTGAGTCCTTTTTCATCGCGGATTAATCCTGTGAAGTATAGATTCTTAAAAGGAATTTGTTTTGTTTTATATAAGCTAAGAATTATCATACGAAAAGCCCAGAAAGGTAGAATGTCCCGCCCCATAATCATATTATTGCTAGGATAAAAGTCTTTAAAATCTTTTCCTTCAGGATATTCTAAAGTAGTGTAAGACCACTGACCAGATGAAAACCAAGTATCAAAAGTATCCTCTTCTTGTACCCAATCTTTTCCAGGGGAATCTAATTGAACTTTTATTTCTCCATCTTTGTACCAAGCGGGAATTCTGGGTCCCCACCAAATTTGCCGAGAAATGCACCAATCATGGACGTTATCAATCCAATTTAGCATTATTTTTTTGAAAGAGGCTGGATGTATTTTTATGTCTTCATTTGAAATTACTTTTCGAGCTTCATTTTTAAGGGAGAAATTTTTGTGATCAACATTAATAAACCATTGTTCAGATGGAATTGGCTCAATGGGTGTTTTGCAACGTTCGCAAACAGAAAGGTTCTGAATATAATTATCTTCAATATGATCAATTAATCCCATCTTTTGCATATCAGTAACTATGGCTTCGCGAGCTTCTTTTGTGGACATGCCGGCATATTTTCCACAGTTAGCCATCATTTTTCCTGATTCATCTATTATTTGTCGAGAGGGCAGACGATGTCTTATGGCGATTTCATTATCAGTGAAACTATGGGCGGGAGTAACTTTTATAGCTCCCGAGCCGAAGCTCATATCAACTTCTTTATCCGCGATAACCAGAACCTCAAATTCACCCAAAACTCCTGGTATCATATATTTTTTCCCCACCATATCCTTATATCTATCATCATCGGGATGAACAGCTACAGCAGTATCGCCCAATTTTGTTTCTGGACGAGAAGTGGCCAATACAAAAGGACCATATTTTATCCAATAAAGTTTAGATGTTGTTTCTTCATGTTCAACCTCAACGTCAGCTAATGCGCTAGCGCAACGCGGACACCAATTTATTATTCTTTTACCCTTATAGGCCATCCTATTTCCTTCGTTGTCAACTTCATTGTACATTTGTACGAAAGTTTCTAGAACTATATTAACTAAATTAGGATTAAGGGTAAATTTCTCCCTGCTCCAATCAGCACTGAGTCCAAGTTTCTTTTCTTGGTTTCGCATGTATTGAGAACGATCAATGCAAAAATCATAAATTTCTTGGTAAAATTTATCTCGCCCTAAATCATGTCTTGAAATTCCACGTTCTTTTTTAATTTTCTTTTCGTAAACAACCTGGGTTTGAATCCCAGCATGATCTTTGCCTGGTAAAAGAAGAACTTTTTTCCCCAACATTCTATTATATCTTCCAAGTAAATCCATAGTCACATAACCACTGGCATGACCAATATGAAGCTCTCCATTGGCATTGGGCGGTGGCAGAATATTGGCATATTTTTCTTTGCGGTCGGATAAATTATCCGGGTTAAAAAAACCTGAATCTTCCCAGATTTTATATATTTTATCTTCTACTTTCTTAGGGTCGTATATTTTTGGCAACTCTGATTGCGACATATAGTTTAAGTTTTTCATAGACATTATATGCCTATCTTAACAGTAGATAGGGTATTTTTCAAGAGGAATCTGTACAAATTTCAAAAAGTTTTTTTAAGGATGGTTAGTCTAAATTTTTAATTCAGCATTGGCTTCTAGAGTTTTCCAGTTATCGAGAGTTGATTTCCTTTGATCAGAATTCATTTTATTCCAACGATAGTTAGCTGCAATGGCTATCATGGCGGCATTATCTGTGGAGTAAGTGGCAGGTTGCGACTGATAATTAATATGGGGAATATTTTTTTTAACTGCCAAAGCCAGCTTATCTTTTAAATTATTATTAGCCGAAACTCCTCCAGCTAGAAAAATAGTTTGAGGATTATATTTGAGTGCAGCTTTGATGGTTTTAATTACTAAAACATCAGTAGCTGCTTCTTGAAATTCATAAGCTATCTTTTGAATAAAATTTTCCGGCAAATTTTCAGTTTCTTTTAAATTATTTTTTTTGCGGTAATCTTTTACTTTATACAAAACAGCAGTCTTTAATCCTGAAAAAGAAAAATTAAGATCCTGACTATGAAGCATGGGACGGGGAAGAAAAGGTTTTATATTTTTTTTAGACGATTTTGTATCATTAGAAATTAAGTTATTATTTTTTAACTTAAAATCGGCTGCTTTGGTAGCAATAATTGGTCCACCTGGGTAACTTAAGCCTAGGATGCGAGCTACTTTATCGAAAGCTTCTCCTGCGGCGTCATCTTGAGTTTCTCCTATAATTTGATATCTAAAATGGTCAGTCATTAAAATTAATTGAGTATGTCCACCTGAAACTACTAGTGACAAAATGGGAAACTTTATTTCTTTTTGTGATGTGTTGCTTGGGCTAATTTCATTTCCAATAAAATTAGCATAAATATGCCCTTCAATATGGTGTATTCCCATTAGAGGTTTTTGCCAAATGTAAGAAAGCGTTTTGGCAAAATTGGTACCAATAAGAAGAGCAGGAATAAGTCCTGGACCTTGAGTGACAGCTATTAAATCAATATCAATTATTTTTTTATTTGCTTTTTTGAGGGCTAATTTTAAAACGGGAATAATGTTTTTAAGGTGTTCTCTGGCAGCCAGATTGGGAACTACTCCTCCCCAAGCGGCGTGCAGAGCTATTTGTGAAGAGATTGTATTGGATAATATGGATAGATTTCCATTTTTCTCTTCCAAGATAGCGATAGCGGTTTCGTCGCAAGACGTTTCAACGCCTAAAATTAACATAATTTTTTGAATTAATAGTACTTAATTATGATAGTAGGTAATGGGGAAATAGGCAAGGAACACTTAAACTTTAAATTTCAAATTATCACCTAAAACGCTGTGGTATTTGCGAGCAGGGGAGAAGATGGTAAATATTTTCTATTCTTTTTTGTTTATTCTGTCATTGTTTATTTTGAATACAGAATTAGTTTGCAAAGATAACATATGGAGTAAAGTTTTAGAAATAAAAGTTGGTCAAATATTGCACGTGTGTTTATTTGGCCAACTTTATAAACCTTACAAACTTTAAAAACTTTATGAACTCATATATTTCCTTGACAACACACTGTTTCCTTCTTAATAAGCTAAGTCTAAGTTCTTTAAAATTTAGAAAATAGGGATACGTTAATTTGTTAATTAAAAATGGTAACAAATATTAGACAAAAACCTTTGGATAAACTATATTAGATACAGATAATTGTTGTGTTTTTCAGTTAAGATATCGCAAATCTAATGAATGAGAAAATGTATTATAAATAAAAAATTTTAAGTAAATGATAAATACTAAGTTAAAAAAGATATTTTTTTGGATTTTGGTGGTAATATTTTTAGCGATTACTCCAGCCATAGTTTATTACGCAATGGGTTATCGTTTTAACCCTGAAAGGGGAATTTTTATTTATTCCGGTTCAGTTACATTAAAACCAACGCCAAGGGAGATTGAAGTTTATATAAACGGCAAGCAGGTTTCTACTGGAATAGTTAATTTTTTAAATTATTCTTATCATGTAGGATCACTTTTGCCAGGGAAATATATGTTGGAAGTAAAGTCTGCTGGATATAGGCCGTGGTCTAAGGAAGTGCATGTCCATAGCGGGGTTTCAACCGAGTTCTGGAATATTTTTTTAGTTAGAGAAAACTATACTAAAATACAATATCCTACTCAAAAAACAGAAAACTTTTTTATTTCTCCTGATGGGAAAAGAATTGCTTTAGTGGAGAAAATGGATGAGGGGGTAGTCGTCAAAATTCTAGATATTAAAAAAGAGGAAATATTATATACTTTTCCTTTTGCGGGTTATGGGTTTTCTCAAAATAAAAAAGAAAATATTGAGTGGTCACCCAAAGAAGGGAGGCTAATCGTGCCTTTGGAAAAGGAGGGAAAAGAAGAATATTTTGTGGTGAGCATCGGTGGCAAGGAAGTCTTTAGCTTAAATGGAAAAATAAATCATTCTGATATTAGAAAGCTAAGATGGAGCAGTGATGATACTAATACTATATTTTATATTTCTCAAGACAGGCTTTTTCGAGTA
The DNA here is from genome assembly GCA_041662245.1 of Parcubacteria group bacterium. GTDB lineage: Bacteria > Patescibacteriota > Minisyncoccia > Moranbacterales > UBA9337 > UBA9337. The sequence goes on from JBAZSW010000002.1 coordinate 48,806, forward strand.
AACTTGGATAACCCTGACGGAGCAATGGAAGTAGCTAGCAATATTGCCGGATATGATTTGTCAGGTTCCAATATTTATTATTTTTCTAAAGAAAATGGGATAATTTATCAAAAGAATATTATAGGAAAAGATGCCGAGAAACAGATAACTACAGATTCAATTGTGGCCGAAGCTGGATCTGATTTCGAGGTAATCGTTTATGATGAAGATAGAATTGCGGTAATTTCTCAAGATAAGAAGCTATATTTGTATAATCAGGGAGAGGTGGATAAAGGATTTAAAAAAATTGGGGAAGGAGTCCTAGGAGTCCATTTTTCTAATGATGGGAAAAAGATTGCTTTTTGGAGCAATAATGAAATCACTGTTTATTTCGTGAGGAAATGGGAAACTCAGCCTGCTCGAGAAGAAGGTCAAAAAATAGACATTGTTCGTTTTTCTCAATCAATTGATAATGTTAGTTGGCTGAAAGATTATGAACATCTTATTTTTAGCGCAGGTAATCAAGTAAAAATAGTGGAATTAGATAATCGTTCGGCTAAAAATATTGGTGATTTAGCCAGTTTGAATTCAGCCAATCCCAAAGCTGTTTATAATACCAGAGAAGATAATTTATTTTATATTGATAAAAACAACGATACTGACAGTCTATATTTGATTAGTTTAATTGAAGAAACGGTAAAATAACAAAAAGATATGAATGAAAATTTTCAATTGGTAGAACCTTATTTATTGGGAGGAATTTTGTTTTTGGCAATAACATTGCTTATTCTTAATATTGTTCTTTTTTTAAAATTTAGAAAGATAAATAAACTTTCAGAGATATTTTTTTCTGGTAAAAATGGAAAAGATTTGGAAGAATTTGTAATTAATCAAGGTAAATCAATTCAAAAAATAGAAAAGGATATTAAAGAATTGTTTGATGGCTATGAGAAAATATATAATATTGCCGCTCGGGGAATTCAAAAAATAGGCGTGGTGAGGTATAACCCATTTAAAGAAATGGGGGGAAATCAAAGTTTCTCAATTGCCATGATGGATAGCGATAATTCCGGTTTAATAATTTCTACTTTGGCTACTCGAGAAGGCGTAAGGGTTTTTTGTAAAGCGATTATCAATGGAGAGTGTGCTGACCTTCCTTTGATAGACGAAGAAAGAAGAGCAATAAAAATAGCGCGGGCATCAAAGAAGAGTGCGACAGTGTAACAGGATTTGATACCATTTTTGAAATAAAAAAGCCTTGAGGTGTTTTATTTTACTCAAGGCTTTTATAGTACAACAAAAATCTATTTTATTTTTTTAAAAGTAACTTTGTAAACTGGTTCGTATTCTACCTCGTATTCATCTTTAATCTGAATGCTTTTGCCTTCCATTAGTTGACTAATGGCGATATCAGAAGCCATTTCATTAAGACTATCAATTTCGTGTTTGAGCTCATCTAAACGAGGACTTTTGTTGATCTCTTCAATTTTTTTCTTTTGGTCTCTGAGTTTTTTGGCTTCCTCGGTTATTTTTTGATAATTTCCATCATTGTCTAATAAATATTTGTATTCTCGGCTAATTTCCCTTTTCTCTTTTTTGAATTTTTGAATTTCATCAAAAACTTCTTGGATGTTTTTCATGTTTTTTATTTTTTAAATTTGTTTACAAATAACAAAAATAATTTTAACATAGAAGGAAGTAAATTCAAAATTTAGATTATAAATTTTAAATTGCAGATAAATTATAAAATAATTGAATATAAAAATAATTTATTCAAAAATTTAAATTTGGGAATTTTTAGAATATCTATTATGAAAAAGTATCAAACAATATTAATAGCAACATTGCTTATTGGCGGAGGATTTATTTTTTATGCAAAACATTCAGGAGAAATTAATCAAGACGCGAGAGATATGCTTAAAAACGCTAATTTTTTAACTGTTTGTGATGAGACTCTATATTATTCTTTAGGTGAGGTAGATTCACGATTTGAAATTTCTCAAGATGAATTAATAAATGTCTTGGCTCAAGCGGAGAACGTTTGGGAAAAAGATTTAAATAGAAATGTACTTGAATATAGGGAGGGAGCGACATTTAAAATAAATCTTGTTTTTGACAGTCGACAACAGCAGACAATTGAAAAAAACAAATTAGATAGCCAATTAGATAGGCTGGAAGCGATTAGAGGTAACCTTTCAGATGAATATCAATCTTTACAAAATAAATATGATAAATTATTGACTGAATATAAAAAGGATTTAAAGACTTATGAAAAAACAGTGGCCATTTTTAATAAAAAAGTAAATGATTGGAATAAAAAAGGTGGGGCTTCAGAAGATGAATATGAAAAATTGAAAGAGGAGGAAGACGCTATCACTAAATTAAAAAAAGATTTGGAATTGCAAAGAAAGGTGGTTAATAAGTTAATAGCGGATATGAATAATCTAGCCCAAAAGGAGAATGGGCTAGTGGATGCTTATAATAATAAAATAAAAACTTATAAAGATACTTTTGGAGAAGGTAAAGAATTTGATCAGGGAGTATATAATGGGGTAGGTATAAATGTTTACCAGTTTCATGATAAATCTGATTTAGAATTAGTATTGGTGCATGAGTTGGGACACGCTTTGGGGCTAAATCATTTAGAAAATCCCGAGTCGGTGATGTACTATTTAATGGAGAAACAAAATTTAGAAAATATAAAATTAACTGCTCAGGATCTGCAGGCTATCAAGGATGTTTGTAGGATAGAATAACGCTTGTTTATCTTTGTGATTTTTGGTGTTACAATAATGGAAATAAGAGCGTAAAAACAAAAATGAAAGAGAAAATAAAAATATTTAAATATTTCGGACTAGCTCTAATTATTTTAACAGGAACTGCTATTTGGTATTTTGCCAATAAGCTTTTTAGCGTAGATTATTTAAACAATTGGAGTGGGGTTTTGATAGCCGTAGCATTATTTTTTGTAGGATGGTCATTGGGAGCAATCATCATTAGAGATAAAAAACTATTTTTAGGAGCTACTTTTATTTCTTTAATAACTCAGTTGTTTTTTACTAAGAATATCAAGTCTTTTCTAATTATAGGCATCTCTTTTTTAATTTTATGGCTAGCAAGGAAATATATACGAAAGGAGATAAAAATGAGATTAAAAATTGATACTTGGAATTATCTTAGAATAGGGAGGAGATTTATAATTCTAACAATAGCGTTAATGTTGGCAGGTCAATATTTTTTTTCTATTAATCCTCAGATAAAATCAGAAAATTTGCCAAGATTAAAATTATATTCTAGCCAAGGAAGCTTTGTAACAAGAGTAGTGTCTTTTGTTCAGCCAGATTTGATAAAAGAAAATAGGGAGGCTGTTACAGTGGATGAATTTATTATTGATAAATTTAATGATGATCCTTTGGCATCAAAAAGATTTGGATCAAATGTAGATTTTGGCAACATCGACTATAATTTAAGAGAGGCTATCTTAAAGGAGGGCAGGAATGATGTGGCTAAAATGATTGGCCGAGATGTACAGGGAGACGAAAAAATGGTAGATATTTTCTTGGGAATTATAAACAATAAAATTGACGACTTTTTAAATGTTAATGTGGGATATATGAATAAAGATATGCCAATTGCTCAACTAATATTTACAGTGGCAATCTTTTTGGCCATTATGGGTATGGGAATGATCATGAGTGTTTTTTTAATTTTTTTGGTAGCGATTGTTTTTAGGGGATTAATTTTTGTTGGCATGTTGTCTATTGATAAAAAAGCCGTTAATATGGAGGTAATTAAAATAGGCTAGTTTTTAAGTAAATTCGAAATGTTAAATTGACCAAGACGGTAATATTAGAAATTATATGAATAAAAAAATAGGAGGAATAGTCTTAGTGGTAGTGATAATTTTAGTAGGATTGTTTTTATCGAAGGGGCCAAAGGAGAGTGGGAATGTGGTTGATTTTGAAATAAAAAAGGGAGAGAATATCTGGAACACAGCGAGCAATTTAAAAAAGAACGGAATTATCGAAAGCAAAATTTATTTTGTTTGGTATGTTTATACCAAAGATTATCGAGGAAAAATAAAAGCAGGGAAATATATGCTTAATTCAAATTTAAAGGTGGAAGAAATTTTGATGATTTTAGCTCAGGGCGATAGACAGGAAATAGATAAATCAATAAAAATTACTTTTCCAGAAGGCTTTTCACTAGAACAAATGAGTGAGAGATTAACTGAAAATGGATATGACGGGAAAAAATTTCTAGAATTATCAAAAAATCCTCAATATTTTATAGATAAATATAGATTTTCCTTTTTAGATAGTGTTCCAATAGGAAAGGGCTTGGAGGGATATCTATTTCCAGATACTTATTTTTTTTCTGAAGATGAAAATATGGAATCAATTATTGCAAAAATGTTGGATAATTTTGATAATAAATTATCTGAAGATTTGAGAAATGAAATAAAAAATCAAGGTAAGACAATTTACGAAATTGTGACTATGGCTAGCATTATAGAGAAAGAGGTAAGAACTTTGGAAGACAAAAAGATAGTAAGTGGAATTTTTTACAATAGGATGAAAAATGGGCAGGCTTTTCAAAGTTGTGCTACGTTAGCTTTTGCCTTGGGGGAAAATAAAAAACAGTATTCTTATGAAGATACTCAAATAGATTCTCCTTATAACACTTATATCAACAAAGGATTGCCACCCGGACCGATTGCCAATCCCGGAATAGATTCAGTTATTGCTGCTATTCATCCCATTTGGTCTAATTATAATTTTTTTCTAAGTAACGCAGAAACAGGGAAAACTGTTTTTTCGATTACTTTAGAAGAGCATAATCGTAATAAAGATAGGAATGGATTGTAGATGAAGGAGTTTGTAAAGATATTAAAGGATTTTGAATTTGAAATTTTATTTGCATTATATTCCTATGCTTTAATGCTTCTTATTTTAATGTTAAATTGTTAATATGTTAACATGATTTTATGTTTTTTACTGGACCAGAAATTTTAAATTTTCTAAGTAATTGGGGATATCTTATTGTTTTGCCCTTGATGATTATTGAGGGTCCCATTGTAACAATTCTTTCGGCGATGTTAGCTTCGGCAGGAGTTTTTAATGTTTGGATTATTTTGATTCTCTCTGTGCTGGGAGATATTGTTGGAGATGTAATTTTGTATTGGATAGGAAAAATATGGGGAATGCATTTCGTGGATAAGGTTGGAAAATATATGGGGATTACCAGAAAGTTAGTGCTGAGGATGGAAAAATATTTCAATGGCCATGGTGGAAAAACCATTTTTGCAGTAAAATCTACCACGGGATTATGCTGGGCAACTTTTGTAGCGGCTGGAATTGTTAAGATGGATTTTGTAAAATTTGTGAAGTATTCAGTTTTGGGAGGAGTCATCTGGAGTGGATTTTTAGTTGCGATGGGTTATTTTTATGGATATATGTGGCAACAAATAAGACAATACATAGAATGGGCGGGTTGGTTAGCGATAGGATTAACTACAATTACATTTATTGGAATAACTTTATATAAGAAATATAAATCAAAACAGCTATTGACAAATGGGGAATAATTTAGTATTGTATGAAGCTAGTTCTTATCAAAATTATATATTCAGATTAACAACTTATGTGTGAGGTAAAACATGAGAATATCAATTCTTGTTTCTGATTTGCACATTGCACCCTTTAAAGAGGAAAAATTTAAGACTCAGCAAAAAAACTTCATCGAATGGATTATCCAGTTTTTTGCGAATGTTTTACAGAAAAAGGAAAAAAATATCTATGAAAAAATGAAAAAAGTTGTTGGTGAAAAAATGATCAATGTTGGAATATCCAATGGAGATCTAATGGAGTCTGTAGCTACTGAGCGTGGCTGGGCTACAAAACAGGATGTTGAGGAAGCAAAAGAAGTGGTACAAGAGCTTAAAAATAACTTGAGCTTAAAAAAACTAGAATTAAATATGGGCAACCATGAATCGGGTTATATTCTGCCACTTTCAACCGATAACAATGGAGGAGTTTCTCTTCAGAGTATTAGAAATTTCTTGGTTGTTGCTAAAAGAGATAAATTGTATCATTCATTTCTACTGGAGGGTTTTCAATTTATCTTTGTGCCGTATCTTTTTACCGAGCAAGTCGCTAAGGATTTTGATTTGAGTAAAGAGAAGAAAAAATTCTTAGCAGAAATGGAAAAAGAGTTTTCTTTTTCTAAAACGCCAATTATTTTGTTTGTCCATGATCCGGATTCATTGATGGATGAAGATTTGCTCAGTTTAATTCGGGTGAATCGCAAAAAAATAAAAGCCATCTTTTATGGACACTATCACTCTTGGATGAATTTGTTTTTCTCCAAAATTTTGGTGAATATTTTTAATTGTTGGTGGTTACTTCCATTAAGGATGCTAGCTAATGCAATTTTCTGGATTATTTCAGGAAAAAATATGAGAATTGTTCGCGTGCTGGGAAAATATTTTCAATTGCGAAAAAATATTCCCGCAATAATCAAGGAGTTGAAAATGACCTTGATTCCTGCTCCGACTGGAATGTTTGGAATAGGGGGTGGCTTTCTAGTATTGGAAATATCTGATAATGGGAAGCTGGAAATAATAAAATATGATTAATTTGGGGGTAAAGAATGGACGCAAACGGAATTTTTTGGATTGTTATGGGTATTGTTGGTCTAACTGTTTATTTCGTCGCAGTTACTCGTCCAAGATTTCATATTTATGCGAGTAATGCAGATCTCGCGGGATTGCCAGGGGCTATTATTGCTACGGCCATCTCTTTGACAACCGTAGGTGTCTTGATAGCAATAATATTTTTGTCGGGTTTAGCCACCAAATACGAGATAGTTATCCCATTACAATAGGTTGTTTGAATCCCGTTTTCCTTGAGGAGGAAAACGGGTATTTATTTTTGTTGTGTTATAATTAAGGTATAATTTGTTAATTTTTTAAAAAATAAAAGTATGGCGGATAACTTATCTCAATTAAAAGACAAAATTCACAATCTAGAAAAACAACGGGAAATGATGTCCGATAAAATTCATGAATTAGATAGAGAGCTGGAAAAAATGAAAGAAAATATCAGAGAGATAGAGATGATAGTGGAAGATATAGAGAAATAGTATTTTAACACGTTAGCGTATTAACATTAAAACAAATGAGCAAATATAATGATTTCAGATGCCAAATTGCAAAGTCCCAATAAAATCCAAATTTATTAATTTAATATATTTAGTCATTTATTTGAAATTAGGCATTGGGATTTTGATATTTTTATATATGCACAATTTTCAAATCAAAAATGCTATTGGCGTCGTTAAATGCCCTTATTTATTCCTGAACTTCATATGGAAACTCTCTCTTGCCCAAAAAATCTAAAAGGAATAGAATTATTTTGCATGAACTGGTAGCGAGTAGAGAATTTATTTCCCAAAAAAGTTTCTTTTTCCCCGGCTTTTCGTTTCACACAGTAGCTACAAAAAAGAATCCTTTTTCGGTAAATAAATTCAACGTTATAGTATTGAAATAGTTTTTACTCGATACCGCTTATATGATTGCCGAGGAGAAATAGAATAAAAATTCAAAATAGACTAAATATGGTAGGAAAAATTTTAAGAAAAACAAAGAGTATTTTGTTTGCTAATCCAAAGCTTCTTTATGAAAAAGAAAAGCATTTAATTAATAAATCTTTTTATTTTAAAGGAACCAATAGAAAAGCGGTACTTCTTTTGCATGGTTGGTCAGCTACGCCTTATGAAGTAAGAAGATTAGGAAAGTATCTCAATGAGGCAGGATATACAGTTTATGGTCCTACACTGACAGGTCATGGAACAAGTCCCGAAGATTTGGAAAATGTTAAGTATGAAACTTGGCTAAATGATACTGACAATTTTATAAAAAAATTAAAAGATGGTTACGAAAAGGTTTATGTGGGTGGAACTTCTATGGGGGCAACTTTGGCGCTTTGTGCTGCCAAAAATCATCCGGATATTGCGGGCTTGATATTGATGGCGATGCCTTATAAGGTCAGATATGAACGAACAGGGACATGGGCATTAAATTTTTTGAAAATTTTCAAAAAATATCGAAAAAAAATATATCCACCAACTTTTGGTTCCAGAAGAACAATTACTCGGCTTATTTCTTATCAAGAATATCCCATTAGCAGTGTTTTGGAGCTGGCTAAATTAATAAAAAAATCAAGAGAGTGTCTAGCGGAAGTGACTCAGCCATGTTTTATCATGCAATCAAGCACAGATCATATCGTTACAAAAAGTAGCATGAAAAATATTTATAAAAAGATAGGTTCTCAAGAAAAAAAGAAAAAGTATATAAGAAAATCTTATCACACTTTTATCTCGGATATAAAAAATGAAAATGTTTTTGAGGAAATACTTAAATTTATAGAGTCGATATAGGAGGATAGTTTTTAACTAGTAGCAGGTAGCTTTTTAGATTAGGAGACATTAATTGAGTGATGAAAACGTATACTTGTGAAAAAATGATTAAACTTTTTATTTTAAGAAGCTGTAAGTTAATTTTCTAAAAAGCTAATTACTAAAAAACTAAAAAGCTAAATTATGAAAATTGCTATTTTCACCAACAATTATTTGCCGAATCCTTATGGCGTGACTACTTCCATTGAAAGTTTTCGAAAAGAGTTTGAAAAAAAAGGGCATACGGTCTATATCTTTGCTCCAAAAACGAAAGGATATGATGATAAAAACAAAAATGTTTTTCGTTATCCTTCTTTGGATATAAAATATAAAATAAGATTTCCTTTGCCTATCCCATATTCTAGTGAAATTGACAGAATAATAGAAAAATTGAAAATTGACATTATCCATTCCCAGCATCCCAATCTTTTGGGAAGTGTGGCTCGGCGTTGGGCGAAAAAAAAGAACATTCCTATCGTTTTTACTTGGCATACTATTTATGATAAATATACGCACTATACGCCAATTATCCCTCAGAAATTTTCTGCTTATTGGGTGATAAAAAACTCAGTTAGGTATGCTAATAATGTAGATAAAATAATTATCCCTACCGAGTCTGTAAGAAAGATTGTAAAAAAGTGGGGAGTGATTAAGGATAATATTGAAGTTGTAGCCACTGGAGTAGATGAGGAAACTTTCAGAAACGGTGATTGGAAAAAAATAAGAGAAGAGCTGAATATTAAAAGTGATAAGAAAATAATTCTTTCCATTTCTCGTTTAACAGAAGAAAAGAATGTTTTATTTTTAACAAAGGAAGTGATCAAAGTGTTGAAAAGAAATCCCAAAACAGTGTTTATTTTAGGAGGAGATGGGTATCTCAGGAATAGACTAATAAGACTAGTAAATGAATCGAAAGTAGGAGAACAAGTTTTTTTTGTGGGTTTAATTGAACGTGAACAAATAAAAAATTATATGGGCTTGGCTGATATTTTTGTTTATGCCTCACAAAGTGAGACTCAAGGAACGATTATCACCGAAGCAATGTATTTGGGGCTTCCTATCGTGGCGATAGATGCTTTGGGGGTGGGGGATTTAATAGAAGATGGCGTAACGGGAATATTATCTTCGGGTAAAGGAAATGATTTTTCTAAAAAAATAGATAGGCTTTTGTCGAGAGAAAAATTGGCTTTATCAATCGGAAACAATGCCAAGAAAAAGGCTAAAAATAATTATACTAGCAAAGTGTGCGCAGATAAGATGCTAAAAATATATGAGAAATTAATTCAAAGTGCAAAGATAAAAAATTAGAGTTAAGATGATCAAGCTGTTATAGAAGGATAATATTTTGTGAGTATTTTTTAGATAGCAGTTAAGATTTGAAAAGGCACGTTTCGTTTTTGATGCAGCTTCTTTTGTTGATAAAATTAATATTTTAGTTTATCATAATGAAAATATTAGTAGGGGGCAATTTGGCCAAAATGGTTAGCTCTTTTTATAGGAGGTAGACAAATGCATAGCAGAATGCTGTGGGGAATTGTTTTTATAGGAATTGCTTTTTTGACGAGCTCTTGTGGACGTAATGTAAGTGAGGGAACTACAAAAATAAATCCCCCCTTAAATCAAGATGCTGGAGTAAGTAAGAAAGACTCGGTAGCAACGAAGAAAGATAATAACAAAAAAGTTACAAAAAAATCTTCCACTAAAAAAAGTAAAAAGATAGGGAAAAAAGCAGAGGAAGAAGTTGCTGCTAGTGCCAATGAAAGAAAATCGACGAATGGCAGGACTGGTTTGATTGGTGCCTATATGGATTTTGTAGACAATAGTCCACTTAATCCTATGAATATGAAGGGCGCAGGCGCACTCCCGCCACCTGTAACTAAGGCAATGGAAATGCAGGGCATGAAAAAACAGGAATAAGGAAATTTTTATGGATGAGGCTATAGGAGCGTTTCGAATGTACTACTTCGAAACGCTAATTTTTTGGAGATGTTCAACTTTTTTTGATTCTTGACTAATTATTTTTTTGGAGTACTATTTTAATAGGAAGGGGGTTGGATCCTCTTTATAGCGAAAATTGAATAATAATCAAGGTGTCCCGTTAAATCGGGAAAGCTAGATGGAACCGCGAGAATTCTCGTTCTAGCAATTTAATTTTTTAGATTGTTTGGGATGAGGATTTTTTTTATTTTTTATAATAAAATTTAATTTTTTCTGGCTAATTTAGCTAAAGGTTAAAAAGCTAAGAAACTAAAATATGATTTTAAAAAAAGAAAGAGAAGAGAATAATTTAATGGAGAAAATCGTTTCTTTTTGCAAAAGAAAGGGTTTTATTTTTCCATCAAGTGAAATTTACGGGGGATTTGCCAACTCTTATTCCTACGGTCCTTATGGAGCGGAACTGAAAAATAATATTAAAAAGTTGTGGTGGAAAAAGGTAGTGCAAGAAAGAGAGGATATCATCGGAATTGATGGACCGATTTTGCTTAATTCAAAATTATGGGAGGCTTCAGGGCATACTAGTGGATTTAACGATGCTATGGTGGATTGTAAAAAATGTAAAAAAAGATTTCGAGCTGATCATGTTGTCGAGGAGGCGACGGGCAAAGATTTGGAGGGACAGCTAGAAGCAATGACTAAAGTTTTAAAAGAAGAAAAAGTAAAATGTCCCGAATGCGGTGAATCAGATTGGACCAACGTGAGAGAAATGAATATGATGTTTAAAACGGAAATGAATGGTTATTACGGGGATGTTTATTTACGACCAGAAACTGCGGGAGCTATCTTTATTGAGTTTAAAAATATCGTTGATTCTATGCGAGTGAAAGTTCCCTTTGGGATTGCTCAAATAGGAAAGGCTTTTCGTAATGAAATAGTGGCGGGTAATTTCATTTTTAGACTTCGTGAATTTGAACAGATGGAGATTGAATTTTTTATTGATCCAGAAAAAGATTGGGAAACTGTTTTTGAAAATTGGACTATTTTTCAAGAGAATTTTGCGATGGCTTTGGGAGCGAAAAAAGAAGATTTAAGAAGATATGAACATGCTAAAGAAAAATTATCGCATTATTCAAGAAAAACTGTGGATATCGAATATAAATTTCCTTTTGGTTTTGGAGAACTGTTTGGTTTGGCTCATCGAGGAGATTTTGATTTATCCCAACATGCTAAATTTTCGGGTAAAAAATTGGAATATTTTGATGCTGAAAAAAACAGAAGATTTGTGCCTCATGTTATCGAGCCAACTTTTGGCTTGGACAGGAGCATTCTTTTGACGTTGCTGGCGGCTTATCGCGAAGAGCAGATGGAAGATGGAAGCGAAAGAGCAGTGATGAAATTTCCTAAAAATTTAGCGCCTATCAAAGTAGCAATTTTTCCTTTGCTAAAAAATAAACCGGAATTAGTTAAAAAAGCCAAAGAAATTTTTGATAATTTGAAAGGTGACTTTATGTGCGAATTTGATGATAATGGGAACATTGGGAAAAGATACCGTCGTCAAGATGAAATTGGAACTCCTTATTGCTTGACGGTAGATTTTGAAACATTGGAAGACGGATGTGTTACTGTGCGGGACAGGGACACGATGGAGCAAAAAAGAATTAAAATTGAAGAATTAAAAAGTTTTCTAGGTGAGAATTTAAAATAATTTTCAAAGATAAATTTCACAAAAGGGGGATAGGCTATGCCGGAATATGAAATTTTAAATGAAAATGGTTTTTTTGTGGGCAGTGCTCCAGCGAATAGAACTGAAATAAAGGAACGTATCGGATGGCTAGGTTCAACGGCTGATGAGCTGCCGGAGAATTAATTAATACCACACAGGGACTTGAGAAGGAATAAACAAAAGGATAAGGAAAGGAACATCGCTCCTTTCCTTAAAGCTAGTTGATTGAGTAAATCTATATCTAGATAAAATATGCAAAAAGAATTAATGGAAAAATTTAAAGAGGAACTATTAGAAATAAGTTATCTTAGTTCTGCTGTGGCGGTTTTGCATTGGGATCAAGAAGTTAATATGCCGAGTAAGGGAAATGATTTGAGAGCAAAGATAATTGGAAGTCTTTCGGGAGAATTGCATAATAAATTTACGTCTGATAATTTTGAAAAATTATTATTGGAACTAAGGAAAGAAATGGATGCGGGAAAACTTAGTGATGAAGATAACTGTATTGTGAGAGAATCTTGGCGAGAATTTTCTAGGGAGAAAAAATTGCCATTGAATTTCGTGAAAGAGCTGGCTGAGACCACTTCGAAAGCACAAATGATTTGGGCCAAGGCAAGGAAGAAAAATGATTTCAAATTATTTCTTCCTGAACTTAAAAAGATAGTGGCCCTCAAAAGAAAAGAAGCCAAACTGGTGGGATATAAAGATTCGCCTTATAATGCACTTTTGGACATCTATGAGCCTTATGTGGATGTAGAGGAAATTGAAATGATTTTTTCGGAGTTAAAAGATTTCTTAGTGCCCTTTTTAGCTAAAATAAAGAAATCGAAAGTTAAAATAAATAGCAATACCCTAAAAGGAAATTTTGCAATTGAAAAACAAGTTAAATTTAATGAATTTGTAGCAAAAAAGATTGGATTTGATTTTGAAGCGGGGAGATTGGATAAAAGCACCCATCCTTTTACGATAGGATTTCATCCTCAAGATGTGCGGATAACAACTCGTTATGACGAAAAAGATTTATTTCATTCGATAAATAGTACTATTCATGAAACTGGACACGCTCTTTATGATCAGGGGATTTTGCTGGAGGGTTTTGGGACACCACTGGGGGAATCAATTTCACTAGGAATTCATGAGTCTCAATCGAGAATGTGGGAAAATATCATTGGAAAGAGTGAGATTTTTTGGCAATATTTTTATCCAAAAATGCAAAAAGATTTTTCGGAAAGCTTTGAAAGAATAAAACTTAGCGATTTTTATAAGGCAATAAATATCGTCAGGCCATCTTTAATAAGAACAGAAGCGGATGAGGTGACTTACAATTTGCATATTATTTTGCGTTTTGAAATTGAGAAAGATTTAATTGAGGGGAGTATTGCGGTAGAAGATTTGCCTCAAATATGGAATGATAAATTTAAAGAATATTTTGGAATAAAAGTTTCTAGCGATGCGATGGGAGTTTTGCAGGATGTGCATTGGTCAGGTGGGATGATTGGGTACTTTCCTACCTATACTTTGGGAAATCTTTATTCAGCTCAATTTTTTAACACCGCCAAGAGGGATATCCTAAATTTAGAAAAAGAAATAAAACGAGGTCAATTTGGTCATATTTTGGAATGGTTAAGAAAAAATATTCATATTCACGGAAAACTTTTTTCAGCTGAGCAATTAGTGGAGAAGGTAACAGGAGAAAAATTGACTAGTAAATATTTTATTGACTATTTAGAAAAGAAATATTCTAAGATATATGAATTGAAATAAGATGAGATGTCATTTCGCTAGGGAGTTATGTTTAGAGGTTTCTGATACCTATTCTGTTTCTCTTCTTTGAAGGGGAGGGGAATTAGTTGTGAGGGGCTAGTTACAGGGAATTCTGATTTGACTTTTCTCATTAATCTGCTATAATAATCAAGCTGCTATCAGGTGGGGCAGTTTTTATTTTTGAATTTTAAATTAATTTTTATGGATATACGAAATATTGCGATTATCGCACATGTGGATCATGGAAAAACTACAATTACTGATGCGATTATGAAGCAAACCGGAGCAGCTGGACAAGATGATAGCATGGATAGTAATGCTCTGGAAAAAGAAAGAGGAATTACTATTTATGCCAAAAATACCTCAATAATCTACAGAGATACAAAGATTAATATTGTGGATACCCCCGGACATGCTGATTTTGGCAGTGAAGTGGAGAGAGTGTTGCGTGCGATTGATAGCGTGGTTTTAGTTGTGGATGCCCAAGAAGGTCCAATGCCTCAAACTAGGTTTGTGCTTAAAAAATCATTGGAATTGAGACACAAACCGATGGTAGTGATAAACAAAATTGATAAACCAGCGGCCAGATTGGGAGAAGTAGAAGATGAAATCTTTGAATTATTTTTAGAATTGGGGGCAGACGATGAACAATTAGAATTCCCAATTATTTATAGTATTGGCAAACAGGGAATTGCCAAAAATAAACCTGAAGATGAATCTGACAGCATGACTCCTCTTCTGGATAAAATATTGGAGCATGTACCGGCTGCCAAAAATGACACTAGCGTACCACTTCGTTTGCAACCTTTTTCTTTAGCTTATGACGATTATCTGGGGCGATTAGCTGTGGCTAGAATATATGAGGGAGTTTTAAGGTTGGAGCCGGTTTTCATTAAGTCAAAAGATAAAGAAACCCGAAAAGGAAAAATTATAAAAATGTTTTCTTTTGAGGGAGTAAAAAGAAAGGAAACTCAGGAAGCTCTAGCGGGGGATATCGTGATGATTGCCGGAATTGATGATATTGATATCGGAGAAACTATTTGTGCTAAAGAAGATGCCCAAGCCTTACCAGCGATTACGGTGGATGAGCCAACGATTGCTTTGGAATTTTTAGTAAATAGCTCCCCTTTTGCCGGAAAAGAGGGGGAATTCGTAACCAGAGAGCAAATCCGTGAAAGACTAAAAAAAGAATTAGAAATAAATGTAGGACTTAAGGTGGACTTTACCAGTGATAACTTTACTGTTTATGGAAGAGGGGAATTACATGTGGCAGTCTTACTGGAAAATATGCGTCGAGAAGGTTTTGAAGTACAAGTTTCTCAACCGAGAGTAATCATTAAAGAAGTAGATGGTGCGAAGATGGAGCCATTTGAAGAATTAACTGTAACTGTACCCAGTGAATTTTCGGGTGCAATTATTGAAAAATTGGGAAAAAGAAAGGGAATCATGATCGATATGAAACAAGCTCCAGATGGAACTAGAATGTTATTTGAGATTCCTACTCGTGGAGCATTGGGCTACAGAAGTGAATTTATCGTAGATACAAAAGGAGAAGGAATTTTGTCTAGTCGTTTTTTGGAATTTCGTCCTTATGTGGGAGAAATCAAAAAACGGGCAGTGGGTTCGATGATTTCAGGAGAAACCGGAAAAGCTCTCGGGTTTTCATTATTTAATTTGCAACAAAGAGGTTCACTATATGTAAATGCTAGTCAAGAAGTTTATACGGGGCAAGTTATCGGGAATACTTCCAAAGGAGATGAGATGACAGTTAATCCGATTAAAGGAAAACATCTGACCAATATGAGAGCTAGTGGAAGTGATGATGCCATTACTTTGGTTCCGCCGATTGAAATTACCATTGAAAAAGGTTTGGAAATTATGGCAGGGGATGAATATCTGGAAGTCACACCCAAGAGTGTAAGGCTACGAAAACAATTCTTAACAGAAGCAGACAGAGTGAGAGCGAGCAGGAAGAGTAAGTAAGAATGAAGAATTAAGAATCTGGGAATATGGGAATTTGAGAATTTAGGATTGTTGAGGATGTTATAATTGTTCAAACTGTTGTAGATGATAAAAGATTTACGAATAAAAAAGTATATACTTAGGTATATACTTTTTTGATTTTAATGACAAATATCCAATGTCAAATGCCAAATAAATTTTTAATAATTAAATTTTAAAATTAAAAGGTGTCACTTTTGTCCACGTGCGACTGAATGGACACTAATTTCTTTGGGGCGAGTTGTTGCTTGGATGGTTTGAAAATATCATAAAAAAGTGTATTATTGAATTGTAATATATTAAATTTAATAGTAAAAAATATGAAGATAAATCCATATATTTTTCGTGGCTATGATTTAAGAGGAGTTGTTGATAAAGATCTTAATGTTGAAATAGTTGAGCATATCGGAAAAGCATTCGGGACATATCTAAAAAGAGAGGGTATCACTAGGGCTCTGATTTCCTATGATTGTAGATTCACTAGTAAGGATTATAGCGAAGCGATGATCAGGGGCTTAACTTGGGCAGGTACGGATGTAGTTAATATAGGAATGAACTTGGTGGGCACTTTTTATTGGGCTCAATATCATTTAGATTGTAAAGGCGGAGTTTTCGTAACAGCCTCGCATAATCCTGCTGAATATAACGGGTTTAAATTTGCCAATGATTTTTCGGAAACTCTTGTAAGTGAGGGGATGCAAGAACTCAGAAGAATGACCGAAGAAGATGACTGCGAAAAAGGTGAAACGGTTGGAAAAGTAGAAAATATTGATATTCGGAAAGAATATTTAACAGATATTTCTAATCGGTTGCCTCTTTCGGGAAAGTTTAAAGTAGTAGTCGATCCAAGTTGTTCGACATCGGGAGTTATTATCCCAGATTTTCTAAGGGCGGTTGGTTGTGAGGTTATTGAAAAAAATTGTGAAATTGACCCTAGCTTTCCAATGGGAACTCCTGATCCGACAGAATCAGCAGTAGCGGAAAGATTAAAAAATGAAGTGCTAGAAGTAGGAGCGGATATTGGATTCTCTTATGATCCAGATGGTGATAGAATCGGGATCGTTAGCGATAAAGGAGAAATAATTTGGAATGATGTTTTAGTGGCTATTTTTGCTATCGATGTTCTTTATGCTCATCCTGGAGAAAAAATAATGTTTAATACTCTCTGCTCAAAAGTCGTCCCAGAAACGATAACAAAATATGGAGGAGAGCCTTTTATGTGGAGAACAGGGCATTCCTTTTTAAAAAAGAAAAACCAAGAAATCAAAGCGGCTTTTATTGGAGAGTTATCTGGCCATTTTTTCTTTTCAACTGATTATTACAATCATGATGATGGATTTTATTCTACAATGAGGTTACTTTCTTATCTGTCTAGAACAAACAAAAAAATGTCCCAAGCAATTGAAGATTTGCCAAAATATTTTTCAAGTCCAGAAATAAAAGTGGGTTGTGCTGATGATAAAAAGGTGGCTCTGATAGATAAAGTCAGTGAAGTGTTGAGTAAGGATTATCCTGACGCACAAGTTATTAATGATGAACGGGCAGGAGATGGAGTCAGATTGGACATGGAAGATTCAATGTTTATAGTCAGATATTCTCAAAACGGTCCTTATTTAACTATAAAATTTGAAGCTAACAATCGAGATAAATATAATCAATTGAAAGAATATATAAATAAATTGTTACATGAATACGAAGAAATCGATTGGAGCTATGGAGTTAATGTAGAAAGTTTAGCATGATATTCTTGAGGTATAAATTTGAATAGAAAACTGCTAGTTTATTTGGCAGTTTTTTTGTTTTGTTTTTTGGGTTATGTAATATATAATTAAAGAAATAGAGAACTGGTAGCGAGTAGAGAATTTATTTCCCAAAAAAGTTTCTTTTTCCCCGGCTTTTCGTTTCACACAGTAGCTACAAAAAAGAATCCTTTTTCGGTAAATAAATTCAACGTTATAGTATTGAAATAGTTTTTACTCGATACCGCTTAAGAAAGAATCAATTTTCTTCTCCTCATCCCCTTTGAAGGGGAGGTGTCCGAAAGGCGGAGGGGTTGGAAATCTAAAAAGAAACCCCCTCTGTCCTAACGGACATCTCCCCCTTTGGGTACAAAGATGGAGAGGGGAAAGTTTTATTTTTAAAAAATAAAAAAATGAAAAAAAATTTAGAAAAACTTTTTAATCCAACTACTGTGGCGATCGTGGGTTCTTCAGACAGAGAAGGAAGCGTGGGTTATGCTATTGTTAAAAACCTTTTAAATTTGGGTTATGCAGGAGAAGTATTTTTAGTTAATCCTAAATATACAGAACTTTTAGGCAAAAAATGTTATGCTTCTTTAAATGATGTGGAAAAAGAAATTGATTTAGCTATTATTGTTATTCCTGCAACTTTTGTGAATGAGACAATCAAATTGGCAGAGAGGGTAAAGAACTTCATCGTTATTTCAGCGGGTTTTTCGGAAATTGGAAAAGATGGAAGAACGAAGGAGTTTGAGTTAGCAAAACTTGCGCGAGATAAGGGGGTGAATATTTTGGGACCAAATTGTTTGGGATTTATCTCACCAAAAATAAAATTGAATGCTTCTTTTGCGAGCGGTCTTCCGGAGAGTGGAGGAGTTTCTCTAATTTCTCAATCAGGAGCTTTGGTAGTAGCGATGTTGGATATGGCCAAGGAGAAACAAATTAAATTTTCTCAAATAATTTCCGTAGGCAACAAGATGCAATTAGATGAAATAGAGTTGATAGAGTATCTAGCTAGTGATGAAGAGACAAAGGTAATTGCTCTTTATCTAGAAGGGATTAGAGATGGTCAGAAATTCATCGAAGTAGTAAAAAAAGTTTCTCAAAAAAAACCAGTTATCATCCTTAAGGCAGGCAGGAGCGAAAAAGCACAAAAAGCTATTGCCTCTCATACGGGTTCTCTCGCGGGAAGCGATGAAATAATGAATGTGGCCTTTGAAAAAGCAGGAGCTGTCAGAGCAGAAAGTTTGGAAGATTTTTTTGTATTGATAACATTGATGTCTAATTTTAAAAATTCTGTTAGCAAGGATTGTATAATTATCACTAACGCGGGTGGCCCTGGAGTGTTGGCTACAGATGCATTTGCAAATAAAAATATAAAGTTAAAAGAATTTTCAGAAAAAACCAAGGAAAAATTAAGAAGTTTTTTACCTAGTGAATCTTCAGTGGAAAATCCCATTGATTTATTGGGTGACGCGGGAATAGAAAGATATCAAAAAACATTGGAGTTGCTAGAAGAGGAAGATGCGGGTAATATAATCTGTTTAATGACTGCTCAAGATCAGACTCCCACTAAAGAAATTTCTCAAATTATCGTAGATTTTAGTAAAAAAACCAAAAAGAATATTTTGCCAGTTTTTATTGGAGGAGAAAAAATGAAAGACGCGATTGCTTTACTAAAAAATAATAATATTCCTAATTTTGACTTTCCTAAAGAAATATTGGATGCTTTAAATAAAATGTTAGGAAGTAAGAAAAATGAAGATATTCTTCCTGCTAAAATTAAAAAAAATGAATCTTTGCTCAAAAAATTGTTTGGTTCTAAAAAGGAAAGCATTATAGAAAAAGCTACAAGTAAAAATAGGAAAGCCCTTTTATTTGGTGAGGCAGGGGAGCTGATGAAACAATATTCTATTCCTGTAGTGGACTTTTTGAATCTTTCTCCCGAGGGAAAAATCGACAGTAGTCGAGTTAATTTTCCGGTAGTTTTAAAAGTGGATAGCGAAGATGTTCTCCATAAGACCGAGAAGAAAGGCTTGATATTAGGAATTGGTGATGCGATTGAGTTAGAAAATAACATTTTGGAGATGAGAAATAATTTTCCTAGAGAAAATTTGATTATTCAGCCGATGGTGAGTTATGAAACGGAATTGATTTTGGGATTAAAAAGGGATTTAGTTTTCGGTCCTGTAATAGTTTTTGGTTTGGGAGGAATTTATACGGAAGTTTTTAAGATGGTGGATTTTTTGATTTTACCTTTAAGCAAAAATGAAATAGAAAAAAGAGTAATAGAAAGCAAAATAGGATTTTTATTTAAAGAAACTAGAGGAAAGAAAGCGGGAGATATCGATGAATTTGTAAATTTGATTTTTAATTTTGCGAGCTTGGCGGAAACCGAAGAAAAAATAAAGGAAATTGATATCAATCCGCTTTTAATAACTAAAGAGGGAAGATTGAAGGCGGTAGATGTGAAAATAATACTTTAATGAAATTTCAAATTTCAAATATCCAATTTCAAATAATAAAATATTGGATATAATATTTTCTCGAGAAGATAGATTGTGGTGAAATTTGCAATTTAAAATATATATGATTTGGAAATTAAAGGAAAATGATATTGAGATTTTTGAGAATGATTCATCGGAAGATGAATCATTGTCTTTGCATCCCAAAGTGCTGAAATTACTTAGACAAAGAGGGATAAAAACCGCTAGTGAAATTAAAAAGTTTATGTTTCCTAATTACGATAATGATATCTTGGATCCATTCCTTTTCAAAGATATGAAAGTGGCGATGATCCGATTGGAAATAGCTAAAAAAAATAAGGAAAAAATTTTAATTTTTGGGGACTATGACGCAGATGGAATTACTTCGGCTTTGATTTTAAAAATTGCTTTAGAAGATGTGGGCTTTAAAATTAAGGTATATATTCCCAATAAAGAAGAAGGCTATGGACTCAGTGATGAAGTGTTGAGGGATTTTGCTAAAAAGGGAGTAACTTTAATAGTAACTACTGATTGTGGAATTGCCAATAAAGATGAGGTAGCGGGAGCTAAAAAAATTGGAATAGATGTAATTATAACCGATCATCATCATATTCCACCCGAAATCCCTCAAGCGGTGGCGGTGATAAATCCTAAAATAAAAAAGTGCGGTTATCCTGAAGAAAATTTAGCAGGGGTGGGAGTGGCTTTTAAATTTGTCCAAGCAATTTATGAAACTTTTTTGCCAGAAAAAAAAGAAACAATCAAATGGATGTTGGATCTAGTAGCGATTGGAACGATTGCCGATATGGTTCCACTCACGGGAGAAAACAGAACGATGGCTAAATTTGGATTGTTAGTTTTGTCAAAAACTCGTCGAGTTGGATTGCAAGAAATGTTTAAAGTGGGAAGGATTTTAATTGATGAAAATAACTTTCCCGATGCACAGAAGATTTCTTTTCAAATTGCGCCAAGAATTAATGCAGCTAGTAGGATGACTCATGCCGAGAGAGCTTTTTTTCTTTTAGCAGAAGAAGATCGAATAAAAGCCAGAGATATGGCGTTGGATATCGAAGAACAAAATACACGAAGACAAAAGGAAACTACTCAAATAGTAAGTGAAGCGGAAAAAATTATTAAGAATACTTTTAAAGATAAAAACTTTATACTTTTAGATAATCCTAATTTTCCGGTAGGAACATTGGGCTTGGTAGCGGGAAAATTAACTGATAAATTTAAGCGACCGGTCGCAATTTTAAAAAAGGGAAAAACGGAAAGCAAGGGATCATTTCGCAGCATTCCGCAAATAGATATCATTGAATCGATAGAAGCTTGTAGCGAGTTGTTGCTTAAATACGGAGGGCATCGTCAAGCGGCAGGCATTTCTATAAAGAATGAAAATTTAGAAAAATTCTATGAGAAAATGGATAAAATTATCAACAAAAAATTGAAAGGGATAGATTTATCTCCAGAAATAAAAGTAGACGTAGAATTATCTGCAGAAGATATAGGGATAGAGTTAATTGAAGATTTGAAGAGAATGGAGCCTTTTGGACAGGGAAATTTAATGCCGGTTTTCATGATGAAAAATTTAATAATTCAAGATTTAAAATGGGTAGGCAATGGCGAAAAACACTTAAAGTTATTTGTTCGAAGCAAGGATGGCAGTCCTAAAATTTTTGAAGCAATTGGATTTAATTTGAGTGAACGTTTTGGCGAATTAAAAACGGGAGACAAAATAAATTTACTTTTTAATCTTGAGCAAGACGAATGGAATGGAAATAAAAAAATTCAGATGAAAATTATAGATTTGAAGAGTGATAGACAATGAATAACGGGTAGCAACCGGATATATTTAGGATTGATAAAATAGCGATTGTTTTATAAAATTAATTTTTGTGTTAAAATGTACATTGATATAGTCAATTAAAGTCAATCCCTCTAGGGTCTTTATTCGGCTAGCTTAATAGTTTTTTAGCATCTTCAATTGTTTAATTTAAATTTCTATAAAATAAGCAATCAAGTGGCTTAAAATAATAACCATTAAGCTATATGTCGTGAATTAATTTAAATGAGCTGATAATGATTGAAAATAGTCAATTTTCAAATGATAAAAAATAAAACAACAATTGCAATAGGAATAATATTCTTTTTAGCAACTCTAAATCTGTTTGGGGGCGGTTTTGGGGTTGATAAAGCTTTAGCCGTGGATTGTAGTGCTCTGACTGGTGATGAACAGACCTCTTGTGAAGAAGAGAAGGACGACATCAAAGATGATATCAACGACTTGCAAAAGAAATTAGACAAAAAAAATGCAGAAAAGGCTCTATTGGAACAAAATTTGGGAAAAGTTCAAGGAGCGGTTTATGTAACCCAAAAGGTTATTAATGATACGCAAGCACAGATAGACGCAGTTGAAAAAAGCATCAAGGATAAAGAATCAAACTTAGTAAGTTTGGAGGAAAGCAAAGAAAGGAAAAAAGAAGCACTTAAAAAAATGATTCAAGAAAATTATTTAGATTCTGATCAGCCATTTATATTTATTTTTCTAAACAAAGATAATTTTTTGGAGGCGGTAACAAGCGTGGATAATTTATTACGAGTAAAAGAGGAAGTGCTGGCGTTAATGGGTGATATAAAAAATGATAAAGAAAGTATTAAAACGGAAGCTCAACAGTTAGATGTTTCAAGGAAAGAAAAAGAATCTTTGCTAGTTACCAAAGAAAAACAAAAGTTAGCATTGGAAAATCAGGCGGATGGAATTCAGGAAGATGTTGATCAGGCTATGGAAAGCATTGCCAGTTTACAAGAAAAATTATCTGAATTAAAAAGTGATTTAAATAAATTATTAGGGAAAAGTTATAATACTAATGATGTTAAAGAGGCAATAAAATTTGCAGCTAAGCAAACAGGGGTAAGAAAAGGATTTCTTTTTGGGATGTTATCTATCGAATCAAGACTGGGAGCCTCAGTGGGAGGATGTGATTATAAGCAAAGTCGGATGAGTGCCACGCGATTGGCAATATTTAAAGATATTTGTGATAAGCTAGATTACAATTATAAAAAGCAAAAAGTTTCTTGTCCACCATCTAGTTATAAGGGCACAGGAGGGGCAATGGGGGCGGCACAGTTTATGTCAGATACTTGGAGGGGTTATCAATCAAAAATCGCTTCTGCAACAGGACATAACCCTGCCGATCCATGGAATCTAGTTGATGGTGTGACTGCTATGGCTTTAAAATTGGCAAACGATGGAGCCACTAAGAGTGGAAAAACGACCATTACTAGTCCTTGTACGGGAAAGAAGATCTCAATTAAATGGGAAGAATATGCTTCATTAAAATATTTAGGATGGAGTTGTTATGGACTGACTAATTATGCTAAAAGAGTTCAGGCTTTGTCGGGAAATTATGACCAACTTTAGAAATATTAAAATTTTTAAATTTTATTATTCCTAAAGAAACAAATTTCAAATCAATTTTAAATGTGAGACTGTGTCAATATATTTTTTGTGAGTTTGAAATTTGTTTGTGTCTTGTGGCTTGGAATTTATGATTTTAAAGTAGTTTTTTGGTTTGCTTTGTGTTTATTTATGTGCTAAACTCTATAAGTATGAACTGGTAGCGAGTAGAGAATTTATTTCCCAAAAAAGTTTCTTTTTCCCCGGCTTTTCGTTTCACACAGTAGCTACAAAAAAGAATCCTTTTTCGGTAAATAAATTCAACGTTATAGTATTGAAATAGTTTTTACTCGATACCGCTTATATTAAAAAATAAATTATTTAAATTTTTAAAAAATATGACTGAAGAAAAGATGCATCCTAAAAAAGAAAGAACCCTAGTTATTATCAAGCCAGATGGAGTACAGAGAACTTTGATTGGAGAAATTATCAAAAGATATGAGCGCGTGGGACTTAAACTGATGGGGTTAAAAATGCTTATTCCAACTGAGGAAATGGCGATTAAGCATTATTACGAAGTAGGGGGCGATGCTTGGCTGGAAGAGGTGGGAAGAAAAGCTTCGGCTTCTTATGAAAAGAAAGGGCTAAAATCACCTTTCGCAACTTTCAAGGACAATGGAATAGCCATTATGAACGCCAATGCTAAATATTTAAGCTCAGGTCCTGTAATTGCAATGATTTGGGAGGGCAATCAAGCTGTGGCTTTGGTACGAAAAATTACAGGAGGAACAGAACCTTTATCATCTGACATGGGAACTATTCGCGGAGATTTTACCTTGGATACTTACCAGATGGCGGATGTCGATCAGCGAAGTATTCGAAATTTAATTCATGCTTCAGGTCTTGTGGAAGAGGCGGAAAAAGAAATTCCAATTTGGTTTAGCGAAGGTGAAATTTTAACTTATCGATTAATTCAAGATGAAATTTTATATGACGTTAATCTTGATGGCATACTTGAATAGTATATTCTAAAAAATATTTTTATAAACTTAAAAACCCTTTATTTTAAAGGGTTTTTTGCTTTTTATAAAAAAAGTATAAGTATATACTTAAGTACTTACCTAAGTAAGTACTTAAATATAAATTTAAAAATGAGTGAATTGAAATCTCACTGTGTATAAATTTTTTAAGTATCCCAGTTATTTAACGGGGCACGCAAAAATTTATTTGGGCGAGATGCTACAACGTTGGCATATTGTAATTTGCAGATTTATATTAATACAAAAATGCTAACGTGTTAGAATATCAATATAATTTTTTCTTGCATTTTTTTTTATTTATCTTTACCATAGGGATAATGTCAAAAAGAATAAATTTTAAAAAATATCATTTTATGGATAAAATTAATCTTCCCAATCACGTGGTGATAATTCCCGATGGTAACAGGCGTTGGGCAAAAGAAAGAGATCTTAAACCTTGGAAGGGGCATGTAGCAGGCGCAGATCGGATTGAAGAGTTGGTGAGAAAAGCTCTAAAAATGAAAATTAAAAATATTTCTTTTTGGGGATCATCAATGGATAATCTTAAAAAAAGACCGCTAATGGAAAAAAAAGCACTTTTGAGTATCTATGAAAAGTATTTTAAAAAGCTTATGGATAGTGAGGAAATTCATGAAAACGAAGCAAAAATTAATATTATTGGTCGTTGGAAGGAACAGTTTCCAGAAAGTTTAAAAAAAATTTTAGAGCAGGGAATGGAAAAAACTAAGAATTATAAAAATTATAATTTAAATTTCTTTTTAGCTTATAATGGTGATGATGAAATGTTGGAAGCGATCAAAAAAATATCAGCTAAAATTGGAACCAGCACAAAAAACATTACTGCTAATTTGGTGAAAGAAAATTTGATGACTAAAAATTTACCTGCAGTGGACTTTCTCATCAGAACTGGAGGCGAGCCACATCTCTCGACAGGATTTTTGATGTGGGATTTGGCTAATGCGCAACTTTATTTTTCCAAGAAATTATTTCCCAATTTTACCAAGAAAGATTTTGAGAAAGCAATTTTAAATTTCTCTCAAAGAGGGAGAAGGTTGGGAAAATAAAATGGATAGCCCATGATGTTTTTAAAGTTTGTAAAGTCAAAGAAAATAATAAAATTACAAATTTGGAAATTTAAGATTTTGGGAATTTGATTCTTGAATTCTTAACGTTTTTTTAAATTTTTGAGATAGAGAATAATTCAATAATTAAACAATTTTATTTGTTTTTTGAATAAAGCCTTTAGACAAGGGCTTTTTTGTTTTTGAGTTCGCTTCAAACGGGAATATTTTAAGTGATTTTTGATTAAAAAATGAGTAGAAAAATGATGTTAAAAAACGGTATTTTTTTATCCACATTTTTGACGAAAAAAGACTTGGAGGTTTTTAGAAAAAGGTGTATAATTTAAAAGTAAATTTGTAATCTATAAATTGGATAAAAAGCCTTTAGTTTATTAAGTTTTTTAAGCTAAAATTTATAAGATTTAATGGATGAAAAAATCGAAAATAATAGCGAAAAAAAATCCAAAAAAAAGAGGATTCTATTTTGGATTATTTTACTGTTATTTTTGCTTACCGGAGCGATGATTATCTGGGTTGTAAATAGCCGACAAAAAAACAGCGCAGAAGTCGACAATCAAACTGAGAATATCGCGACCGATACAGCCAATGATAATCAAGCGACAAAAGATGTAAATGATAGTTCAAGCAATGATGAAAGCAGCGCTACAATTGCAGATACTGCCAATAACGACAAGGCAATGGTTAGTGAAAATTATAAAGTCACCCAAGTAAAATTTGGCGGTAGTACGATAATGGATAATGGCAAACCACTAAATCTGCCTTTGGAAATTTATCAGGTAAAAAGTGAAACTATAATTTCTCAGGAGGACAATGAACCGAGAATATTAATCACTTGGAAGACAAACAAAGAAGCTGTTTCAAATGTGAATTATGCTAAAAGTGATGGGAAGGATGCTATAAATATTACAGAGGAGGGCTATGGATTTGAACACAGTATGCTTTTGAAGAATATGGAATTTTCAACAATTTATACTTACCGAATTGAAGCCAGGGATAAATGGGGAAATAAATTTGATACGGAATATTTTAGCGCTTATACGGGTGACAAAACAGCATCGATTTTTGATTTAATAACCAATGCAGTGGAAGATGTCTTTGGATGGGCGATGAAATAAAATTCGGTTAGGAAAAAGAAAAAAAGTTTATAAAAAAATAAAAAATAAAACCAACTAAATAAAGATGTTATTAGTTGAAAAAAATAAAATTCGGGTGTTAATTTTCGCTACAATTTGTACATTGTTGGCTGGTTTTGTTTTTGGTTTAAGGGAAGTTGACGCTCAATCAACCGACAGTGAATTGCTGGATGTTTCAGCCTATATTTCCAATCAAGATAGCAAGGAAGTGCTTAACGGAAAATATAAAATAAGATTTGCTATTTATACTTCCGACAGAACTGAAAGTGATCCATATCCATCAGATAGCGATAAGGGAAATAAAATTTGGGAAGAAGAGCAGGAGGTAGAAGTTAATGGAGGATTGTTGGATGCTTATTTGGGTTCAGTTAATCCGCTTCCCAAAAATATTAATTTTGCTACAGGAGGATATTTCTTGGGAATTAGAGTTGGAGAGGATAGCGAAACTGTGCCGAGGAAAAAAATTGGTTATGTGCCAGCGGCTCTAGTAGCGATTAATTCTAGTTATGTAAATGGAGCAACAACTGGAACGGCCGAAGGAAATATTTTGCAGTTGGGTAAAGGGGGAAAAATAGATCTAAAAAATTTGCCAACAGGGACAAGTGCTAGTTCGTTAATTTTAGGAAATGATGGAAGATTACATGATCAAAATACAGATACAGGTACTGATTCAACAGATTTTAATATTGGCAATGGAACTGGGTTAAGTAGCAATTTTGATATTTCTGTTTCTGATAAATCGACTCGTCCAGCTCTTCGTTTTAACGGCTCCAGTCAGCAATGGCAATTTTCAAATGATGGATCAACTTTTGAAGATTTCTATTTTGCGAATTTGAATGTAAGTAGAGGAGGGACGGGGTTAGATGGATCAGCTGCAACTAACGGGCAACTTTTAATTGGAAATGGCAGTGGTTATTCATTGGGAAATTTAACCAGCTCTGATTCTAGTCTTGTCGTTACAAATGGATCGGGAACGATTGATATAATTTCATCTTTGGGAACAAGTGTAGATATTTCCAGTGAAACTAATTTATCAACTAACGGATCTTTGTTGAATCTTTCCGGTGATGTTCTCTCTGTGAGGGCAGGAACTCTTACGGACGGAAGGCTATGTATGTATAGCACTGCGGACGGAATAGTTTGCGACACTTCAACTGCTTCCTTTATCCATTTGCCAGTTACTGTTAGCACTCCTGCCAATGGTCTTTCTGTGGATGGATCACAAACTTTGAGTTTAGCTTTAGCCAGCACTTCTGCTACAGGAGCTTTGAGTAACACAGATTGGAATACTTTCAACAATAAAGTTTCTTCTCAATGGGTAACAACAGGATCGGATATTTATTATACGGCTGGAAATGTAGGAATAGGAACTTCTTCAATTGCAAACAGATTGGAAATTAGTGGAAATATCAGATTAACAGGAAATATTCTAGCCACAAATACTTCTCAAGACGTAGGATCATCATTACAAAGATTTAACTATGGATATTTTGAAAATTTGGATGTTACCAATTTGAGTGTAGGCGGATTGGATATTTCTGGATCTATTGCTAATATTTTTACTATTAATTCTAATAATGTTTCCGATGATGTTGAGGATAGTTTTTTAGCTTTTGATAGAGGAGAGTCTGGCGGGGTTTCTAATCCAGCTGCTACATTGCAATGGGATTCTATCAATGATCAATTCGTATTCAATTTTCCCTTAAGTGTTTCGGGTGGAGTTACAGCAACTGGATTTACTGTGGGAAGTGAAACGGTAACTGATTGGACAGGAACTGGAATAACGATTTCCAGTGGAGCTCTAACTGCATCATTGGGAACAAGTATTGATATCTCCAGCGAAACAAATCTTTCCGGAGACACTGAAATTGTTTTAACTGGAGACAGTCTTTCCATTGCAGCAAGTATTGCTAGAGATAGCGAACTGCATAGTGCCGTTACAGTCAGTGGCGTACCTAATTACATTACTCTAAGTGGACAAGATATTGTGAGAAGTTTAATTAATTTAGCTTCTCATGTAACTGGAACATTACCTGTTGGAAACGGAGGTACAGGATTAACAGCTTACGGAACAGCTAATCAAATCATGGGAATGAATGCTGCTGGTAATGCTCTGGAATACAAAACCGTCAATGGAACATCTAGTCAAGTAACAGTAA
>JBAZSW010000002.1:77803-196952 GCA_041662245.1 Parcubacteria group bacterium
GTGGCACAACTTCAATTTCAACTACAGTAGCGGATGATTCTCATAATCATACTTCAACAACTTTACCAGTTACTATTTCCTATCTAGGTAGTCAGATTGATTTGGCTTCAGAAGTTACCGGAACATTGCCTGTTGGAAACGGAGGTACAGGATTAACAGCTTACGGAACAGCTAATCAAATCATGGGAATGAATGCTGCTGGTAATGCTCTGGAATACAAAACCGTCAATGGAACATCTAGTCAAGTAACAGTAACTAACGCTGCTAACTCCATTACCTTATCTCTTCCTCAAAACATTGCCACTACCAGCACTCCTACTTTCGGAGGCTTAACAATCAATGGAACTTTAAGTGTAATTGAAGGTGGAGCTACTCCAACTTATCACACTATTTTCCAAGGAGGAGATCAAGCTACGGATGTAACCTATACTTTGCCAGTGGCTAGCACTAACGGATTACTTAAAAACACTGCCGGAGTTTTGAGTTGGGATACCAGTGCTTATCTAACCGCTAACCAAACTATTACTTTAAGTGGAGATGTTAGTGGAAGTGGCACAACTTCAATTTCAACTACAGTAGCGGATGATTCTCATAATCATACTTCAACAACTTTACCAGTTACTATTTCCTATCTAGGTAGTCAGATTGATTTGGCTTCAGAAGTTACCGGAACATTGCCTGTTGGAAACGGAGGTACAGGATTAACAGCTTACGGAACAGCTAATCAAATCATGGGAATGAATGCTGCTGGTAATGCTCTGGAATACAAAACCGTCAATGGAACATCTAGTCAAGTAACAGTAACTAACGCTGCTAACTCCATTACCTTATCTCTTCCTCAAAACATTGCTACTACCAGTACTCCTACTTTCGGAGGCTTAACTTTAAGTAATTTGACTTCAGGTTCGATGATTTTTGCTGGAGCAGGTGGTTTGATATCTCAAGATAATGCTAATTTCTTTTGGGATGATACTAATAATAGACTAGGAATTGGAACAAATAATCCTAGCGCTATGTTGGATTTATACGGGGTAAATAATAAATTAAGATTTTCTTATGATGGAAGTAACTATTCAGCATTGTATGCTAATAGTGGAGGAGAATTAGTTTTAGAAAGTTCAGCCACTGCTACTGAAGCAGCTATTATGATTGGTACTGGAATTGCCCAAGATGTTTCTGTCCAATTTGATGGTTTTGCTCAAGATTTTTATTCTGGATTAGATCAAGGAACTGGTTCTTATATGATTGGTTCAGGTTTTGTCGTGGGAACAACTCCTTTTGTAACTGTTACTTCAACGGGAAATGTAGGAATAGGAACAACTGCTCCTGGACAAAAATTAGCTGTTGAAGGAACATTCGGAATTTTGGAAGGCGGATCTACTCCGACTTATCACACTATTTTCCAAGGAGGAGATCAAACTACTGATTTAACCTATACTTTGCCGACAGGACAAGCGGGTGGATTAAATTATGTTCTAGCGAATGATGGTAGTGGTGTTCTTTCTTGGCAAGCAGTTAGTGGAGTAGGCGGTATGAGTAATCCAATGACTACCTTGGGTGACATTATATATGGTGGATCCAGCGGAACTCCAACTAGACTGGCAGGTAGTTCAGGATTTTTAACTTCCACAGGGGCAGCTATCCCAACTTGGACAAGCGCTGCTACTGATTATTTTAGTCAATATGCTCTTCTTGCAGGACGCACCACTAGTCAAACACTTATTGGTTCCACTGTGGCTGATAACACTTTGACTTTGCAAGGTAACTCCGCTTCATCAGGCAATACTTTGACCAATGCTAATTTACAATTTAAAGTAGGGGATTCTGGCGGAACAACAGCAATGACTATTTTGAATAATGGCAATGTCGGAATCGGGACAGCTACGCCTTCTGCACTTTTGTCCGTTGGAGCCACTTCACAATTCCAAGTTAATTCTTCTGGCAATGTCACTGGCGGTACATATAATGGACTCACTCTTGCTTCTGCTACGGACGGATTTACAGTAAGTGGTGGTACGACTTCAAGGACTTTGACAGTAACAGGAGGAAATTTCACGGTCAATAATACTGGTGACAACACTTTAACCATGACCGCTAGTGCTTCACTTAATCAGAGTCTTCTGACCACTTCCAGCCCGACCTTTGCAGGGGTAACTTTGTCTGGCATGACTGCCGGTTCGGTACCATTTATCGGTGCTGGAGGTGTGGTTTCGCAAGACAATTCCAATTTTTTCTGGGATGGCACTAACCATTATTTAGGTATTGGTACGACTGTGCCTAATTCTCAGATGGATATATATAGTAGTAGTACTGATTCAACTTTGACTATCTCGGCTGCGTCAGCTGGATATGATCCTTTAATGAAATTCCGAACGGGTGTTAGTCCAACGGTTCAATTCACGATGGGAGTTGATACACTTGATTCAAATAAGTTCAAGATTTATTCTGGTAATGGTATCGCAGGCACCAATGAATTTTCCATCGATACTAATGGTGTAACTTCAATCGCCAATTTGCAAATGGGTGCGATGGTTTTTGATACAGATGCTGGCGCAATTTCTTGGATCGATATGCCCGTAGTATCTGCAACTAGTGGTACAGTGGAATCATACACAGCACAACTGGATGGTAATCCGATGCTCACAATCTACGGCAAATCAGACGGCGTAGGTGGCACAACTAATCGAGGAATCGGTATTGGAACAACTGCTCCTACTGCTTATCTACATATAGCGGCTGGTACGGCGACGGCTGGTACGGCTCCTTTAAAATTTACTGCGGGCACCAACTTGTCTACAACTGAAGCGGGGGCAATGGAATTTGATGGTACTCATTTATATTTCACTACTACAAATAGTGGGACAAGATATCAGTTAGATCAACAAGGCAATGTTACTAATCCAATGACTACCTTGGGTGATATTATATATGGTGGAGCCAGCGGAACTCCAACTAGACTGGCAGGTAGTTCAGGATTTTTAACTTCCACAGGAGCAGCTATTCCAACTTGGACAAGCGCTGCTACAGATTACTTTAGTCAATATGCTCTTCTTGCAGGAAGAAGTGGTGGGCAAACTTTAATTGGAGGAACAGCGGCTAATAATACTCTATTATTACAAGGTAATTCAGCTACAGGAAATACTTTAACAAACATTGGAATGCAGTTTAAGGTGGGTGATTCGGGTGCAACCAATGCTCTTACGATTTTAAATAATGGATATGTAGGAGTTGGATCAATTGCTCCGAGTAGCCCTATCTATGCTAATGTTCCAGCTGGTTCATATTCTGTATCAAATGTTCCAGCTTTCCAATTTATCAACACTAACAGTGGAACATCCGCTTATGATGCAGGTGTTTTAATTCAAGCAGGAGGAGCTTTAAATACCGTACCTATCTTAGAATTAAAAAATCATTCTGGAGGAGATGTAGTTTGGGTGGGTGGAACAGGCAACGTGGGTATTGGTACGATAGTCCCAAATGCTCCTTTAGATATTTATAGAAATTTTGCTACTTATGCGGTGAGTATGGGCGGTGCTTATACTCGATCTGGATTTTCTGTTCGTCCCACTAGCGCAGGTACTCAAACATTTACTATTTCAGGTGGCACATCATCTATTCAACTTCAAGCGGTGGGTACTGATACTGTAACTGCTTATAATCTTAATCTTAATCCTTTTGGGGGCAATGTTGGTGTGGGTACGGATACCACTAATCCAACTTCATTATTTTCGGTGGGTCCTACTTCTCAATTCCAAATCAACGCCTCCGGTCAAATAGTAGCAGGAACTTGGATGGGATCAGCTATCGGAGCTCAATATGGTGGAACAGGATTAAATACTTCCGCTTCCACAGGGGTACCTACTATTAGTAGTGGAACTTGGTCAGTAGCTTCTAGCTTAGGAGTAACTATGGGAGGCACTGGAACAACCACTGCTTTCACTCAAGGATCAGTTCCTTTTGCAGGAGCTAGTGGAGTATATACTCAGGACAATGCTAATTTCTTTTGGGATGATACTAATAATAGATTGGGAATTGGGACAGCTATTCCAACTTATCAATTGGACATAAATGGCGCTAGCGGAATAACAGATCTGTTTAGAATTTCTTCGGCTGGTACTGATATAATGACCGTAACCAATACTCAAACGACTATTAATAATCCAGTCAACTTTGCTACTACCGGCAATGTGTCCATGGCTAATGATCTAATTATGACCAATGCTACGGCGGGAAATATTAATTTCCAAGGTCCTGGATATGTTGCGACAACTAGTTCTTGGCAGAATTTGGATTTAACTTTAAGTGCTGCCAATGACGGGCATGTAATTGTAGCTGATACGCTAGACAATAATACCAGCCTTACCACCACAACTGCTGGTTCGTATTATGGCAATCATATTACTACAACTTCAACTGGAATCTTTACTACGGGCACGACCAATATATATGGCTTAAATTCAAGTGCTGTTTCCAGCGGAATTTCGACGGGTGGTACGATCAATACTTATGGTGCCTATTTGCAAGCAACAGGCGAAAATACGGGAGCCGCTACCACCAATGCTTATGGATTATATGTCAATGGTGCCACAGGTGCGGATAATAATTACTCGGCAGTGTTTATGAATGGCAATGTCGGAATCGGTGACGCTACCCCCGCTTCACTATTTACTGTAGGAACAAGTGATGCTTTCCAAATTAATTCTTCTGGACAAGTAGTGGCAGGAACTTGGATGGGATCAGCTATCGGAGCTCAATATGGAGGAACGGGATTAAATACTTCAGCTTCCACAGGAGTTCCTACTATTAGTAGCGGAACTTGGTCAGTAGCTTCTAGCTTAGGAGTAGCAATGGGAGGAACAGGAACAACAACTGCTTTCACTCAAGGATCAGTTCCTTTTGCGGGAGCTAGCGGAGTATATACTCAGGACAATGCTAATTTCTTTTGGGATGATACTAATAATAGACTAGGAATTGGGACAGCGACGCCTAATGATATGTTGGATGTTTTTGGAGTGAATAACAAATTGAGATTTTCTTATGATATTAGTAATTATGTAACCTTGGCATCAGATAGTACGGGAGCCTTGGTCATGAGTAGTAGTGGAACAAGTGGATCAAAAATAACCTTAGGATCAGGTTTGGCAGAAGATTCACTAACAATTTTTGATGGCGATGCTCAAGATTATCATTTGGGATTGGATGATACTGACGATATCTTTAAAATTGGTTTGGGCGGAGCTTTGGGAACTAATGATTTCTTGTCGATGGATTCGACAGGAAGAATTGGAATTGGAACTGTGGCTCAAACTGCTCTATTACATCTAAATGGAGCCAACGGAGTAGTGCCATTTGAAATTAATTCTAACGCGACTACTAGCACAAATAATATTATGATGCTTCGCTCTGATGTGGCTAGCGCCGACGATGCTGTATTTAGAGTTCAAGCTAACGGTGCAGTTTATGCTGATGGAGCTTACACAGGTACAGGAGCAGATTATGCGGAATATTTCTTTACTAAGGATAAAGACTTGGTTAGCGGTGAAGTGGTTTGTATCGATGAAGACAATAGCAGTGCCGTAAAAAGATGCAGTCGCAGCGGAGATAGTAATGTAATGGGAATTGTTTCTTCTAATCCTTCTATAATCGGTAATGGAAAAGATAACCGAGAAGATGATGAAAATTATAAAGTGATCGGAATGCTTGGACAAATTCCTGCTAAGGTTAATGATGAAAGTGGCTCTATTAATATTGGAGATAGTTTGACATCTTCTAGCACAGGTGGGTATTTGAGAAAAGCTGAGGCAGGAGAATCAACAGTAGGTATAGCTCTGGAAAAAATGGTAAGTGGCAATAGTACAATTGCCGTGATGATTTCTCGAAGAAATAAAAGTTTAACAGTGGAAACCGTAGAAAAATCCATTCAAGATAGAATTGCTGCAATGGAAATCGAAGATCAAGTTAATCAAATAATTGCTAGTGGCACAGAAATGTTAGATGCCAAATCTCGCTTGAGTGATTTGGAATTAGCCATGACCGGAAATGGACTTTTGATTAATGACATTCAGGTTCAGATGGCTCAAATAAAAGAACAAATTAAAGATGTCGATTTTGCGGAAATGAATGATAAATTGGATACGCTTCTGAGCTTTTTGGATGCGACCGACGGAAACGTAACTATTAGCGGAAAACTAAAGGCAGAAATAACTGAAACAGGAATTTTGGTAATCAATAATATTGATAGCGATGCTTCTACTATTGGAACAGGAAAAATCTGTGGTTTGATTGCGGATTCAAAGGATGAAAATGGTGTATTTGATAACATTGATGATTGTAGCGGAAATAAAATTCCTTTTGATGCGGATGGCGATGGAATGAATGACTGGACTGATAACACCAAATCAATGCCTAAAGATGAAAATCATGATTGGATAGATGATGATACAGGAGAAGGAATAGTTAATGATGGAAAAAGTGTAATCATCCATACTAAAGCAGTGGATGGCAATAGCAAAATATTTGTTACCTCAACTTCAACTACGATTATTCAGCCTTTATCCGTAGTAGATATTGATAAGGAAGAGGGTTTCAAGGTAGAAACTGATAATGGAATAAAGGTGGATAGTTCGTTAGAATTTAATTGGTGGATAGTGGAGGAGGGAAGCAAGTGATAATTTTTATATTTTTAATTTTTAAATAATGTTCGAATTTCAAATTTTTAAAAATTAAAAAAAGTAAAGACGTAATTTATCACATCTAATTATTATGTCCGCTTCATTTGTGTATTAAAATGAACTGGTAGCGAGTAGAGAATTTATTTCCCAAAAAAGGATCCTTTTTCGGTAAATGAATTCAACGTTATAGTATTGAAATAGTTTTTACTCGATACCGCTTAAATATTAAGATTTGAGTTGAAATTCAAAATTAAAATTAAGATGTCCAAGTCTAAGTCATGCTAAAATTAATTTTTCAAAAGAACAAAAAACCAATCCTTATCGCTCTTGGGGCGATGATTATTTTGGTTGTTGTTTTTTTGGTTTTTTTCTTATATAAAAATTCGAAAATTTCCGATCTTAAAAAAGAAGGAGTCATCGGACAATTCATCTTGAAAGATTTTTCCAAGCAAGCTGTTTTACCTATCATGCAAGAAAAAGACAATTATCAACTCACGGATTCCTTGGTTAATGGTCCCACTATCACTTATGCTAAGCAGACTGAAGAACAGAAAAAAGCCAAAGAAAAAGAACCTAAAAATGAGCTAAAAATAGAATTTCCCAAGAACTACAACGAACCGATCAATATTAAATTAGATGATCAAAGGATCATTTCCATTACGGATAAGAATGGCAATAAGTTTAAAGATAAATTAATTACGGATAATTTTCCTTTGGGTATCGAGCAAAATTCGATTGAAAAATCAAACAGCCAAATAGACAATCCGCTCAATCTTCCGGAAACTCAGCCAAGCATTGATTTGCCTGAAGAAAAAAGTAGTCAAATAGTCAACGATCCAGCAGAACAGGTAGATCGACCCATCTCTACTCAGCAAACTTCTTATCTCAAATATCAAGATCAAACTAAGAGGATTTCAACTTACTATGCTTATCAAAAAGGGCGTGAAAGGAAACTCAAGCATTGGACTATTTATGAAAATCAAAATGAAAATCAAGCTGGAGAAAAAGAAACTTATCAAGTAGCCAATGCTAAATTGAAGCTTAATGGAAAAGGCGAAGTGGAGGTTTATTATTTTGGAGACAAAGAATTGCAAAATCAACAAACTGCCCAAAAGGTGGATAGTGACTTGATGGACAGAGCCCAAAGGACTCTTCAGAAAGAATTGGGAGAAGATATTCTGAACAATGATAATCACACTCCGGATTTTATTATTCCCGCTCCTTATTATATCAACCAAGAGCAGAAGCAAGTAGATTTGAATTGGGAAATCAATCAAGAAACTAATGAAATCTCAGTCAAATTCAACCCTCAAAAAAATGAATATCCTTTGGCGCTAGATCCGACAATCCAGTTTAGTGTTCCGGGGCAAGCGGGTAGTGGCAACGCAATTTCTGGAGCGACTGACCCTGTGGATGATGGGCTGGGGACTATTTTAGTCAGCGGAGATTTTAACAATGACGGAACCATTGATTTAGCGGTGGGAGCTTATAATTATGCATCTGATACAGGGCGAGCTTATATTTTCTATAATAGCGCGGGAACATTTAAAACGGCAGTTGAAAAAGCAGATGTTGTTATTACAGGAGAAAATACAGTGGATTATTTCAGCTATACCATGACTAGCGGAGATTTTAATTATGATGGAAAAACTGATTTAGCGGTGGGAGCTTACGGATATTATCATTCGGGTAATGCTGGTCGAGCTTATATTTTTTACAATGACGGAGCTTATCCTAGTGTCGCCAGCGCCGCTGATGTAATTATTGATTGTCCATCTTCGCCCAATGCCAGTTATTTTACTTATGGAGCTATGACTAGCGGAGATTTCAATAATGACAGTCGAATTGATTTGGCAGTTGGGGCTTTCTATTATGCTTCCGGAGCAGGGCGAGTTTATATTTTTTATAATGATGGAACATACCCCACAACAGCGACCTCAGCCGATGTTATCATCACGGGAGAGGCTAGCAGTCGATTGGGTGCGTCGCTGACTACGGGAGATTTTGATGACGATGGTACGACCGATTTAGCCGCGGGGGCCGCTTTTTATACGACCAATACGGGACGTGCTTATATTTTTTATTGTGATGGCTCCATCCCGACCACGGCTGCCACCGCGGATGTGATCATCACAGGTGAGGCTACGGGCAATTATTTCGGTTATTCAGTTGCCAGTGGAGATTTTGATAACAGCGGTACAATTGATTTGGCCGTAGGAGCTTATGCCTATACCTCCAACACAGGGAGAGCCTATATCTTTTATAATGATGGCTCCATGCCGACCACCGCCGCTACGGCCGATGTCATCATTGCGGGAGAGGCTACTAGCAATTATTTTAGCTATGCTATGGTTAGCGGAGATTTCAATTATGATGGCAGGGTTGATTTGGCAATGGGTGCTTATAATCATTCATCAGCTATTGGACGAACTTATATTTTTTATTGTGATGGCTCTATTCCGACTACGGCGGCCACGGCAGATGTAATAATTATGGGCGAGGCGATTAGTTATTTTGGCAATGCTCTAGCTAAAGGAGATTTTAATGCGGATGGCAAAGATGATTTAGCAGTGGGTGCTTGGGCTTTTGGGGGAGCAGGACGAGTTTATATTTTTTACAATGATGGAGCTTATCCGACTTCTTCGACGGATGCGAACATCATAATTACTGGCGCTAATTCGACAACTCATTTCGGAGTGTCGCTCGCTACGGGGGATTTTAACTATGATGGTAAAGATGATTTGGCGGTCGGGGCCAGTTATTCAGTTACGGGAAAAGTTTATGTCTTTTATAATGATGGCACATATCCCAGCACAGTTTCCGGAGCGGATGAAATTATCGGTGGGGAATCAAAAACTGATTATTTTGGACAAACTTTATTTAGCGGAGATTTTAATGCGGATGGCAAAGATGATTTAGCAGTTGGCGCTTACGGATATAGCACCAGTACGGGACGCGCTTACATTTTTTATAATGATGGAATTTATCCGACTACGGCCAGTGCCGCGGATGTGATTATCACAGGCGAAGCTAATAATAATTATTTCGGTTATTCTTTTGCTGAGGGAGATTTAAATAATGATGGTAGAAATGATTTGATAGTCGGCGCTTATGGATACAATCCTATTTATGGTCGAACCTATATTTTTTACAATGATGGATCTTATCCCAATGTCGCTGCCTCAGCGGATATTGCAATTACAGGGGCTAGTAATTATCGTTTTGGAATAGCCTTGGCCACGGGAGATTTTAATGCTGACGGCACGACTGATTTAGCTGTCGGGGCAGATAATTCAAATTATGTTTTTATTTTCTATAATGATGGGTCAATTCCAACTACGGCAGCAACCGCTGATGTTAAAATTACTGGCGAATCCGGTAGTCATTTCGGCTATTCACTAGTTAGTGGAGATTTTAATGCGGATGGCAAAATGGATTTAGCTGCTAGTGGCTTTTATTATGCTTCTTATACTGGTCGAGCTTATATTTTCTATAATGATAGTACTTATCCAGCCTTAGCGACTGATGCAGATGCTATTATTACTGGAGAAACTACTAATAACTATTTGGGATATTCCATGACGAGTGGCGATTTTAATGTTGATGGTAAGACTGATTTGGCAGTTGGGGCTTATTATTCTTCCACGCAGGCTGGCTATGTGGGTATCTTTTATAATGATGGTACTTATCCATCTTCAGCTACCGATGCGGATGTTTTTATTACGGGAGAATATACTGCTAGTTATTTTGGATCAGCTTTATCCGGAGGGGATTTCAACGCGGACGGTAAGACTGATTTGGCCGTGGGAGCATATGGAGATAATTCTAGTGATGGTAAAATATATATTTTATATTCACAAAATGGTCAAATAGATAATTTATATGGACTGGCAGACAATAGTGAGCTTAATCAAAATGTGGGAGCAGCTTTGGCGAGTGGAGATTTTAACAATGATGGAACAATCGATTTGGCAGTGAGCTCATATGCCTATGTCGATTTTACTGGGCGAGCCTATATTTTTTATAATGATGGATCACTTTCTCAAGCAGCTGGTTTGGCAGACGTGACCATTACAGGGGAGGCGACGGGTAGTTATTTCGGTTATACGATGACGAGTGGTGATTTTAACAATGATGGCAAAACTGATTTAGTCGTAGGAGCTTATCAAGCTTCATCTATTGCCGGTCGGGCTTATATTTTTAACAATGATGGGTCATATCCTGCGACTGCCGCCACGGCGGATGTAGCTATCGCAGGAGAAGCTGCGAGTAATTATTTCAGTCGATCTCTCGGCAGTGGAGATTTTAACAATGATGGCAAAACTGATTTAGTCGTAGGGTCTTATGGATATTCATCTTCTACCGGTCGAGCATATATTTTTTACAATGACGGCTCCATCCCGACTACGGCGGCCTCAGCTGATTTAATTATTACAGGTCAAGCCGCTAGTCAATTTGGTATGGCTTTGATAAGTGGCGATTTTGATAATAGCGGAACAATGGATCTGGCCGTGGGCGGTTCTTATTATACGACCAATACGGGACGGGC
This sequence comes from Parcubacteria group bacterium, assembly GCA_041662245.1. Classification (GTDB taxonomy): domain Bacteria; phylum Patescibacteriota; class Minisyncoccia; order Moranbacterales; family UBA9337; genus UBA9337. Next base: position 89,024 of record JBAZSW010000002.1, read on the forward strand.
CTACATTTTTTATAATGACGGCTCCATCCCGACTACGGCGGCCACGGCGGATGTGACTATTACAGGAGAAACCACTAGTAATTATTTCGGTCATGCGATGACCAGCGGAGATTTTGATGCTGATAGCAAAACCGATTTAGCCGTAGGCGCTTATGGTTATAGTACTAACACGGGGCGCGCCTATATTTTTTATTGCGATGGTTCTATCCCAACTACTGCCGCCACCGCCGACGTGATTATCACAGGTGAGGCTACTGGCAATTATTTCGGTGATTCTTTCAGCAGTGGAAATTTTGACGGAGATAGTGATACGGATTTAGCTGTGGGGGCTAATTATTATTCATCTGCTACAGGGCGAGCTTATATTTTCTATAATGACGGATCCATTCCGACCACGGCGGCTACCGCGGATGTGATTATCACAGGGGAAACTACTAATAATTATTTTGCTAATGCGATGATAAGCGGAGATTTTGACGGAGATAGTGATACCGATTTGGCGGTGACAGCTAGAGCCTATTCATCTACTTTGGGACGGACTTATATTTTCTATAATGACGGCTCCATTCCTACTACGGCAGCTACCGCTGATCTTAATATTACGGGAGATGCTAGTGGTAATTATTTCGGACAATCTATGACGAGCGGGGATTTCAACTATGATGGCAAGATTGATTTGGTTGTGGGGGCTTATGGAATAGGGGTGAACACCGGCCGGATTTACATCTTTTATAATGATGGATCAATGCCCAATTCTATGGATACGGCGGACGTGATTATCACGGGGGAAGCGATTAATAATTATTTTGGACAGGCGTTAATTGGTGGAGATTTAAATTATGATGGCAAAACTGATTTAGTGGTGGGGGCATATGGCTATAATACTAATGTTGGTCGGGCTTATATATTTTACAATGATGGTTCTTATCCTACCATGGCTTCTAGCGCCGACGTTAAAATTGATGGAGAAAACAGCGGAGATTATTTCGGGAATTCTTTCTCTAGCGGAGATTTCAATACAGATAGTAGGGTGGACTTGGCAGCAGGCGCTTACAAATATTCTACCAATACAGGACGGGTTTATATTTTTTATAATGATGGCTCCATCCCGATCACCGCGGCGACCGCGGATGTAACTATTACGGGTGGCACTACCAATAACTATTTTGGTTATTCAATGACCAGTGGAGATTTTGATTATGACGGGCGAATTGATTTGGCAGTAGGCGCTCATTATTATAGTAGTTACACTGGGCGGGCTTATATTTTTTATTGTGATGGCTCCATCCCGGCCTCGGCGACTTCGGCCGATGTGATTATTACGGGAGAATCCGGCTCTAATTATTTTGGTTACTCGATGACTAGTGGCGACTTTAATTCAGACAGCAGGACTGATTTAGCAGTCGGGGCTAATTACAATCTTACTAATCGTGGAGCGGCTTATATTTTCTACAATGATGGTTCTATTCCGACCACGGCCGCCACAGCGGATGTAAAAATATCAGGAGAAACGGCTAGCAATTTGGGATATTCTCTAACTAGTGGAGATTTCAATTCAGACAGCAGAACCGATTTGGCAGTTGGGGCTACGGGATATAACAGCAATATCGGCAAAGCTTATATTTTTTATAATGACGGTACTTATCCATCAGCCGTGGCTGATGCAGATGTGATAATTTTTTCAAAAGTAATTGCAAGTAATACATATTTCGGTTGCGCTATGGTGAGTGGAGATTTTGATGGGAATAATCGGATTGATTTGAGCGTCGGATTGAAAGGTGTATCAAATTTAGGCGGATTTTATATCTATACGGTTGATGCCGAAGGGACCAAACCCAATTATGTGAAAATTAAAGAAAGTATCAGGATAAAGGGAGGAGTGAGGATAAAGTAATGTTTTTTAAAGAGAAAAAAACCGCCCCGTGGTATAATGGGGGAAGAGAGGAGAATTTAAGATAAATTTTTAATTTTTATATTTTTAATTTTTAAATAAATTTTAAAACAAAATTTTTAAACCAATAAAGTATGATCTTGATTGGAATTAAAACATTAAGATTTGAATCAAAATTTTAAATTTAAAGTTTAAAATGAATATAAAAATATTAAATGATTAAAACAGATACAAAATATAATAAGAAAAAGATTGAAATTAAAATTTATTCATTTAAAATTGATTTCAAATTTCAAATTTAGCCTTTAAAATTAGAGCTATATTTACAAAATTACAAAAATTATAAAATTAAAAATAGGAAGTATGTCATTAGTCATCGTTTATACGATATTATCGTATATTATGTTGACAAACTATACGATACTATCGTATAATTAACGAATAACATATTAAAATTAATTATGAAAGAATTATTGTATCGTTATAATCCATGGTGGGAGGGGGAGATTGACTTAAAAAATTCCATTTCACGCCCGATTTTTTTTCAAGAAATGCTTGATAATCTGAGAAAACGGCAGATAGTTATCTTGACCGGCCTTCGAAGAGTTGGTAAAACGACCTTGATGAAACAACTGATACGACACTTGCTTGATGAAAAAAATATCAAAGCCGAGCATATTTTTTATATCAGTCTAGATGATTATTTATTAAAGGATAAAAGCATTCTCGAAATAGTTGAGGAATATCGAAAAATTCATCGACTTGCTCATGACAAAAAAGTATTTTTATTTCTGGACGAAATAACTTATCAAAAAGACTTTGAAATTCAATTAAAAAATATCTATGATCAGGAAAATGCCAAGGTTTATGTTTCTTCATCCAGTGCTTCTGTTTTAAAAAGCAAGAAGTCTTTTTTGACCGGTCGAAACTCTCTAATTGAGATTATGCCTCTGAATTTTAAGGAGTATTTGCAATTCAAAAAAATAAAAATTAAAAAAGCTGATAAGCATTTGCTGGAAGGCATTTTTGAAGAGTTTATGCAAACTGGCGGAATGCCGGAATATGTCTTGACTGGAGATGTGCAATATTTAAAAGAGTTGGTCGATGATATCATTCAAAAAGACATTGCGGCACATTATGGCATTAGAGATGTGCAAATTTTAAAAGATTATTTCCTTTTGTTGATGGAAAGATCGGGCAAAGTTTTGAGTATTAATAAAATTGCCAAAATATTGGATATTTCTCCGGATTCATCAAGACGATATTTAGATATGTTTGTCGATTCATATTTGATATTTTTGGTATCAAGACATGGCAAAGTAAATGAGCGTTTGCTATCTGCTAAAAAAATATATGCCGCCGATTTGGGAATAAAAACATATTTTTCTGGATTTAGGGATAAGGGCAGTTTGTTTGAAAATTATGTCTACTTACAAATTAAAAAAAATAATCCTGCTTATATTTATCAAGATGGCAATGAAATTGATTTTATGACTGACAAAAAAATCCTAATTGAAGTAAAATATAATGCCCAGATGAATGAAAAACAAAATAAACTTTTTGAGAAAATTGTTGCCAAGAAAAAGATTTTGATTAAAAATATTTTCGATTTGGATAAATTAAAATAAATTCCGACTTAGGGATCGGACCCTCCACAAGTTCATAATCTTTTTATGGTATAATGGAGAGAAGAGAGGAGGATTTAAGATAAATTTTTAATTTTTATATTTTTAATTTTTAAATAAATTTTAAAACAAAATTTTTAAACCAATTAAAGTATGATCTTGATTGGAATTAAAACATTAAGATTTGAATCAAAATTTTAAATTTTAAATTTAAAGTTTAAAATGAATATAAAAATATTAAATGATTAAAACAGATACGAAATATAATAAGAAAAAGATTAAAATTAAAATTTATTCATTTAAAATTGATTTCAAATTTCAAATTTAGCCTTTAAAATTAGAGCTATATTTACAAAATTACAAAAATTACAAAATTAAAAATTCTATAAACTGTGATTTAGAAGAGAGATACACAAAATTCGTAGAGACGAAACACTGCTTCGTCTGCATGCTACAAACTAATATTGACAATCTTTTGGCTCTGAAGATCTCTAAGTTAAATAAATTAAATCTATGACCAATAAAAAAGAAACGATTTTATTCAAGAATGATCCGATTCGTAGGATTTGGGATGAAGATAAAGAAAAATGGTATTTTAGCGTGGTGGATGTGATGCGGGTTTTGACAAGTCCGACTGATTTTCAAACAGCTAGAAAATATTGGAATAAACTAAAAGGACGTTTGAAAAAAGAAGGAAGCGAGTCGGTGACAAATTGTCACCAACTGAAATTTATAGCTAAGGATGGTAAGTATTATGCTAGTGATGCCGCCGATACGGAAACATTATTCCGCATCATCCAATCTGTACCATCGCCAAAAGCTGAGCCATTTAAACTTTGGTTGGCCAAAGTCGGTTATGAACGCCTAAAGGAATCGGTTGATCCGGAGATTGCCCTCAATCGAGCCCGTGAAAATTGGGTTAAAATGGGCAGGTCAAAAAAGTGGATCGAGCAACGCATGCGTGGTCAAGAGATTCGAAACAAACTGACTGATTATTGGGGTGATCATAAGGTTAGTGAAGAAGAGGAATACGCCAGATTGACGGATATTATTCATAGGGAATGGAGTGGACTAACGACTAAAGCTCATAAAAATTTAAAAAGTCTCAAAGGACATAATCTGCGCGATAACATGACCGAGGCGGAATTGGTTTTTACATCGTTGGCAGAATTAACGACGAGAAACATTGCGGAAAAAGATAGAGCGGTTGGTTTTGATAAAAATGCTATTTCGGCGAAAAAAGGCGGGGCAGTGGCGGGTCGGGCGAAAGAAGATTTTGAGTTGCAAACAGGAAAGAAGGTTGTAAGCGGCGAGAATTTTTTAGCACCAACTAAAAAAAAGAAGAAAATAGTATAGAAGAAAGAATGAATTGAAATGAATTTCGAATTTTGAATCAATTTCTAATTATCTAATGTTTCAAAATTAAAAAATTTAGATTTATTTACAAAATTACAAAAATTAAAAATTACAAAATTAAAGTTATAATGTCCAAATTTCAAAAACTAATCTTAATATTTTTTTTCATATTAATCGGACTTTCTTCCGCAACTTTCGCGTCGGCCGCGGGGAATGTTTATTATTCCGTCGGCCAATCCACCGCTAACCTCATGACGGGCGCGCCCAATGTGGCCATCACGAGTGGCGTGGCTACTTTTGACGTGGCGCAGACTGCCAACATTGGCGTGGGGGATGTGATAGTGGCTAATGCCATTTCCTATTATATCGCCTCCAAAACTTCCACCACCGTTTGGAATGTAGTCACCAATACAGGAGCTACGCCCACTGACATCACCTCCACTGCGGTCACTTCAGTGAAACACGTTTACACTTCTTTGAATTCGGCGGTGACAGGCGCGTCTACTCTTTTGGGCAGTTCTGACTTGACGACGGCCGACGTAGTTTTAAATATTCCTTGCTATTATGACTCCGCGGCTGACACGACCGCCGTGACTGTTAGTGGTTACACCACCGATGCGACGCGGTATATCAAGATTTACACGCCAAGTAACACCACGACGGAAGCGAACAATTCGCAAAGGCATAGTGGGAAGTGGGATGCGACAAAATATCAATTGGCAGTATCTGGAAATTCCGCACTATATACGAGCGTCAGTTACACATATATTCAGGGATTGCAAGTGGCTCTTGATATAAGTGTATCTAGCACAAATATAGCGGGCATATTTTCTGTTAGTACATATGTGAAAATAACCGGAAATATTGTTAAGGCTAACAATACAGGCGTTCCTAGTTATTATAAACAGGGAATTAGAGTTACTACCGTCGGAACGGGCGTTGGGGTTTGGAATAATATAATTTATGGATTTCAATATAGCGGGCTGACGTATTATGGTGGAATATCGGCGAACTCCGCTGGAGCTTATGTGTATAACAATACTGTATATAATAATGGGGGAGGTATCTACATTGCTGCAAATACTTTCGCCAAGAATAATATTTCCTACAATAACTCGTTGGATTATTATGTAGGTGCTGGTGCATTTGATGCTTCTTCTACTGGTAATCTTTCCAAAGATGCCTCCGCTCCGGCGCTCAACACATATTACAGAAATAAGACATTGACTTTCGTCAGCACCATTTCCGGTGGTGAAGATTTTCATTTGGTTCCTGCTGATACGGATGCGATTAACAAAGGAGCGGATTTGAGTGGCGATGCCAATTTGCCATTCACCACCGACATCGATGGCGCGCCGAGGAATGCTTCGATTAATGCTTGGGACATCGGGGCGGACGAAGCGGCGACGCAGATTTTCCGCAGTGTCGCTCCGAGTGCCACGGCGGTTTTGGAAAGTGACACTTCGCACGCTCGCACTGTGACACTTACCAGCGGCGTGGCGACTTTTAGCAATGCTCTCTCTGACACCATCGGGGTGGGGGACGCGGTGCTGATCGACACGGGCGGCACGGATCAAGCGATTGATGCTTCAGACACATTATTATTCATCAGTGGTCGTAATTCTTCTACCAGCTACAACCTACAAACTAATAATGGTTCTGTACCCAGTAACATTGCCAGCAACGATACTTATCAAATCTATCGCGCTTACACTTCCATCGCTAACGCCGAGGAGGGAACCAAAAACACCTCCATCCCTATCGCTTTCAATGGCGGCAATCGCAATATTTTCACCAACAATGAACAATGGAACATCGCGTGTTATGCCAATGGGACCACGGCGGATGCCAGGGCGGTAGTCAGCGGTTGGACAACGGGTACGAATAATTATATCAAAATCTATACTCCCGTGAATTTGACCGAAGTGGGCACGAGCCAAAGGCATGCTGGCAAATGGGATGACAGTAAGTATAAGATGGAGATCAATGCTAATTTTTATATTTATGCAGCCAATACTAGATTTGACGGAATCCAGATCAAGGGCAGTGGCAGTGAAGATGTCATCAGTTATGATAATTTCAATTCTTCCGGCGGAGAACAGGTCGTGTCCAATTCGATTATCCGCGGAGGCACGCGCGGTATCGCTGGAGTGCGCGCTAATACAAAAATTAGGATTTACAACAATATCATCTATACGATGGCCAATGCTGGATTGTATCCTTGTCCTACCGATTCCTTTTGCTATATGTATAACAATACATTATACAATACAGGAACATATGGCATTTATACCAACGGTGGTACAGCCATTGCCAAGAATAACATCGTCTATGGTGCTGGTAATTTTAACACCTATGCTGGGACTTTTTCGGTCGGGACGGATAACAACGCGACTGACAGCACGGATGCGATTGGACAAGGCTCCAATAACAGAATCAGCCAAACTTTCTCTTTCGTTTCCACCGTGAGTGGCTCGGAAGACTTCCATCTCCAGTCGACTGATGCCGGCGCGCGAAATTATGGCGCGGATATGAGCGCGGATGTTAATTTTGCTTTTGCCACCGATATCGACGGCGCGTCGAGAAATGCGAGCATTAACGCGTGGGATATCGGGGCGGATGAAACCGCTACCCAGATTTTCAGAAGTGTCGGACCCAGTGCTACGGCGGTGCTCGAAAGTGATACATCGCATGCTAGAACAGTGACTCTTACTAGTGGAGTGGCGACTTTTAGTAATGCTCTCTCTGACACCATCGGGGTGGGGGACGCTGTCATCATCGACACGGGTGGCACGGATCAAACCATTGATGCTAGTGATACGATATTATTTATCAGCAGCAGAAATAGTGCTACCAGCTACCAGCTACAAGCTAACAACGGCTCCGTACCCAGTAACATTACTATCAATGACACTTACCAAATTTACCGCGCCTACACCAGTTTGAGTTTGGCGGAAGCGGGGACGAAGAATGCGAGCATTCCGATGACTTTTAATGGTGGTGATCGCGATTTGGTGGCGAATAATGAGCAGTGGAATCTAGCGTGTTATGCCAATGGAACGACGGCGGATACGACTGCAGTGACAGTGAGTGGCTGGATCACTGCACAACAGGATTTTATTAAAATTTACACGCCAGTAACCACGACCGAAGTGGGAACGAGTCAAAGGCATAATGGTAAGTGGGATGATGGGAAGTATAGATTGGAATATACTGGCAGTTTCGCCACAACATTAGATTCTGCAGTGATGGATATTTGGGTGGACGGATTGCAAATAAAAAGAGTGACTACTCAAAATTATGGAAATATTATAGCCTTACGCGTTATTTCCAGAAGTAAAGTTAGCAATAACATAGTTAATTTTGTTGATACTTATACCAATTCAACTAAAGCAATATCCAATGTGTCTTCAGATGGAAGTCCGAGTTATTTTTGGAATAATATAATGTATGGAACTAGTTTGGACTATGGATACTATCAGGCAGATGCTTATGGCTATGTGTATAATAATACTGTTTCTGGTGCTGGAGATGTTGGTTATTTTTCTGGTTTTCAATTGAGAATGTTTGTTAAAAATAATATTGCTCAAAATTGTGTGGATGGATTTTTGGCTTCAAGCGGAAATTTTGGTGTTGGTTCGGATTATAATATTTCTGATTTGAGTGCCGACGCTCCCGGAGCTAATTCCAAAAATTCTACCACCGTCGCTTTTGCTGACTCCGCCAACAAAGACTTTCACCTCGCCCCCACTGACACCGCCGCCAAAAATTCCGGCGTGGATTTGAGTACGGATGCTAATTTGCCAATCACCACCGATATTGATGGCCAAACTAGAAGTGCCACCCCCAGCTGGGATATCGGCGCGGATGAAGCGGCCAATGCTGTGTACTATAGTGTCGGTCAATCCACCGCGGACTTGAAAACTGGCACGCCTAATGTCGCCATCACCAGTGGCGTGGCCACTTTTGACGCGGCGCAGACTGGGAACATCGGGGTGGGGGACGTCATGATTGCTAATGCCATCTCATATTACATATCAAGCAAAACCTCCACCACCGTTTGGAATGTGGTGACCAATACGGGCGCCACTCCCGCCAACATCACTTCCACGGCCGTCACTTCCATCAAACATGTTTACACTTCTTTGAACTCCTCCGCCTCCGGTGCGGGCACGCTCTTGGGCACGACTGATTTATATACCAATAATTATCAAATTAATCTGCCTTGTTATTACGACTCCGCGGCGGACACGGCGGCCGTTACCGTGAGTGGTTACACGACTGCGGTGCCCAATTACATTAAGATTTACACGCCGAATAATACTTCTACGGAAGCCAATAATTCGCAACGGCATGGGGAAAAATATGACATTACAAAATATCGACTTGAAGTAACTGACGCGAACGGATTGGCATTGACAGGAGTTGATACTAAAATAATTGGCCTCCAGATTAAATTGACTGCAACAACTAGCTGGAGATCGGCAATTGCCCATGGTATTAATTATAGAGGCAACATTGAAATAGCAAATAATATCATAAAAGGTGTTTTAACAGGTAATATAACAGATTTTGGTCTATGGATAAAAAGAAACAATGTAAATACGAAAATATATAACAATGTTATTTATGGTTTCAAGAGTGATTTGACTGCCTCTTGCGCTGGAATGTGGTTTGGTTTTGAAGGAGGAGTCGGGTCGTCAATTAAGAATGTTTTTAACAATACATTTTATGGAAATTATTATGGTTTGAACTCCATGGATGGCGGTGTTACTGTAGTGGCGAAGAATAATATTTCTTATAATAATCCATATAAAGACTATAATGGTACTTTTGATGCTTCCTCCACCAACAACATTTCCAAAGATACCACGGCGCCGCCCTATAACACCTATTACACCAACAAAACCTTGTCTTTTGTCAGTACCATTTCCGGTGCAGAAGATTTTCATTTGGCCTTCACGGATACGGACGCCCTCAACAAGGGAGTAGATCTGTCGGCTGACACTAGTTTCGCTTTCACCACCGACATCGACGGCCAAACCAGAAATCAAAACAGTCTCGGGTGGGACATTGGGGTCGACGAAGCAGCCACCCAGATTTTCTATTCCGTCGGACAAAACACATCTGATCACAAAACTGGTTTGCCAACCGTGACAGTCAGCGGTACGACCGCCACTTTCAGTGTGGCACAAACAGCGACCAATATGGGCGTGGGGGATCTGGTGACTTATACAGGTGGAATATGTTACCTGAGCGCCAAAACTTCCACCACTGTTTGGAGTTGTATATCTGCGACGGGTGGAACGCCGACCGCCGCCACCAACGCCACTGTCACCAGCATCGCGCATGCGTTTGCGTCATTGAGTGCGGCAATGTCTGGGTCAGGTCCCGGAGCCAGCAATTCATCTCATCTTAATACTACTAACTTAGTAACAAATAATTATCAACTCAACATTCCTTGCTATTATGACAGTGGGGCAGATACTACAAGAGGCAATGTATATGGCTTTACTACTGGTGCCAATAATTATATTCGCCTTTATACTCCGAATAATGTGGCAGCAGAAGTGAATCTTAGCCAACGGCATCAAGGCAAATGGGATGATGCAAAGTATCGTTTTGAATATACTGCCACAGGCAGTTCTGATTATGCCCTATATATACAAGAACCATATATCAAGATTGACGGATTACAAATCAAAAGTTCAGATGGTGGATATGGCTATAGCGCTGGCATTGGTATAAATAGCGTATATAGCATTACTAGCAGCAATTTAGAAATATCAAACAACATTATTAAGGCCGGAACGCTTACAAACGCCACCGTTGCCGCTGCGGGCATTGGCAACTATTCTGGTGGAAAAAGTTTGATTTATAATAATGTCATTTACGGTTTTAATGTTGATGGATCAAGTACGAAGGGAAGGGGGTTGCATATTCGAGGAAGTGCCTATGTTTATAATAATACTTTTTATGATTGTTATCATGGTATTTATAATTATGATGGAACTGCTTATGCTAAAAATAACATCGTACAAAGTGCTACCGATGGCTATGCAGGATCATTCACTTCTTCCGATTACAACATTTCCAACCTTGCGGCTGATGCTCCGTCAGCTTCATATCGAAGTGGCCTTGCGACAACTGCTGCTTTTGCGGATGTGGGCAACAAAGATTTTCATCTCGCCAATTCCGACACCGCCGCGCAAGGCAAGGGGGTGAATCTGACAACTGACACCAATTTACCTTTCAACGTTGACATTGATAGCGAGCAGCGCGGAACCTATTGGTCGATCGGGGCGGACGAGCCAATCGGAGTCAACGTGCAAACACCACCAGCAACTAGTCCTAACCTCGGCATCAATTCTGGCCTCGTCGGTTATTGGTCGATGGATGGTCAGACAATCTCCGGCACGACCGTGAAAGATTTATCCGGCAACAATAATAACGGCACCAACAATGGTGCGGCGCAAGCGGTCGGCAAAAGAGGACAAGCGTTATCGTTCAATGGGACGAGTGATTATTTGGATGTGGGGAGTATTGCTATGGCAGACAATACTTCTTGGGCGGTTTCTACATGGTTTTATCCCACAGGTTCGAGCTATCAAGCCCTAGTCGGGAATACATATACTAGTAGTAGCTATGGAAGAATTCAGATAAGATACAACGATTTGTACATGTTTTATAATGATGCCAATGGTGGCATAAATTGGAATGTTGGAAGCGGAATGCCTTCAAATACTTGGCATCATGCAATTATAATTTGCAATGGAACAGATTCGAATAATCTAGAATTATATTTGGATGGTGTTTCTCTGGGCTATAAGACTTTGGCAGATTCTGGTTGGACTGCTAAATATTTGGGAAAATCAGGAAGTAGTAGCTATTGGAGCGGAGCTATGGACGAAGTTCGCGTCTATAACCGCGCAATTTCAGCGGATGAAGTCGGACAGCTTTATCGGACGGGAGAAGAAAAATTGCAAACTTCGCAGACAGACAAAATGACCAATGGCTTGGTGGGGATGTGGAGTTTTGATGGGGCGGACATTTCCGGTACGACCGCCTATGACCGCAGCGGACAAGGCAACAATGGAACGATCAATGGTGTCACGCCGGCGATTGGAAAGCGTGGCCAGGCTTTGAATTTCAATGGGACAAGTGATTATGTCAATATTAGTAGCACCCCGACTATCCTCGAAGGGAAAACGGCCTTTACGATAAACTTTTGGGCCAAGAGCAGTGTGGCCTTGCCGGTATCGAAAGGAATATTTTCTAACATGGTAAATACTAATCAGCTTGTATCCGATTGTTCTGTTCTGGCAAATGATAATTATTTATTTAGAGTTTATGACGACACGGGAGTATCAAGTAGTTTTCAATTAGATGGGAGTGATATTTTTCCGGATACCAATTGGCATTACATTTCTAATGTTTTTAGCAATGGATTAGCTTCTGTCTATGTCGATGGAGTGTATAAAGGCATATCTTCAACGACTATCGGAGCCAGTCGGAGTGGCGGTGTTACAAAAGCTTTTCGTTTAGGGAATGGCCAAGGTTATTGGAACGGAGCGCTTGATGAATTTCGCATCTATGACCGCGCGCTTTCTGCAGATGAAATTAAAAATTTGTATGATATGGGACAGGCGGCGGTGAAATAGAATGGACATTCGATGTCGAAAATCTTTTTATGGTATAATGGGGGAAGAGAGGAGGATTTGAAATAAATTTCGAATTTTGAATTTCGAATTTTGAATCAATTTCGAATGAATAAATGATAAGAAATGTTTCCTCTTGTCATTTCGACCGAATAAATATTTGTACTCAAATATTTAGAAGTGGAGACCTGCCTGCCGGCAGACAGGAATCTTAGATGAATCAGAGATATAAGATGAATTTCGAATTTTGAATTTTGAATTTCGAATCAATTTCTAATTATCTAATGTTTCAAAATTAAAACATTAAGATTTGAATCAAAATTTTAAATTTCAAATTTAAAGTTTAAAATGAATAAAAAAATATTAAATGATTAAAACAGATACGAAATATAATAAGAAAAAGATTGAAATTAAAATTTATTCATTTAAAATTGATTTCAAATTTCAAATTTAGCCTTTAAAATTAGAGCTATATTTACAAAAATTAAAAATTCTAAAAATTACAAAATTAAAGTTATGAAGATGTTGCTATTGACTAATGTCATAATTTAGTATAAAATTGATATTATAATATCATAATTAAATAAAAATATGTCATTTTATCCGAGAATAATTAAAGAAAGTATTGAAAAAAGCCTTTTTAAGGGTAAGGTTATTATTATTTATGGTGCTAGGCAAGTCGGAAAAACTACATTATCCAAGGAAATCCTGAAAAAATATGAAGGCAAAAGCACTTTTTTTAACTGTGAACTTTTGTCAGTCAAACAAAGTTTGGAAGTCCAAGAAGCCGCATCCTTAAAAGATTTTTTGGGAGATAATAGGCTGATCGTTTTGGATGAAGCGCAAAATGTTGCAAATGTAGGTCGGATTCTAAAAATAATGGTTGACACTTATCCCGAAATTCAAATAATCGCGACAGGATCTTCAAGCTTTGATCTGGCCAATAAAACCAGTGAACCTTTGACCGGTAGAGCCATTCGTTTCACGCTCAGCCCATTGTCATTGGAAGAAATAAAAAACAAGACTAACGCAGTAGAATTGAATGCCCAGTTGGAAAACATTATGCGATTTGGGACATATCCGGAGGTCTTTTTTTCGGCGGAAGAAAGTGCCAAGGATAAGCTGGATGAAATTGTTTCCAATTATCTGTATAAAGATGTCTTGATGCTGGATGGCATAAAAAAACCGGCAATTATCATAAAACTTCTCCAATTGTTGGCACTACAACTTGGCAATGAAGTTTCCTACAATGAATTGGCAACTTCGCTAGGGATAAATAGGCTCACCGTGGAAAAATATATCGATTTATTGGAAAAATGTTTTGTTATTTTTACCTTGAGAGCTTTGAGTCGCAATATGAGAAAAGAAATTTCGAAATCCGTGAAAATATATTTTTATGATTTGGGCATTAGGAACAGCTTGATACAGAATTATAATCTGTTGGAGATGCGCAATGATATCGGTGCTCTGTGGGAAAATTTGATGATTGTGGAAAAAATAAAGAAGAATAGTTATCATAAGATCTATGCTAATCTTTATTTCTGGCGCACTTATGACCAGAAAGAAATAGATTTAATAGAGGAACGGGACGGAAAATTTTTTGCCTATGAATTTAAGTGGAAAAAAGATAAGACTAAAGAGCCAAGGGACTTTTTGAGCAATTATGCTAATTCTGAATTTGAAGTTGTTAACAGAGAAAATTATGGGAAGTTTTTGTTTGAGTGATGAGATAAGTTTTAAATTTAAAGTTTAAAATGAATATAAAAATATTAAATGATTAAAACAGATACAAAATATTTCCCCATGTCATTTCGACCGAATAAATATTTGTACTCAAATATTTAGAAGTGGAGAAATCTCAGATGAATGATAAAATCTTAAGATAATTTTAAATTTCAAATTTAAAGTTTAAAATGAATATAAAAATATTAAATGATTAAAACAGATACGAAATATAATAAAAAAAAGATTGAAATTAAAATTTATTTATTTAAAATTGATTTCAAATTTCAAATTTAGTCTTTAAAACTAGAGCTATATTTACAAAAATTAAAAATTCTAAAAATTACAAAATTAAAGTTATAATGTCCAAATTTCAAAAACTATTATTAATCCTAGTATTTACGATAATCGGACTTTCTTCCGCAACTTTCGCGTCGGCAGCATCTAATGTATAATATATATGATACCCAAAGCAAGTTTGATTTTACAACTAAGCTGATAAGTACAGATTGACTTTTTTTTATTAAATCTGTACTATAAAGACATAATCAATAAAAATACCGTATGTATATAAAAAGACAAGCTGAAGATACAATTTTGAAACTATTGAAGAAATATCCCGCAGTCGCTCTTGTTGGTCCGCGACAATCTGGTAAATCAACTATTGCCAAAAATATATTGAAAAATTATCCTTATTACTCGCTAGAGGACTTGGATGAGCGTGAATTTGCTACTTCTGATCCACGTGGCTTTCTGGAGCGTTTTAAAAATGGCGGAATAATAGATGAAATTCAAAAAGTGCCAGAATTAATCTCGTATCTGCAATCATTTTTGGATAATAAAAAAAATAAAAGTCCTATTATTTTGACTGGATCAGCCCAATTGACATTGTTGTCCAATATCAGTCAAACTTTGTCTGGCAGGGTGGCTATAATTGAATTGTTGCCTTTGGCTTATGTTGAAATAAAAAAAATGTCAGTGGCTCCGAAGTCATTAGAAAAATTATTTCATACAGGCTTATATCCAAAATTATATAAAGAAAAGATTAATCCTAATGATTGGTATTACGATTATGTTAAAACATACCTGGAAAGAGATGTCAGAGATATTTTGAAAGTGCATAATCTTGGAACATTTCAAAAATTTCTTAAAATGTGCGCTTCACGTGCCGGACAAATTTTGAATTTTTCATCACTGGCCAATGATTGTGGCATATCTCATTCTACTGCTGAGTCGTGGTTCAATATTCTTGAAGCGACATATATTGTAATTCGCATCCAACCGCATCATCAAAATTTTTCCAAGAGATTAATCAAATCGCCTAAACTGTATTTTTATGATACCGGTCTTTTGTGTTTTCTTTTGGGGATCAGTTCGGCTGATGACTTAAAAACTCATTCTTTTCGTGGAGCGATAATGGAGAATTGGGTGGCGAATGAAATTGTAAAATCGAAATGTAACGCTCACAAACCAAATGGCATATATTTTTGGCGTGACAATAAGGGTATTGAGATTGATTTTGTAATGGAGCAAGGAACGAAATTATATCCAATTGAAGTCAAATCAGGCAAAACTATAAATACGGATTATTTCAAAAATATTTTATACTGGTCGAAATTGGCTGGAAACAAGGCCAAGAATGGAGCAGTGGTTTATGCGGGAAATGAAAATCAAACCAGAACAGATTTTGAGATTTATGGATGGAAATCTATAGATAACTTAATTGAGAGGATGATTTAGGATGAATTTCGAATTTTGAATTTCGAATTTTGAATCAATTTCAAATGAATAAATGATAAGAAATGTTTCCTCTTGTCATTTCGACCGAATAAATATTTGTACTCAAATATTTAGAAGTGGAGACCTGCCTGCCGGCAGACAGGAATCTCAGATGAATGATAAAATCTTAAGATAAATTTTGAATTTTAAATTTAAAGTTTAAAATGAATATAAAAATATTAAATGATTAAAACAGATACGAAATATAATAAAAAAAAGATTGAAATTAAAATTTATTCATTTAAAATTGATTTCAAATTTCAAATTTAGCCTTTAAAATTAGAGCTATATTTACAAAAATTAAAAATTACAAAATTAAATTCATAATGTCCAAATTTCAAAAACTATTATTAATCCTAGTATTCACGATAATCGGACTTTCTTCCGCAACTTTCGCGTCGGCAGCTAGTAATGTTTATTACAGTGTCGGGCAATCCACGGCTGACCTCAAAAACGGCACGCCTAATGTTTCCATCACTTCTGGCGTGGCGACTTTGAGCGTGGCGCAGACGGGCAATATCGGAGTCGGGGATGTCATCGTAGCTAATGCGATCTCGTATTACATTTCCAGCAGAAGTTCGCAAAGTGTTTGGAATGTGGTTACCAATACGGGAGCTACGCCGACCAACATCACTTCCACGGCGGTCACTTCCATCAAACACGTCTATCCCTCGCTCAGTGCGGCGGTGACGGGGGCGAGCACTCTCTTGGGCAGTTCTAATTTGACGACGGCTGACGTAGTCTTAAACATTCTTTGCTATTACGATTCCGGTGCCGACACGACCGCGGTCACCGTTAGCGGTTACACCACCGATGCGACAAGATATATCAAGATTTACACACCGAGTAACACTTCAACGGAAGCGAACAATTCGCAGCGGCATAGTGGGAAGTGGGATGCGAGCAAATATAGGTTGGAAGTTAGTGCAGCCACGGCACTGTCTAATAGTAATTTGTATACGGTTATTGAAGGTTTGCAGATATATGAAACTCCAAATGCTCACGATCAATCGGCGATATATTCCACGACCAGCAGTACGATCAAAGGCAATATTTGTAAAGGAGATGCGACTAACTCGACTTATCGACAACATGGGATAAACATACTTTCCACTAATGGAAATACCATATATATCGAAAATAATGTTGTGTATAATTTTTCAAGGATTTATTCTAGCGGGATACTGATGAACTCAGGGTATCCAATTTTTTATGCTTTGAATAATACGGTTTATAACAATTATAACGGTATATATAATAGTGGAGTAGATACGGCAAAATATATCAAGAACAATATCTCGATGGGAAGCAGCGGGTTCAATTTTGCGGGTACATTCGATTCGAATGCGAGCAATAATGTTTCATACGATGCCACAGCTCCCGGCACGGGTTCTCTGACCAATCAATCGTTGGCACAAGTCGCATTCATTTCAACCGTTTCTGGGAATGAAGATTTTCATCTCCAACCTAGTTCGGTAGCGAAGAATATTGGCGTGGATCTGTCGAGTTATTTCACCACTGACATTGATGGCGCTACCAGAAATACCGCCATCAATGCGTGGGACATCGGGGCGGATGAGGCGGCTACGCAGATTTTCCGTAGCGTCGGACCATCGGCTACGGCGGTTTTGGAAAGTGACACATCGCACGCTCGTACTGTAACACTTACCAGCGGCGTGGCCACTTTCAGTGCGGCACTGGCCGACAACATCGGCGTAGGGGATGCTGTTTTGATTGACACCGGTGGCACAGATCAAACCATTGATGCGTCAGACACGATATTATTCATCAGCAGCAGAAATAGTGCTACCAGTTACACCCTACAAGCTAATAATGGCTCTGTACCCAGCGACATCGCTGTTAATGATACATACAGCATTTATCGCGCTTACACTAGTTTAAGTTTAGCCGAAGCGGGGACGAAAAATACTTCTATTCCGATAACTTTCAATGGGGGCAATCGTGATTTAGCTACCAACAATGAGCAATGGAATTTGGCTTGTTATGCCAATGGAACGACGGCCGATACAACCGCAGCTAGGATTGACAGTTGGACGACCGACACTACGCGTTTCATCAAAATTTATACTCCCGTAACCACCGCTGAAGTGGGTATTTCCCAACGGCACAGCGGGAAATGGGATACGAGCAAATATCGCTTAGAAACGGGAACGGGCGCTTCATCTCTTAGAGTAACTCAAAATTATACCGTGGTTCAAGGACTGCAGGTATATAATTCTAGCACGGTTAATGAAGAAAATGGGATATCCCTAGATGCCTATCGCAATCATATGACGGCTAGAGATAATATTGTAAAGGGTGGATATACAGGAATAAGTACTGGTTCACAATCTTCGTCAGACGGAAATAATTATATCATAAATAATATTGTATATGGGGCATATAGAACAGGTATAAATGCAAATAATCCTGTTTCTACCAATCCTAATTTTGTTTATAACAATTCAGTTTCGGGGTGCAATGTGGGAGTGGTTGAGTATGGGTATGGAATAACGGCTTCAGCGGAAGGTATAGTTGAAAATAACATCAGTATCAATCTTGGCGGTTATGGTACTTATAAAAAAGATTTTGCCGCTACAATACAAAGCTATAACATTTCCCAAGACACTTCCGCGACGGGCACAGGATCTTTGACCGGCAAGACCAACACAGATGTAAAATTTGTGAGCATCATCTCTGGTGCAGAAGAGTTGCATTTGCAAGCCGGTTCGGTAGCAAAAAACGTCGGTGCCGACCTGTCCGGCACTTTCACCACCGACATCGACGGTCAGACTAGAAGTGCGAGCCTGGGGTGGGACATCGGGGCGGATGAAGCGGCCAATGCGGTGTATTATAGTGTCGGACAATCCACGGCCAACCTTATGACAGGGACGCCGAACGTCGCCATCACTGCAGGCGTCGCCACTTTTGATGTGGCGCAAACTGGAAACATCGGGGTGGGGGACGTGATTGTGGCTAATGCGATCTCCTATTACATCGCCTCCAAAACTTCGACCACTGTTTGGAATGTGGTGACGGTGACAGGCGCCACGCCGACTGACATCACTTCCACCGCCGTCACTTCCATTAAACATGTTTACACTTCACTTAACTCGGCGGCTGCAGGCGCAGGCACGCTTTTGGGCACAACTGATTTATATACCAATAATTATCAAATTAACATCCCGTGCTATTACGACTCTGCCGCCGACACGACCGCCGTGACTATTAGCGGTTATACCACCGCTATGCCCAATTATATTAAAATATATACGCCGAATAATACGACGACAGAGAGTAATAATTTGCAACGGCATAGTGGAAAGTGGGATGATGGAAAATATAAATTATCTTTACCAGGAACTCTTAGTGGAATTACGATAAACATTGGATATATAAAAATAGACGGCATACAGCTCAAATATACCAACTCTACGGTTACAGCTCGCAGAGGAATATCTGTCAATGGTGAAAAAGGAACATCGGTGTGGATATCAAATTGTATTTTACAAGGCGTGATATCCGGAGCTATTACCAACGTAGAAGGTGTTATGTTTGAATATAGTACTACTGGAAATAGAACAGCCTATTTTTGGAATAATATCATTTACGGTTTTATAAATGATAGTAACGATATATACGGTATTTATTCTAGAGCTCCTTGGAAAGTTTATGCCTATAATAACACTTTGTATAATAATTATAAGGGACTCTATGCCGAAGTGAGCAATCTTGTTTTGGCGAAAAATAATACTGTCTATAACAATACTTCCTATGATTATTCCGGCACATTTGATGCATCCTCAACCAATAATATTTCTAAAGATGCCACCTCACCCAATGCCGGTGCCACTGATTGCGGTGGCCATAGTTGCAGGAGTCAAACTGTAGCTTTCATTTCCACTACCTCTGGCGCGGAAGATTTTCATCTAGCTTCCACTGACACGGCCGCCAGAAATTCTGGGGCGGATCTGAGTACTGATGCCAATCTGTTAGTTGCGACTGATATTGATGGCAATGCGCGTCCGGCATCCGCTGGGTTTGACATTGGCGCGGATGAAGCGGCCGCCCAGATTTTCTATTCCGTCGGTCAAAACACTACTGATCACAAAACTGGTTCGCCGACCGTGACAGTCAGCGGTACGACCGCCACTTTTTCGGTTGCGCAAACCGCGACCAATATGGGTGTAGGGGATTTGGTGACTTATACGGGTGGCACGTGTTATATTTCTGCTAAAACTTCTACCACCGTTTGGTCCTGTCTTAGTGTGACGGGTGGCGCGCCGACCGCTGCCACTAATGCAAGTGTCACCAGCATCGCACATGCCTTTGCATCACTGGAAGGCACGGTAGATGCCGGCACTGCTTCGGGCGCTTTTGATGCAACGCATTTGAATACTAAAGATTTGGTGGCGGGAAATTATCAGCTCAATGTTCCTTGCTATTATGACAGCGGAGCGGACACTACGGCTGTCACCGTGCAATCTTGGACCACCGGATTTTATAATTATCTTAGGATTTATACGCCCGTAAGTACGACCAGCGAAGTTAACCAATCACAGAGGCATGGAGGGAAGTGGGATGATGGGAAATATAGCTTACAGCCACCTTTAGGCACCAATACTGTGTTAAATTTATCTACAAGCAATGTTGATATAGATGGAATTCAAATAAAACATTCAAAAAGTGATGGAAGCGGTGCTACTACCATAAAAACATATTATGGAGAAATAAAAAATAACATTATAGTTGAAGTCGGAACTTCTGTTGGATATGCCATAGGTAATTGGAGGGCCAATACATTAATTTATAACAATATAATTTATGGAATAAGTGGTTCTCCGAGAGTCGGTATTAGTGCTCAAAACGGACAACTTTTTTATGCTTATAATAATACTATTTATGGTTTATCTGTAGGCTTGGGTATATCCTGGGGTCATATAATTGCCAAAAACAACGTCGCCTACAATAATGTTACAGATTATTCAGGTACTTTCGAAGTATCTTCCACCAACAATCTTTCCAAAGATGGTACAGCCCCGCCATTTAATACATATTACACCAATAAAACTTTGGCTTTCACCAATGTCACTTCCGGCGCCGAAGATTTTCATTTAGTCACTACTGATACGGATTCGATCAATAAAGGTGCGGATTTATCCGCTGATACCAGTTTATCTTTTACTACCGACATCGACGGCGCGCCGAGGAATGCCGCCATCAACGCGTGGGACATCGGGGCGGATGAAACTGCTACCCAAATTTTCCGTAGCGTCGCTCCCAGTGCCACGGCGGTTTTGGAAAGTGACACATCACATGCTCGCACGGTAACGCTTACCAGCGGAGTCGCCACTTTTAGTAATGCTCTCTCTGACACTATCGGCGTAGGGGATGCTGTTTTGATTGACACCGGTGGCACGGATCAAACCATTGATGCGTCAGACACGATATTATTCATTAGTAGCAGAAATAGTGCTACCAGCTACACCCTACAAGCTAACAATGGCTCCGTACCCAGCGACATCGCTATCAATGATACTTATAGCATTTATCGCGCCTACACCAGTTTGAGCTTGGCCGAAGCGGGGACGAAGAATGCGAGCATTCCGATGACTTTCAACGGTGGGGACAGAAATCTTTTCACCAATAATGAGCAATGGAACATTGCGGCTTATGCTAATGGTACGACGGCAGATACGACAGCGGTGGCAGTCAGTGGATGGACGACTGCGCAACAGGATTTTATTAAAGTTTATACTCCTGTAAGTACTACTGAAGTAGGGACCAGTCAAAGGCACGCAGGGAAATGGGACAGCGGGAAATATAGGTTGGAAGTTGACGCTACTTATGTAACCATTCTTGATTCTATTGATAATAATGTTGTAATAGATGGTTTACAGATAAAGTTCATTGCGACTAATTATAGTCAGGCTGGTCTTCGAATAAGAGGAAAGAATAATTATATTTCAAATAACATTATTCAAGGGGCTATATCCGGTTCGGCCAGCAATAATTATGCAATATATCCGTATTATGTTTCCAACCCAAGCAATATGTACATATGGAACAATATTGTTTATGGATTCAATTCTTCAGGTGGTGCCGGAATTTCCTTGGCTTATACGAATAATATTTATTTATATAATAATACTCTATATGGCAATGCATCTGGTATAAAGGTTCCCATTAGCAGTAGCGCTATTGCAAAAAATAATATTGCTTACAACAATGGTACGGATTATGTAACAAGCGGTACCGGATATTTCAATTCTGCTTCCACCAATAATCTTTCCAAGGATGCCACGGCGCCGGCGTATAATACTTATTATGTAAATAAGACGTTGGATTTCATCGACACTGCCAACAAAGATTTTCACCTATCTCAAACTGATACAGCGGCGCGAGGTGTGGGTGCCAATTTAAGTGATGATGCCGCGTTCAGTGTAGAGACGCGATTAATCGCGTCTTTACGGCAGGATATTGACGGACAAATGCGAAATCCTGCGGGTGCGGGTTGGGACATCGGGGCCGACGAAGGCACGGTGGAATTTGCGCCAACCGTGATGCAAACAGGCGGGGATTATTCGTCGCTCAATTCTTGGAATGTGGGCGTGGCGTCCAATCTCACCGCTGCCACGACTCGAGTTTTCGCGCACGGCGGCAAAACAGGCACCATCGCTGACAACGCCAGTGTGACGGGCCTCACCAGCAATGCCACAGCGACTGTGGTGCATGCCAGTGCTACGCAAATTCTTCTGGAAAATATCAGTGGCACTTTTCAAACGGGTGAAACCGTCCAAGTCACGGCCGGTAACAGCGTGGTCATCGCCGACAACGGCAATCCCGCTTCGGCCGTGGCCAAGATTGATGGAGCGTGGACGAGTGCGGATACGACAGCGGTAACGATTAATGGTTTCACCACCGGCGCTGATGATTATGTTAGGATATACACGACACCAATAGCGCGGCATCAGGGAAAGTGGGATGATGGAAAATATAGATTGGAAATATCCAATGCAAATATTATTTATAGTTACATGAGCTATGTAAGAATAGACGGCTTACAAATTGAAGCTACGCGTGATGGCTCTACTGCAATAGGAATACGACTAAGTACATCTGCTGGAGCAGGTGACTTTAATGTTTCAGGTTGTATTTTTAAGGGCATAAATAATTCAACCGGAACTCATTATGGATTATACATAACCAATAGTTTAGTAAATTTATATATTTGGAATAACATCATTTATGGTTTTCAAAGTATAGGAATGTTTTTAAATGCTTCCAACGCATTTGTTTATAATAATTCTGTCAATAATAATGTTACGGGAATATATAGAAATAATGGAAGAGTAGTTTCTAAGAACAATATTTCATATAGTAATACTACCAAGGATTATGATGGCAGTTTTGATGCGTCTTCTACTAATAATCTTTCTTCCGACGCCACCTCCCCCAACTCCGGCGCCACCGATTGCGGTGGACATAGTTGTCGTAATCAAACTGTAGCTTTTATTTCCACCACTTCCGGTTCCGAAGACTTTCATCTCTCATCGAGTGATACGGCGGCCAAAGACAGCGGAATAGACTTAAGCGGCGACGCTAATTTGAGATTCACCACTGACATTGATGTTGCCTCGCGCCAAGCCAACAAGTGGGACATCGGGGCGGATGAATTTTGGGAGGCGCAAACGGGTGGATCGGTTGGCGGCGCGTCAGCCATCACCACGCCGGCCGTGGCGGATTATGATTTCAATGAAGGCTTTGGCAGCTTGGCACACAACGCCGGCTCGGGCGGGGCGACTTTGAACGGCACGCTGAATGCCGGCGGGATTGGTACTAATCCAACCACCACGGCCATGTGGGACAAAGGCGGGAAATTCGGCGGGGCGATAGAGTTTGATGGAACGGATGATTATGTGAGCGCGACACAAAATGGGACAGCCTTAACGCAACTGTCTGTTTCTTTTTGGCTGAAATCCAATTCAACGCCGACTTCTGACAAAGGGGTTTTTCAATGGGTCAATATCTTGTCCGCTCCAAACCCATTCATAGCAATATCTAGAACGGCCAATACAAATAATTACAGATTTTTTATTGACGGCAATGATAGAGTGACAACAGCTATGGTCAATAATTCTTGGTATTTCGTTTCTCTTGTTCTTAATTCCAGCAATTTGTGGACAGTCTATATAAATGGGACATCTGTTGGCACATATCAAGATGATGCCACCCATGCCTATCAAGCATCGGCAAATAGTGTATATTTTGGTAATGATTTTTTTGGATACCTAGATGGTTTAATGGACGATGCCAAGATTTTCAACTACGCTCTCTCGGATTCGCAGATTAAAACTCTCTACAACAACAACTCCGCCTTGAGCGCGGGCAATGATGCCAGTCGCAATAACAACGGCACAACTGTGACGGGAACGGCCAAAGATTATTGCATCCCAGGAGACACCGCGCAGTGCGACAAACCTGTCGGGGAATGGAAGATGGATGAAAAAGTGGCGGGTGATGCCAAAACGATTTATGACACGAGCGGCAACGGCAATGACGGCACGACACACTGGGGTGCGAATGCGAGCGGGATGGATTGCTCTGTGCCCGGCAAATTTGGTTCGGGTTGTGGATTTGATGGGGTGGATGATTATGTCTCAGTGGCCAATAATAGTGTCTTGGATATTGCAGATAATGGTAATTTTAGTTTCGGAGGATGGTTTAAAATATCTTCTAACACCGGAGACGCCGAACAACCTATTATTTCTAAAAGAAATTCTAATACCGGTCCAAATTATCAAGGTTATGAATTATTTATTAAGTCAGATAATACGATTGATTGCCTGATTCAGCAAAATGGCTCTAATTCTTCAGATATTTGGTCGACAACTACTTATAATGATGGTAAATGGCATTATGCCGAATGTGTTCTCACTTCTGGCGTTTCAAATAAATTATTTGTAGATGGGATTAATGTTGCTTCAGATGTTACGAGTATACCATCGACAGGGTTTTCTAATAGTCAACCATTAACATTCGGCATATCCTCCAATTATAGTCCGTGGAATTTTTCTGGTTCAATCGACCAAGTCCAAATCTTTAACTACGCCCGCACGCCGGCGCAGATCGCGTGGGATTTCAACAAAGGCGGACCAATCGCCGAGTGGCGCCTCAATGAATGTACGGGTGCGACGGTGCATGACGAAACAACCAATGGCAACAACGGCACCATCAATTTGGGCACGAGTGGCACGCAAACGACTGCGATTGGTAATGGTACTTGCTCAGCCTCTGCCAGTACTCCTTGGTACAACGGCCGCACCGGCAAATATAACGCTTCTTTGAATTTTGATGGAACGGATGATTATGTTAGTGCCAATAGCACTATTTCTTCTGGCACGGCTGGTAGTACGGTGGTGTGGATAAAGCCATCTGGCTCATATACTAATTCGCAGTGTCCCGTAGGGGGGATAGGTGCTGGGGGTGCCAGCTATCAATCACGCTATTTGATTTGCGCGATTTATAATGCTGTTTGTGGAGACAGTAGTTGGAGTGCGTGGATTGGCAATGGGACCACCTATCAATATGCTTGTTCGACGCAAGTTTATAATTCGACTAATTTTCCGGCTGGGGTTTGGACACAGTTGATTGCAACCTATGATGGTACGAATATAAAATTATATAAAGATGGTATTTTGGTAAAAACAGTGGCACAGACAGTCAGTGGGGCCGGTGACGCTCAACCATTTTCCATCGGTCGCTTAGGTGGTTACAATGGCGGACGTTTCAATGGTCAAATCGACAACGTTAAAATTTTCAACTACGCGCTGACCCCGTTACAAGTTCAGGCTGAATATAATAACGGCGCTAGTGTGGGATTTTGAGGATGAATTTTTAATTTTTACATTTTTAATTTTTAAATAATGCTCAAATTTCTAATTTTTCAAAATTAAAACATTTAGATTTATTTATAAAATTACAAAAATTACAAAATTAAAAATTCTACAAGCTGTGATTTAAAAGAGAGATGCGCAAAGTAGCCGATGACTGTTGATTGATGATGAATTACTCATCTTTTATGATATAATGAAATAGTAAATCAATAATAATTTAACTTAAAAAATCTATGAAAATACTAAGAAAAATCGCTCAAGCTTGGAGACTAATCTTGTTTATCATCGGGGTCATTATCCTCGTGGCTGGACTGCTTTGGGGCATCTTTTGGGGAGTAAATAAACTATTCTTCCACGGCAAACTAGGCAATAACGGAGAGATTAAAACCTATCAAGTCTTGGTTTCCATCCATGACAATACTATGCCCGATCCCGCCGAAGACAAAAAAACTTCTATTAAAAAAGGCTATGCTCTCGGACTCTATCCCGAAGACCACCAGTGGTCCGATACCGAAAAAGTCAGCTTTTTAATCTTAAAGATGAAACTCAATGAAACGGAGGCAACCGATCTGATGGCTCCTGTTGAAAAAGATATCAACATCAAAACCTTGCCTAAAGAAGAACAAGACCGATTGAAAAAGGAAAAAGACGCTCCACCACAAAAAGAAACCCTCGCCGCCAGAAAGTATAAGATTAATCTAGAAAAAATCAATTTCTCCGACCCCAACTCACTTCTTAAAGGTCAACCGTTTACGGACAAGGTTTTCGGGTGGGAGATTGTGGAGAAGATAAAATAATAATCAACACTCAATAACCAATACTCATTCAATATCCGATAAATTAACATTCAATTGAACATTTTGATAGTGATTATTGAATGAATATTGAGTATTTAATATAACAATGAAGCAGTGGGATTCTGATAATAATTTTTAATTTTTATATTTTTAATTTTTAAATAATGCTCAAATTTCTAATTTTTAAAAATTAAGAATTCAGATTTATTTATAAAATTACAAAAATTACAAAATTAAAAATTCTATAAACTGTGATTTAGAAGAGAGATGCACAAAATTTGTAGAGTCTGCATATTGCAAAATTAAAAAATTCAGATTTATTTACAAAAATTAAAAATTCTAAAAATTACAAAATTAAATTCATAATGTCCAAATTTCAAAAACTATTATTAATCCTAGTATTCACGATAATCGGACTTTCTTCCGCCTCTTTGGCGTCGGCCGCCACTCAGATTTACCGCTCGGTCGCTTCCGGTGTCACGGCAACTTTGGCGACAGATAGTTCGCACGCCAACACGGTGACAGTTACTTCTGGCACCGCTACTTTTTCAGCTGCACTTCCTGACAATATCGGAGTTGGAGATGCAGTTCTCATAGATACAGGAGGGACAGATCAAACTATCGACGCTTCGGACACTTTGTTATTCATCCACGCCCGTGCCAGTTCTACCAGTTATACGCTCAAAACTCATACAGGTGCTACTCCATCGGATATTTCTATCAACGACACTTATAGTATTTATCGCGCTTACACTTCTCTTTCCAATGCCGAAGCGGGGACAAAAAACACCAATATTCCGATTACGTTTAATGGTGGCGATAGAAATCTGGTGACCAATGATGAAGTTTGGAACTTCGCTTGTTATGCGGCTGGGACGACGGCGGATACGGCGATGACTACTATCGATAGTTGGACGACGGACTCGACGCGGTATATGAGAATTTACACTCCTGTAAGCACGACTGAAGTAGGGACGAGTCAACGGCACAGTGGGAAGTGGGATGAGAGTAAATACTATATAAGTATTGGGAATAATTCAGCAGGAATATATTACAATATAAAATATTTAGTAATTGATGGAATACAAATTAAAGTTACTTCTTCTGACAGTTCTGGTTCCGTAGGAATCCAAGCTTATAACAGCTCGATAGTGGCGGGGGGAGAAATAACTATAAAAAATAATATTGTTCGAGGTCAACTCAGCGGGACTGATCCTGGGAGCGCCGGTATCGCAACCAGTGGCTATTCTCCTAATAGCGGAGTGATTAAAATTTTCAATAATATAGTGTATGATTTTGCCAGAGTAACCGGTACTCCTCAAGCTATTTTTTTTGGAGCTGGCGATCACTATATCTATAACAATACAATCATTAATTGTTATGGTGGTCTTTATAAAAATGGAGGAAGCTCCGCTGCTGTGGCAAAAAATAATATTGTCAAAGGAGCCACCGATGCTTATTATGGAACTTTTACTACGGGAACAGATTATAATGCTACTGATGGGACAGATGATATCGGCACAGGATCAAATAATAAAATTTCTCAAACTTTTTCTTTCATTGACGAAACTAATGATGATTTTCATCTTTCCTCCACTGACACGGCCGCGCGAAATTCTGGTATTGATTTAGCAACCGATACTTATTCGCCTTTTGCCACTGATATCGACGGCGCGGGCCGAAGTGCGACGGTGAATGCGTGGGACATCGGGGCGGATGAAACCGCTACGCAAATATTCCGCTCGGTCGGACCAAGCGCCACAGCAGTTTTGGAAAGTGACACATCGCACGCTCGCACAGTGACGCTCACTAGTGGCGTGGCGACTTTCAGTGTGGCTCTGGCTGACGATATTGGAGTGGGGGATGCAGTTTTGATTGACACAGGCGGAACAAGTAACGCCATTGATGCATCCGATACAATATTATTTATCAGTGCCCGCAATTCTTCTACCAGCTACAATCTACAAACTCACACAGGAGCTGCTCCCAGCGACATTACTATCAATGATACATACAGTATTTATCGTGCCTATACCAGTTTGAGTTTGGCCGAAGCGGGGACGAAAAATACTTCCATTCCGATAACTTTCAATGGTGGTAATCGCGATTTAGTGACCAACAATGAAGAGTGGAATCTAGCTTGTTATGCTAATGGAGTGACAGCGGATACGACCAGTGTAACAGTGGCTGGTTGGACCACTGCACAACAGGATTTTATTAAAATTTATACTCCCGTAACCACAACCGAAGTGGGGACGAGTCAACGGCACGGGGGGAAGTGGGATATGGGAAAATATAACTTAACTGTAGATAGCGGTAGTTGGAGAGCAATAACCAACGAAGTTTCATATATGACTATAAATGGTCTGCAAATATCTAAGGATTGCCAAAATAATAATGATAGCAATGCCGTTCGTGATCAGGGTGTAGGTGGACTTGTAAATATTTCCAATAATATAATTAAAGAAACTTCAACTAATTCACTTACTGCCTCGCAGGGAGTTCGAAAACATTGGGGATCGGGAACAGTTTTGATTTGGAATAATATTATTTACGGATGGCATGGCACGGGTAATTACGTATCAGGAATAGTTAATGCTAGTGCTTCTGCTGCTTATCTATATGGATACAACAACACTATTTATGACTGCAATATAGGCATTAGAAGAGATACGGGAACAATTATTGCTAAAAACAATATTACCCAAAATTGCACTGATGGTTATAGTGGGACTTTTGATTCTTCTTCCGACTATAACATTTCCGACCTCGCCTCTGATAACACGGGTGGGGCGCATGACAAACAAGCTACCGTGGCTTTCGCTGACACGGCCAACAAAGATTTCCACCTCGCTCCCACCGACACGCAAGCTAAAAATTCCGGTGCGGATTTGAGCGCGGATGCTAATTTGCCTTTTACCACTGATATTGATGGCCAGACCAGAAGCGCCACTCCTGGGTGGGACATCGGCGCAGACGAAGCGGCCAACGCGGTCTATTATTCTGTTGGCCAATCCACCGCGGATTTGAAAACAGGCTCGCCTAATGTCGCCATCACTGCTGGCGTGGCCACTTTTGACGTGGCGCAAACAGGGAACATTGGCGTGGGGGATGTGGTGGTGGCGAATGCCATTTCTTATTATATATCGAGTAAAACCTCCACTACCGTGTGGAATGTGGTCACAGTCACGGGAGCCACGCCCACCAACATCACTTCCACGGCGGTTACTTCGATAAAACATGTTTACACTTCTTTGAATTCTGCTGTTTCTGGTGCGTCCACTTTGCTGGGCACGACTGATTTATATACTAACAATTATCAGATTAACATCCCGTGCTATTATGACAGTGCCGCCGATACGACTGCCGTGACAGTTTCTGGTTACACCACGGCGGTGCCCAATTACATCAAAATCTATACGCCGTATAATACGACGACGGAGAGTAATAATTCGCAAAGGCATAGCGGGAAGTGGGACGCCACGAAATATCGTCTCGTCACAACTTTGGGTAATATTTCTGTCAGTTATGTTAATAATGTGAAAATAGACGGACTGCAATTGGAATCGCAAGCCACAGTGGCGAGAAGAGTTATTATAATGATTGGCTCTAATATGGCAATTTCCAATAATATTTTGCGATATTCAGGTGCAGCGCCTGTTGAAGCGATTTTTTGTAATTCTACCCAAACCAATATTGATGTTTGGAACAATATTGTTTATGGTTTTGCTAATGGCGGTGATGGAATATATATAACAAATAATAATAATGGTAGCGCAAGGGTTTATAATAATATTGTATATGGCGGTACATACGGGATTACTACTGGTAATACTGATATTATTGCTAAAAATAATATTTCTTATAACAATACTACTTATGATTTCTCTTCCGGCACTTTCCATTCCACCTCCACCAACAATCTTTCTAAAGATGCCACCGCTCCGCCACTCAACACTTATTACACTAGTAAAACTTTGGCTTTTACTAGCACCACTGCCGGCGCCGAAGATTTTCATTTGGTGGCCGCTGATACGGATGCAATTAACAAAGGGGCGGATCTCTCCGCCGACACCAATTTGGCTTTTTCCACCGACATCGATTCTCAAACCCGCAATCTACGCAGTGAGGGCTGGGACATCGGCGCCGACGAGGCCGCCACACAAATATTTTACAGTGTCGGACAAAACACATCTGACCACAAAACCGGTTCGCCATTGGTCACAGTCAGTGGTACGACGGCGACTTTTGACACCGCCCAAACAGCTACCAATATGGGCGTGGGGGATTTGGTCACGTACACGGGTGGCACGTGTTATATCTCCGCTAAAACTTCTACCACCGTTTGGTCCTGTCTTAGTGTGACGGGTGGCGCGCCGACCGCTGCCACTAATGCAAGTGTTACGAGCATCGCGCATGCCTTTGCATCTCTCGAAGGCGCCGTGGATGCCGACATGGCTACGGGCGCTTTTGATGCAACGCATTTGAATACTAAAGATTTAGTGGCGGGCAACTATCAGCTCAATGTGCCGTGTTATTATGATAGTGGAGCGGATACTACTGCGGTGGTGGTGCGATCTTGGACGACGGGAGCGCAGGATTATATTCGGATTTATACACCGGTGAGTACGACCACTGAAGTCAATCAGACGCAGAGGCACAGTGGGAAGTGGGATAGTGGGAAATATAATATGCTAATCAGCTCTGGTGCGAGCGGGAAAGCCATATATGTTGCTAATCAATATATTCGCATAGATGGATTACAGATAAAAACAGTCGGTTATGGAGGAATTTGGTCAAATGTTATATACGGTGCTAAAGGTCAAATTATCAGTAATAATATTATTTGGGGAAGTGGAACTTTCACTGCTGCTGGACAAGGAATTGGTTGGTTTGGTAATGTAGCTAGCGTATCAGCTTACAATAACATCATTTACGGGTTTACTTATGCCGGTTCGTATGGTATTAGGTTAGACCAATATACTCAAGATAAGACGCCGGTGGTTTATAATAACACTGTTTATGGTTGTGACACGGGAATTTTACAAGACGCCGATGCCTATTATTCCAACAACATCGCCTACAACAACGGCGTGGATTTTAGCGGTACGTCCAGAGCCGGTTCGACCAACAATCTTTCCAAGGACGGTACGGCAACAGGAACGAACGCTAAAATAAATCAAACAGTGGCATTTACTTCCACCGCTTCTGGTAGTGAAGATTTTCATCTCGCCTCCACTGATACGGCGGCCAAAAATTCTGGGGCGGATTTGTCAGCGGACGCTAATCTACCATTTGCTACCGATATCGACGGCGCTTCGAGAAATGCGAGCATCAATGCTTGGGACATCGGCGCGGATGAAACAGCCACGCAGATATTCTACAGCGTCGGTCAAAATACTTCTGATCACAAAACCGGTTCCCCAACGGTCACCGTTAGTGGCACGACCGCCACATTTGACACCGCTCAAACAGCTACCAATATGGGCGTGGGGGATTTGGTCACTTACACTGGTGGGACTTGTTATATTTCTGCTAAAACTTCTACTAGCGTTTGGTCTTGTGTTAGTGCAACTGGTGGTACACCAACGGTGGCCAGCGGTGCAAATGTCACGTCCATCGCGCACGCTTTTTCAGCTTTGAGCACAGCCCTTGATGCGGACTCTATTTCTACTTCAGCCGGTAATTCATCGCATCTCAATACGAATAATCTGGTGACGGGCAATTATCAACTTAATGTGCCCTGCTACTATGATAGTGGTCCGGATGTCGGGGCGTATGTCCGAAGCTGGACAACAGGTGCACAAAACCATATTAAGATTTACACGCCGGTGAGCACGACAAGTGAAGCTAATCAGACGCAACGGCATAGTGGGAAGTGGGACAACACGAAATATTCCATAAACGCCACGGGTCTAGGTCAGAATATAAATTCATGGAATATCGATTTAGTAATCGAGGGTCTTCAGATTTACAAATATGCCGCAGATGGTTATACCTCTATAATAACTGTTAACCCAGCTGCATTTTCCAGGATATCTGCCAACATATTCAAGGGTGACAATAACTTTGGCTCTGCTTATGGAATAAGTGGTGGAAGTGCCAGTTTGAATGTAAATATATACGATAATGTTTTTCAAGATTTTAGATCGCCCTCCAGTTATTTTTGGACGATAAATCCGGCGGCGGGCAATTGGTATGTCTACAACAACACTTTCTATAATTGTCACATCGCTCTTCGGGGAATCTCTGGCATGGTGGCCAAAAATAATATCGTTCAAAACTGTGTCGATGGGTATGACGGCACATTCAATTCCGCTTCCGACTATAATATTTCCGATCTCGCTTCAGACAACACTGGTGGGGCGCATGACAAACAAGCCACCGTGGCTTTCGCTGACACTGCCAACAAAGATTTTCACCTCGCCCCCACTGACACGGCCGCCAAAAATTCCGGCGCGGATTTATCAGCGGACGCATATCTGCCATTTGCCACCGACATCGACGGCCAGACCAGAAGTGCTACCCCCAGCTGGGACATCGGCGCCGATGAAGCGGCTAATGCTGTCTACTATTCTGTCGGGCAATCCACGGCGGATTTGAAAACCGGTACGCCCAATGTCGCCATCACCTCGGGCGTGGCTACTTTTGACGTTGCGCAGACTGGGAACATCGGGGTTGGGGATGTTATGATCGCTAACGCTATCTCATATTACATATCAAGCAAAACTTCCACCACTGTTTGGAATGTGGTTACCAATACGGGTGCTACGCCAACTGACATCACGTCCACGGCCGTGACTTCCATCAAGCATGTTTACACTTCACTTAACTCTGCCTCTTCCGGTGCCGGCACACTCCTTGGCACAACTGATCTATACACTAACAATTACCAAATCAACATCCCTTGCTATTATGACGGTGCAGCCGACACGACATCTGTGACAGTCTCTGGCTACACCACGGCTGTGCCCAATTACATCAAGATTTATACGCCATATAATACGACGACCGAGAGTAACAATTCGCAAAGGCATAGCGGGAAGTGGGACGATGCAAAATATCGTTTAGTATCGGCCAGTCCTACAACCGTCCAACTCAATAGCTCCTATATCATGCTTGAAGGTATTCAACTAAAAAATACCAATACAACATCGGGTGCTGATACCGCCATAATATATACCAGTTTAAATAACGCTAATTCTTTGTTGACAATCAATAAGAATATTGTTGTGGCTCAAGTGTCCGGAGTTGGCACGATGTATGCTTTTAAGGATATCTATCAGACGACCAAGAACGCTATATTCAGTAATAATTCTTTTTATAACATAACCGGCGGGACGGCGGAAGATAGAGCTATTATTATGGATGGAGGAAACTTTTATATATATAACAACACTATTTATAATGCCGAGGCTGGACTTAAAATAACTTATTCTTCCACGGTTATCGCTAAAAATAATATAGTGCAAGGCGCTACGGATGGATATTATGGTACTTTTGATTCCTCTTCTGATTACAACATTTCCAATCTATCCAGCGACACGACGGGTGGCGCGCATGACAAACAAGCCACGGTGGTTTTTATTTCTACTACGGCCGGCGTTGAAGATTTTCATCTAGCTTTGACTGACACCGCTGCACGAAATTCCGGAGTGGATTTGAGCGCCGACACCAGTTTCGCTTTCACCACCGACATTGACTCTCAAACCAGAAATCAAAACGCTCTCGGTTGGGACATCGGCGCCGACGAGGCCGCCACACAAATATTTTACAGTGTCGGGCAAAACACCACTGACCACAAAACCGGTACGCCGTTGGTCACGGTAGCGGGTACGATGGCGACTTTTGACACCGCCCAAACCGCCACCAATATGGGCGTGGGGGATCTGGTCACGTACACGGGTGGCACTTGTTACATTTCGGCTAAAACTTCCTCTACCATTTGGAGTTGTATATCTGCGACGGGTGGCACGCCAACGGCCGTCATCAACGCGAGCGTCACTTCCATCGCGCATGCCTTTGCATCTCTCGAAGGCGCCGTGGATGCCGGCACTGCTTCGGGGGCGTTTGATGCGTCGCATCTCAACACCAAAGATATAATGGCGGGCAACTTTCAACTCAACATTCCTTGCTATTATGACAGCGGAGCGGACACTACGGCTGTCACCGTGCAATCTTGGACGACGGGAGCACAGAATTATCTTAAGATTTATACGCCCAACAACACGACCAGTGAAGTCAATCAGACCCAAAGACATGCTGGGAAATGGGATGATACTAAATATGATCTTAAAATATCAACTAATGCCCACAATATGCAAATTTCAATTAGTTACATTCATATTGATGGATTACAAATATACCAATATGCTGATAATTCAGCCAAGGTCAGTTTATATGTCTACTCTCCTAATACAGGCATAGAAATATCAAATAATATTATTCGGGGTAGGGGTAGTTATACAACAGGGACACATTTGGGGATAAATATCGCCACTTCTAATAAAATATGGAACAATATTATTTATAATTTTAATGTAACTGGCTCAGTCGGAATCAATTCAACGGGCAGTTATACGAATCAATACATATACAATAATACTATCTATAATTGCGCTGTAGGTATTGCTCGATCAAATGCTACGGTAATTCTCAAAAACAACATTGCCTACAATAATGGAACTGACTATTCTGGCACTTTCGATGCTTCTTCCACCAATAATCTTTCCAAAGATGCTACGGCTCCGCCTCTCAACACTTATTACATCAATAAAACATTGGCTTTCACCAATGTTACTTCCGGCGCCGAAGATTTTCATTTGGCCACTACTGATACGGATGCCATCAATAAAGGTGCGGATCTCTCTGCCGACACCAGTCTATCTTTCACTACCGACATCGACGGTGCGGGTCGAATCGCGGCGGTGAACGCGTGGGACATCGGAGCCGATGAAACCGCCACCCAGATTTATCGCTCGGTCGCTCCGAGCGCCACAGCAGTTTTGGAAAGTGATACTTCCCACGCTAGAACTGTGACAATCACCAGTGGAGTGGCCACTTTTAGCAATGCTCTCTCTGACACTATTGGAGTCGGGGACGCTGTCCTCATCGATACAGGTGGTACGGATCAAACCATTGATGCTAGTGATACTATATTATTCATCAGCAGCAGAAATAGTGCTACCAGCTACAACCTACAAACTCATACAGGAGCTACTCCCAGCGACATTACTATCAATGATACATACAGTATTTATCGAGCTTATACCAGTGTAAGTTTAGCGGAAGCGGGCACCAAAAATACGAGTATCCCGATAACTTTTAACGGAGGCAATCGTGATTTAGTTACCAACAATGAACAGTGGAACTTGGCTTGTTATGCTAATGGAGTGACAGCGGATACGACATCAGTAATAATTACTGGTTGGACCACTGCGCAACAGGACTTTATTAAAATTTATACCCCTGTATCGACAACTGAAGTAGGGACGAGTCAAAGGCACGGGGGGAAGTGGGACAGCGGATTTTTTAGAATGGAGAACATTTCATACAGTCTGTATATATCAGTTGACAATATTGTCATTGATGGAATTCAATTCTACAATAGTAATAATGTTGGAAACTCGTCAGGCATTTATCTTACTGGTGCGGGAGGGATAGAAAACATAACGTTTAGTGGAAATATTTTTAGGGGTTTGGGATCATATAGCGACGGCAATTTACATAGTGGTATTTCTGCTACGGGACTAACTCCGACAGCAGGTTCAGTAGTTAAAATTTATAATAACATTGTTTATGATTTTTCCGGTTCATCGCTAAGTGGAATAGGCATAAACGCTGTAAAAGGAACTCGAACATATTATATTTATAACAATACTGTGTATAATATTGTGGGTTATGGAATCAATAATTATAGTGCTGCGGCAGTGGTAGCTAAGAATAATATTGTGCAAAATTGTACCGATGGATATGTTGGAACTTTTACTAGCTCCGACTACAACATCTCCGACATCGCTGCCGACAACACTGGTGGGGCGCATGACAAACAAGCCACCGTGGCTTTCGCCGACACTGCCAACAAAGATTTTCACCTCGCTCCCACCGACACCGCCGCCAAAAATTCCGGCGTGGATTTGAGCGCGGATGCTAATTTGCCAATCACCACCGACATCGACGGCCAGACTAGAATCGCCACTCCCGGTTTTGACATCGGCGCGGATGAAGCGGCTAATGCCGTCTATTATTCCGTCGGCCAATCCACCGCGGACTTGAAGACCGGCACACCGAATGTTTCCATTGCCAGCGGTACGGCCACTTTTGATGTGGGGCAAACTGCTAATATCGGGGTTGGGGATGTGATGATCGCTAACGCCATTTCATATTACATATCAAGCAAAACTTCCACCACCGTTTGGAATGTGGTTACGGTGACAGGCACCACTCCCACCAACATCACTTCCACGGCTGTCACTTCGATCAAGCACGTCTATTCTTCTTTGAATTCCGCCTCCTCCGGTGCGGGCACACTTCTTGGTACGAGTGATTTGTATACTAACAATTACCAAATCAATATCCCATGTTATTATGACAGTGCCGCCGACACGACGGCGGTGACTGTGCAAAATTACACTACCGCTGTGCCCAATTATATTAAAATTTATACGCCGAATAATACGGTGACGGAGAGTAATAATTCGCAGAGGCATAGCGGGAAATGGGACACGGGGAAGTATAGCCTCTCTAACAGTGCAGTAGCAGATGCTTTAAGAATTAATAATAACAATGTTGTTATTGCTGGTTTACAGATTAATCAGCAGTATAATGCTGATTATTATGATGCAATCGCAGTGGGAGCTGATAATCGCAATGCGATGATCTTGCAAAATATTCTAAAAGATTCTGGTGCGACCAATTCGGGGAACGCCGTTTATGTAGGCAATAGTACCAATACGTCAATTCCGAGTATGATTTATATTGTGAATAATGTCGCTTATGGCTGGAAATCAGATGCTATAAATGTTGGTGGCGTTGGAGATAATGGGGCATTTGTGTACAATAATACATTATATGGAAACGGCACCTGTGGCATAAATCAAAATAGTTATTATGATGTTGTCGCTAAAAATAATGTTGTAAATTCTAGTGGTACTTATGGTTATTGTACTTCTCATCTTTCAACGCCTTTAAATTACGCTACCTCTTCCACTAACAATATTTCCTCTGATGCCACCGCTCTGGGATCAAATTCCAAAATCAATGCTACCGTTAAATTTATTTCTACCACCAGTGGTAGTGAAGATTTACATTTATCTCCCGAAGATAAAATGGCTAGAGATTTCGGAGCAGATTTGAGTGTGGATGCCAATTTTGCCTTTAGCACTGACGTTGACGGTTCTGTTCGGACAGTTTCTTGGGATGCAGGAGCCGATGAAACGGCGACACAAATCTTCTACAGTGTCGGACAGAACACCACTGATCACAGCATCGGCAGTGGTGGTGCCACTTGTTCTACTACGGGGGCTTGCACCATCACTATTGCCGGTGGCATGGCTACTTTCAATTATGCCCAAACCGCCACCAATCTCGGAGTGGGTGATAAGGTGACTTACAATACCACGAGTGTGGCTTATATTACCCAAAAAATTTCTCAAACCCAATGGAAATTAATGACAGCCACAGGTGGAGTGCCAGCCGACGTCGGCACGGCCCAGACTTTGAATTCCATTACGCATGCCTTTGCCTCATTGGAAGGTGCGGTGGATGCTGATAATGCCAATGGTGCCTTTGATTCAACCCATCTCAACACCAAAGATTTGGTGATTGGAAATTACCAACTCAATGTTCCTTGTTATTATGACACAGGCGCGGATACGATGAATGTAATATTGAGATCTTGGAAGACAAGCACGCAGAATTATATCAAGATGTACACGCCCAATAATACTACTAGCGAAGTCAATCAGTCTCAGAGACACAACGGTAAATGGGACGCGACGAAATATTCCTTATCCAGTACGGGCCTTGGCTCAAATCTTTATACCGCGGATAATAGTACGGGCAATGGCAATGTCATAATTGAGGGCATTCAATTCTACAGATATAGCGCTAGCAATTTTACATCTGTATTATCTCTGCCCTCGACTAAGAATTCATTCAAAAGAATATCTTCTAATATATTCAAAGGGGAAGTAAATTATTTATCCAGCACTTATGTCATTTCCGGAGGGGTAGCCGGAGCAGATGTTTATATCTATAATAATATTTTTCAAGATTTTAAGCCCGCCAGCGGATATGTCTGGGGATTTAATCCGAGTGCTGGCAATTGGTATGTTTACAACAATACTTTTTATAATTGTGACGTGGCGATTAGACGCGGGGCATCGAATAATATGTATGTCAAAAACAACATCACCCAAAATTGTACTGACGGATATTATGGAACTTTTGACGCATCTTCCGATTATAATATCTCTGACCTCGCTGCTGACACTGCGGGTGGCGTGCACGACAAACAAGCCACTGTGGCTTTTATTGACGCTACCAATAAAGATTTCTGTTTGAAGACAAGCGATACGGCGGCCAGATATGCAGGAATAAATCTTTCTACTGATAGTTATTTACCTTTTACAAATGACATTCGAGGCAAAGCTCGTCCCAAATCTCCCGATGCTTGGAGTATCGGCGCTTGCGAAAATCTCGATTCTACAAAAGTAAAAATGGAAGGCACGCAGATAAAATTGGAAGGAGATGTGAAATTTGAGTAATGGCCTTTGATGGGGAAAGTGTGTTGGGATGTAATTATAGTAAATAACGCTATTTTAGGGGATTTGGGGAACTATTGACATTTTTTATTAAAAACAGTACAATAAGGGCAGAAATTAATATTAAATTCATACATTATATGAGTGAAATTTATAAAAGAAGGTTAGTAGACAATATTAAAAAATGGTTAAATAGGCCAGAAATCATCGTTATTACGGGTTCTCGTCAGATAGGCAAAACATTTTTAACCAGAAAAATATTGCCGACTATAACAAAAAAGCCGATAAAATATTTTAATTTTGAGGATTTGGAGCTTCGTTCGTTGTTTCAAGAAAACCCAAAAGGTTTTATGGAAAGCATTAAAGACGAGGAAAATATTTATGTTTTTGATGAATTTCAGAAAGTTCCTAATCTGACTAGCTTTTTAAAAGTACTTTATGATCAAGACAAAGAAAAAATTCCAAAAATATTTTTAACTGGTTCTTCATCGCTTGAAATTCAAGAAAAAATTTCGCAAAGCCTAGTGGGTCAATGTGTTGTTTTTGATTTTTTTTCACTGTCTTTTTCTGAGAGATATTTTTTAGAGAAAAATAATCTTTTGGGAGAAATTTTATCACTTGAGAGCAGTTTAGATATAAAAAAACTACAACAGGGAGTTTTTTTTGAAAAAGATGATTTGGCGAGAAAATTTGATGAATATATGTTACGAGGTGGATACCCAGAACTGGGAGAGCTGGAGGGCGAGCAAATTTGGCAAAAATTAAAATCAATTATTGAGTTGATTCTAGAAAAAGATATGCGAGGACTGGTGAAAGATGAACATCTTTTTTCTTCCAAAAAACTTTTAGAAATTTTGGCTTTTCGCATTGGCAATATTATTTCCTTTGAAAATCTGGCTGCGGAAATGCAACTTAATATCAAAACAGTGCGCAACTTGATAGCCGTTTTTAAAGGATTATTTTTTATCGAATTTATCTATCCCAAAGCAAGTTTTGCGCATGAATATAAAAAAGCGCCAAAGGTGTATTTCAATGATTTGGGTATGCGAAATGAATTGATAAAAATGCATAAACTTCCAGTTGATCGATCGCAACTCGGAGCGATGGTGGAGAACTTTGTTTTTTGCCAGCTTAAACGATATAGTGCTTATAAAAAAGATTTTAAGATAAACTATTGGCAAGATTATAATAAAAATGAAGTGGACTTTGTTTTGGATGTTGAAGGTCGGATTATTTCAATAGAAGTTAAATATCGCAAAGGTCAGAAAGATAGATTAACTGTCGGTGTTGCGAACTTTATTAAAAAATATAATTCACAAACCCATATTACAATTACCTATGATTATTTTGGAACTTCTAAAATTGGCAATTGTACAGTTTACTTCATTCCTGCTTATATGTTTGGATTGATAATATAAGAATCGTAATTTCTAAATAAATATTTGTACTCAAATATTTAGAAGTGGAGACCTGCCTGCCGACAGGAATCTTAGATGAATGATAAATCCTTAAGATAATTTTAAATTTCAAATTTAAAGTTTAAAATGAATATAAAAATATTAAATGATTAAAACAGATACGAAATATAATAAGAAAAAGATTGAAATTAAAATTTATTCATTTAAAATTGATTTCAAATTTCAAATTTAGCCTTTAAAATTAGAATATTAAGATTTGAATCAAAATTCAAAATTTTAAATTAAAGTTTAAAAAGAAATATTTCTTCATGTCATTTCGACCGAATAAATATTTGTACTCAAATATTTAGAAGTGGAGAAATCTCAAATCAAGATCTCTGTGCCACCGCTAAAGCTTTAGCGACACGCGGTCCATGCCTAAATTTCTGAGTACCCCAGTTATGATAACGGGGCAGGCATAAATTCATTTAGTCGAGATGACAGGCCTCGATTATTTTGTCCTAAGGCCGTCTTAGTGACCGTTAGTGAAATTTTTGCTTGACAATTATCCAATATCTGATAATATAAACACTGACACGTAGCATGAGTTAAAATTAAATAGAAAATGTATCAGAGGCTTTCATTTTTCCCCCTTTATTCAAGCATTAGGAATGAAATATTAATTATAAAATTAACTCCTCTATTTTTGTGTTGGTACAAATAACTACATTATGACTCAAAAGAAAGAATTAATAACCGTAGAAGGTGTGGTGATGGAAACGCTTCCAAGCACAACCTTTAAAGTTAAATTGGAAAATGGGCATGAAATTTTAGCTCATATTTCAGGCAGAATGCGAGTAAACTATATTAAACTTCTTCCGGGAGATAAGGTGATATTGGAAATGAGCCCCTATGATTTAACCCGCGGGAGGATAACGAAGAGACTATAGCAAATTAATTTTAAATTTAGAATTTCGAATTCCCGCCTGCAAACGCTGTAGCACTGCGGGCAGGTTAAATGAATTTCAAATGTATTAATTCAAAAATTAGAAAATTAAGATTTGATTCAAAATTGGAAATTGGAAATTCAAAATTTTTTATAAAATATATATGAAAGTAAGAGCATCAGTTAAAAAAATATGTGCTAATTGTAAAACCGTCAGACGCCGAGGGAAAGTTTATGTTATTTGTACTAATCCTAAGCACAAGCAAAGACAAGGATAGGATGTAGTTTTGTAGCTTGTAGTTTTTAGCTTTTTAGCAAAAAATAAAAAAGCTATTTTTTAAGAAGCTAATAACCTAAAAAGCTAAATATAAATCTAATACATCTAAGAAGCCAAGAAGCTAATAACCTAAAAAGCTAAATATTATGTCAGAAGAAAAGAAAATTGAAGAAATTAAAGATGCGCCTATTGCCACAGAAGATGTCAAAGTTGAAAATGATGGGGCTCCTGTTAAAAAAGGAAAGCGGACTGTTTTTAAAGGTCAGGCGCATATTCAATGTACTTATAATAATACAATTGTGACTATTTCTGATATGAATGGAGCAGTTTTGGGTTGGTCAAGCTCGGGAATGTTGGGATTTAAAGGAGCCAAAAAATCCACTCCTTTTGCCGCTACCAAAGTGGCTGCTGACGTTTCAGAAAAAGTTAAGAAGTTTGGTTTAAAAGAATTAATGATTTTTATAAAAGGTGTAGGAGGTGGACGAGAGTCAGCTGTACGAGGTTTGTCTGGTGCTGGATTTGAAGTGCTTTCTATTAAAGATATCACTCCTGCCCCACACAACGGTTGCAGAAGGAGAAAACCGAGGAGAGTCTAATCAGTTAAAAGTTCAAAATTAAAAATTAAAAGTTACAATTTAAAGTTAAAAATTGACAATAAAAACTTTGAAATGATAACTGCAACTTTTAACTTTGCGCTTTGAATTTTGAATTAACACATATAATATTTAAAAGTTAAATAATTTACTAGTTACTAATTACTAGTTCCTAGTTACTAAATAATTATGGCAAGAATAGCAGGAGTAAATATACCCGATAATAAAAGAATAGAGATTGCTCTAACTTATATTTTTGGTATTGGAAAATCCATTAGT
Source organism: Parcubacteria group bacterium (assembly GCA_041662245.1). GTDB lineage: Bacteria > Patescibacteriota > Minisyncoccia > Moranbacterales > UBA9337 > UBA9337. Next base: position 132,004 of record JBAZSW010000002.1, read on the forward strand.
GGAGTTATTTTAGATGAATTAAAAATTGATAAAAATATTAGGGCTAAGGATCTTACTTCTGAGCAGGTTAATAGTTTGAAAAATTGTATTGAGGATAAATATAAGATTGAAGGAGAGTTAAAACATGAGATTCGAATGAATATTCGAAGATTGAAAGAAATTGGTTGTTATAGAGGGATGAGACACCAAAAAGGTCTTCCAAGTCGCGGACAAAGAACTAAAACCAATAACCGAACGTTAAGAGGGAATGTTCGTCAGACGATGGGAAGCGGTAGAAGATCAGTGGAAAAGACATAAGACAATTAAAAGTTTAAAATTAAAAATTAAAAGTTACAATTTAAAGTTAAAAATTGACAACGAAAACTTTAAACTGATAACTGCAACTTTTAACTTTGTACTTTGAATTTTTAACTAATAAAGTTTAATCACAAAATTACCAATCACTGTTTTCTAGTTACCAATCACTAGTTACCAGTTACTAAATTAATATATGGCAAGAGATTTAAATTCAAGATGTAAAAAATGTCGAAGAGCTGGAGAAAAGCTTTTTCTTAAAGGTGATCGTTGCACCTCAGTTAAATGCGCGATGATAAAAAAAGCTTATGCTCCGGGAGTGCATGGTAAAAAAATGGGCAGAGGGCTAAGCGAATATGGAAAGCAATTAGCTATGAAACAAAGAATTAAAAGGATTTACGGAGTTATGGAAAAACAATTCCGAAAACATTTTCAAGATATTCAAAGAAAAGAAGGTATTACTGGAAATTTGTTAATGATAAGATTGGAAATGAGATTAGACAATGTCGTCTATCGGATGGGTCTAGCTAGCTCTAGAAACGCCGCTCGTCAATTGGTTAACCATGGATTAATCAAAGTTAACGGGAGAAAATTGTCTGTGCCATCTGCTTTGGTAAAGGTAGGAGATAGTGTTATGGTAAGCGAGACCAAAAAAGAAAAAACTTATTTTAAAAACATCGCTAGCGCGCTAAAGAATAAAAAAGATGTTCCTTCTTGGATAAGTATGGATGCTGTTAACTTTGAAGGAAAAATTTTGTCTACTCCGGATATAGCTAGCATTGGAATAAATGCTGATCCTCAATTGGTAGTTGAATATTATTCTCGATAATAATTAGATTTTTAGATAATAAATTAATTCGTCTTTAATTAAAATTAAAAATATGCAATCAATAACATTGCCAAAAAAATCAAAATTTATTGAAACTGGAGAAAACAGTGGAAAATTTATTATTGAGGATTGTTTTCCGGGATATGGCACAACATTGGGTAATTCTTTGCGTCGAGTACTGTTATCTTCCTTAGATGGAGCAGCGGCTACTGCGATTAAAATTAAGGGTGTTTCTCACGAGTTTTCTACGGTAGAAGGAATTCTTGAAGATGTAGTACAAATAATTTTAAATGTTAAAAAACTTCGTTTTAAATCTTTTAGTGATGAGCCCGTAAGATTAAGTTTGAAATTTACTGGCAAGGGAGTGATTACAGGCAAAGATATTAAAAAAACTGCCGAAGTGGAAGTGATTAATACGGATCAAGTGATTGCCAATTCTACAAGTTTAAAAACTAATTTAGAATTAGAGATAGAAGTAAATAAAGGAATCGGCTATATTCCTGTAGAATTACAAGAAAAAAGAGACGAGGTTGATTGGATTTCTATTGATGCTATTTATACTCCGATGAAAAGAGTTAATTACGCTGTAGAAAATATGCGAGTAGGAAAAAGAACTGATTTCGAAAGAATTGTTTTGGAAATTTTTACCGATGGAACCGTTACTCCGACAGATGCTTTTAACAAAGCTGTAGGAATATTGGTAAATCAATTCTCCGTTTTATCTGAAGGTGTAGATCAAACAACTTCTAGCCAAAAGAAAAAAATTGAGGACTCAGGAAAGCCAGAAAGCTATGAGGCTGTCTTGGACAAGGAAGAAGAAAGTGTAGAAAAAGAAGTTAATGAAAATGAAAGTTTAAGTATCGATGATTTGAAAGGACTTTCTACTAGAACAATTAATGCGCTTAAAGATAATAAGATAACCAAAGTTAAAGGTATTATCAAACTGACAACTGAAGAATTGGGTGCTTTAAGTGGAATGGGAGAAAAAGGTGTTAAAGAAATAAAGAAAGCTATCGGGATATTGGGATTGATATTGAAAAATAACTAGGCATATAACTATAAAGAAATATGAGACATTTAGTAAAAGGAAGAACACTCGGAAGAGAAAAGGCACAACGCGAGGCATTGATGCACGGTTTGGTTGCTAATTTAGTATTGAGTGAAAAAATTACTACTACTGAAGCTAAAGCTAAAGAATTGAAGCCTCTTATGGATAAGATTATTACCAAAGTTAAAAAAGCTGGAACTGATTCACAAAAGAAAGTTACTGTAATAAGAGAGTTAAGAAAGGATTTAAATGTTGCTTGTGTGAAGAAACTTTCGGGTGAATTTTTTAAAAAATTTGAAGGAAGAAATAGCGGTTATACTAGAATAATTAAATTGACTGAAAGAAAAAGTGATAGTGCCAAGATGGCAGTGATTGAATTTGTTTAATATTTGCATCGAATAGTTAACGAATTAACGAATTGTAAATTACAAAAGTTTAAATTATAATTACTGATTACTAGTTACTGATTACTAGTTACTACTAATAAATTTATGGAAGAAAGAAAATATTATCAAATTAGCGCCCAGGGAAAAGTTTTAGGGAGATTAGCTACTGAAATAGTAAAATTTTTGAGTGGGAAAAATAAAGTTAGTTTTACTCCTAATATTGATGGAGGAGATTTTGTGGTGGTAACCAATTCTGATGGGGTTATCGTTACAGGTAATAAAGCTAAAGATAAAAAATATTATAAATTTTCTGGCTATCCAGGGGGAATCAAAGAAATTAGTTTTGAAAAACAATTAGCTAGAGATTCTAGAAAATTAATTGAAGCCGCTGTTAAAGGAATGCTTCCTAAAAATAAATTAAGTAGCGCAATGATGACTAGGCTTTTGATATACAAAGATGAAGCGCAGGAACATAATATAGATTTTAAAATTTAGTACCGCTTAGGTTTAATGAAAATTATTTATGAATAAAGAAAAAACAACTGTAAAAAAATCTCCAGAGAAAAAAGAAATAAAGGCTAAAAAGCCAACTACGGGGAAAAAGATTGCCAAGATTTCTAAAAAGAATGATTATTTTTATGCTGTCGGAAGAAGAAAGACTTCTGTGGCTCAGGTTAGAATTTTCCCAAGCAATAAAGCAGGAGAAGAGGATTGCCAAGTAAATAATCGTGCTATGACTGAATATTTTTTAGGTACAATCGCGCAAGCCACTTTTCTTTCTCCTTTTAAAGAAACGGGAACGACAGATAAATTTAAGGTGACTGTTTTGGTGCGAGGAGGAGGAATTAGCAGCCAAGTGGAAGCGGTTAGATTGGGAATTGCTAGAGCACTTGTGAAATTTGATGAAACTTTAAGACCAGTTTTAAAAGCTAATAAATTCTTGATGAGAGATTCTCGAAAGGTAGAAAGAAAGAAACCAGGACTTAAAAAAGCCAGACGTGCTCCACAGTGGGCGAAAAGATAAGCGTTTAAAAAATTTACTTCTAAAAAACATTCGTATTCATGCGAGTGTTTTTTGATGTTGTTATTAATTTCGAATTTAAAATTTTGAATTTCGAGTCAATTATGAATATTTGAATAATATATTGTGGAGGGCTTATTGGAAAAACTATTATTTAAGAATTAAAGAATTGGGATTTGATTCAAAATTTTAAATTCAAAATTCAAAATTATAAAAAATGTTATTTTTTATTATATTTGCTAAATATACAGTATATGTTTATACTAAGAAATGGAATAATTAAACTTTATTAAAAAAATATGCGAGAAGATATTCTAAAAGCTAAGCTAGAGAAACTGGCAAATCTGAGAAATGCCAATGTTGATCCTTACCCAGAAAAATCCCAAAGAACGCATTTTAACAAAGAGGTTCTGGATAATTTTGATAGTATTAAAGGAGAGGTTTTCTTAGTGGGAAGAGTAAAGTCTGTGCGACCGATGGGTGGATCATCTTTTGTGCATATCGAAGATGAAAGTGGCAAGATGCAATTATTCTTGAATAAAAATAATATCGGAGCTGATGAATATAAATTATTTACTAAAAATATTGAACTGGGAGATTTTATTCAAGTAAATGGAGATCTTTTTAAAACTAAAACAGAAGAGAAAACTTTAGCCGTAAAGAGCTGGAAAATTTTGACCAAAAATATTCGTCCTATTCCTACGGAATATTATGGATTAAAAGATGTTGAGAAGCTTTTGAGAAAAAGGTATTTAGATTTGATGGGCAATGAGGAAACCCGAGAATTATTTCGAAAAAAATCTTTGTTTTGGCAGACAGTGAGAAAAGTTTTAACTGATAACGGATTTTTGGAAGTGCAAACTCCTGTACTGGAGAGTGTCCCAGGGGGAGCAGACGCGGAGCCTTTTATTACTCATTATAATGCCCTAAACCAAGATTTTTATTTAAGAATTTCTCTAGAGTTGCATTTGAAGAGACTTTTAGTAGGAGGTTATGAAAAAGTTTTTGAGATTGGAAGAGTTTTTCGCAATGAAGGAATTTCTAGAGAACATTTGCAAGAGTTTGATCATATTGAATTTTATTGGGCTTATGCAGATATGGAAAATGGAATGGAGCTAACAGAAAAACTATACAAAGCTATCGCCAAGGAAATGTTGGGAGAAAAAATGATTTCCAATTGGGAGGATAATGAAATTAACTGGGGCGAATCTTGGCCTCGAGTAGATTATTTTACAGAGTTTAAAAAAGAAACAGAGATAGATTTGAGTGCAGATGTGACTGTAGCTGAGCTTAGAAAGAAGGCAGATGAACTAGGAATAAAGTATGATAAAACAGATGGTAAAGGAAGAATGATTGACACCATTTATAAAAAGACAGTTCGCCAGAAATTGATTCAGCCTTGTTTTTTGGTGGGGCATCCGATTGAAGTTTCGCCCTTGGCTAAAAAAGATCCCACTACTCCTAACCGAGTTTTACGTTTTCAACCCATCGCTTGTAAAAGTGAATTAGGCAATGGCTTTTCGGAATTAAATGATCCGATTGATCAAAGGGAAAGGTTTGAGGAGCAAATGAAATTAAGAGAGGCGGGCGATAGTGAAGCGCAAATGTTAGATGAAGATTTTATTGAAGCTTTGGAATATGGAATGCCACCAGCTTTTGGATTTGGAATGAGTGAGCGATTATTTGCAGTGATGATGGGTCGTTCAGTCAGAGAAACTGTTATTTTCCCATCAGTAAGAACGATAGAGGAGAAGTAATTTTAAATTATAAATTTCAAGTTTAAAATGAATAACAAATGATTAAATGACAAAATGTAGAGACGTAATTCATTACGTCTAGATGTAGTAGAGACGCAATTCATTACGTCTAGAAGAAGAGACGCGATAAATCGGCGTCTCTGCGAATGTTTAAAAATTAAAAATTTGAGAATTAAGATTTGATTTAACCTGCCCGCAGTTGCTACAGTGTTGCAGGCGGGAATTCAAAATTTAAAATTCAAAATTATTGGGATGTTGATAGATGATGTTACAATTAAAGTCAAAGCAGGCAAAGGCGGAGATGGAATGGTGGCTTTTGCTAAAACTCTGATGAATCAGGGACCAACCGGAGGAGATGGTGGAAGGGGCGGGAATATTATTATTAGAGGAGTAAATGATTTGGGGGCATTGCGACCTTTTAAAACTAAAAAATTAGTAGCTGCTAAAAATGGTGGACAAGGCGAACAAAATATGAGAACCGGAGCCAATGGAGCAGACGGAATAGTAGTTGTGCCGGTGGGAACATTGGTGCATGATTTGACTCATAAAAAAGATTATGAAATTAGTAAAATTGGAGAAGAAATTGTAATTTTAAAAGGGGGCAATGGCGGTTTTGGAAATTTTTATTTTCGTTCTAGCACTAACACCACTCCCGAGCAAGCCAACCCCGGTCAAATTGGAGAAGAGGCTCAGATAAGATTAGAATTAAAATTAATTGCCGACATTGGATTTGTGGGTTATCCCAATGTAGGGAAATCAAGTCTGCTTAACGAACTTACTAATGCGTCAAGCAAAGTGGCTAATTATAAATTTACTACGTTAGAACCGCACTTGGGAGTTTATTATGAATTAATTTTAGCGGATATCCCAGGGATAATTGAAGGAGCTTCGGAAGGGAAAGGTCTTGGACATAAGTTTCTCAAACACATCGAACGCACCAAAATATTATTTCATTTTATTTCAGCCGATAGTGAAAATCCCTTGGAGGATTATAAAATAATCAGAGAAGAATTGGGAAAATTTAATAAAAAGCTTTTAAAAAAAGAAGAATGGGTGATCGTGAGTAAATCTGATGAAAAAAGTCCTGAGGAAGTTAAAAAAATTGTAAACAAGTTAAAGAAGAAAAACCCTCAAATAATTGCGTTATCTTTATTGGATGACAAAAGTATCGAGGGGGTAAGGAAGATTTTAAATGAAATAAAAAAGAATAAATAATTTTGAATTTTAAATTTTGAATTTTAAATCAATTTTTAATGATTGAATGAAAAAATGGCGAAATGTAGAGATGTGGCACTGCCACGTCTGTGCATAATTTAATAATTAAGATATTTTTAATTAATTTTAAATTTAAAATTTAGCCTTTAAAATTAAGCAATCGTAAAAATAACAGGTTGCAATTTATTGAAGTATATTAAAATAATTTTAAAATTTAAAACGTAAATCTATGTTAGATATAAAATATATTAGAGAGAACAAGGAGGCTATTGCAGAAGCAATTAAAAATAAAAATATTAAATTGGATTTAGATAAGCTCTTGGAGTTGGATAGAGAAAGAGTGGAGCTATTACAAAAAGTAGAAAAATTGCAAGCCGAAAAAAACGATTTAAATAATGAAATGGCCAAGGCTCAAAATAAAGAAGCGACAATCGAAAAAGGGGCTGAAATTAAAAAAGAATTAGCCGAGCTAGAGCCTAGATTTAAAGAAGTAAAAGAGGCTTTTGAAAATTTAATGGTAAAAGTTCCCAATATTGTTTCCTCTGATACCCCTTTGGGAAAAGATGAAAGTGATAATAAAGAAGTCCTTGTTTGGGGAGAAATTCCTAAATTTGATTTTCCGATTAAAAATCACATTGAGATAGGAAAAAATTTGGATATTTTAGATTTGGAAAAAGGAACAAAAACAGCGGGTTATCGAGGATATTATCTTAAAAATGAAGGAGCTTCTTTAGTTATGGCTTTAATGATGTATGCTATAAATAAAATGATTGAAAAGGGTTACACGCCCATGATTCCTCCTACTTTAGTAAAAGGAAACGCACTTTTTGGAACAGGATATTTCAGTGGCAAAGAATATGATTCCAAGGAAGATAATATTTATCAGTTAGCATCTGCCGATGAAGAGGTAGATGGAAAAACCAAAAAAGAAAAAAAATTCTTAGTGGGAACAGCTGAGCCATCGCTATTGGCTTATTATGCTGGCGATGTTTTAAAAGAAGAAGATTTGCCGATAAAAGTAGCGGGTTACTCGCAATGCTATCGGAGTGAAATTGGCAGTTATGGCAAGGACACTAAGGGGTTTTATCGTGTGCATGAATTTATGAAAGTAGAGCAAGTGGTTTTAATGAAAGCGGATGAGGAGGCTTCAGTAAGAATGCACGAAGATATGTTTGCTATTTCTAAAGAAATACATGAAGAATTGGGATTACCTTATCGGGTACTTCAAATTTGTACGGGTGATATGAGTGCAGGAAAATATCGAGCTTACGATATTGAAGCTTGGATGCCGGGACTTAATCGTTGGGGAGAAACGGGGAGTGCTTCTAATTTTACTGATTGGCAAGCTCGTCGACTTAATACTAAATACGTAGATAAAGAGGGAAACAAAAAATTTGTTTATATGCTCAATAATACTGTACTTCCAAGTGTGCGACCTTTTATCGCTATTTTAGAAAACTTTCAGCAAGCGGATGGTAGTGTGATTATTCCCGAAGTTTTGCGCAAATGGATGTCAGGAAATATCGAAAGAATTTTGAAAAAATAAATTGTAGAGGCGTGATTCATCGCGACTAAAGACAATATTGTAGAAACGCGACAAATTTCGTCGTTCACGAGCGATAGAATAAATCGGCATCTCTACATGATGTTTGATAAATATGTTGTAGAGACGCAATTTATTGCGTCTAAAATAAAAATGACAGACAAGTTCAAAAATAAATATAAAATAGATTCTACTCGTTTAAAAAATTATGATTATTCTCAAAATGGAATGTATTTTGTTACCATTTGCACTAAAGATCATAAGCATTTTTTTGGTGAGGTGATTGATGGAAAAATGATTTTAAATGATGTCGGTAAAATTGTAGATAAATTATGGCAAGAAATTCCTAGATATTTCCCATTTGTAAAATTAGATATTTATCAGATTATGTCTAACCATATTCATGGGAATTTGGAAATAATTCGAGACGATAATGTAGAGACGCGATTTATCGCGTCTAAAACTAACCATATTCATGGGAATTTGGAAATAATTCGAGACGATAATGTAGAGACGCGATTTATCACGTCTCAAACAAACGGAGGTGTTGCTGGTGGAAGTAATCCGATGCTAAATCCAGATTCATTATCAAGTATTATTCGTTGGTATAAAGGTAGATGTTCATTTGAAATCAGAAAAAATATGAAGGGTGTAACTTTTGCTTGGCAACCTCGATTTTATGATCATATAATTCGCGATAATGAATCTTTGAATAAAATTCGTGAATATATAATTGAAAATCCTGAAGTGTGGGAAAAAGAAGGAGATAAGATAGAGAATAATTTTAATGTAGAGACACGATTTGTCGTGTCTAATTAAGACGCGATGAATCGCGTCTCTACGGGTGTAAAAAATATGCAAAAAGAAACAAAAAAAAATTTAAAATTTCCTAAAGACTTCATGTGGGGGGTAGCCACCGCTTCTTATCAAATTGAAGGTAATAATTCTAATTCGGATTGGTGGCAATGGGAAGAAAAAGGAGAAACAATTGATAAGTCAGGTTTAGCTTGTGATTATTGGAATAGATTTAAAAATGACCATGACTTTTTAGATGAATTGGGAGTAAATTCTTTTCGTCTGTCGCTAGAGTGGAGCAGGATTGAAAATAAAGAAGGAGAATTTTCGCAAGAAACCATTTCGCATTATCGGGAAATTTTAGAAGATTTAAAAAAGAGAAATATCAAAACTACTGTAACTCTTTGGCACTGGACCAGTCCCATTTGGTTTCAAAGAAATTATGGATTCCATAATAAAAAATCTGTCGAAATTTTTACCAGATATTGTCAAAAAGTAGTATCGGAATTGGGGGATTTGGTTGACATTTATGTCGTGGTTAATGAACCGATGGTGCCTTTGGGAATGGGATTTCTAGGAGGAGTTTTTCCTCCCGGTTTTAAAAATCCTTTTAAATTTTATCGAGCCTTAAATAATGTTGCTAGCGCTTATAAGAATATTTATAAAATAATCCATGAAAAATATCCGACAGCTCAGGTGGGAACTAGCTATCTCTATAATTGGTATGAAAGATCTGATTCTAAGATGGTGAATGTTATAAATAAGATAAGTCAATGGTATCGGATAGATTTATTGGGTAATAAAATTAAGGATTATCAAGATTACTTAGGAATTGATTATTATCGAATTGGAAAAATAAAATTTAATTGGAGAAAAATAAAATTAGACACTAAAAATCAAATTTATTTTGGTTTTACCATTGAGGAAAATAAAGAAAATTTGATGAAATGGATTGCTTATCCGGAAGGAATTTATAAAGTTTTAAAAGAGGCTCAAAAAAAATATAATCTTCCAATTTATATTTTAGAAAATGGTTTGCCGACAACTGAAGGAACAGAAGATGTCGAAAGAGTAAAATTTATTCAAGATCATTTGTTTTATGTGAAAAAAGCCATGGCTGAAGGGGTGGACGTGAGGGGATATTATCATTGGTCACTTTTAGACAATTATGAATGGCTTTATGGTTATGCGCCACGTTTTGGTTTGATTGAAATGAATTATGAAACTTTAGAAAGAACGCCACGCAAGAGTTTTTATGCGTATAAAAAAATAATTGAAAAGACGCGATAAATCGGCGTCTCTACAATGTATTTGATAGGAATCTAGAATGTAGAGACGTGATTTATCACGTCTAAATAGAATATAGAAACATGATCTATCACGTCTAAATAGAATATAGAAACATGATCTATCACGTCTAAATAGAATATAGAAACATGATCTATCACGTCTAAATAGAATATAGAAACATGATTTATCACGTCTAAATAGAATTTAGAAACATGATTTATCACGTCTAAAAATTGTTAGCTTGTTTTTATGCTAAAATGTTAACGTGCCAATATGTTTTTGTGTTATAATGTATTCATTGAACATTGCTTATAAAAAAAACAAAAATGGAAGAGGAGCCTTTGATAAAATTAAAAAATGTTCAGCTGACATACAATGAAGGTAAGCCCAACGCCTATAAAGCTTTGCATGATATTAATCTTCAGATAAAAGATAATGCTTTTGTGATTATTTTCGGGCCCAGTGGATGCGGTAAATCCAGTTTGCTAAACACTATTTCCGGCCTAGAAGTTCCTGACAGTGGAGAAGTTTTTGTGGCGGGAAATGATTTGATTAATATTAGTAATAAAAATCACGTTAATTTTCATCGAAATATTATTGGAATGGTTTTTCAATCATATAATTTAATTCCTACCTTGAGTGTTTTGGATAATGTAGCTATCCCGCAAATATTTGTTTCTAATAATAAAAAGAAGAGAGAAGAAAAGGCGATGAAACTTTTGGATAGATTTGGGATTATGCCTCAAGCGCATAAATTACCGTCAGAACTTTCTGGAGGGCAACAACAAAGGATAGGAATTGCCAGAGCGATTATTAATGATCAGCCGATAATATTGGCAGATGAACCTGTTGGAAACTTGGATTCCAAGTCAGCCAATAATGTAATGCAGATACTGAGCGAATTGAATAGGGAAGAGAAAAAAACGATAATCATGGTTTCCCATAATCCGGAGAACATAATTTGGGGCAATCATATTATCTACATGAAAGATGGAAAAATTGTCAAAGAAGATATCAAAAATGCTCTTGGCGAAACAACTCAAGTTAAGAAGGAGGAAGATGATGAGTTTACCAAAATTGAAGCGATGCTCAGAAATTTCCAAGGATTGACCAAAGAACAAATCAAGATATTAATTACTCCGATGAAATCAGAAATTTTGACTAGGTCAGTTTTGGTGGATATGGACGAGAAGCAGATGGGTATCTTGGAAGAAGGAATTAGAAGAAGGATTTTAGATACCATAACTCCCGAAGAATTTTTTGAGAGAATTGATAAATCAGATAAATTGGGTGGAGTAGATATGGATATCCGAACTGCTCATCGAGTGGCCAAAAAAGTAGAGGATGTAATTGCTTTGGCTCATATTGTAAATAATCCCGATAATGATGATCATGAATACAAGGCTAACTCTATAGTCAAATATTTATTAACTCAGGACAATGTGAAGATTGATCCTAATCAAATAAATAAATTAAAAGAATTGATTAAGCATAGGATAATGAATAGAATCGATAGAGGAGTTTTCAAACAATTATTAGATTCGCCTATCCAAAATAACGGAGCTGGTTTTAACAGCCGAACAGCTAAAAAAGTATCAAAAACTATGGATATGATTTTAATGGTAGGCTATGGTATGGCTTAACCGCACTATAATATATAATTGGGAATTTGATAATTTAGAATGGAATAAGCTTGTGATATTAATCAAAAAATAATTTAAATTATGTTGGTATTGGATACAATCAGAATATCATCTAGATCGTTTAAAAATAATCGATTGCGAACATTTTTAACGATAATGGGTATTAGTATAGGAATCGCTTCTATCTTTTTTTTGGTTTCTTTGGGATATGGTTTTCAGAAAGTTGTTTTGGAAAGGATTGCTACAAGCGACTCCTTGCTTTCCATCGATGTGTTTCCCAAAGCGAGTGGAGGTAAAGAAATAAATGTTATATCCGACAAAGACATCCCTGAAATAGAGAAGGTAGACGGAGTCTTAAAGATTGCTCCTATTATTACTCAAAAATTTAAAGTGCATAGTGGCGGGTTTATCACTGAGGCTAAGGTAAATATTGTTAGTGATGATTTTTTTAAGTTGGAGGGATTGGCTATTCAAAAAGGAAGTTCTCTTTCTGACGGGAGTAAGGATGAAATAATAGTAACTACCTCCGTCTTAGATTTATTGCATATCGATAGCAGTAATTTTAAAAATAAAGAAATAGTTATCGATATTTCAACTCTAACGGAGCAAGAAAGAGAATCTTCCACTAATGATGAAACTACTCAAAAGAAATATAAAATTGTGGGGATGATAAATGATAAATCAAAAGCCAATGTTTATATTTCCAATGTTTCAGTGGCGGAATTGGGATTTAATTATTTTAACAGGATAAAGATAAGGGTTTCTGCTGAAAACAAAATAGGTTCCGTGCGAAATGAGATAAGCAGTAAGGGCTATATCGTTTCAGCTATTTCCGATACAGTTGATCAAACTCGAAAAATTTTTAATATAATTCAAATTGTTTTAATTTCTTTTGGAATGTTGGCTCTAGTAGTTAGCGCTATCGGAATGTTTAATACTATGACCATCTCTCTATTGGAAAGAACGCAAGAGATTGCTATAATGAAATCGTTAGGTGCCAGCGCGCGAGATATCTGGAGTATGTTTTTGACAGAGTCAATTTTAATTGGTTTTCTGGGCGGAACAATGGGAATTTTAATTGGATTTTCTGGAACGGAAACAGCTAATTTTCTTCTAAATTTAATAGCTAAAAATTTTGGAGGAATAAGTGTGGACATATTTTATATTCCTTTATGGTTTGTGCTTTTTATAATAATTTTTTCCACAGTTGTAGGATTGATAACCGGATTTTATCCAGCCAAAAGAGCAGCCGCTTTGGACACCTTGGAAGCGTTGAGATATAAATAGTAAAAATATCAAATGCCAAATTTCAAATTCCCAATAAATGTTTTAATGACTAGATTTTGAATTATTAAATATTATATCTCTAATTTTTGAGTCATTTGAGTTTTTATTCGTAAATTAAATTTGTATTAATTTTAAAAATAATGAAATTCAACAAAGAAACTTTTGAAATAATATTTTTTGCCAGAGCTGGTCAAGGCGCTAAAAGTATTGCCGAATCATTAGCACAGGCAGCGGTAAGTGAGGGAAAATTCGTTCAAGCTTTTTCTTTTTATGGACCGCAACGGAGTGGTGCTCCTACTAAAGCTTTTGTAAAAATTTCTGCAAGTCCTATTCGCAATCATGAACCCATTATTGATCCTGATGTAGTAGTGGTTTTAGATGATACGTTAGTGACCAGTGAAGATGTGGGTAAAAACATTACCGAAAATGAATCTGTGATAGTCAACACTAGAAAAACTGAGGAGGAAATTAGAAAGAGTATTAAAGATTTTAAAGGAAACATTAAAGCTGTGGACGCTAGTGGAATTTCTCTAGATGTAATCGGACAAATTCAGCCCAATGGAGTGATTTTGGGAAAATTAATCGCAATTACCGAAATTGTAAAATTGGAAAGTGTCATCAACCAATTTCGAGAAATTTTTGAAAAAAAGATTGGAGCAGAATTGACCCAGAAAAATGTGTTGGCAATTGAGAAAGGATATGATTCTTTTTAGCTTGTAGTGTTTTAGTTTGTAGCTTTTTAGATATAAATCATTTTATGAAAAATAATTTAAATTCATACAGAGATTTAATAGTATGGCAAAAAGCTATGGAGCTAGTGACAGAAATTTATAAATTAACTGACAAATTTCCAAAAGAAGAAATTTATGGAATTGTATCTCAAATGAGAAGATGTGCAATATCGATACCTTCAAATATTGCAGAGGGAAGAAGACGGGATGGAAAAAAAGATTTTAGAAGGTTTTTAATTATCGCTTATGGATCGGGAGCAGAATTAGAAACCCAAATTGAAATTTAAAAAAGATTAAAATTTTCAAAAGAAATAGAATTTATTGAAGTTGAGAAAATATTGCTGGAAATTATGAAGATGTTAAACAAATTGGTATCGATACTAAAAAGCTAATAACTAAAATCTAAAAAGCTAAAATATGGAAAAAGGAGCTATCATAAAACATAATATAAAAAATGCCTCTCCGACGGGAAGCTGGAGAAATTATGCCCCAAGGGTGGATAGTGATAAATGTATTGGATGCAATACCTGTGTTAAATATTGTCCAGATGCGTGTATTGTTTTAAAAAATAGAAAAGATACAAAGCCGACTAAGCTAGCTGAGATTGATTTAGAATTTTGTAAGGGCTGTGGAGTATGCGCACAAGTTTGTCCAGCAAAGGCAATTGAAATGAAATAAATACCCAATGCTCAATAGACAATACTCATTTAATAATCAATAAATTAATATTCAATTGAATGTTGGATATTAAATATTGAATGAATATTGGATATTGTTTATTGAATATTAAGAAACAAAATAAGTGATTATCTATTAATATAATTTCAAATGACAAGAAAAATATCCAATCGTAAATATAACGTCGCCTTAACTGGTGGAGCAGCTTCAGCTGAGGCTCTTCGTCAAATTAATCCTTTAGTAATGCCCGTTTATCCGATTACTCCTCAGACCCCGATAATTGAATCTTTTGCAAAAATTTGCGCGGATGGAAAAGCAGATACTGAAATTATCACAGTGGAATCGGAGCATAGCGCTATTTCAGCTGCGATTGGTTCGCAAGCAGCTGGCGGACGAACAGTAACCGCAACCAGTTCTCAAGGCTTAGCGTTGATGAACGAAATTCTTTATATTGCTAGCGGAATGAGGCTGCCAATTGTAATGTTGATTTCAGCTCGAGCATTGAGTGCTCCGATAAATATTCATGGAGATCATAGCGATGTAATGGGTGCGCGCGATACAGGCTGGATTCAATTATTTGCTGAAAATGTTCAAGAGGTTTATGACAATACGATTATTGGAACGAGATTGGCAGAAAAATCTGAACTTCCTATTATGGTGATAATGGATGGTTTTACGACTTCTCATAATGTAGAAAATTTGGAATTGTTATCAGATGAAACAGTCAAAGAATTTGTCGGAGAATATATAAATGAAAATTCGTTATTGAATGTAGGTAATCCAGTAACTTATGGTCCTGTAGCGCTTTCTAGTTCATATTTTGATTTTAAAATCGATCAAGAAAAAGCAATGGATAAAGTAGGGGGCAACTGTAAAAAAATAATGAAAGATTTTAAAAAAATATCTCAAAGAGAATATGATTTAGTTGAGGCCTATGAAATGGAAGATGCAGAGGATGTGGTAATCGTGATGGGGGCGACAGCTGGCACGGCTAAGGATGCAGTAGATATTTTACGAAAAGCAGGTAAAAAAGTAGGGCTTATAAAAATAAAATTGTTTAGACCTTTCCCTTATGTTGAAGTTGCTAAAGCTTTAAAAAATGTAAAAAATATAGCCGTTATGGATAGGGCGATTTCTTCTGGTTCAATGCCAGCACTTTACAGTGAAATAAATAATACACTCAGATTTGGAGATTTGGATAAAGCAAAAGTCAAAAGTTACGTTTACGGTTTAGGCGGAAGAGACATTTTTATTAAAGATATTGAGGGGATTTTCGAGGAATTATTAAATGAGAAAATTGTTAAGGGAATTAAGTATATTAAATAGAAATATCATATTTTAATACTCAATAAACAATGTTCATTAAATAATCAATAAATTAATATTCAATTGAATGTTGGATATTAAATATTGAATGAATATTGAATATTGTTTATTGAGTATTAAGTAAAAGACTTTGTTAATGAATGCAGTAAAATAAAACTCAGAAAATTAAAATATGAAATAGTTAATAATAAATATTATGGAAATAAAAGAATTATTAGAAAAATCAAAAAGCATTTGGGGTGAAGATAAATTAAATTTATCTCAAATAATTGTGAGAACGGGTAAGGTTTTTGGCGACATCTGTCGTTGGGAAAGAAATTCCCAAAAAGATAAAGAAACTCACAATGACTATGAGTTAAAAAAAGAATTAGGTAACATGATTTTTTGTAATATTCGATGGTGTGATGATTTAGGTTATGATCCACAGGAATGCATCGAGCTAGCAATTAAAGCTCAAGAAAAATTTGTCCAAGAAAACAATAAAAATAGTTAAAAATTCAAAGTGCAAAATTCAAAGTTGCAATTAAAAATTAAAAGTTTTTATTTTTAGAATAAATTTTGAACTTTGGACTGTAATTTTTAACTTTGCATTTTTAACTTTTAACTTGAATTATTATGAATAATGATTTAATCAAAAACTATGCTTCGGGAGGCGACACTTGTGCCGGTTGTGGAATTCCTGTGATTGTGAGGAATATTTTAGATGTTGCCACTGATCCGATAGTGATTATCAATGCCACGGGATGTCTGGAGGTCACTTCCACTATTTATCCTTATACTGCATGGAAAGTCCCTTATATTCATAACGCTTTTGAAAATGCGGCGGCGACTGCTGCTGGAATAGAAACTGCTTATCAGGCGATGAAAAAAAGAGGACTGATGGATAAAAAAATAAAGTTTGTTGTTTTCGGCGGAGATGGAGGAACTTTTGATATTGGGTTGCAATCACTTTCGGGGATGCTTGAGCGAGGACATGATGTGCTTTATGTGGCTTATGATAATGAAGGCTATATGAATACAGGAGGGCAACGTTCAGGAGCTACTCCAATTGGAGCTAGTATGGAAACTACTCCTTCGGGAAAAAAATCTTATGGCAATAAAAATTCTCGTAAAAATATGATGCAAATTGTGGCAGGGCACGAAGTGGGTTATCTGGCTCAAGCTAATGTGGCTTATGTAGAGGATTTGCGAAAAAAAGCTAAGAAAGCTTTGGAAACAGAAGGAGCATCTTTTCTTTTGGTTTTTCAGCCTTGTACCAATGTTTGGAAATTTCCCACTTCTGATTATGTGAAAGTGGCGAAATTAGCCACGGAAACTAATTATTGGCCACTTTATGAAATTGAAAATGGGGAACATAAATTAAATTTAAAAAATGACAATCCTAAAAAAATAGAAGAATATCTAAAAACTCAAAAAAGATTTAAACATCTATTTGCACCAGGGAATGAAGAAGTTTTAAAGAGCATTCAGGAAAAGGTAAATGGAGAGTGGGAAAGATTGTTAAAAAAAGTTATTTAATATCTAATATCCAATAATCAATATTCATTCAATATTTAATAATCCAATATTCATTATTTAATTAAATTTTATTTTTATGAATAATTTTGATCTTGAAGAAAGAACTGCAAAATTTGCAGAAGAAATCATAGAATTGTGTAAAGAGCTAGAAATAAATTCATTAAATAGAAGAATAATTGATCAATTAATAGGTTCAAGCGGTTCAATTGGAGCTAACTATTGTGAAGCTTGCGAATCTGAAAGCAAAAAAGATTTTAGACACAAAATGGGTATTGCAAAAAAAGAAATAAAAGAAACAAAGCATTGGCTGAGATTATTAGTAAAAGTTCATAATGACAAAAAAGATAAATGCAGAGTTTTATGGAAGGAAGCTCATGAATTATTGTTGATTTTTTCTAAATCTATAAAGACTAGCAAAAATGGAAAATAGTGGTTGGTATCTAATTGAATATTAATTTATTGGTTATTGAATGTATATTGTTTATTGGATATTGAACATTAAAAACGAGCCACCTGCTCGCCTCGCTGAAGCTACTGCGAAGCGGGTCGGAAACGAACCGACGACCTACACGTTACCTGCCCGAAATGCTTTGAGCCGTCTATCGGGATTGAACCGATGACCTACGCGTTACGAGTGCGTCGCTCCGCCTGCCTACGCCTGAGCCTACAATCGGACTTGAACCGATAACCTACGGTTTACGATACCGTTGCTCTACCAATTGAGCTATGTAGGCTTAGGCGATGGCGGGCAGGTCTACCAACTGAGCTAAGGTGGCACTAATACAAATATCATTGTAATACAATTAGCAATAAATTTCAAATAAACTCTTTGACATTTATTTTTTTGTGGTATAATAAAATTGATAAATTAAAACTTTAAAAAATAAAAAAATGGAAAAAAAATATGTTGTTATAATTGCTGTTATTTTAGTGGCAACTTTGGGTGTGATTATTTTTGTTACTCAATCTCGTTTTGGGAAAAAAGATATTGTTACTAGTGAGCTTAATGCAAACAAAATAGTTAAAGAAGCTAAACTTATTCTTCCGGAAAAAGAGGAATGTAGTTATGCAAATGGAGCAGAGGCTGTTAGCCTTGCGTTGGAAAGAGGCGATATTACTATTTGTGATTGTATAAAAAATGATGATAAGATTAAGGAATCTTGTAACAATGTTGTAAATGAAGCGGATATCTATAAGAGAGCTACTCGAGAAAAAAATATTGATATTTGTCAAGAGATAGAAAGCGAAGATGGACAAAAAAATTGCAAAGAAAATGTTTTGGCCAAGATAGAATATTTGAATAATAAATAAAAATAAATATTAAAAACAAAAAAATGAATAAGAAGTACTTAGTTATAATCGGTGTCATTTTTCTGATAACAATTGGTGTTTTTATTTTTAATTTAGAAAAAAGAAAAAATGTTTCGCCAATAGATAAAATTGATGGAGTCGCTGTAGCAGAAAATAGCGCAACTTTAATTTCTCAAAAAAATAATAATTTTAAGATAAGGCTTAACTTTAAAGGCGAGGAAAATGTGGCTAAATCTATCACGAGATATTATGTTTCTTTATACCCAGCCGATGATAACGGAGATGCTCTTGGACTTTCTCCTGTTGACGTGGCTAAATATGATGATGAGATATTTTTGGGAAATGGAAATAATAGTGCAAAAAGAGAAATTCTTTATATCGCTCCCAGTTTTTTAAAGGGAAAGTATGCTATAACCGTTAATTATGTTAATGAAGTGGGAATAAGCAAAAAAAATATAAAATTAGGAGGTTATGATTTAAATGGTAGTAACAGGAATTTTGTGGAAGTTTTTTCAGGAACATGCAAATTTAATATAGTTGGAGAGACTGACAATAAGAAATATACCCTTTCTCAGGGTGTGGATGTCAAAAATAGTGAAGATCTAAGGGTTACCTGTTCAGTGATGAGTCACTTTGCTGAAGATGTTTCAGTTATGCCTAGTTTTGCTAATCTCAGAAGAAAGAATCTTTATCCACGAGAGGAAGTAGCACAAGAAGATAAAAACTTAGAATTTATTACTCTTAAGCCCAATGAATTGAAGGATGTGTCTTTCTCTGTCCCCAAAGCTTTAGCTCCTCAAGCTTATGATGCTGTTTTATTTTTTTTAGATGAACAAAGACATATTATTTCCACTAAAGCATTTTTGCATTATGTTTTGGCGGGAGAAAGTGCCAATATTGAAAGATTGACTTTGGATAAAAATGATTATAAGTTAGGAGATCATGCCAATGTAAATTTGTCTTATTTTGGTTCAGCAGATGGCTTTGCCGACTCTAGGTTAGGTGGAACAAAAAACACAAAGTTAATTTTTGAATTAGACTTGCGAGATAATAATGATGTAAGTTGTCTTTCCATGACGAAGTTTTTCGAAGTTAATCCTTCAGATAGTAATGTGAGTAATTTTGTTTTGGATGTAGAAAAGGAATGCAAAAATCCTTTTGTAAGAGCTGTTATTAGGGGAGAAAATGGAAATATATTAGAGGAAGAAACATTTTTACGTTAAAAAATATTTATTTATACTTAAAAATAAAATTATGAGTATCAGTTTGCAATTATTCAAAAAAAGAAATGTAACTAAAAAAACAGAGGTTTTGATTTCAGTTTCATTTTTTCTGTTATTATCTGGTGGATTTTTCTTGGGATGGAATGTTCCTGAAATTAAAGCTGGATGTAGTGGTCAATGTGTTGGAGATTTTGGTAAGATTGGTAATAATGTTGATAGTGGTAATAGTACAGCTACTAAGGAGTGTTGTGTGTGTAGTACATCTTCTTGTAAAAACGAACATTGCACATGTAAAGCTACTTCTTGCGCCGCTTCTACTTGCCAAGGTAGTACTTGTCAGTATACCAAGAGCGATTGTAGCACAGGCACTGAATCTGGAACACAATGCTGTCCTACTTGCAATTATATAAGTTCTTACAGCTCTTGGGATGCCTGTCATTATGACACAGGTTTAAAAACTTATGTTCAACGAGGGACTCATCCAAATTTTAGTCATGATTGTGGTAGTGGCTGTCCCGCAGATGCTCAAAGTGTTAGACTTTGTGGAGTATGCAATGGTGCTGTTCCTGCTTCCAGTGTTGCTCCTTTTGCTTTAACTCCTTGTCTGGGAGGTGGTGTGGCTGCTATGAACTTAGTAAGTCCCAACTGGAAATGGAATTGTTTGGGCGGCGGCGGGGGTAGTGCTGCTATAGGTTGTAGCTCTTCTTACATCCCTGTTCCAACTGTTAGTTTAACTGTTAATCCTGCATCAGTTAATTTAAATGGTGGGACGTCAACGATATCCCCCAAAAATGTTAATTTAACTTGGAGTATAACGAATTCCGCTACTGCTTGCCCAAATGGATGCACTTGCTCTGCGTCCAATGCTTGGGCTGGAGTTAAGACTTCTTCAGGTACAGAAACAGTTACGATTTCCTCCGGAGCTGATCCTACTTATACTTTGACTTGCAGTAATACATTTAGTGGAGTAAGTGCCCCTGTTTCAAGAACAGTCGTTTCTTCTTGTACCCCGTTAACTTATTATGATACTTGTAATGTTACTTGTGACAGTGGCACGCAAGCTTGTCATCATATTAATTCTAATTGTGTAGTTTCTGCTTGTGCAGATAAAACCTGCACATTAGATCCATGTCCTGTAACTAGTGAATGGAGAGAAGTTAAACCGTAAAACTAAAACTTTTAAACAAAACAAAAAACAACTCTAAAAATTTGAGAGTTGTTTTTGTTTTAATAAATTCATTGGAAAACTTCGAACCAGTGGGCAATCTGTCATTCCGACCGAAGCGAATGCGAAGTGGAGGAATCTGAATTGAATTTTAAATTCTAGATCTCTGTGCCACCGCTAAAGCTTTAGCAACACGCGGTCCCCGCATAAATTTTAGAGTACCATGTTATTCAACATGACAGGCAGAAATTTATTTAGCCCGCTTTGCAGTAGCTCCAGCGAGGCGAGTCGAGATAGTGCATTTGAATTAGTTTGTGCCAATAGTTGGTTTGTCATTCCGACCGAAGCGAATGCGAAGTGGAGGAATCTGAATCAAATAGTTTTTTGATCTTCCGATTTTTTTGATACTAAAAAGCTACTTCCTAAAAAGCTAAAAAGCTATTTCCTAAAAAACTAAACCCTATTTCGCTTGTCAATATTTATTTGTTTGTGGTATAATAAACTAAATTAAAAAATCTTAATAAATAAAAATAAAAGTATGAAAAAGTATTTTTTTCTGTTACTGGGAGCAGTTGCGATTTTAGGTGTGTGGAGTAGTGCAACCGCAGAGGAATCTGCCAAGCCAACCGAGACTGAAATAACGATGCGCGTGGTGGCTGATGTAAATATTGTGGACGCCAGTCTTATCGAGCAAAAAGACCACAATATCAGATTGGCATTTTCGCTAGAAAACAGAGATGGAGCTCAATCGGATGTTAGGTACGGGATAAGGGTTATCGGCAAAGATGCAAAAGGAATTAAATATACAGCTTTTCAAAAAATATTTGAAGAAAAAATAAATTTAGCCGAGCACACGACAGTTAAGAGAGAATTATCCATTGATATACCCCAATATTTTACAGGAACTTTTGATATAGCTGCAGTTGCTGAAAATGGAGAAGGTCTTCCTTTAGGATATAGCACTCTGGGAAATGTTGTTTTGCAGGGGGATTCAAAATATATACAAATTGATAGTGCGTCATGTCATCTTTTTATAAAAGATTTTCCAGAAACTTATACTTTAGGACAAGGGGTAGATGTTTCAGCTAAGGAACAATTAAGTTTGTCTTGCGAGGCGAAAAATATGTCCACTGACACAATGACCGTGAAGACGAAAATGGGCACATATCTTCGTTCAATTTTTGGTGATGAAATGAAATTGAAAAATAATGAGCAATCTTTTACATTTGCTTCCGAGGAGAAAAAACGAATTGATATTATGATAATTAAACCGGATCAACCGCAAGCTTACGATGTAGCTGTTTCTCTTATTGATGGTGAGGGTAAAAATATTGCTAATACAATTTATGCTCATTATGTAGTACAAGGAAAAAGCGCCAGTATTTCAAATTTGCAACTCAATAAAAGTGTATATACAAAAGATGAAATGATTACTACTACCTTTATTTGGTCATCTTCAGCTGATAGTTTTTTCGGTTCACGTAGTGGGGGGACACAAATAGGAGATGCCTATTATACGATGTCGATTTTAGATGAAAATGGAAAGGAATGTGTCGCTCCGATTAATCACACTAAGCTTGATCAGACGGATGTAATTGCTAAAGTTGAGCACAAAGCTTTGAAAGATTGTGCTTATCCAGCAGTGGCGTTGCAGATTGAAGACGCTAATAAAAATGTTTTGGCAAAAGAAGTGTTTAATTTTGCGAAACAAGGTTCAAAGAAAATGGAGAATGGAATTTCCAAAATAGACAATTCTATGAAAAAGATTGCTTGGTATGTAGTGGGAATTATTACGCTAGCGGCGTTATTGTCAATTTTAGTCTATGCCGTTAAAAATAAATCGTTAAAGATATTGGTATTTTTTCTAGCTAGTGGAGGAATATTTATTTTTCATAGTCATAGTGCGCAAGCGCTTACTCTAGTAGCCGATGAGTGGGGAGTAGGTATGGTAAAATATGCTGCTTGTAATTTTAATTTATCCAGCACGACTCTTTATCCCAATCAAGCTTTTCAGGGAGAAACCTCTGGTTGCAGACTTGTTAATTGCCTAAATTGGATGGATATGACAGCTAAAATTAATGGAGCGACAGCTTTTCATATGGATGTAATTGATGATGGCGGATTAGCGGGTACCTCTTTTACTTTTAGCGGAGGTGATAGTTATAGTCAATCAGTTGTTACAGTCAATAATTCAATATCCTTGACGGCTCCCGGATCGATTGGTGCCTATGCTTTTCCGGCACAGGTATCATTTTATCATGCAAGCAAAAACGAAACTTATTATGGAAATGGGGCTCTGAGTTACTCCGTAATTGCTCCTCCTCCCATTAACGGAGTCTGTGGAGCGGCTAACGGTGGAAGTTATGCAATTGCTCCAACCGTGGGACTTTGTTCCTCAGGTATTCCTAGTGCAGTGACGGATGTTGGATGGTGGAGCTGGGGATGCAGTGGTTTATTTGGTGGAACTGGCCAAAGTTGTGGCGCTAATAAAATTATAAATGCTACTTGTGGAACAAATGCTACCACTTATCCTGTGACGACATCCAGTTGGCCAGGTGCAAGTTTTTGCGCTGCGGGATCAGGATTGAGTGCTGCTGCACCTGCTTTTATGAACCCAGGAACATCTGCTACTTGGACTTGCCTAGGTGCCAGTGGTGGAGCGTCTATCAGCTGTACTGCGACTCGTCAAGCTTATCCACTGCCGACAGTTACTCTTAGTGCTGTCCCTAATCCCATAACTAATTTAAATAATAATTCTCAAACAGTTGGAACTAAATCGACAACCTTAACTTGGAATATAACTAATGTCGCCAGCGCTTGCGGATCGGGATGTACTTGTAGTTTAACTGGACCGAGCGGTACGTTAAGCGGTCAGTCCTTTCCATCTCAAAAAACTTACGTAGCAACGTTAGGTGCGGGAACTCATAGTTTTTCAGTAACTTGCACTAATCCTACCAGTGGAACTGGGACAGCAAATACCAACGTAGCAACCCAATGTTCTCCTCCTGCTCCTTGGGATGATGGCTGCAATGTCACTTGCGGCAATGGAGTAAATCCCCATCATGTAATGCAGACGAATTGTTCTATATCAACTACCTATCCTGTTTGCAGTTTACCGGCTTGTCCTATAACTAGTGAATGGGTAGAAACTAAACCGTAAAACTAAAAACAAGTCTTCAATCAAAAAACAACTCTGAAATGATAGGGTTGTTTTTGTTTTCTGCTTAAAGATTTTTGGAATTTAAGAATATGGTTAGTAGTTATAAGGTTAACTTTTATTTTAATGACTGATTGCGGATGACCGATGACTTTTAATATCCTTTTGGCTTAATTCATAATACATAATATATTTTCTAAATGTTAATACTAAAAACTAAAGTCCTAGTTTGCTAATATCTTTTCCCGCCACGGCTCCTGTGGTCCAACAAAGTTGCAAAGAAAATCCTCCACTGGGGCGATTGATATGAATGATATCGCCTAAAAGATAAAGATTAGGATAAAGTCGTGAAGTCATATTGTTAAAATTAACTTCTTGGGGGATAATTCCGCCATCACTGGCTACGGCGTGATCAAAACCTAAAGTTCCCGTAATAGGAAAAGTTAGATTTTTTAATTTTTTAGTTAGATTTTGGCGTTCTTCTTTATTGATAGAGCTAATAATTCTTTCCGAAAGATTAATGTCGGGAAGATTAAGAATTTCCAAACAAATGTTTTTAAAAATTAATTCCGGCAAAATGTTTTTTAATTTGCTGTTGGCATTTTTTTCGAATAATTTGATGATTCTTTTATCCAATTCATGCTCTGGTGTATCAGGAAATAAGTCAATGGAAGCGGTGACGGAACCTGTCGCTAAAAGTTTTTTGACTTCGCGAGCACTGTTTAAAATTAGTGGTCCAGAAATTCCAAAATGAGTGAAAAGAATTTTACCTACTTTTTTTAGTTGTACTTTATTATTTTGAATAAAACTAAGTTGCATAAAAGACCAGTCCAGTCCGGCTAAGTTATGTATCCAAGAAGCGTCGGTAGTTAAGGGGACAATATCTGGTGTGGACTCAACGATAGTATGACCAAGCTTTTTGAGAAACTTAAAACCATCTCCCGTGGAACCGGTTTGGGGAGCAGCCAGACCGCCAGTGGCCAAAACAAAATTATTGGCGGTTATTTTTTCCCCCGATGACAGGGTGACTGATATTATAACATCACCTTTTTTGTCCATTGACACGACAGAGGTATTATTTTTAATTGTGACATTGTTGCTTTTCATAAAAACTTTGAGCTTATCAACCACATCTTGCGCATTTTGGGATTTAGGAAAAGCTCTTTTTCTGGCTTCGATTACTAGAGGTAATCCTAAGCTGGCAAAAAAATCAAACGAATCTTCTACTCCAAATTTAGAAAAGGGGGAATAAAGGAATTTTTTGGCGTTGGGGAAATTATTTAAAAAAGTTTCGGTGTCAAACTCGGCGTTGGTAATATTACATCTTCCTCCTCCCGTAAGTTTTAATTTCTCGCCCAAGAGATAATTTTTTTCCACGATTAAAACTTTTTTGCCTGTTTGGCCAGCAAAGCCGGCACAAATCATTCCTGAGGGTCCGCCACCAATTACCACCGTATCAAATTTTTTATTATTTTCTTGAGTCATTGAATTAAATTTAACTAAAGACTAGCGACCTTGTCATTCCCATGAAAATGGGAATCTCGTTTTTATATTGGAGATCCCCGCATTCGCGAGCCTGCCTGCCGGTAGGCAGGGATGACAGACGACAGCAAATTAAGTTAATTGTTAATGGGCATTATCTTAACTAACAACATAATTATTAATTATAGCATAGAATTGACAAAAAAGCAAGGGTTCGGGACTCAGAAGAAACAAATAACAAGAAACAAGTTACAAACAAATTTAAAATTACAATTTCTAGAATAGTAAAAGTTGTTTTGTTTTTGCGAGTAAATTTTGAGTAAAGAATTTGCGTAGCAATCTAGGATTATTTTTTATTTGACAGGGCAATGTTTTTAAATTAGATTAAAAATCTGGATAGTTGTTTTGAAAATATAATCTAAAAGATAATAATTGAGGTAAAAAATGATTAATCGAATTAGGTTTTTGGATATAGATGATTTTTCTTATAAGCTTTATTTAAATCTGAGAGATTTATCTCCTTATGAAATTTGCAAGAGTAATAGTATCACAATTGTTTTTGATGATTCTTATAAAGTAAACGAGGCCTATTTGAGAAGTAATTTTTCCAAAAAATCGTGGTCCATAAGGTTGCCTGTAGCAGAGTTGTCCAAAGATGGAAGATATTGGAAAGAATATCTCCTTTTTCACGAGCTGTGGCATTGGACACATCTCCGAAGTCAAGATTATACGTCTTTAAATTTAACCAAAGAAGATTATTGGAGAAATGAATTGTGGGCATCGCACTGGTCATTGGCAATGTTGTTTGCTTGGTTGGAGATTGGGGTAATAGATGAATCCAATTGGAACTATTTTTTTAATTATGGCGTAGGAGAGGTTAATGATAGCACAACATTTGATCTATCTCTAATTAATTTGTTGGAGTCTGTTAAATGTCAGAACTGGGATTTTTCTGTTTTATTGGAAAATATTAAAATATCTTCTTGTTTAAACTGAGTGTTGTAATAATTTGCAATACTCAGTTTTTCTATATTGTATGTTTCCTGTTTTATGAAATACTCATTCTCTATTATATTAGTTTATACTACAATAAAACTAATTTCCAAATAATAATAGGCTATTACTTTAAAAAGCTTTTGTTGTTTTTATTGAAAAAAAAGAGGCTTTTTCCTGTAATACTTGATACATAATACATAATATATATCTCAAGCCGTAAACTCTTGACACGTTCTAAATCATTTGCTAGTATTAGATGGTATTCAAGAAGTTTTATTATAATTATTAAAGTGATAATAAATTACTTGAGAAGAAAAACGAATACAACTAAATATCTAAACGGGTGAATCTAAAAACAATTCTGTAATTGTTGGTGATTTCTCGTCATAAAGGCGAGTTTTTTGTTTGCTAAAATTTAAAAAGTTGAAAAATATATCGGGCTGAAATATTTTTTTATTTAAAAAAGTAAAAAAATATTTCCGCGTGATTCAGTCCATCCTTAACTGGGTGGATAAGAATAAGGAACTTTAAAAACTGAATAAGACTTAATTTTTAGTGTTGACTTTATATCATCGCGGTCAAAAGTCGATGCAACGAGAAAGATTAAGCGTAGGTAAAAAAGCAATTTTATCAAAACAATCAAGTTAATAGTCTACTGGTCTAGTAGATGATTATTAACTGTTAACTCTCTTGTCGCTTTAGGGCGACAGGAAATTAAGAAGAAAGGTTACTTAAGCATATGGAGAATGCCTTGACTCGTATGAGCGATGAAGGACGTAGCAGGCTGCGATAAGCCTCGGGGAGCTGCCAAGCAAGCTTTGATCCGGGGATTTCCGAATGGGGAAACCCTCCTGTTTTTTAGCAGGAATTACTATTTGAATACATAGAATAGTAAGGTAAACCTAGTGAACTGAAACATCTTAGTAGCTAGAGGAATAGAAATCAATAGAGATTCCGTCAGTAGTGGCGAGCGAAAGCGGAACAGTCTAAACCGCATTCTTCACTGACGTTCAGAATGAATTTTTAATTTCTAATTTTGTAATTTTTAAATAAATTTAAATGTTTTAATTTCTAAACATTTAAAATTTTAAAAATTTATTTACAAAAATTAAAAATTATAAAATTTAAAAATTCGGAACGTGAGTGAAGAGTGCGGGGTTGCGAGATAATCATACTCGTTTGATCGTGGTTGCTTTATATTTTTTAGTAAAACACTTTGGGAAGAGTGGCCATAGAAGGTAACAGCCCTGTATACGAAAAGAAATATAAAGCGATGAGATTATTCTCAAGTAGGACGGGACCGGAGAAATCCTGTCTGAATCTGGGAGCACTAACTTCCAAGACTAAATATTATACGAGATCGATAGTGAACAAGTACCGTGAGGGAAAGGTGAAAAGCATCCCGATGAGGGAGATGAAATAGTATCTGAAACCATATGTTAACAAGGAGTCAGAGCCGTATCTCACTAGCGTTTGATACGGAATTCTAAATTTAAAATTCTAAATTTAAAATTCCCGTAGTGAGCGATAGCGAGATACGGTCATGGCGTACTTTTTGTAGAACGGGCCAACGAGTTAATTTTATACGGCTTGCATAAATCACTCTGTGAGATATGCGTAGTGAAAGCGAGGCTTAACCGCCGAATTTGTCGTATGAATTAGACCCGAAGCCAGGCGAGCTACGCATGAGCAGGGTGAACCCCAAGTAACATTGGGGGGAGGCCCGAACCCACTGATCGTTCAACTTCAGGGGATGACTTGTGCGTAGGGGAGAAATTCCAATCGAGCTTGGCAATAGCTGGTTCTCTCCGAAATAGCTTTAGGGCTAGCGTTCGGTAAATGAGCAAGGGAGGTAGAGCTACTGGATGAGTTCTCGCGGTTCGCCGTAGGGCACTCAACCAAACTCCGAATTCTCTTGTTTCTTATCCGGGCAGTCAGAACCTCGGCGCTAAGGTCGAGGCTCAAAAGGGAAAAAGCCCAGATCATAATCTAAGGTCCCAAAATTTATGTTAAGTGGTAAAGGAAGTGAAATTTCTGAAACACCTAGTAGGTTGGCTTAGAAGCAGCCATCCTTTAAAGAGTGCGTAATAGCTCACTAGCTTAGAGATTTCGCGTCGAAGATGTAACGGGGCTAAACATAATACCGAAGATATGGGTAGTATTCCTCACTAACGTTCAGAATAAATTTAAAATGCTAAATTTAAAATTTCAAATCAAATCCAAATGATTAAATATTTAAAAATTTAAAAATTGGAAATTCATTTAAAATTAAAAATTTAAAATTAAAAATTTTCCGAGCGATAGTGAGGAATACTACGGTAGGAGAGCGTTCTTTATGCGATGAAGTCAAAGGCGTGAGCCATGGTGGAGCGTAGAGAAGTGAGAATGTTGGCATGAGTAACCGCAATGTGAGTGAGATCCTCACACCCCGAAAATCCAAGGTTTCCTGGGCAATGGCAATCATCCCAGGGTTAGTCGATCCTAAGGCAAGGCCGAAAGGCGTAGTCGATGGACACACGGTTAATATTCCGTGACTACAATAATATTCGATGGAGTGACGCATTTTAGTAACTACTGCACATAATTGGATTTGTGTAGAGTATTTAAGGATGTATGGTAGGCAAATCCGCCGTACGTTAAATCCAAGAATATTCTGGAAGCCGCTCTTCGGAGTGGCGCACAGTAGCGAGCAGAGTGCCAGGAAAAGCTTCTAAGGTTCGTATTATTGTAATCGTACCAAAACCGACACAGGTAGATAGGGCGAGTAGCCCAAGGGGAACGAGAGAACCTTCGTTAAGGAACTCGGCAAAAAATCTAGACGTAAGTTAGCGAGATGTCTTCCCAGTGCTATGCACCGGAATGACCAATTTCCAATTTCCAATTTCCAAATAAATTCAAATAATCAATAATCAATTCCCAAACTAAATAAATGTTTGGTTATTATAAGTTGTAATTTGTTATTTATTTGTTTCTTGGTTATTGTATCTTGGAATTTCTAGTGCATGGCATTGGGCGCAGCTAAAGATTCCCTAGCGACTGTTTATCTAAAACACAGGTCTCTGCAAAAGCGCAAGCTGAAGTATAGGGGCTGACACCTGACCAGTGCTGGAACGTTAACGGAAGCGGTTCACGCCAATTCCCGAAGCGCCAGTGAACGTCGGCGATAACTATAATCGTCCTAAGGTTCTGATTCTACGAAAGTGGAATTAGAATAACTGGGACGATTGATAGTAAAGATAAACAAGCTATGATATAAAAATGCAAAAGGAAAAGTAAACGCCTATCCTGATTAATTTATTTTTTTTGGGATGTAAATCAGCTATATGCTGGAAAGTCTGGAGTATCTGAAACTACTCGATTACTATTTTTTGTAATCAGTAAAAATGTTATCAGTGCAGATAATCAGCAGGAAAGATTCTAATTTATTAGAAAATCCTCAGAGACTAACATGCTGAACCCCGATTTTTTATCGGGGAAGATATAGTCCGTTCTCTATGGCGACATAGAGCTAACATATAAGAGCGAAATTCCTTGTCAGGTAAATTCTGACCCGCATGAAAGGTGTAACGACTGGGGAACTGTCTCAACGAAGGACTCGGTGAAATTGCAATGGGGGTAAAGATGCCCTCTACCTACGGCAAGACGAAAAGACCCCGTGGAGCTTTACTACAGCTTGGCATTGAATTAGAGTTCTAGCTGCCGAGAATAGGTGGGAGACTTTGACGCTTTAACTCAGGTTAAAGAAGAGTCACCAGTGGAATACCACCCTGTTATTATTTTAATTCTAACCCTGTGCTGTTATCTGTATTTTAAAATTAGTCACTAATTGAGAATACGGCTTCATATTTACATTTATTTTTCAACTTTGTTTATGATCCAATAGAATTAAATTCTCTATTAGTGCCTTTAAAATTCAGATACCAGCACGGGAACAGTGCCTGGTGGGTAGTTTGAGTGGGGCGCTCGCCTCCTAAATTGTAACGGAGGCGCTTACAAAGGTTGGCTAGGTCCGGATGGAAATCGGACTGATAGTACAAAAGCATAAGCCAGCTTTACTGAAAGACTAATCAGTCGCTCAGTCACGAAAGTGGAATTTAGTGAACCGACCATCGCTTGTAGGAGCGTGGAAGATCATCAGATAAAAGTTACCCCGGGGATAACAGGCTAATAGTGTCCAAGAGTTCACATCGACGACACTGTTTGGCACCTCGATGTCGGCTCATCTCATCCTGGGGCTGGAGCAGGTCCCAAGGGTTTGGCTGTTCGCCAATTAAAGAGGTACGCGAGCTGGGTTCAAACCGTCGTGAGACAGGTTGGTCTCTATCTGCCGTAGGCGTTAATTACTTGAGAGGATTCTTTCCTAGTACGAGAGGACCGGAAAGAGCAAACCTCTGGTGTATCGGCTGCAACGCCAGTTGCAATGTCGAGTAGCTATGTTCGTAAGGGATAACCGTTGAAAGCATCTAAACGGGAAGCCCACCTCAAGATAAGGTAATATAGTTTCCTAGAAGAAGACTAGGTTGATAGGTTTTAGGTGTAAGTGTAGTGATACATTTAGCCAAGAAATACTAATAAAACTAAACCTTTTTTCATTATATTGTAGTGATAGCTACTTTCGTCCGTGAATATTGCGGATGGGAGTGGTATCATTACGAGTTAACAGTTAATAGTCATTTATATGATATTGATTGTAGAATGAATTTGTTTTTTTACTCTACAAAATTTTTACAAGATTATATTGTCTTGGTGATTCTAGCGAAGGGGGTACACCTGATTCCATCTCGAACTCAGCAGTTAAGCCCTTCAGCTCCGATGATACCTAATTTATTGGGGAAAGTAGGTCGTCGCCAAGACAATGTAATCTTGTTTTTATTTGCAAAAAAGCCCGTTTTTATAGCGGGCTTTTTTAATATTTTCTGATTTTCCCATTGATTCCCTCTCCATCTTTGTACTCAAGGGGGAGGTCGGACAGGCACTCTTTGCAAAAATACGCATTTTGGAATAAGATGAATGTAATATGATTTTAATTGCAATTATTTTAATAGGGATAATAATCTCCGTAGGGGTGTTTTTAGCGGTGAAAGAGGGAAAATGAAAAGATTGGAAATTTTCGAGTTTTTTGAGGGCTAGCGAAATTGTCATTCCGACCGAAGCGAATGCGAAGTAGAGGAATCTATGTGAGTTGTTAGTTGAGATTTCTCGACAAGCTCGAAATGACATAATTGGTTAGTGTGGAGTAGGGCTTAATCTTGCAATGACAATCAATCGTGTATGTGTTAAAATGTTAATATGCTAATAAACTAATAACCTAATCTATGAAAACATATATTTGTGAAATTTGTGGAGATGCCTATGTGGGTGATGAACGACCGACACAATGTCCATTTTGCGGAGCCAAACGAGAATTCATTAAAGAGGGCAGGGAAGCCAAGCCAGTTGTAAACGAAACCATCACCGTGAATGAAAAAGAAAAAGAAAATTTGATGCGAACCTTGGAACTGGAGATGCACGCTACGGCGATTTATCAGTGCATGGCAACTAAGGCCGAGAGCTATGAAATCAAGGCTATGTATAAAAGATTAGCTAAGATAGAATTAGAACACGCTGTGATTGTAACTAAAATTTTAAAAATTGAAAAACCAGAAGTGGTGGAGGTGGCTTGCTCTGATGAGACTGTGGATAACTTTAATGAAACTATTAAATTGGAGGATAATGCTTCTAAACTTTATATGCAATTTGCCCAAGAGGCTACGGAGCCGAATGTTAAGAAATTTTTTGGCGCATTAACTATTGTGGAGAGAGAACATATTGAACTTATAAAGGAATACCTTTAAAAATTTTGAATTTAAAATTTTGAATTTCGAATTATTTTTTGATGATTCAATGTTTTAATTTCCAAACAATAATCAAATATTAAATACCAATTTTCAAACGAAAAAATCCTAAATTAATTTTAGGATTTTTTTGTATGTTTTTAATTAAAACGAACCCAAGGAAACTTTCTCTCCGAGGGTTCATTGGGGCTGTGATTTTAAGCTATCTCCTTAGAAAGCCGTTTTCCATTTTTTGGGCACACAAGATGCACCGTGATGCTTCAGGGCGTGCCTTAAGCCTTTCGACAGAAATTTCTCCGCCACAATTTATGCAGAGGCCGAAAGTTCCACTCTTGATACGATTTAAGGCCAAATATAATTTTTTCAGACGCAGGGCGTTCCTTTCTATCTGTCCAGATAAGGTGGCTACTCGCTCTGTCTTTGTGGCAACCATATTTACATCAGGAGAACCAACCCCTGCTTCTTTGAGAGATGCAAGAAGAACATTTTGCTCTCCTTCTTTTTCTTTTATCTCCTCCAAAATATTTTCAGCCAGCTTTGATATTTCAACTTTACCATTTTTCTCCCCCGTAATAATTTTATTCATGCTTCCTTTCCCCCTTCGAAATATTCTTCAGCCCCAGCAATGATACTACCATATTTAGCTATTTTTGTAAAGATTTTTGAATGTAGCGCTGACGATTGTTTTATTTATTTTCTTCCATACTTTGGTCCTTGTTAGAGATACCTTCTTCCCATCTTTTTATCATTTCCGGATCATAAAACATATTAAAATCTTTGTTGAGATAATAAAGAATAGAATGGTTATCTAATATCTTAGTCGTTTCTTTTATTTTATCTGAATCAGTTTTATTTTTCTTAGATTCGCTGATTTGTTTGCCACTTTTAGTATTAATATAGATTGTTTCTTTTTCTACATGAGAATCTCCGCTAATCATGGGAGTTTCGCTTTCAATTTTTTGATAAGGGACAAATTCTTCACGAGGTTTATTTTCCAGTAGCTTAGTCATGTAAGCTTTCCAAATCGGTCCTGCCACATAAGAGCCATCGGCCCCAGCATGCATAGGAGAGTTGTCATTGTTGCCCGCCCAAACTCCTACCGCGATAGAAGGGGTATATCCCACCGTCCAAGCATCTCGGTAATCTTGGGTGGTTCCAGTTTTGCCAGCGACGGTTTTATCTTTTATATTAAAAGCATTGTTGGGTCCAAACATTGGGGTGCGTGCTTGATTATCAGAAAGAATCGAATTTATTTTTCGGGCTATTTCAGCATTAATTACTTGTTCTTCTTTTTTATTATAATTAAAAATATTATTACCAGACGAATCATCAATTTTTAAAATACTATTAGTTTTATTTTTTAGTCCATCATTGGCAAAAACAGAGAAGGCCGAAGTTTCTTCCAATAATTTCATCCCTCCTCCGCCCAAAGCGAGAGCCAAGCCATAATTTCCATCATCGCTCAGGGTAGTTATACCAAGCCTTTTGGCGAGTTCAATTGTGTCTTTAACACCAGCGATGTAGAGAGTTTTAACAGCGGGAATATTGAGGGACATGGCCAGAGCTTGGCGGATAGAAACAAGCCCATTAAATTTTCCATTATAATTTCTAGGGATATAATCCTTGCCACTGCCATCAGGTCCAAAGTTAGTTTGCACATCATAAATCATTGTTTCCGGTTGTAATCCTTTTTCGAAAGCTTTAGCATAAACAATAGGTTTAAAAGATGACCCAGGTTGTCTAACTCGAGTAGCTACGTTTACTTCTCCATCGTTGGATTTGTCAAAGTAATCCAATGATCCGACCATAGATAAAATATTTCCATTGCGAGGGTCTACAGATACTATAGCGGCGTTAGTGGCGCCGTAGCTACGGAGATGAAGCTCAGAATTTTTTAAAATTTCCTCTGCCTGCATTTGTTTATCCCAGTCTAGAGTAGTAACTATTTTCAGTCCCCCCTTTTCTAAAATATCTCGACCATATTCTTCCTCGAGCTTTTCGATAACAAGCATTACGAAATGAGGGGCCTTAATATCTCGAGAAAGTGGCTTTAGTTTTTCAAAAGTATTAACACTGAGAGCTTGGTTTATTTCTTCATCGCTAGCAAGATTTAATTTTTTCAGCCGTTCCAAGATAAATTTTTGTTTAGTAAACAGCTGATCATCATTATTGCCATGAGGAAAATAAAAACTGGGAGCATTAGGTAAAACCGCCAAAAAAGCAGCTTCGTCCAATGTTAAATTTTGGGCGTCTTTTCCAAAATAGGTTTGAGCAGCGGATTGAATCCCGTAAGCGTTGGCTCCATAAGGAATTTGATTAAGATACATATCTAAAATAGCGTCTTTGGAAAAATAGCGTTCAATCTTTATAGCTAACACAGCCTCTTTGGCTTTACGAGTAATGGTTTTTTCTCGAGTTAAAAAAAGACTGCGAGCCAATTGTTGGGTGATGGTAGAGGCACCTTGTTGGACTTTATCATGCGCGACGTTAGTTTTGATGGCCCGAAGCAATGATATGATGTCAATTCCAAAATGATGATAAAAATTGTCATCTTCAGCAGCGAGTGCTGTTATTCTAGCAACGTCAGGTATTTCTTCATGAGAAATTATTCTTCTATTTTCTTCGCCAAATATTTTATATAGAATATGTTCACTGCTACTGTCATAAATAGCTGAAGATTCGCTTATTTTGACATTTTGAATATCTTTAATATTGGGAGTATTGGTATAAAAATAAACAAAAGTTAAAAAAGCCAATAATAGAGTGGCGATAAAAACGTCAAAAATTCCCAAAAAAATCTGAATTATTAAGCTTGAAATCCAGTTTTTTTTATTATTTTCTTTGATATCTTTTGCTATTTTCTCTTTCATAATTACAGTCTAACACAAACTTTTGTTAATATATAATTCTAGCAATTTAAGGCCTGAATGTCAAAAGAAATATCCCCTAAAAACCTTACTATTTACAATTCCCATTAGTCTATTATAATAACTAGTGTATACTTTCATTAAATAAGCAAAGATATTGTTTCTAATTCTATTAGATTAATTATCGTTAAATACAAAAAACAATATGGAGAAAAACAGTTTTTCAAAGTTTGAAACAGGAGTTAATATGAATAACGTTAATAAAGAAGTTTTTGGACAAAAAAATATTCCCGAAGAGAAACGCAATGTAAAGGGTATTTTTGATAAAATAATGCTTTTTAGTTTTTTTATGTTGTTCTTTGGATTACCTTTATTTTTTACGGGACTTTCTTTCCAGGGAGTAGTTTTTGAAAAACAAATTTATTTCTACTTTTGGGTTTTGGTAGCGTTGGTTTCTTGGGTTGCCAAAGGAGTAATGGTGGGAGAAATGAAAATAAAAAGAACCTCATTAGATATTCCCATCGCATCATTTTTAGTGGTTTATTTAATTTCTGCATTTTTCTCGGTAGATAAGTGGCATAGTTTTTGGGGATTTTTTGGGGATCCTTCTCGGGGTTTTTTGAGTGTGTTAGCTATGGTGGCTGTTTACTATTTGATTTTGAGTAATTTTAATGCCAAGACTTTGAAATGGGCTATGAGTGGACTGGTGATTTCAAGTGGAATTGTTTCAATTTTTTCTTTGTTAGTATTCCTCGGAGTAAAGATTGCTCCTGACAGTATAAGTTCTTTTGTTCCCCTAAGTCTAATCGGAACAGTTACAGGACTTAGAATATTTTTAGGGATGATGATGCCAATTTTAATGGTAACAGCCTTTAAAATGAATGAAAGCAAACAGCGGATGACAAATATTTTTGGTTATGTGGTAGCAGCTTTAGTGCCAATTAATTTACTGATTGTTTCAATGCTTTTTGAAAGAACAATCGCAGTGATAATTTTGTTTGGGGTAGGATTCTTTTTATTATATATTCTTTCCCACATTGTTCGTCCCAAAGAAAATCTAACTTGGATTCCGATGGCTACTTTTGTTTTGGCCATGATAGTACTTATGTCTGGGCCAAATGGAATATCTAAAATTACCACTCCCGTAGAAGTGGCTCCTGATGTAAAAATTTCTTGGGAGATTGTTAAGGGTGGATTAAAGGAAGACGCATTATTGGGTTCTGGACCGGCTACCTATGGATTTGATTTTTCTAAATACAAGCCCCAGAATTTTAACGAAAATATTTTTTATGGAATAAGATTTTATCAAGGAACAGGGTTGTTTTTTGAAATTTTTTCTACTATGGGTATTTTGGGGTTGATAGTTCTTTTGATATTAGTGATAGTTTTTATAAATATTGCAATTTATCTAATCAGTCGGGATAAGGAAAAAAATAAAATTTATTCTTTAGGATTGCTATCAGCTAGCATGGTATTGATAATAAGTAGTTTTATCTTTAGGGTTGAAGGCACTATTCTTCTGCTTACAGGGATGGTTGGCTCTCTTACTATGGCGGCTATTTTTATGGAAAGTGGTCTAGAGGAGAAATATTTAAAGTTATCGCTAAAGGCTTCTCCAAAATTTGCTCTGACATTAGCTTTTATATTTATTATTGTTAGCGCGGGGGTGGCGACATTGTTTGTTTATATTGGAAAGGCCTATTGGGCTGATATTTACGCAGGTAAAGCCGTGCGAGAAAGTAAAGTTTCTGAAGCAGGGTCAATAAGCAGTTTAGCTAAAGCCATTTCTCTAAATAGTAAAGAAGGCAGATATTATTCTCGAGTAGGGCAAGAATATATGGTATTGGCTAACGAAGAAGCCTTGAAATCTAAGGAGGAAATGGACGCTAATAAAATAAGTAGTTATATCAGTAATTCAGTGGCTTATGCCAAGGAGGGAGGAGCGAGGATGCCCAATGATGCTTTGTCTATTTCTGTTTTGGCTCAAATCTATGAGAGTCTTTCCATGCAAGTGGAAAATACCTTAGAACTTGCTTCTAAATCATACGAAGATCTCTTAGTTTTAGAACCTCATAATCCGGTAGTCTATTTAAAACTTGGTCAAATAAAGATGGTGCCCGCCTTAAAGGAAAAAGATGAAACCAAGAAAATGGGGTTTATAAAAGAATCTAAAGATTACTTCGATAAGGCTGTTAATGAAAAAACAAATTTTGCAGAAGGATATTACTATTTAGCAGTAGCTCAAAATGCCTTAAATCAGAAGGATGAATCAATTGATTCTTTAATAAAAGCAGTTAACAATGATAAAAAGAACTTAACTTATTTGTTTAATTTAGGAAGGGCTTATCAGGACAAGGGTGGAGATGTGAATACCGATAATGCCAAAAAAATATTTGAATATATTTTAAGTGTAAATCCCGAAGAAATAAACACCGTTTTTGCTCTAGGAACTTTGTACGAAAAAAATGGAGAGAAGGATAAATCTATAGAAAAATACAATAAAGTTTTAGAGATTATATCAAAAATAGATGGTGATAATAGTGAGACAATTTCTAAATTAAACAAAATGATTAGTAATGTTAAACTTGGAATAAATAACGGTAATGTCGATAATCAGTCTGTCGATAATCAGCAAACTGAAAAATCAAATAAAGATGTTGAGCTAATTGGATCTTCTCCGGTTCAAAACCCAGTTAATCAGACAGCTCTTCCTCAAGATCAAGTTACAACTCCTGTAACTCCTTAAGCGCGAGATAAGTCTTAGAAATATAAATAGTTTAATTTGATACGCCCAAGGCAATTATTTAAAGACTTCTTTGTGAAGTTGATTGTCGAAAGCTAATAAAAAAATATGGCAATAGAGCTTACGGACGATAACTTTAAAAAAGAAGTTGCCGAGAGTGATAAAGTTGTTTTAGTTGATTTTTGGGCACCTTGGTGCGGACCTTGCCAAATGATGGGTCCTATTATTGATGAATTATCAAAAGAGGTTGGCGATAGATTTAAGATAGGAAAAATTAATATAGATGAAAATCCGGTTAGTGCTTCAGAATATGGTATTATGTCTATTCCAGCTATAAAAGTTTTTAAGAGTGGCAAGGTAGTTAAAGAATTTGTGGGAGTTCAAAATAAAAATATCTTGAAAACGGAATTGGAAAGTATCTAAAAAATCTTAAAAAAAGTATCCATTTGCTTAAGTGAATGGATACTTTTTTTGTAATGATATAGGTATCTATCTTATTTGAGTTGACTCAATAAGCTTTCCCCATTCATTTCCTTGGGTTTTTCTATTCCCATCAATTCAAGTATGGTGGGGGCGACATCGCTTAGTAAGCCTCGAATATTAGTTTCTGCTTCGTTTATTTCTTCTGCTGTCTTTTCCTTGTGATTATCCGGAGAAATCATCCAAAGAGGAACGGGGTTAGTAGAATGTTCAGTCAAGGGTTGCCCCGAATAGGGATTTATCATTTCTTCTACATTACCATGATCAGCGGTTATCAATATAATTCCTCCCGTCTTTAATATTTTGGGTAATAAGAGTGAAAGACTTTTATCAATTGATTCAACTGCTTCTTTAGCAGCTTTCATATTCCCAGTGTGTCCTACCATGTCAGCATTAGCGTAGTTCATTAAGATAAAGTCATATTTATTTAGTTCAATAGCTTCAATGGTTTTTTGAGTTACTTGAGCAGCGCTCATCTCCGGTTCCTCGTCATATTTGGCTACTGACGGAGAAGGAACTAGGATATGATCTTCTCCCGGAAATGGTTGTTCGATGCCACCATTAAAGAAATAGGTTACATGAGCGTATTTTTCTGTTTCAGCTATTCTGAGTTGTTTTTTATTGTGCAGGCTGATTATCTCTCCAAGTCCACCTTTGGTTATTTCTGGAGGAAAGGCGACATATACAGGAAGATCTTTTTCATATTCAGTCATAGTGATAAAAATCACCTTGGGATCTTTTACTTTTTTTATTTTATTAAAATTAGGAACAGCAAAAGCTTTAGTAATCTGTCTGGCTCGATCTTCTCTAAAATTAAAGAAAATAACAGTGTCATTATCCGAAATAACAGTTAACGGTTTCCCATTTTCCATTACAACTCCGGGTTCTAAATATTCATCAGTGATATCTTTTTCATAGCAACTTTCCATATATTCAATAGGATCTTCTACAGGATTACCAATCCCTTCCGTAAGCATTTTATAGGCCTTTTCAGTTCGGTCCCAATTATTATTTCTATCCATAGCCCAATTTCTTCCGCACAAAGTAGCTATCTTGCCTGTTCCAATAATTTCTATTTTCTCTTGTATCTTTTTAATAGTGCCTACCCCCGAAGTTGGCGGACAATCTCGTCCATCAGTAAATAAGTGCAAAAATACTTTTTCAACTTTTTGTTCTTTGGCCATTTCCATTATCGCAAAAAGATGCTCATTGGTAGAGTGCACAGAGCCTTCTCCTACTAATCCCATAATATGAAGAGCGCCACTATGTTCTTTGACGTTGGCCATTCCTTTGAGCATGGCTTCATTGGAAAAAAAAGTTCTATCTTGAATTGATAAAGTTATTCTAGGAAGATTTTGATAAATTATTTTTCCACTTCCTAAAATGGTGTGTCCTACTTCACTATTTCCAGGCTCGCCCCAAGGAATTCCAGCCGATATTCCAGAAGCTTGTAGAGCCAAGAGGGGATAATTTTTATTAATTTTATCAATAGTCGGAAGAACAGCTTTCTTGGTAGGATTGCCTTCAATATTAGGACTTAATCCCCACCCGTCAAGTATTATTAAGACAACTGGTTTGTACATACGATTTTCAATAAAATCTCTCTGTTTTTATTCAGAAATTTTTATTTTTATTAGCTTTTTTGCCTAATTTATATTATTAAAAAGTTGAAAATAATTTTAAATTTTAAATTTTAAATTTTAAATTTATTTATATATACATTTTACCATTTTTATTTCCCTTTGACAAAAAAGAGTAGGTGTAATATTATTTTTATATGTAATTAGTATAGTTAAACCTGTTATTTCGGTTATTATCGGATTTTAATAGTGCCTCAGTTAAGATGAAAAAATTTTTTATTTCAAACTTTAAAAAAAATCAGGGTACAAAAATATAAATAAGATTGTATTAGTTTTTCGTATCTCACTATTACTTGAAATATTCAAACAGAAAAAACAGGAATTAGAATATGGAAATAAATGTAGCGTTTTTAGCTATTGCCATGCTTTTCTTGGGCGGAGGAGCGGTGATTGGCTATTATACTAGGCAATCAATTGCCAAGAAACAGTTAACAACAGCGGAAGGAAAGGCAGATAGTATCATTGAACAAGCCAAGCAAAGATACAAGGAGGAAACTCTGAATGCCAAAAATAAGGCAGTGGAAATATTAGAAGAAGCTAAAAAGAAAGAAAAAGAAAGAGAAGATCAAATAAGAAAAATGGAACAGCGTCTAGAAAAGAGAGAAGAGATGATAGACGGAAAAATGGAGGAGTTAGATAACGGAAAAACAGTTCTTGAAAAAAAGGCTCAAGAAATAAAAACTATAAAAAAAGAAGCGGAATCGATAAGACAAAAGGAGCTGGATAGATTGGAAAAAATTGCTGGATTAAATAAAGAGCAAGCCAAAAAAGTATTGCTTCAGTTAACCGAGGATGAATATAAGGGGGCCTTGTTGGACAGAATCAAAAAATTAGAGCATGAAGGAACGGATGAATTAAAGAAAAAGGCACAAAATATTATTGTCCAAGTGATTCAAAAATATGCAGGGGCGCATACGGCAGAAATGACAACTTCAACGGTTGCGATTCCCTCGGATGAAATTAAAGGGAAAATAATAGGACGGGAAGGTCGAAATATAAAAACTTTAGAAAAGATAACAGGGGCAGAAATTATTGTGGATGATACGCCAGAAGTAATTGTTATTTCTAGTTTTGATCCGGTGCGCAGAGAAATTGCTAAAATAGCCCTTTTAAAATTAATTGAAGATGGGAGAATCCATCCTACTAGAATTGAAGAGGCAGTTGTTTTTGCCAAAAGTGAAATAGATAATAAAATTAAGGAAGCAGGTGAAGCGGCTACTTATGATTTGGGGATTGCCGGATTGGATCCTAAATTAATTTATTTAATTGGCAGATTACGTTATCGAACTAGCTTTGGACAAAATGTTTTGATTCATTCTATGGAAGTAGCACACCTCTCGGGTGCGCTAGCTAATGAATTGGGAGCAGATGTGGCGGTGGCTAAAAAGGCAGGTCTTTTGCATGATATTGGAAAATCGGTAGATCATGAAATTCAAGGAACGCATGTTAAGATAGGAATTAAGATACTGGAAAAATTTAATGTCGATAAAGCGGTTATCGATGCTATGAAATCTCATCATGAGGAATATCCCTTTGGAACAGCAGAATCTTTTATTGTAGCTGCCGCAGATGCTATTTCCGCTAGTCGTCCGGGAGCCAGAAAAGATACTTTGGAAAAATATTTGAAAAGACTGGAGGAATTAGAGGAAATTGTTAACTCTTTTGAGGCTGTAAGTAAGAGTTATGCGATTCAGGCCGGAAGAGAAATTAGGGTTTTTGTTGATAGTGAAAAAGTGGATGATTATGGGGCAGCAAAAATTGCCAAAGATATCGCCAATAAAATAGAAGAGGAATTAAAATATCCAGGAGAAATAAAAGT
Source organism: Parcubacteria group bacterium (assembly GCA_041662245.1). Classification (GTDB taxonomy): domain Bacteria; phylum Patescibacteriota; class Minisyncoccia; order Moranbacterales; family UBA9337; genus UBA9337. The sequence continues at coordinate 174,082 of JBAZSW010000002.1, forward strand.
TAATGTGCTTCGAGAAACTAGATCAATTGAATATGCCAGATAGAATAAATTGCGCTAGGCTACTTTGGGCTTGTGGATAAAGGGCTTGCGTTAATTGGGTTTAAGGTAGTAAAATTAATTAACGAGGTAATTTGAATTCTAATAAAATTGAAAGGGGGTGTATGATTAAATGAAAAATATCAACAAAAGCGAATTAGTAGATGCAGTTGCCACTAAAACTGATCTATCCAAAAAAGATGTAACAGCTGTTATTGAAACTCTATTGGATAAAGTAACTGAAGAATTGCGAAAAGGAAATAAAGTTACTCTTACTGGTTTCGGAATTTTCAAGACTAGTAAAAGAGCTGCAAGAATTGGTAGAAATCCACAAACAGGAGCTTCAATCAAAATCGCAGCCGCTACTGTACCTAAGTTTAGCGCAGGTAAAGGTCTTAAGGATGCTGTTAAATAAATAAAATAAAAAGATAGCAACAAAAAAATCATCTTGAATTATCGAGATGATTTTTTGTTTTGCATATAATTTCAAAATACAGTACATTGTAGCTATACTAGGGATAGTATATAATGAATCCATATTATGCGTCATAAAAATATTTTTTTGTTGAGATAAGGAATAAAGAAATATGAAAAAAACTTTTTTATCAAATGTCTTGTTTAAGGGTAGAATTAAATTAACTGACTCTTTCTTTTTTGTATTCTTGATTATTTTTTTGGGATTACTTTTTGGATTGGAAATAATGACGGCGAGTGCGGGCGTATTTGTGCCATTTACTACAGCGGAAACATATCATGTAACCACTATTGTCGATGGAACAGGAGAAGGAACTCTCAGAACTGCTCTGAGTCAGCCAAATCGACACATCGTATTTGATGTTACGGGCATATTTACGATTACTGGTACGCAAGCTCTCATGGCGGAAGACAATACATGGATAGATGGAGCCAGTATTTCTCCAAGACCAACTATTGCTGGAATGGGACTGGCAATTAGATCAAAAACTAATGACAATGTGAATCCGATGCATAATTTTAAGATTAATAATATTCGATTTCGTTCATCAACCCCATATCAAGATTTCGCAGCACCTTTCTATGGGGTGCATAATGGTTTAATAACGCATTGCTCATTTTCTGGTCGAACCGATGGGGATACTGACACTACTACGGGAGCTTATGATATTGAGTTCTCATATAATATGCATCTTGGGCCTGAATCTCCGGGGCCTCAAATAGTTGCATTTGGTGCCTATCATATATCTGTGCATCATAGTCTTTTTTATAATAATGAAAAGAGAACACCATCATCTGGACGGAGACCATATATTTATGGATCAGCATGGAATCCAATTGAAGATCCAATCACGGATGCAAGATACAATATTGTTTGGTCGCCTGATAATCTGTATCATTATGGAATGCAGTCTGAAGATAGTCGAAATAATTTTGCTTATAATTTATTTAATATGGGGCAACCCATTTATTATTATATAAATGATGATTTAAACATAAATGGGGAGTCACTGTATACTTCTGAAATTTATTTTAATGGGAATGCTTCCATCCCTGATTGTCGAAAGGATAATGCTAACTGGGCTTACGTTGATGTTAATCATCCAGGAAAGCCTGCCAATGCTGATGGCCTCGGTCTCCCAGCACGGAACTGGAATCATTCAGAATGGGCGTGGTCAGGTAACGCATCGGGAGCCGTATGGCCTGATAAATCTGGAATTATAGAAGAATGGCAAGATGTCAAGAATAATGTTGGACCCGATCCAACAAATGATGATGTAGATGAGGCATTGGCACGGGCTGAAATTGTTATTCCCGCAACGACGATTTTCGATTTAGCTTGGAATGCTGGTTCGGAAGATCCCAATAATGTAGTTGATGATAATCCTCCGACCATAACAAATTTTTCTATTCCTGCCACCGCTGACTCTTTAACTGTTTCTCCCATCACTTTTACTGCCAGCGACGATACAGGCATTACTGGTTATTGTCTAACGGAAACTAATGATTCTGCAACTTGTTCTTGGAATTTATCTGCTCCTGATTCATTTACTTTCTCTACTGAAGGTTCGCACACTCTTTACGCTTTTGCCAAAGATGCAGCGGGCAATATATCATCTAGTTCAAGCGGTGGTGTAATTATTGCTATTGAAGCTCTCGCAGATTTAGAATCTCCCACCATCTCCTCCGGTCTCCCTATCGGTAAACTTCCTTCCGATACTACGAGTGTGAATCTTTCGGTTATTACCAATGAAAATGCCACTTGCAAATACGCCACCAGTACCAATACTTACATAGCTATGACTAATACTTTCACGACCACCGGAGAAACCAATCACACTGTTTCTATCAAAAATTTAAAAGATGATAGTAATTACAATTATTTTATAAGATGCCAAGATTTAAATTTAAACGCCAATGCTACTGATTATATTGTTTCTTTCTCCATAAAAAATAAAACATCTTCTAAAGATAAAGAAGAAAACAAAACTAAAAGAAAAATTACTAATTCCAAATCTAAACTTAATAGAGGGGAAATATTAATTCAAAAAGGAAAACGTTTCTCAAAAAATTCTGATGTCTTGCTTTACTTCTCCAAAGCCAATGGAGACTACTGGTCTCCCGTAAAAATAAAAACTTCCTCTACTGGAAAATTTTCTATTTCTTATCGAATCAATAAGCCCAAAGGAAATTATAATTGGTATGCTTTTGATACTAAATCAGGCAAAAGGAGCAAGATGAAAGTGTATAGTGTGAGATAGCTAGTGTTATAGCTACTATTTAAAATCTAAACCAATTTAATTTAATTTGTTTTGTGCTTAATTAACTTACTAAAAAACTTTTTTGATTGAAACTGCTTTCCTAGATTTTTCTATTTTACTTTTTTTAAAATGTGTTATAATAAATTCAATAAGACTTGCTTAATAAAACTAAAATAAAAATAGTTATGTTTAGATTTCCGAGATTAAATAAAAATTATTTTTTGGGTGTTGATTTTGGAACTTCATCAATAAAAATTGTAGAGTTGGAATATAAAAATGGAAATACTTACTTATCTAATTACGGGTGGATAGAAATTCCTCAAAAGAAAAAAATGGGGGATTTTGAAATTAAAAACGATTCGTCTGATGATGAAGAGAAGGTGTATTTACTAAAGAAAATAATTGGAGAGATGAACGTTAAAAGTAAAGACGCCTATTTATCGATGGGAAGTTTCAGAGGTCTTTCTGCATTAATTACAGTTAATGATATTCACGAAGATGATTTAGACAGTGTTATTAGATCAGAAGCGAGTAAATATATTCCAGTTTCCTTGGACGAAGTTTATCTTAGTTCGGATATTGTTTCAAAAAAATTAGTAGAGAAAAACGAACATGCGAATGTTTCTGGGCCAAAAGTTTTAGGAAAAAAGGAAAAAGAAATTCTAGAGGTTCTTTTGGTGGCAGCTCCCAAAGAGGACGTGCATCGATATGAACAAATTGTGGAGAAAAGCGGTCTCAGAGTGGAGTCTTTTGAATTGGATATATTCTCAGCTGTGAGATCTTTGGTTGGGGATGATTTGGGAAAATTTATAATAGTTGATATTGGTGCCAAAATAACCAATATTATTTTAGTTGACAAGGGGGTCATTAGAATCAATAGAAATATAAATGTGGGCGGAGATGAAATTACAAAAAACATAGCTTCTAATCTGAATGTGTCTTGGGATAGGGCAGAAGAATTTAAAAAGAAAAATGATTATCTTAAAGAAGAGGGTAAATCCATAGTGTTGCCTATCTTAAGTTTGATAGCTAAAGAAGCTAAGCGAGTTATCGAATTAAGTTCTTCGGGTGGCAGTGTCGGTAAGCCAGTGGATAGTGTTGTGTTAGTCGGAGGAGGATCGGATGTCCCAGGGATTGTGAATATTTTTACTGAGATGTTGGGAAATATTGTTACCATCGGAAATCCCATGAACAGAATTGTTATAGAAAACGATAAGATAAAAGAATTACTTACTAACACAGCGCCAATGTTTGCAGTTGCAACAGGATTAGCAATTAAGGGGGTAGAGAGTCATAAACATAAAGTGTAATTTTCAATTAGGCAAAAAAAATAAAAAATGTTATAATAAAAAAGTGGTTTTCTAAATAATAAAAATAAAAATAATAATTAATTCGCTAAACGTTATTTAACGTAGGCGGAAAAAAATATGGTTGATATAAACCTTCATCAAGCCGCAGAAAAGGATTTAACAATAAGTAGACAAAAATCTTTTTTCAACAGTACTTATTTTATATCACTAATTTTATTAGTGGTAGTGGGATTAGCCTATGGAGCTACAATGTTATACAGAGATAGTCTGATTGCTAAAGACGGAGAACTAATAGCAGCTAAAGATCAAGAAATAAAATCTATTGATGCTGCCGAGGTTAATAAATTGAGTGATTTTCAAAATAGAATAATAAGCACTAATTTTAATTTAGAAAATAAGCGAAATCCAGAGGACATTTTGCAAATGGTAGAAAGGCTGGTAGTCAAGGGCTCTTTTCTTAATAGTTTAAATTATAACAGTATTGACAATAAGATAGAGATGGAAGTTGTAGCGGACAGTTTTAGATTAGCCGCTAATCAAATTTTGAGTCTCAAAAAAAGTGAGTTGTTTAACAATGTAAGTATAGTAGATTCTAATAGAAATAAAGATGGACAAGCTGTTTTTAAGTTAGAAGCTTCTTTTAAATAAAAAAATAAAAACGTTGAATAAATAAATTATTCCAGTTAGATAATACGGATTACCGAAAATCTAACGGAACAAGAAAATATGAAATTAAAATTTTTATTAATGCCCGTGTCCGTTATTGTATCGTTGGTTCTTATTATTTGGCACATTTATCCGACTTGGTTTGGTACTGAGGCCAGTAGCATTAAGAATATCAAAATTGAAATCAAAAAGGAGAATGATGAGATTTCCAATATTAAGCAGAAACGAGACAACGCTATAAAGCTCATCCAGTCACTTAAGGAAAATGAGGAGTCTGAATTGTTGGTAGAAAAATATTATCCAACTTATCGTAATGATGAGGATGTGGTTAATAATATAAATAACATAGCTTTCACTGAAGGAGTTTTTTTGTTAAATATGGGAATTGATTATAAAAATATAGAGTTGCTTGAAGACCCAGTTAAAGTTATGGCTCTTCCCTTAGAAAAAAATCCCCAAGGAACAGTAGCAAGCACAGCTACTTCAGCTACTGCAGTGGCCAAGGAGTCGGTAGCTACACCAGCTGAGGTTAAATCAAAAATAAAATATATTAAAGCAGACTTGGAAATTTATGGTAGTTATGATCAAATCAAAAGATTTATGATTTCATTGAATAAAGCCGGTCTTCTTAACAATGTCCAATCTTTTAAAATTTACAAAAAAGATAATCCAGAAAGTAATGTTGGGGAATCTAGCGAAAAAGCTTCAGATGTCTTAAACGCTGATTTGGGAGTGGGATTTGGATACATGATCTCTCCCAAAGAAGAAGTAGCCTCTTTGTTAAACAAGGAAATGTTTAATAATAGTGAATTTGATTTTTCTAGTATCATTGCTAAAAAAGATATTTTAACTGGAAACTATAGAAAAAGCGAGATTGGAGAAACAGGTTCCTCAAATCCTTTTTTAAGCATAGCTCCGGCTAGTCAGGACAAATAGCCAATAGAATCATTCGTTAGAAATCGAGTTTATTGTTGTGACTGTGTGATTATTTTAAAAAACAAAAAAAATGGCTGAAGAAAAACAAAATTATTCAGAAGATAGAGCCAAGGAATTGGGCGTGAAATATTTGAACAAGGCTCCCGAAAAAATAGAAAAGAAATATTCCAAAATAATACCGGAGAAAATAGCTAAAAGGTATAGAATGTTTTCTTTCGATAAGGGAAATGGAATGATAAAAGTTGTGATGGCAGATCCTCAAGATTTGGAAGCGAGAAATATATTAAATTTTTTGGCAGAGAGAAACAAGACTCCATTTGATATTTACTGGGCTCCCCCTGATGTTATTCAAGATGTTTTAAATAAATATCAATCTGCAGAAAAAGCCGTAGAGGAAGTTATGGAGTCTTTTGAAACTGCTATGAAAGATAGGGAGCTAGGTGTTAAGAAAAAAAATAGAAAGGATGACAGAATTTTTATCCAAGATGCTCCTGTTTCGAAGTTGGTGCAAGTTATAATAAATCATGCTATTGAAGGCGAGTCTAGCGATATTCATATAGAGCCAATAGGCGATGAGTATCGAGTACGTTTTAGGGTAGATGGAATGTTGCATTCTTCTTTGATTTTACCAAAGAGTGTTGGTATGGCGGTAATATCTCATATAAAGATATTGTCTAATTTAAAAATAGATGAAACTCGAAAACCTCAAGACGGAAGGTTTAAAACAGAAAAAGGAAGTATAATCAATTCTGATAGTACTGATTTTCGTATTTCTACTTTGCCAGTGATAAATGGAGAAAAAGTGGCGATGAGAGTTTTAACCAAAGATGATCGAGTTTTTGATTTAAATAAATTGGGACTGCTAGGCAGAAATAATACGGTTTTAACTAAAAAGATAAAAGAAACCAGCGGAATTATTCTAATTACAGGTCCGACAGGAAGCGGTAAGTCTACCACCCTTTATTCTTTTTTAAAGATTATTAATCAGGAGGAAAGAAATATAATTACGCTAGAAGATCCTGTAGAATATTCACTGGATGGGATTAACCAGAGTCAAATAAATCCAGCTATCGGATATGGGTTTGCGGATGGATTGCGTTCCATATTAAGACAAGATCCGAACGTGATAATGATTGGAGAGATTCGCGATGGAGAAACTGCTGAGTTGGCTATTCATGCAGCACTGACAGGTCATCTAGTTTTTTCGACATTGCATACCAACAGTGCTATTAGTGCTATCCCAAGACTTATCGATATGGGAGTTGAACCATTTCTTCTTTCATCATCTATTAATGCCGTAGCAGCACAGAGACTAGTGAGACAGTTGTGCAGTAGTTGCAAAGAAGAATTTAAATTGCCTCGAGCGGTTTTTGAAAAAGTTTTAAATTCTCTAAAAAATGTTACAATGGAAGAGGCAAGTGCTTATGGAATAAAATCTCTTAAGCCTGAGGATATGAAATTTTATAAAGCAGTGGGCTGTGAGGAATGTGGACGTTCTGGCTATAAAGGAAGATTAGCTATCTATGAATGTATTGACATAACCAATGAAGTAAGGGAAGTAATTACTGAAAAAGATGATGTTTTATTAAATAAAATGGCTCAAAAGCAGGGCGCGCTAAATATGCGTCAAGATGGATTACTGAAAGCTTTGATGGGATATACTTCAGTGTCTGAAGTAGAAAGGATGACAGAAGGAAGTTTGACGGTCGGTGAGTTTGAAGATGATAAGGGATAATTTATATTTTGAGTATAAAATATAAATTTTGAATTTAAAATTTCAAATAAAATTATAAATTTAAATTTTTAAAATATGAATAATATTATTAAATATCATTTCTAAATAACTATTGCTCACGATTGTTATTTCGAGCGAAGTGAATACGGAGTCGAGAAATCTATTTCAAAATTTAAAAATAACTCGTTAAATATATAAATAATTTGTAAATATAAATATATGGAAGCAGAAAAAGTGGAAGAAAAAGATATTAAAATTTTAATAGCTGAAGATGATGAATTTATAAGAGATATATACAATCGTATTTTTTCAATGAATGGTTATACTGTTTTGTTAGCTACTAATGGTGTAGAAGCGATGGAAAAGTTAGAGGAAACCATTCCTGACTTAATCCTTTTGGATATAATGATGCCTTATCAAAATGGAAAAGAAGTTTTTAAAAAAATAAAGCAAAATGATAAATTCAAAGATATTCCCGTTGTATTTTTGACAAACGTTTCTGCGCAGGATGATTTGGAGCAAGAATTGCTTGATCAAGCAGATAAGTATCTTATTAAGGCACACTTTACTCCAAAAGAGGTTTTAGAAGAGGTTATTCCACTAATTAAAAAATAAAAATGAACGATTTACTTCACATCGAACAAAAGCTAAAAAGTTATTTGTTAACCGTAGCGCAACAAGGTGCTTCAGATTTGCATTTGGTGGTAGGTCGACATCCCACCATCCGTGTGGATGGGAAATTGGTTCCTTTATTAGAAGAGGAAATACTAACTCCTCCCAAAACTAAGGAATTGTCTAAGATATTGCTTAAAGAAAATTATGAGAAGGAGCTACTCGAAGAGGGACAGGTCAACTTTGCTTACGATTTCGAAGGAAAAGCTCGTTTTCGAACCAGTGTCTATTTTCAACAAGGAAGTTTAAGTATTGCAATGCGTTTAGTACAGAGTAAAATTAGAACTTTAGAAGAACTGGAAGTTAATACTAGTTTGTATGATTTTGCTAAATATTCTCAAGGTTTAGTTTTAGTAACGGGTCCCGTGGGTCATGGCAAATCGACTACTTTGGCAGCTATTATGGATTATATCAATCACACCCAAGACAAACATATCCTTACCATTGAAGATCCGATTGAATATGTTTATCAACAAGATAGATGTATTATCAATCAGAGAGAGGTAGGGGAGGATTCTAAAGATTTTCCGTCAGCTCTTCGAGGAATTTTTCGAGAAGATGTCAATGTGCTTTTAATCGGAGAAATGCGAGATTTGGATACTATTAGTACCGCTATGACAGCTGCAGAAACTGGACATCTCATATTTGCGACACTGCATACTAATAACAGTGCTCAAACAGTGGATAGAATCGTGGATGTGTTTCCAGCATATCAACAAAATCAAATTAGAGCTCAGCTGGCCAATGTACTCCTAGGTGTAATCAGTCAAAGGTTAATTCCTCGGATAGGAGGGGGAAGAGTGGCGGCGATGGAAATAATGTTAAAAAATCATGCGGTAGCTAATCTGATAAGAGAGAATCGATCTTATCAAATTGATTCCGTTATTGAGACTAGTTTAAAAGAAGGAATGATTTCTTTGGATAGATCATTGAGCCAATTGATAAGAGAGGGTATAATATCCATAGATGATGCTTTTTCATATACGAGTAATCGTGAATATTTAAAAACAATAATAAAGAATAAATAAAAAATATGAGATTTACATTTAAAGCCAAAGATGAGGAGGGCAAAAATAGAAATGGAGTAATTGATGCTGCTAGCACAGAGCTAGCCTATCAAATTCTCCAAGAAAATAAATTAGTGCCTATTTCTGTTGAAAGGGAAACTGGTGATAGTGATTTTGATAGATATATAAAAAAGACTTTTGATAGAGTAACTAGCAAAGATTTATTGGTTTTTTTCAGACAATTTCAAGCATTGATAGGTTCTAAAGTTCCTGTGGTTTATTCTTTGCGAGCCATTGGAGATCAGACAGAAAATAAATTTTTAAGTGGAATTATAAAGGATATTGCTAATGATGTAGAGGACGGATCTCCTTTCTCGCAAGCCCTTAGTAAATATCAGGATACTTTTCCGATGATTATAACAAGCGTGATAAAAACAGGAGAAATTTCCGGTAATTTGGAGTCATCTATTAAGAATGTAGCTGCGAGTATAGAAAAAAATTATCGTATAACTGCCAAAATTAGAGGGGCACTTATCTATCCGGCCTTTGTATTGGCAACAGCTTTTGTGGTGGGTTTTGCTAGTGTGACTTTTATTATTCCTAGATTAACTTCTGTTATTGAAGATATGGATGCAGAACTTCCTTGGCATACTATGTTAGTTATCAAAGTGGGTCATTTCATGGAGAATTATTGGTGGGCAGTGTTGATAGTAATATTTGGAATTATTTTTAGTATTATTTATTATGTTAGGACTGACACAGGAAAAAAAGAATGGGATAGGATAAAATTGGATATTCCAGTTTTAGGAAAATTATTTCAATATTTGTATATTACTAGATTTGCGGGAAATTTAGTGGTGCTACTGGAGGGAGGCGTTTCGATCGTGCAGTCGTTAGCTACAGTAAGTGAGGTTGTCAGCAATGATGTTTATAAGACTATTATACTGCGTTGCTCTGATGAAGTAAAATCAGGAGGAAATATTAGCACCGTGCTAACCCATTCTGATTATGTGCCTGTAATTGTTTCAAAAATGGTGGCTATTGGCGAGAAGACTGGAAAAATTACCGAGTCATTAGAAAGCGTGAGTAGCTTTTATGAGCAGGAAATGGATGATATGGTTAAAAATTTGTCAGTTCTAATTGAGCCGATTTTAATAGTGGGATTAGGCATTGGTGTAGCTATTATGGCATTTTCTATATTGTTGCCGATTTATAGTGTGATACAGAAATTCTAATTTAAAAACAGTATGTCATCAGTCAAAAGTCATCAGTAATTCATTTTTATGAGCTTGATGTATGGAAAGATGCACATAGTTTAGCAATTGAGATATATAGATTAACTGAAAAATTTCCCAAAAAAGAAACTTACGCAGTAGTTGATCAAATCAGAAGAGCTTCAACGTCCGTGGGGGCCAAGATTGCTGAAGGTTTTGGAAGATTTCATTATAAGGAAAAAATAAAGTTTTATTATAATGCTCGAGGCTCAGTTTGTGAGGTTCAGAATTTTTTATTCTTAGCTCAAGATATTAATTATTTGGATAAGGACATAGCTAGAGAATTATTTATTAAATATGAAAATTTAAATAAAAGATTAAATAATTTTATTAAATCAGTCCAACAAAAGATGACAGATGACAGGTGAATAAACTCATTTAAAATATATATTTGTAAAAAGGAATCTCAAGAAAGTAAATATTGGCTACATATGATTTCAGTGGCTTGTCCGGAACATAAAGAAGAGACTAGAAAGTTGTGGAAAGAAGTTCAGGAATTTACATTAATATTTGGAAAAATTGTTTCAACATTAAAAAATTAAGATTTGAATCAAAATTCAAAATTAGAAATTCAAAATTAAATTTGAGATATTGTATTTTGAATCTGCTGTGCTATAATAACCTTATTGATTTAAAACTATTTGAGATAAAAATAAAATTTTAACAAAAGAAGATGTTTAAAAATAAAAATAAAAAAATGAAGGGAGGTGAAATGGAATGAAAAAAGGTTTTACTTTAATCGAGCTTTTAATTGTAATCGCAATTATCGGTATCTTAGCTTCCATTGTATTGGTGAGTTTAAATAGTGCGAGGAATAGAGCGAGGGTTGCTCAATACAAATCAGTAACTGCAAGTATACATGCAGCTGCTGTTTCTGCTTGTGATATGGCTACCCCTGCTATCCCAACTTGGCCAGCTGAAACTGTTGTATCTGGGGCTATCACTACTCCTATAGCATGTGGAGCTGGTTTGATAACAGCCGGTGCTACAACTATGACTAATACTTTTGGAGTATGCGTAGGAACACTTTCTCCAGAGGGTGTGACATTTGTAGGAGCAGGTTGTTAGTTTGAAAATTTCTTTGTCTGCTAATATGAAATTGGCAGACATCTAAAATTTTTATAAATGACAACGATTCAATTTATTTGATAAGTAATATTGATAAAAAAATAAAATTATTAAAAATATATTCGTATGAAAAAAAATAATGTTTTTTTTGTTTCAGCAAGAGGAGGTTTTACGTTGATTGAACTTTTAATTGTAATTGCAATTATTGGTATCTTGGCTTCTATTTTGCTGGTGAATTTAGCTAATACGAAAAATAGAGCGAGAGTTGCTCAGTTCAAATCAGTAACTGCAAGTATGCATACAGCTGCTGTTTCTGCTTGCGATATGGATAATCCAGCGATACCTACTTGGCCAGCTGAAACTGTTCCATCCGGTTCCATTACCACCGCTATATCATGCGGAAATGGTGTGATAACAGGAGGTGTTACGACTATGACAGGGGCTTTTGGGACATGCACAGGAACATTTATGACAGATGGTGTAGTTTATGCCGGTATTGGTTGTTGATTTGTAATGTTATTTTAAAAATAGGTAGCTTTCCTTTATAAATATATAGAACTTTGTCCAATCAAAAATCATATGGTATAATTTTGATATGAGAAAATTTGTTGCTAAAAACAAAAAAGAATCAAAAAAGTCTTATGATAAAGATGAGGTTTTGGTAATGTTTGAAAGTCTTCAAGATAGTATTGGATTTTTGGCAGAAGGACAGCAATCAATCAAAGATGAGTTGACTAGCTTTAAAGACGAAATGTATATTTTTAAAGACGAAATGTATTCTTTCCGAGACGAAATGTATATTTTTAAAAAACAGACGGAAGATAATTTTGGTGCTGTTTTCAAATATTTATCTTCCTTGGAAGATGAAGTTATGGAAATAAGAGCAGATTTGAAGAAAAATAAAGAGAATAAAAGTGCCTCCAAAAAGTGGATGCAGGGAATAGAAAAAAGATTAACACAATTGGAGAAAAAATTGGTCGTTAAAAGAATTGGAACATTGAAACAAAAGTATAATCCCAAAATCAGATCGGTAATTGGTGGTAAGAAATAATTTTCATAGGATCTACAAACTTGAAATCTATTTATTAAAAAAGCGATTATATTTATTCACCCCCTCTTTTATCCCCCCCCTGAGGAGGAGAGGGGAAACGTGTAACTTATATTTTAAACAAATAAATGATATTGATTATTTTTTTTATAGGAGGTCTAATTATTGGAAGTTTTCTTAATGTGATTATCTATCGCTTGAGATTAGTAGATACTATACTAGGAAGATCCAATTGCCCCCATTGTAAAAGCCAAATTCGTTGGTATGATAATATCCCTTTGCTAAGTTTTATTTTGTTAAGAGCCAAATGTCGAGATTGTGAAGGGAAGATAGCGTGGCAATATCCATTAGTTGAATTTTTTACGGGAATAATTTTTGTTTTAGCAAGCAGATATTTTTTTAATTTTATTGATTTGACAAGTTTGTGGGAAACTGGGTTTTATTTGGTTATTTTTTCTCTTTTGATTATTTTATTGGTTTATGATTGGCAGTATATGGAAGTGCCAATTTTAATTTTTTGGATTGCTTTAGCAGTGCTATTAGCTAATTTTATTTTTATTTCTTTTGGGGAGATTCGGCTCGGAGTTGATTTGCATTTTTTGAGTGTAATTCAAAATTTAATAGGTGGGTTTGTGGCTTGGCTTTTCTTTTTTTGTTTGGTGTTTTTTTCTAAAGAGAAATGGATGGGCTGGGGGGATGTATATATTGGGCTTTTGGCTGGTCTTATTTTGGGCTGGCCTAATATTCTCTTGGGATTATTATTAGCTTTTACTATCGGAGCCATTTATTCTATATTTATAATTATTTTAAAGAGGGGAAATATGAAAAGCCAAGTGCCTTTCATTCCATTTTTAGTTATTGGAACATTTTTAGCCATTTTTATTACACGAGAATTTCCGTTTGTTATGGATTATATCCTTTTTTGATTTCAAATTACCCATTCATTATTAGTGCATTAATAAATAGAGAGGCGATTTAGTACTAGCAGTTAACAAAAATTATTAAAATATTGATTGGATATTGAATATTGGGTATTGATTATTTAGCAAAGTGTTTCAACATTAAAAAATTAAAATTTGAATCGAAATTCAAAATTTGAAATTCTAAATTAAATGGTATGTTTTTAATTTTTCCAATGTTATGTTATAATAATCTTGTCTGAAAAGATACTTGAAAACAAAAATAAATTATGTTTAAAATGAAAAATAAAAAAGATTATTTTCTATCCAGTCGGAGTGGGATGTCATTGCTAGAGCTGATAATAATGATTGCTATTATTGGTATAATGAGTGCTATCTCTATCTCAGCGATGGCGGCATCAAAGATTAATTCCGAATTAGAAACAGCGGCAGAAGAGGTAATGGCTGTTTTACGCGAGGCTCAAAATTATTCATTAACTGGAAAAAATATTACTCCCACTTGCAATGTTTATACGGTGGCACCCGTGGCAGGCACTAGCAATTACACCTTAAAAAATGGAGCGGCTTGTGCTTTGAATTTTAATTACTCTTTGAAAAACAATGTAATTTTTTCAGTAGGAGGAGCGATTAATTTTTCCGCTCCCCATGCTGCTAGCTCAGGTACAACTAGATTTGTTTTAAGCAAGAGTGCCAAATTTTATACAGTTTGCGTTAATAGTGTTGGTTTGGTGAGAAAATTAAATGGTAATGTCGCATGTCCATAATAAAAAATATGAATATCGAAATAAATAATAAAAAAATCATAGTTCACAACCTTACAAGGAGAGGGTTTTCAATTGGTGAAGTGATGCTGTCGGTTTTTATTTTAGGAGTAGCAATGGTTACGATTTTATCTTTGTATTCCAATAGTTTAAGGTATCTATTTGATGAACGAGATAGTGTGATCGCCTCGATGCTTGCCCAAGAGGGAGTAGAATTAGCTCGAAATATTAGAGATAATAATTGGGCAGACAGATCAAGCGTTACAGACGTTACGCCCATGGCATTTGATAATTTTGGTTCAAGCCCCTCAAATAATTGCAACGTAGATATAAATTCTACCAGTATTAGTTGTGGCGTTGCTGACAAGAAGCTATATATAAATGGTAGCAATTTTTATGTGCATAGCGGGGGCACTTTGACCAAATTCAGCAGGAGGATGACCCTTGATTTCAATAATACAGACGCTAGCGATAGCAGTAGCGTCACAGTGACAAGTCTGGTTACTTGGAATTATTCTGGTCCTCCCGGAAGTAAAAATGATTGCACCATTGAAAATAAGTGTGTTTTTTCGGAGTCAATTTTAACTGATTGGGGAAGTGGAACTTAAAAAATGATTTTAAATTTATAATTTTAAATTTCAAATTAATGAGAGATGCGATGAATAAAAATAATAAAAAATTAAATAATAAAAAAACCAAATTCATTAATCGACGGGCTTTTACTTTAGTAGAGGTAATTGTGGCGATGGGAATATTTGTTTTGATAATGGCAGGCTCTTCGGGAGCCTTTGCGATGGCTTTCAAATCTTATCGAAGTGCTAAAAACGTTAATGAAAATTTAAAAAATGCTCAATACGCTATGAATTTGATGAGTAAGACTTTCCGGACTAGTACAGTAAGGTATTCAACAGCTAGCGATTTAATCGTTTATGATTATTCTCAAGGGACAACTAATCCTGGTTACTGTATGAGATATAGATTTATCAGTAATGAGCTAAGAAAATCAAGTGCTAACACTACACTTGCTGGATGCATTGTTGGTGCAAGTTTCAGTACCGCACTCCCTATGACGACGGGAGTTGTAACGGGTGCTTTTGATGTTGTCTCTAGCGTCGGAAACGCAGCTACCCACGAAAGTACTACGGTAGGCAAAGTGACTGTTATGATGAATATCAGCAATGGCACGGGAAGCAATCTAACTAGTGCTAGGATTCAAAGCACGTCCTCTCTTCGAGATTATACCATATCAAATGTAGGAATAGATTTTACCAATAATCCAGCTAACTAAATTTTATTTATGAAAAATAAAAATATTTTTTTTACTCTCAAGCGAGGTTCAGTGCTGGTTTTCTCTCTTTTTATTATGATGATATCCTTGATTATCGGAGTCAGTATGATGTCAACAGCATCAGTGGGAAAAAGAAGCACTTCCTCATCAGCCAAGTCAGTTAATTCTTTCCAAGTGGCCGATAGTGGCGTGGAATATGTTTTTGAAAAAGTAAGAAGATATAAAAAGATTACCAGAGCGGGGATAAATTTGGATAGCACCGACTGTTTAGATGATGTTTTTGGCAGTGATTGTGTCTTGGAGAGTGGTTACGCCGTAGTGAATGGAAGCGCTAATGGGGGGACTTATAAACTTTATTTTTATAGAGGTGCAGGGGGTAGTATTCAGATGACTTCTTGTAATAATAGTTCTTCGTCTCGAGTGGATCAAATAACTAAGGTTAAATCAGTAGGATCATATAGCAATATCACTAGATCCGTAGAGGCTGATGCGGATTTGACTAGCATTTAGTATTTTTCAAGTGGGGGTATTGACAAAGTCCTTGTTTTTGGTATGATTTAAAGCAAACAGTAGCAGTTCTTCTTTTATTTTTTCAAGTTCAGTCACCCGTAAGGAGGGGGGCAATTATGAAAAAAACAATTTTTTTGGCTATGGCAATGCTCCTCTTCCTTATTAATTTGGGGAGGAGTGCTTCGGCAACCATTATTGTTACTTTAGAATATGGTGCTGGACTGGGGACGACAGTATATACTTCACCCAATACCTTTTCAACTACAGATCCTGATCTGTTGCAATGGATACCGCTAGTGTATCTATCAATCGAAAATGACAGTGCAAACGAAGATTACTTCACTCTTTATTCCGCATTGTTTGCAACGGATGGTCAATTAATAGGGAAGCCGTCGTCAAATTATTTTCCTATGGCACAGACTGTTATATTGGGAGCTGGCGAAACTGTTTTTACTCCGATAATTGAGTTTACAGGATCGAGTCTCGCTTTGGACAATTCGGGCATTCTATCTCCTGCACAATGGGGAGATTTTATTGGCATCAGGGATATCCAAGTAGATTATGTGGCCAGCTGGGAAACGGGGCAGATTTTTTTAATTGCTGATAGTGGCACTTATCTTCGAAGAGGGGAAATTGGTGAAGCATCGGCGCCTGTCCCTGAACCGGCGACAATGGTTCTTTTCGGAACCGGAATAGCTGGTTTGGCTGGTTACTTCAGAAAAAGGAGGAAAAATTAAGAATGAAAAAACCCTGCTAGACGCGAGTCGTCTTGGCAGGGTTTTTAAATTTTATTTTTTTAACGAGTTAAATATGGTATACTCACTAATATGATTGATAAAAAAACAATTCAAAAAAGAATAGAAAATTTGAGAAAAGAAGTGGATAATCATCGTTATCTTTATCATGTTTTGGATAAACCGGAAATTGATGATTCAGTTTATGATTCGTTATTGGATGAATTAATTGAGCTAGAAAAATCCAATCCTGAATTTTATTCGGCCACTAGTCCATCGCAGAGGGTGGGAGGAGAAATTTTAGATAAATTTAATAAGGTTAAGCATATTGTCCGACAATGGTCATTTGATGATGTCTTTGATTTTAATGCACTCCAAAAATGGGAAGAAAAGATAGACAAAATGATGCTTAAAGATAATTTCAAACTTCCTGATTATGGGCAGATTAAATATTGCGTAGAACTTAAAATTGATGGCTTAAAGGTTATCTTAGAATATAAAGAAGGAAAACTGGTGCGGGGTGCGACTCGTGGAGATGGTGAGATAGGAGAAGATGTAACTAGTAATATTAAAACTATTAAAAGCATTCCTTTGGAACTGCCTCAAAAAATAGATCTAATTGCAGTGGGAGAAATTTGGTTGGGAAAAAATGAATTGGAAAAAATAAACCAAGAGCGAGAAAAAAAGGGTGAGGCAAAATTTGCCAATACTCGCAACGCTGCTGCGGGATCAATTCGTCAATTAGATTCATCTGTAGTGGCTAAAAGAAAATTGGATTCTTTTATTTATGATATAGAAGATATAAAAATTTCAAATTCCTTATCCTCCTCCCCTGAACACTTCGCTAACTCGTCTTTGGCATCTTTGAGCACCCCAGTCAGAAAAGTATCTGACGGGGCAGGCAAGGTGGAAAGGGAAGATAGTAATGTTGTTACGCAAGTAGGAGAATTAGAATTACTAAAAGAATTGGGTTTTAAAGTTAATCCCTATTATAAAAAATGTAAAAATATTGAGGATGTTGAAATATTTTATAGAGAATGGTCGGATAAAAAAAATGATGAAAATTATGAGTTAGATGGAATTGTAATAAAAGTTAATGCCAAAAAAATTCAGGAATCTCTTGGCTATACGGGTAAGTCTCCACGTTGGGGAGTAGCCTATAAATTTCCAGCCCAAAGAGTTACTACTGTAATAGAAGACATTTTTGTCCAAGTAGGAAGAACGGGAGCGCTTACTCCTGTAGCACATTTACGTCCTGTGAGAGTCGCCGGTTCAGTGGTAAGTAGAGCGACACTGCATAATCAAGATGAAATAAATAAATTAGATATCAGAATTGGGGATACGGTGGTGATTCAAAAAGCAGGAGATGTAATCCCTGAAGTAGTGAGTGTGGTTAAAAATTTGAGAACTGGAAAGGAAAGAAAATTTAAAATGCCCGTAGCTTGTCCAATTTGCGGAGGAGAAGTTTCCAGAGATAATTTAGTTTCTCCTACCTCCTCCCCTTTGAAGGGGAGGTGCCTGAAAGTCGGAGGGGTTAGAAAATCAAACGAAACCCCCCTCTGTCCTGCTGGACATCTTCCCCTTGAGTATAAGGTGGAGAGGGTAAAACAAAGTGCAGCACATTATTGTACTAATCCTAACTGTTTTGCAGTTGAGATGCAAAAAATAATTCATTTTGTTAGTCGCAAGGGTTTTGATATCGAAGGTCTAGGAGAAAAAATTGTAGAGCAACTAATTCAGGAGGGAATTATAGAAAATTTTGCTGATATTTTTGAGATAACTAAGGGAGATTTGGAGCCACTGGAAAGATTTGCTGAAAAATCAGCCGATAATCTCGTAGAAGCCATTTCCAAAAAGAAGAATTTATCTTTTGAAAAATTTATTTTTTCTCTAGGCATTCGACATGTAGGAGAAGAATCTGCCGTTTTAATCATGCAAGCAATTAAAACAGAATTTCAAATTTCAAATTTTAAATTTAAAATTAAATCTAAATTTAAAAAGACTAAAACAAATTTTTTAGAAGAGATAATCACACAATTTCCCAAAATTACAGTTGAAGATTGGATGAGCATTAAGGGAATCGGAGAAAAATCGGCGCAGAGTTTGGTGAATTGGTTTAATAATGAAAATAATTTGAAAATTTTAGACAAGATGCGTTCTTTAGGAGTAAATGTTTATTTGGATAATTCGGATAAAAAAAATAGTGAAATTGCCGGCAAAGTTTTTGTTTTAACTGGCTCATTAGTTGACTTTACAAGAGATGAAATAAAAGATATTATTAGAAAAGAAGGCGGAAAAATATCATCTTCCATAAGCGCCAAAACAGATTTTTTGTTGGCAGGAGAGAATGTTGGATCGAAATACGAAAAAGCTCAGAAATTGGGAATAAAGATAATTGGTGAGGACGAATTTAAAAATATGTTGAGAAGAAATAATTTTTAAATTCTTAATTTTATAAATAAATCCTAATTTTTTAATTTTTAAACATTGAGATATTAATAAATTATCTAAAAAATTAAAAATTACAAAATTAAAAATTTATCGGTCTATGTTAAAAAAAGAAGATATCTTACACATTGCAGGACTGGCTCGCATTGGACTGCGAGAAGAAGAAATAGAAAAATATCAGCGGGAGCTCTCGCTTATTTTAGATTATTTTAAAAAACTAGAAAAAGTCGATACGGAAAAAGTCGAGCCCATTGGTCATATTACGGGGTCGCACAGTGTTATGAGAGATGATACTGTGAGTGATTGTGAAGAAAATTCCAAAAAAGAAATTATAAATAATTTCCCATTAAAAAGAGATGACCAAGCTCAAGTAAGAAGTATATTAGCATAAATTATGATAAGGGAAATAAATGAAAATTTAAAAAGTGGAAAAATTACATCTCTAGAGCTGACTCAAAAATATTTTGACGAGATTGAAAAAAAAGATAAAGATATCTTAGCTTATTTAACTTTGCACAAAGAATCAGCCTTAAAAACAGCTCAAGAAATAGATGAAAAAATTAAAAAAGGAGAAAAAATTGATTTACTGAGTGGAATTCCCATGGCACTAAAGGATAATATGTGTGTTGGGGGAGGACGAACAACGGCCGCTTCAAAAATATTGGATAATTATATCGCGCCTTACGATGCGACAGTAGTAAAAAAACTTAAAAAACAAGGAGCAATTATTTTGGGTAAAACCAATATGGATGAATTTGCTATGGGGGCTTCTACTGAATCTAGTGCTTATCAAAAAACTAAAAATCCTTATGACTTAAATAGAGTTCCGGGGGGTTCCTCGGGCGGATCAGCAGCAGCCGTAGCTGCTAATATGGCTGTGTATGCCTTGGGATCTGACACAGGGGGATCAGTTAGACAGCCGGCATCTTTTTGCGGGGTAGTAGGACTTAAACCAACTTATGGTAGAGTTTCTCGTCAGGGACTTCTCGCGATGGCTTCCAGTCTTGACCAAATTGGACCGATTACTCAGACTGTTGAGGATGCGGCGATTGTGCTTTCTCAAATTGCTGGAAGAGATAAAAAAGATGCGACTTCCGCCAAAAGTGGAGGAAAACTTTACGAAGATTATTTAAGAGGGGATATTTCTGGGATGAAAATCGGAGTTCCTAAGGAATATTTTGAAAATGGATTAGATGAAGAAATTAAGAAAATTTCTTTTGCTGCATTGGAAAAGTTCAAAAAGCTAGGAGCAAAATTAGTAGAAATTGAAATTCCTCACAATGAATATGCCTTGCCAATTTATTATATAATTGTGCCTAGTGAAGTCAGTTCTAATATGGCTAGATTTGACGGTATTAAATATGGTTTAAGTATTGATGATGAAAAACAATCTAAAATAGGCGAGGGTAAATTATTGGAAACCTATTTAGATACTCGCGAGATTGGATTTGGACCGGAAGTAAAAAGAAGAATTATGCTTGGGACTTATGCTTTATCTGCCGGTTACTATGATGCTTATTACAAAAAAGCACAAAAAGTAAGAAGACTGTTACGTCAAGATTTCGAAAAAGCTTTTGAAAAAGTGGATTTGGTTTTTTCTCCCACTGCTCCCGAGCCAGCTTTTAAAATTGGAGAAAAAACTCTTGATCCACTTCAAATGTATCTCTCGGATATTTATACAGTAACAGCCAATTTATTAGGAACTCCGGCCATTTCATTTCCTATTGGAAACGTTATTAGAGATGATAAAAAACTTCCTATTGGAGGACAGCTTATTGGTAAGTGGTTTGGAGAAGAAGAATTGTTAAACGCAGCGCATACGTTTGAGGTGAATTAATTTCATTAAATCAGTTCAAAAAAAGATGACCAATGACTGTTAACAGATAACTGTGTAATTAAGGTTCAAAATTAAGAAATAAGTTTATGGACATAAATATAGATTCTATTTTTGCAACAATTATTCAAATATCGAATTCTTTCCTCGGTTCGGGTTTTTTTTGGTTTATAAAATTTATTTTGGCTATTTATGTGGTGGTTTTGTTTGTGGATATAGTTTTACTGCTCATAGTAAGAGGGTTAGGCGGAGACTTGCGAAATGTGGTTAAGGGAGCGCCGATGCCTCTGGTTTCTAAGAAAAAAATGCAAAGAACTTGGCAAGAAATAGAGAATCGTTTAAAAACCAAAAGTATTTCTCAGTATAAGGTGGCAATTCTCGAAGCAGATAAGCTGGTAGATGAAGTCCTGATGAATATTGGCTTTGGTGGAGTTAATATGAAAGAGAGGTTGGAAAAAGCTAATGTTAATCAAGTAGAAGAGATAGATAATTTGATTGAAGCGCATGAGATTAGAAATAAGATAATTCAGGATGATAATTTTCACGTAGATAAAACTGAAGCGGCGAGAGTAATTGAATTGTATCGAGAGTTTTTGGATAACATGGAAATAATTTAAATAGGCAGTTAGCACAGTAGTCAGCAGGGATTAGCAAGACATGAATTAAAAAAGTTTTTGTCCAAAAGCTAAGAACTAAAAAGCTACTAGCTAAAGGCTAATATAACTAAAATAATATGACCGAAGAAAAAACAGTATATGATTTAATTATTGTGGGTGCGGGTCCGGCAGGATTAGGTGCATCTATTTATTCATCTCGTTATAAATTAAATCATTTAGTGATTGGAGAAGAGATTGGAGGACAAGTGGTAGAAGCATCGGAAATCGAAAATTGGGCGGGAGAAAAAAGTATTTCAGGAAGCGACTTGATGAAAAAATTTGTTGATCAAACAGAAAGTCTGGGAGCTACTATTATTAAAGAAAATGTAGGGCAAATAGAAAAAAAAGAGGGAGAATTTGAAGTCACTACCGAAGGTAATAAAAAATATTCAGCTAAAACCATTATTTTAGCCTTGGGGATGAAACCGCGTCGGATGAATGTGAAGGGAGAAAAAGATTTTGTAGGAAAGGGGATTTCTTACTGTGCTACTTGCGATGCGATGTTCTTTCGAGAAAAAAATGTAGTTGTAATCGGAGGGGGAGATAGTGCGGCGATGGCAGCCCAACATTTGACGGAATTTGCTAAAAAAGTTTATGTTTTGCACCGCACTGATGTGGCTTGGGAGCCTTCCAGAGAGGAAGCTATGCGCGCTAGTGGCAAAATTGAATTAATCTGTAGCGAAAATATTACTGAGATTAAGGGAGATACGAAGGTAAAAGCGGTTGCCTATGAGCAAGAGGGAGAGATTAAGGAATTGGCAGTTGAGGGAGTATTTATCGAAGTAGGAACTGTCCCAGGAGTAGTGATTGCCAAAAATTTGGGAGTAGTTTTGGATGATAAAGATTATATAATTGTTGATCAGACTCAGTCGACTAATGTGGAGGGTGTTTGGGCAGCAGGAGATGTGACTACGGGATCCAATAAATTTCGTCAAATCATTACGGCCGTTGCCGAAGGAGCAGTTGCATCAGGAAGTATTTACAGGAAATTGAGATTATAAACTATAAACCTCGCAATACAAATTGCGAGGTTTTTTAATAATTTTTTAAAAAATAAGTTTATGAAAAAAATAATCAAAAGAATTTTTATTTCTTCTTTAATTTTCACTTTCTCTCTAGCTCCGATTTCTCCGAGTTTGTTTTTAAATTTTTCTCAGGCAGCCCGTATTGAAATAAATAATCCCACTGAAGATGTAATTTGGGATTTTAGTAAGCCTATTAATGGCTGGGTGA
>JBAZSW010000003.1:0-196143 GCA_041662245.1 Parcubacteria group bacterium
GAATACTACAATCACAAAATGTATCAATGGGATTTAAAAAAGATGACTCCCATTGGATACAGGAATCATCTTTTAGAATTTGCTAGGTAGTTTTTTATTTCGTGTCTACTTTAAGGGGTACACTTCAATTTAGAGGGTTTTTTATTTTATTTTTATTTAATAACAACTAAGGAGCTACCACTGTTTCATTCTCCGAACTTTCCGTAGAGGTAGCTGTAGCTGGAATAACTGTTTCTTCTACAACAGGAACTATAGCAACTGCCTCCTCAACTTCCTCAATTAAGTCATTTTCTTCAGCTTCATTAATTGGAGTTTCTTCATAATTATTTATATATCTGGAAAACCATCCCAGCAAACTGAATGTTTCCTGATTATCAACTACTATATTCTTGATTCTTTCTCTTTCTTGAGTAAGTGTTGCTAATTGAGCTTGCAACATTGTTACGTCTTCACCAGATTGAGTCAAAGCTCCAATGGACTGAGTAAGCTTTCTTATTTGATTTCTATTTTGCACCAATTCACTTCTTAATTGTCCCAAATTCTTATAATCTGGACCAAAGAAAAATTTCTTGGTGCTCCCTTCTTCTTCGACTCCCGAAATAGCATTGGCAATCGTTTCCTGAGAAATTTTTTGCTCACTAACCACCTCACTTATTTGCTTTTTAGCTTTATTTTTAACTTCTATCTTAAGACTATCTTCAGTACCTAAATTTTCTGTTTGAGTTTGAATTTGTTCTAAATTTGCTATTACCTCAGTAGTCTTTTCCTTATGTATTTTTGCATTAGTTTCCCCCTTGGCTTCATCAGCTTTTTGGTAAACCTTTACATTGGCTACCTCATTGCCGACTTTATTTAACTGTGCAGAATTTTCTGTTATCTTGTCGGACTTTTCTAATTTTTCATTTTTGTTATTGTTTCCTCCAGCATTATCATTTTTAGCTATTGCCACCATAGAAGCAAAGCCTGCCAAAAGAAAAAATGATATAACAAACAAATAGGCGGGTATTGTTTTTTGTTTCATATTTTATTTCTAATTAAAATTTAATACTAACCCAATAATAACACACCTTCTCAAAAATAATCAACATCTTTTTTAAGGCAAAAAATCATTCAAAAGACCGTCGCTTAAAGTAGGAGTTTGGGGTTTAATGCTTTTTACAATTGGATAAGCATAACCAAAAGCTTCTTCGATAGAAACAAGCCCATCATATTTTCTAATATCTTTTCTGCTCAGTAGATTATATCCGTCTGCCAATCCATCTTCCATTCCGTTATTGACGAAATAGTGGCTAAACAATCCTTGGCTTTCTTGAATAGTAGTTAATGAAGTATATGTTCCACCTAAATAAAAAGTGTAGGAAGATTCATTTTCTTTACTCGACATAACGATTACTCTTCCCGCTTGGGCCAAATCATTCATTCCACCCGCTCCACAAATATCAAAAACAAAAGTTATTCTATCTGTAGGAGAATTTGCAAACAAACTCTTCAATTCATCATCAAAAATCATAGAGTTAGAAACCAAATAATTATAATCTGCTAAAATCTCTGGATTAGCAATAATATCTACATCTGAAGGATATGTTTCATCATAAAATGCAAAAGCTTCATCCACATTATCTGCATCCGTATCAGTACCCTCACCTAGATAATTTCCGGCCATTCCATGACCGCTAAAGAAAAAAACGATTTCATCATCAGCAGTAAGTCCTTTTGTAATCATCAAATCATCTATCGCATTTTTAATATTGGTATAAGTGGCATTTTTATCAGCAAGAAGAACTACATTTTCCTTATCAAATTGATACTCATTAATTAATGTACTGTACATATGCCAAGAATCATCATCTTTACAATATTTAGCTAATCCATCCAAAGGATTACTCAAATTAGTTTTGGCATCAGTAACGCAAAGATCATAATCCATTCCAGGGTAATTAGCCATTCCAACTACAATCGCATACTTTCTCCCCAAAGAAGAAACGTTTATGCCCGTTGCAGGAAAGATAAATTTGGTAGTAGTGTCAACAGACACTGCTGGCTTACCTTTCGGAAAGTTCTCCTCTATTTTTTTTCTCTCTTCATCGGAAATTGGTTTCTTCATCTTTATTTTAATATTGGTTGCTTTTGATTTTATATCTACTTTATCTTGGGCATTCGTAATCCCTATACTTATAAAAAATGTAGCTATCAGAATGGTTGTTAAAATTTTTTTCATGTTTTTTATATTTTTATTATTTATTATTTTTATATTTATTTTTAGGCTAACTAAATTATATCATTAAACTCCTTCAAATAAAAATTAAGTTATCTCTTTTTGCTAAAACTCTTTCCTATCTACTTGTTTTCTCTGAATAAGTTTCATTTTATTTTTTTATAAGTTCGCTTTCTTCATTTTTATTAACATTTTCCAAAAATTTCATTTCTTCATCTCGCTCAGGATGAAAAATTATTTCAATTTTTTTATCAGAAGAATAATCACTAATATTTTTGAAATCTTTAATCCAATCGAAGCTCACCATAAAGTCAGATGATTCCAGATTAGATTTTAAAAACATTTGATCATTCCTCCTTCTAAAACAATGCAATATAAGATTAGTTAAGCCTCTTTCTTTATTAGACTCTTTGCCAAAACGAACGTGTCTTATCCCATATTTTTTTGAAAGTCTAACAATAACTTCAAAATAGGGAGAAAAAAAATGAACATGTTCATGGGAATTTATCCCATCAGGATTTACATCAAATATTTTCTGGAAGTTATTAATTTGAGATTCCCATTGTTTTTCGACAAATTTTACACTAGTTTTTCCAAGAAAATAATTTAGACCAAAAAAAATCCCTCTTCTAATAGCTCCATCCGTTAGTTTTCTTTTAGGATTAATATCGTTTCGCATATCAACGTGCAAATCTAATCTCACTTTAGTTTCTAAAAGTTGGTCAATTTCTTCTTTGCTAAAAACTCCGTGTGACATGACAGAAACTCTATCTATTTTTCCCGCTCGCGCCAATTTTAAGATATTTTGATTAGCTTTGGCACTTATTCCAAAGTCATCTACCGAAAAAATAAAATTTTCTTTTTTTACAAACATAAAATTATAGACGAGTTCATTTGAATTAATTCACAGCGTATAGCTTAATGGTTGTTATTTTAAGTCGCTTAATTGTTTATTTTATAGAAATTCAAGTTAAACAATTAAAGACGCAAAATAATAACTATTAAGCTAGGTAAATAAAGGCTCCGGAGGAGTTAATTTAAACGAGTTATCTATCAATCAAATGCCTAAATTTCTTTAAGATACCCCATTAAATTCAATATTAGTCTAACATCACCCCCAAAAAAAGAAAAGAAGTATTGCTAAAATATAAAGTGGCAGGCTTTAAAATATATGTTATAATTTCAATAATAAAATTACTTACCCTAAGTCTTATGAAGAAAATATCTATTATTATTCCTGCCTACAATGAAGAAAAAAACATCCTTCCTCTTTATCTGCAGTTAAAAGAAGTTTTTAAACCACTCTCTAACATTTATACGCCTGAAATTTTATTTGTAAATGACGGGAGCAGTGACCAAACAATGGCTGAAATAGAAAAAATTGCCGACCAAGACATTTGCGTTAAATATATCGATTTTTCCCGCAATTTTGGAAAAGAAATCGCCACTACAGCAGGATTAAATAATTGCTTGGGAGATGCTTGCATTATGGTTGACGCTGATTTGCAACATCCCCTAGAGCTTATTCCCAATTTTATCCAAAAATGGGAGCAAGGATTTGAGATAGTTATCGGAATAAGAAAAAAAAGTAAAAGTGATTCATGGTTTAAAGTGGCGGGATCTAAATTATTTTATAAAATATTAAATGCCATCACTGATATAAAAACTATCCCCAATTCAACCGATTTTCGTCTTTTGGACAGAATTGTTATTGATGAATTTAATCGCTTCACGGAAACCAAAAGAATGACTAGGGGTCTTATCGATTGGCTTGGATTTAAGAAAGAATATATTTATTTTAAAGCCAACAAACGCCTTCATGGAAATGCTAGCTACAATTTCTGGAAACTGTTAAAACTTGCTCTCAACAGCTTCGTTTCCTTGAGTCTTGTTCCCCTAAAATTTGCAGGGTTTCTCGGCGTGTTAACCACTTTAACTTCTGGCATTATGGGGCTTTACATCCTTTTGGGAAAATATTTTTTTCATTGGAATTTTGCTTCGACATTTTCTGATGCAGAAAATTTGGCTATTTTTATCGTTTTTTTAGTGGGAATAATTTTAATGTCCGTTGGACTTCTTTCACTTTACATAGCCAATATACATGTAGAAATAATTAAGCGTCCTATGTATATTATTAGAAAAAAAACTTAAAAAGATTTATAAACATTTAAAACATCCTATTTTAAATACTTATCAATATTTGCCTTGTGCTCTTCAAACGTCTTAGCGCAATGAATTTCTCGATTGCTGTCATGAAGATAATAGAGGCAGTCTGTTTCGGTAGAATTTAACACTGCACTAATAGCATCTAGGCTAGGATTGCAAATCGGGTGCGGTGGCAACCCTTTGTATTTATAAGTATTATAAGGTGAATCAATATTATTTATATCTTCTGCTTTTATCGGTGCCCACCAACCATTTTGTGCTTTTCCTCTAGCATATTGGACTGTAGCATCAATTTCCAAATTCATATTTTGACTTAAGCGGTTCCACATAATTCCTGCAATAAGTGGCATATCGGATTTTCCTCCAGCTTCGCGTTGAATAATAGAAGCCAGTGTCAATCCAGTAGTCCATTTAATATTTTGTTGAGCAAATTGTTTTATATAAGGGGCAAATTGCTCATCAAAGCGTCGCGTCATTCTTTTAGCCATATCCAGTCCACTTTCATCAACAGGGATAAGATAAGTGTCTGGAAAATAAGTACCCTCCAAATAATCTACATTCATTTTCGTATAAACTGTATTCCATTTATCCAACTCTTCATCATTCCAACCAAAGGTATCAGCTAAAATTTCGCCAATTTGCTCTTTGCGATATCCCTCGGGAATAGTTACCCATTTCATATCGGGAGAAGTAGTGATTTTTTTCACCACTTTCCAACCATTCATATTTTTAGACAGCCTATAGCCACCCGCTTCTATTTCTTTATCTTTGATATTCAAAATAAACTTAAAAGCTTTTTTATTTCTAATAAAACCTTGATTTTTTAATTTATCCAAAATCTCATTTTCAGTTTGCTTTTTGCCTACGATAAAAACATCCTCTGTTGTTTCTTTTTGCGAAGCACTAAGAAATAAACAATAAACCCCGCCCAAACTCGCCCCGATAAAAACAACCAGCACCCCAATAACAATAATAATTTTATTTTTCCTACTCATATTTTGTAGTTAGTTTATTTTTCGGCAACAACAACAATCCACTTTGTATCACTTCTACCAGCACCATCTTCACAGACATTCGAAAAAATTATTTTAAAACCAGATTCCTTAATAATCTTGCTAATCTCACTTTCTTCATAATATATAAACATTCTTTTTTCATTAGAAAGTTTATCTGTTTTGTAAGAGATTCCTTTCCCCTGCTTAACTCCAATGAAAATTTTCCCGCCTACCTTTAGTACTCTATAAAGATTTTTTAGCACTACTGACACATCCTTTTTCCTCAGATGCAACAATATGGCATTAGCAAGCACAACATCAAATGTATCATCAGAAAAATTAAGTTTCGTCACATCCATTTTTTTAAACTTTGCCTCCGGCACATTCTCTTTGGCATATTTCAAAAACACATCCACTACATCAATCCCCACTACTCGTAAACCAGCTTTCACAAGCCTTTTGCTATCTCGACCCCCTGCACAACCTACATCCAGAGCCAATCCATTTTTAGGTATTAATTTTAAAAAATCATTAAGCCCTGGCAGAAGCAAATTACTCGTTACTTTGAGGTATTCTTCGCCCATTTTTGAATAAGCATTAATAGTATTTGTATATTTATTATTTTTCATAATTGTAAGTAAATAATAGCACACTTTTAAAAGTAATTACTTTCAATAAAATCAATCGCATCCAAAGTGTTTCCCTTTGCTAATTTTCTTGCTTCTTCTAAACTTTTCCAACCATACTCATGAAATTCTTCTGATAAATTAGCATCACTGGGTTTAAAATTATTTTTATCCACTGCCACAAAACACCATATATCATAATGAAAATTGCAGGGTTGTTTGGTTGGGTTATCTATTTCAGTAATTGTAAAGAAAACTGGAGGATTAATTTCAAATTTACTTCCATCTAAGCCCCATTCTTCACCGATTTCCCTGATTAAAGATTCTTTGATAGTTTCATCTCCATCAATATGCCCACCATTAAACAACCACAATCCAGATTTTTTATGATGACCGACAAAAACTTGCTTTGCCCTTGAATCATAAGCCGCAAAATAAGCACAAAAATGAGACTTGGGATTTTCTTCTTTGGTAAGCGCTCCTTCCTTAACTCTTTCTACAAATCTCTTTGCCATTTCATCACCTATAAATCTATCCTCTTTAAACAATTCTTCTAATTCAACTGATAAATTTGATTTATTCATAAAAATTTATGTATCATCTTGCCACGGCCGTGTTAAGTTGACACATTTTTAAATACTAATATCATTAATTCTCTATCCAATAATTAGGTGCAATAGTTTTTCATTTGTATAAATTTTAATAATTTTATATTTTTATACTATCATTTTATCACTCCCTACTCTTGAAATCCAGCAAAAAATTGATGGTTTTTATAACTAATTAAAAAACGGAATGCCTCAATTGAGTCACTCCGCTTTCATACCATAAAATCAAACGTTTCTGGTTATAAAAACTGAACGAGATTTTTCACAGTTTGCTTGGCGCATTCAGGCATTACACCAGAAACTCCTCCCTGCAAATAGTGTTCCGCCATCGCACAAAAATCTTCTATCGAAATGACCACGTCTTCTTCATTGCCAATTCGAAAACGCATGACCACTTCCTGCGGTAAATCGTAAATTCCACCCGGAACCATGTTTACGTTAAAATTTTTTCCTTTAAGTACTTCCATTTCAAATGACATAACATACCTCCGTATTTTACAAATATACCAGTTAAGCAGTTTTTCTACTCCATCCCCATACTGCTCCAAATAAATCTTTCAATTGCACACACAGATCAAAAAAGAAGTTTTTGGTCACCACTTTTTTATGTAAAAAAGAGGCAACAGCATCCCCTTCCAACATCATGATTTTAACACTGATTTTTCTTCCCGGTTCACAAAATACAGAATGACGGTTTTTTTGATATTCCAAAACTCCACCACCATCCTTCAACCAAACATGCGAAGCAATGTGATTTTCGCAACCATTAAAACCTACAGCGCCCCAACCTTCATCTGAGCGAAAGTCAGTATTCATCATAAGAGATATTTCCAGTTTTCCCTCCTTGCCAATGTAAACCGAGGCTATTTTCTCTCCTGTTTCAGTTCTTAGCATATGAGCGATTCCATCATAAACAACACCTTTTGTTCTCTCGATTATCCACATAATTTCTCCTTTATGTGTTAAGGTTTTAGTTATCTCGAAAAGTCAATTTGCAAAATATAAGAAGAACTACTTTCGTAAAGATTAGGTTAAAAAGTATAGTTTGTCAATCAAAAACTATTCATAACATTTGGTTAGGCATTGGCGGGCAGGTCAAAAAGAGCGTTAAAAAAACTGACACCCCATATGTTATATCAAAGAAACAACAAAGCTAATTTTATTTCATCATAAGAAATTTTTTCATCTAAAGCTTCAAAAATTGGCTTTAATCTTATTTGACCATCTAAGGAGAAATCATCAGGATTATTTTTTTTCTTGATATCCTCTACTACCTTTAAAATTAATTTTAAACTTTCCCCTTTGGGCCTTAAATAATCCAAGTCAATTTCTGGCAAAAGTTTTTTGATTTGTCCTAAATGTTTAATGACTGTTTCCCTAGACAGATTCCTTTCCTTAGCAATTTCTTCAATTGTTTTTTTACTGCCCACCATTCTTTTGGTAATTTCCAAGGTCCCTCTCGTTTTTAATTTATCGTGATTTATTTTTTGATTCTTATTTGTTTCTTGTTTCTTGTTTTTTGTGTCTTGCTCTATGATTTCTCCTCCTATTCTAATTATAAATTTTTCGGAAATTTCAATTATTTTTGTTTCTTTGATATTCTGAAACTCTTGAAAATTAAAGGATGATTCTTCTCTGATAAATTCATCCATTTCCAAAACTAGTTCATCTACTTTTAAGGCAATATCATTAAGCCCCATTAACCGTAAACCTTCAATAGACTTAATTCGAGACAAGGCGACATAACCCTGTCCAATCTCAAAGGTTTTGCTTAAATCGATTTCCGCCGCATCCAAGGTCATTCCTTGCGATTTATGGATGGTAAGAGCCCAAGCTAATTTAAGGGGAAATTGTTTAACAACTGCTTTAACTTTTCCTTTTTCATCTTCCAACACCCATTCCTCTGGACTAACAACAATTTTTCTTCCACTTAAAATCTCCACAATTGGCAAATTCTTCTCTTTTTGAAAACCTATTATTTTTCCCAAAGTACCATTGATATAACCCTCTTCATAATTATTTTTAATAAAAATGACCGTTGCCTCTTTTCTAAGCCTTACTTCTTCATTTACTAAAGAACCCTTAAAAATCTTCTCAATATTTTGCTTGGAACCCTTGGTGCTAGCCTTAAAAATCACGGCTCTACCTGCCAATTTATCTAATTCTTCATTATTTATTCTATCAACATCGATATTGTGAGTATATAATTTAGTGATGGTAAAATTATCTGCCAGTTTTTTCTTATACCGCGAGCGAAAAATATCCATTGAATCCTCAGAAACTTCTCCGGCACGAATTTCATCTAAAATATTTATCAAAACATCATCTGATTGTCTAAATTTTTCTTTCAAATAGCATATCTTTAAATTTGAATTTTTCCAAAGATCTGTCTGCCAAACAAATTTTATTTCCTTAAAAATTTTAGAAACTGGAGGAAGCTGAAAGAAATCTCCCGATAGCACAACTTGTATTCCTCCAAAGGGCTTATTTTCATCCTGAAAAGCTCGCAAAATCCTATCCATAGATATAAAAAGTTCCGGCGAAACCATGGAGATCTCATCTATTATTAAAACTTTTAAATTTTTTAATCTTTTTTGGAGAAACAACTGTCGCTTCATCCAACCTAAATAATAATCATCAATATATTCTCTGATTCCCACACTAAAAAAAGAATGAATGGTTTTACCTCCGATATGCGAAGCAGCAATCCCAGTCGGAGCTACAATCGCCGGCTCAACCCCTCTTTCTCTCAGATAATCAATATATTGATTGATAACAAAAGTCTTCCCTGTTCCGGCTGAACCAGTCAAAAAAACATTTTCTCCGGAACATAAAATTT
Organism: Parcubacteria group bacterium; assembly: GCA_041662245.1. GTDB lineage: Bacteria > Patescibacteriota > Minisyncoccia > Moranbacterales > UBA9337 > UBA9337. The sequence goes on from JBAZSW010000003.1 coordinate 9,450, forward strand.
TAAAAGCAATTTCCTGTTTCATATTATTTGATTGGGATTATTAATTCGTAACCAAAATAAAGCATAAATTCAGTATAGCACAAAAGCCGATATCCAATTAATATACCAAAAAAAATTATAAAAAGCGATGGTTTTTAAGTTTCAAACTATCGCTTTTATTTCTGAGAGAAATTTCTCACAATTTTTATCTTCATCTTTTTTAAATATTTTTTTTGGAAAGGACCCAAAAATGCCTTAGCTATGATTTTTTCTTTTTTGAAAATGTGAGGCAACCATTCCTTATCCGATGGCATCATTTCTTTAAAGGGAAGATTATTTACGTTAAACCAAGTCAGACATAACATCTCCTCGGTTTCTTGTGGCACACCCTTCCAACTACTAGCCAAATATACATGTACTTTACAAGTAAAAGTCTTTCCATCACTTTTGGTATTAAAAAAATCAACAATTGCCACTTTTTCCAAAGAACTTAATTCAATTTCCACACTACTTTCTTCTTTAAACTCCCGCCAAACAGCCTGAACTTCTGTTTCATTTTCATTAATTCCCCCACCATAACCATTCCAACAACCTTGTCCAAGTTTTTTAGCTTTACGAGCCAGCAAAACTCTACTGCCATCGACAAGAAAACAAAGTACAGCATTGGTTAAAACTTTTTCTATTGGCATACTTTCCTCCTAATTATTTTATTGCCTTAAAAGTTTTATCCATCCTAACATTAATAATTTCAAAATACAACTTCACTTACAAAACTCTTGTGATAGAAATATATCGATGAAAACTTAGGGTCACGCCAAATTAGTGTGACCCTTCTTTATTTTCTTTATTTTCTACATTTTTACTTGTCTGTAAATTTTAAGCGGATATTTTTTATCGCTCAACCAATCTTGAATAAGCGAGTAAGATCTTGTTGAAACAAATTCATTTTCATCCATACTCATTATTTCTTCCCTAGTAAACCAACGCACTTCTTCAATTGCCTCATTTCGAAGCGCCTGTTCTTCCCTGGAAACCACATTGGCATCAGAAGGATTGCTGGCTCTAGCAAGAAAATTGAATTGCATACGAATCTTCTCTTTCTCTTCGGATATATATACGCCCAAAGAATTTATTAGTTTAACATTTAACTGAGACTCTTCCTGACATTCTCTGCAGGCAGCTTCAAAGATAGTCTCACCTCCCTCATAAGAGCCCTTAATGATATTCCATAGAGGAACCGGCTTCTTATCCAGATTCTCTTTTATCAACAGCACTCTTCCGTCTTCAGCTTCAACAATTACTACAACTTTAGTTTTAATATTCATAAACTATATTTTAAAAACTATTTATGTTCCTTATTTTAATTATTAAATATTTCTACTTTAATTTTAACATGTTTTAGAAACTAAAAAACACCCATCCATTGAGTGTCCTATTTTTGTAATTATGCAAGTATAAATTCACATTCTTTTGCGGTTCCCTATAAGTCGATCAAAGAAAGCGGTTCTCATCCCGATAAATCGGGATGAAACGACCTAGTTAGGTTTGTTCCTAGTCGGTTTTAAGCGACTAAGTGTACACCAATACTCCCTAGAAAGGAGGTGATCCATCCACAGCTTCCGCTACGGATGCCTTGTTACGACTTCGTCCCTATCACCAGCCCCACCGTTGTCCCTGCTTTGAAACAGGACCTTCGGGTGTTGCCGGCTCTCTTGACGTGACGGGCGGTGAGTACAAGATCCGGGAACGTATTCACCGGGACATGGCTGATTCCCGATTACTAGTGATTCCGGCTTCATGGAGTCGAGTTGCAGACTCCAATCCGAACTGGGACCGGCTTTTTGGGATTGGCTCCATCTCGCGATTTCGCAACCCTCTGTACCGGCCATTGTAGCACGTGTGTCGCCCAGGGCGTCAAAGGGCCATGCTGATCTGACGTCATCCCCTCCTTCCTCCCAGACTTTTGTTCGCTAGCGAACAAAAGAATTTTCAAAAAACAAGAAACAAGTTACAAACATTTACCTACTGACAGGCAGGAATCTCAAATTACAATCATCAAATTTCAAACAGTTTGAAATTTTGGAAATTGGTCATTGGAAATTATTTGGAAATTGGAAATTGATTATTGTTCATTCTTTTGAGCTAGTGCTCAAAAGTCTGGGCAGTTTCGCGTGACATATATAACACACGACAGGGGTTGCGCTCGTTACCCCACTTAAGGGAACACCTTACGGCACGAGCTGACGACGACCATGCAGCGCCTGCTTAGCGATCTCGAAGACGTTTCTATCTCTAGAAACCACAGCTAAGTTTCAAGCCCTGGTGAGGTGCCTCGCTTATTATCGAATTAAACCACATGCTCCACCACTTGTGCGGATCCCCGTCTATTCCTTTGAGTTTTAAGCTTGCGCTCGTACTTCCCAGGCGGCATACTTAACGCGTTAGCTACGACACTAGGAGGGTCGATACTCCTAACATCTAGTATGCAACGTTTACGGCGTGGACTACGGGGGTATCTAATCCCCTTCGCTCCCCACGCTTTCGCATCTCAGCGTCAGAAAAGTGCCAACCAAATGCCTTCGCATTGGGTGTTCCTCATGATATCAACGCATTTCACTACTACACCATGAATTCCATTGGTCTCTCACTCTCTCTAGATATACCGTTTCAAATGCAGTTTCCGAGTTGAGCTCGGAGATTTGACATCTGACTAGTATACCCGCCTACATGCGCTTTACGCCCAATAAATCCGGATAACGCTTGGGGTCTCTGTATTACCGCTACTGCTGGCACAGAGTTAGTAACCCCTTATTCATTGAGTACGCTCAATAATTTGTTCCTCAATAAAAACAGTTTACGACCCTAGGGCCTTCATCCTGCACGCGGCGTCGCTCCATCAGACTTTCGTCCATTGTGGAATATTCTCGACTGCAGCCTCCCGTAGGAGTTTGGACAGTGTCTCAGTTCCAATGTTGGGGGTCATGCTCTCACACCCCCTACCCGTCATAGCCTTGGTGAGCTATTACCTCACCAACAAGCTGATAGGACGCAGGCTTATCCCAAAGCGATAAATCTTTACTCCGTAGAGCATATCGTGTATTATTCCGGATTTCTCCGGATTATTCACGACTTTGGGGAAAATTCCTACGCGTTACTAACCCGTTTGCCGGGCCGATAAATCGGCCCTCGACTTGCATGCCTTATCCACGCCGCCAGCGTTCATCCTGAGCCAGGATCAAACTCTCAATAAGAAAAATTTTAAGAAAAATTTTTCATAAAACTCACCAAATGAATTACCTTACGATAATTCAGGTAAAAATTAAAAAGATTTTTAAATCCATTTAAAGCTCTCTTTGAACATTAGCAATTGTTTTAAAAAAACAATTAAAAATTTAAATATAGGGAACCACAAAAAATTGTGATTATTTGAATAATAAATTCATTCGAAAAGAATTTATTATTACAGTTCTTATACTACATAATTATCTATTCTATTCAGTTGTTAAAGTTCAGGATTGTTTGTTTTACAAACAAACAAAAACGCATTTCCGAAAATAAAAACTTATTTCAGAAACGCATATTTATTCACCCGTATTTTCAAGTAAGAATAATTGCTTTTCTTGATTGCTTATCTATACTAGCAAGTTATATTTTTCTTGTCAAGCTTTTTGGAATAACCAAAAATTAGACCTTAGTCATAAGCCTTTTTTCTATTAAAATGGACTTTGCTATCCTAAATTTTAAGATATTTTCGAATAGATATCATGCTACTTGCCACTCCAATAAGAAGTCCTGAAAATAAAACTACTATTCCCACTTTCCACAAGTTGCCAATGTAAAATACAATCATTTGATCTTTGGGAATAACTCCTTGAGCTATAGGTATCCCCGCATAAGCAATCACTGCAATAAAAATTATAGCAATTAGAGAAGCAAACAATCCATAATACATTCCTTCAAAAATTGAAGGAATTTTTATATAAAGATTAGAAGCACCTACTAAACGCATAATATCAAAATCTTTTTTTCTAGTATAGAGACTCATTCTTATCGCACTAAAAGTAACCAAAATAGCAATTAAAATAAAAACTATCCCCACTGTTAGACCAATTTTTTGCATGGTCGCTACTACATGTCCCAATCTTTCAATTACTGCTTTATTTTTACCGAAGTTGATTCTGTCAATTTCTTCCTTGAAATTATTTTCCATATATTGAGAAAGTTGTTCGTATTGAGTTTGGCTCTTAGCTGTCAAAACTAAAGAGGAAAACAAAGGGTTTTCACCAATTTCATTCAATGCCTCCGACACCACCTCGTTACTAACGTTACTCTTGGAAAACTTATCTAACGCACTTTCCTTGCTCACATATTCCACTAAGGCTATCTCTGATCTTTGAGCTACTGTATTTTTTATCTCCATTATTCTTTCTTCAGTAACATCATTTTTAAAATAAACACTAATATTTACATTCTTTTCAATATTGCTCATTAACTCTCGAGCACTCATTCCCACAAACAAAGTGCTCCCAATCACAAACAAGGAGAGGGAAAGGACACTTACTGTAGCTACTGATAACCAAGAATTACGCCTAAAACTTACCCAGCCCTCTTTGATTGCTCTTTTTAATTTTAAAACTCTCATAATTTATTTAGGTTAAAACAATTCAAAATTATATATTTTTATATCAAATATTTTCCAGGATTCTGATCGCTAACAATTTTCCCATTATCCAAAGTTACTACTCTTTTTTTCGCCATGTTTACAATATCATTATCGTGAGTAGCCAAAACCACTGTCGTTCCCATGCTGTTAATTTTGAGTAACAATTTCATTATTTCCATGCTAGAAGCTGGATCAAGATTCCCAGTTGGCTCATCCGCAATAATTACATCGGGTCGATTAATAAGAGCTCTAGCTAGAGAAACCCTTTGCCTTTCTCCTCCACTTAATTGATTAGGATATTTACTAGCTTTTTCCGATAACCCAAAAACCGCCAAAATTTTTGACACATCTCGATCTATTTCTACATTATCTTTTCCCACAACTTCAGCTGCGTAAGCGACATTTTCAAAAACTGTTTTTTGAGGCAATAACTTAAAATCCTGAAAAACTGTCCCAAAGTTTCTTCTATAAAAAGGCAACAATTTTTTTCTGATTTCATCCGTACTTCTTTCTCCATAATAAACTTTGCCTTCATCAGGAAAACCTTCTGCATAAATCATCTTAGCCAAAGTGGTTTTGCCAGCACCACTGCGTCCTACAATCGAAACAAACTCCCCTGGCTCTATGATTAAATTGATTCCCCGCAAGGCTGAGAATTTATTTTGATAACTTTTTTTTACGTTTTCAAATTTGATAGTTGGCATAACAGTGCTTAATATTTTAATATTTATTTTAAGCAGTTTACCTCTCCCTCTCCTTAAGGGGGAGAATTAAAAAGGGAGTGGACAAGAATAATTTACTCTCTGCACTTTATATAATATACCATAATTTAATTAAAAATAAAAATAGCAGAAAAATAATTTCTGCTATCAATAATTAATCATACGTTTCCCAATAACGCCCGAAGTGGAAAGCGATATTAAATTACAGCTATAGTTTAGGAGATCTACCTTAATCGCAAATTAACGACCAACTTAAAAAAGTATACACAATAATATTATTAAATCATTATTCCATCTAAATAACTCTGCAATATCACCCTAGCGGCTTCAGCATCATCAAATCTTTTTATTCTTTTCATTCCTTTTTCCTTTAAGTTTTGTTCAGCAATTTTAGTGCTAAACATTTCATTTTGATAAACCACTTTTACGCTTGTTGTATTCTTGATTTCTTGCCCCATTCTTTCTCCCATTGAAACTGCTTTTTCTTGATTGAGATACATTGGCACTCCAACCACTACTATATCTATTTCATCTTTGATTATAATATCTTTTATTTCATCTAAAATAGTTTTTTTATTATTTTCCAACTTTCGATAGCTGAGTGCTATTTTCGTCTCGCCATCAGCTAAGGCTAACCCAATTTTTGAACTGCCCCAATCAATCCCTAAATATTTTATTATTTCTTCTTCCATAATTTAAAAACATAAAAATTTTATTGCTAAAATATTGCCCGCTAAAGCATTACTATAAGTTACTCCGTTTCCGTTAAAACCTCAATTCCCTTTAAAGTAACCAAAATTGTATTTTCCCAATGAGCACTTAAAGTGCCATCATAAGTTTCAAAAACCCAGCCATCTTTTCCCAGTTTAGTTTCGTAGCTTCCTGCATTTATCATCGGCTCTAAAGCAAAAGTCATTCCTGCTTCTAGCTTAACTTTATTTGTGCCTCTTTCGTAATAATTTGGAATTTGAGGATATTCGTGCAATTTCTTTCCGATTCCATGTCCTACCAAATTTCGCACTATTGAAAAACCATTTTTTTCTACATATTTTTGAACTGCCTTTGAATAACGATTGAGCTTCTTTCCTACTTTCAAATTTTCAATTCCCTGATAAAAAGATTCTCTGACAACATCTATAATTTTTTGTTTATCTTTATCAATGGTTCCTACTGCAAAAGTTCGAGCCATATCAGTGTGCATCCCTTTGTATTTCATCCCAATATCAATTTTAAAAATATCACCATCCCTAAGAATAACCTCCCTGCTTGGAATACCATGTACTATTTCATTGTTTATTGAAGCACAAATTGTTGCAGGAAAAGGTTTTTTGCCACCTCCATAACCCTTAAAGGAAGGAACTCCTTGAGCTGCTAATACTAATTTCTCAGCTAGTGCATCAATTTCCTGAGTGCTTGCTCTAGGCAAGACATTTTTCTCCAATTCATTCATAATCAAAGCCAGCTTCCTCCCTCCCTCTCGCATGGCCTCAATATCCTCTTGGGTCTTAATATTAATCATATGTTTTAGCTGCTTAGTTTGTAGGGATTAGCTTTTTAGCCTAAGTTTATATACTCATTCATAGCTATTAACTAAAAAGCTACTGGCTAAAGTCCTAATAAGCTACGCTTAAAATCCCTCATAATCTCTCATTACCATCTGACCCTCTATTTGCTTTACCAATTCAATTACTACTGACACTGCAATTAGAATACTTGTTCCTCCAACAGTTAAAGAAGTAATTCCTGTAAATCCTTGAATGATTAAAGGTAACACAGCAATCAAGCCCAAAAATATTGCCCCCGAAAGAGTAATCCTATTTATTACTCTTCCTAAAAATTCGGCAGTCGTCGCCCCTGGTCTTACCCCTGGAACATATCCTCCTTGTTTTTGCAAATTTTCAGAAATTTTATTGGGATCAAAAACTACAGCTGTATAAAAATAAGTGAATAACACTACCATTATAAAATAAGAACTTCCATAAAACCATTGATTTTGGAAAAGCTGACTGACAAATCTTGCTACCTGAGCTACTATTTCTTTGTCAGAGTTAACAAAAAAATTAGCTATCAAACCAGGGAAAAGCATTATGGAAATGGCAAAAATTATTGGAATTACTCCTGCTTGATTAACTCGTAGTGGCAAATGGGTGGAAGTTCCTCCATAAGTCTTATTGCCCCGTATTCTTTTAGCATAAGAAATTGGGATATTTCTTTGTCCTTCATTGACCATCACCACTCCAGCAATAGTTATCAAACTAGCCAATAAAAATAGGATGTAGCCCACCAAATCAGTCGAATCAAAAGTTGCCATTATTTGAGAAATTGATCCAGGAAGTCCAGCCACGATTCCCGCAAAAATTATAAGAGAAACGCCATTACCAATTCCTTTTTCAGTTATTAGTTCACCCAACCACATTAGAAATATTGTTCCAGCAGTTGCTACCAACAAGACACTTATCATTTCATAAACCGATAAAGCTCCAATCACCTTTTGACTTTTTAATAAATTTATCATTGCAAAAGTTTGTATCCCTGCCAATGGCACAGTCAGCCAGCGTGTCCACATATTAAATTTTTGTCGCCCTGCTTCTCCCTCTTCTTTTTGAATCTTTTCCAATCCCGGAAAAATCATAGTCAAAAGTTGCATAATAATAGAAGAAGTGATGTATGGACCTACTCCTAACATAACTATCGATATCTTTGATAATCCGCCTCCCGAAAAAGCATTTATCATCCCAAAAACCTGATTATTATCAAAAAAAGATTTCAATTGAGTAGCATCTACTCCGGGAATAGGAATATTAGCTGCCAATCTAAAAACCACTAAAAGTGCTAAAATAAAAAGTATTTTATTCCTTAATTCTTTTATTTTGAAGATTCTTACTATTTTCTCTATCATATTCTTATTGCATTCGTCTGGACAGACTCCAAACAATCTTGATTTTTCAAGACTTCTATTTAAAAATTAATGTAATTGAATGATAAACCCAAACCCTAACTTTTTCAAGCCCCAGCCCAAAGGGCAAGCTCCAAATCGCAAGAAACAATTTCCAAACAAATCATAAATTTCAAATTACAAAAACTATTAGAATACATTTGATAATTGGAATTTGAATATTGTTTGTATCTTGTTTCTTGGAAATTGTTTCTTGCTTAGCAAAGAATTATTTCTTTTCTTTTTTATTAATAAAAAACAAAATAGCCAATGGCACTAACATCCAAAAAATTCTCGCGTATTGAGAAACGAATAAATAATAGATATCAGCAGATATAAATTTTAATAGAACTTCCTTTTCCCAAAAAGAAATAAGTACACTAAAAATCAAACCTGCCTCAAAGAAACTCATTACAAACAATCTCCAAAAAAAGCTCCCTCCACTTCCTGAAATATGAATATCAAACAGATGGCTGTCTACCATAGTCAAAACTATCACTGCCACCACAAAAAAGAATAACGCTGCCAGAGAATAGGGAGAAAAAATTTCTTTAGGCATCACCGTCAAAATAGCGATGGCAATATAAATATTGATTAAAACATTTATTAATCTAAAGCGACCAATAAACATTCCAAAGGCAATGCTCAGCAACAAAAAAAGTAGCATAAAAGAAATATCTCTAGCCAAGATATCCGATAACCCAAATTTTAAAAACAAATTTTCAATTGAAAGCATATCCGAAAATAAAAATTCTAAAATTATATTTAGACCACCTCTTCTCTTTACAGTTTATTCTATCAGATTATCAGCTTTTTAAAAAATAAAAACTAGCTTTTTATCTGAGCTAGTTTTTATGAATTATTTTCCTTCACACACTCTGTCATTTTAATTTTTTTTTCACAAAGTAACCGGATATAGAGTGAAATTGTTTTTTGACTAATAATTTCCCAATCATATTTATCTCCCACTAATTTTTTTGCCTCGGCTATTCTTAAACCAAAATCGATATTTTCATTTATTAATTCATCTAATTTATTTTTTAAATCAGCCACATCATTAGTTTTGAAACTCACACTAATATTCTCAATTACATCTAAATTTTCTTTTATATCGCTAGTCAAAATTGGCACCCCATAACTCATTGCCTCTAATATTGAAATAGATAATCCTTCAGATTCGGATGGTTGAACAAAAAGACGAGCTCCCGCAAAAACTCCGCGCAATTCAGCTCCCTCCAAATTTCCAGTAAAGATAATATTGCCATTATTTCTAGCAGAGTCCTTTAATTCACTTACATAATCATCTGTATAAAAACCATCCCCCACTATTACCAACTTAAAACCTTTTGGTATTTTACCCTCTTTATCCAAACTTTTAAAAGCAGCTACCAGATGATGTACTCCCTTGTGCCTTATCAGTCTTCCTACATAAGTAACATATCTGCCCTTTTTTAATTCCCATTTTTCAAGTGCCTTCCAATTAAAATCATTTTCTATTCGAGTTCCATTGTAAATAGTTTCTGATTCGATATTGTATTTATCTTTAGCATATTCTCCCAATGATTTACTAACTGTTATAGTTTTGTCCGGAACATTGCAGCTCACCCATTCTCCCAGTTGTAACATTCTCTTAGCAAACCAACTCCATTTTTTGTGATAATAATCTTGGCAATGAAAAGTAGCGATAACAACCGTTTTCCTTTTAAAAAGCTTAATTATCCAACTCAAAAGTGAAGGTCCAATAGCTTGATAATGAACAACGTCATAATCCTGAAATAAAGCATGCATAGTGGCCAAAAAAGTATGACTAATAGCATCTAGGTTTTTAGTGGCGATGCTCGGAAGATGAATTAGCTTAATACCTCGATATTCGTTTAATTTCTTGTCAGTATAGTTATTTCTTACATAGACAAAAACTTCATGTCCATTTTTAGCTATTTCACTAGCTAATTCCTCGACATGTCTTTCTACTCCGCCGAACTTGGCCGGTATTCCTTTTTGTCCTATAAAAGCTACTTTCATAAATTTAATTCAGAGTTAACTGCAAAAAAATTAATTTTTTATAATTGCAGAAATTGTTCCTTTTTTGTTTTGAGAGAAAACATTATTTTTATCTATTGAAAGACCCCTAAAATCCATATATCCCACTGCATTTTTTAATACTCTCGCTATGCCATAGCCATCATTTTTAACAAATTTATTATTTCTAATAATAATTGCCCCGATTTTCCCTCTGGATTTAATCTCTACAGCATCTCTTTCATTTTTATAAAAACTATTTTTTATGACAGTCGCATTAGTATTATCCAGTCTTAATTTAACTCCTACTCCATCGTTCTGATTAATTTCATTTTTAGCAATATAGACATTAGCAGATTCCTCTATATCTATTCCATCTAAATCATTTTCGAAAATTTCATTATCTAAAATAACCAATCTTCTCTTCTCCGAATAAATTCCACTTTTGCCATTGCTATATATTTTACTTTCGACGATATTCACTTTCCTATCAGAATCTCGACTCCCCTCCAATATTTTTATTCCGTCTGATTTTGCATTCTTTATTAAACAATTGCTCACTGTAATTTCTCCCTTTTTATTACTATTTTTTACTAAAATTCCATTTTTTCCATCGGTCACAGTTACATCCGTTAATTCTGTCTTATTACCCATAGTAACTGTTGGTTTATCGTTGTCTTTTCCTTGAATAGTAACTTTTTTATTATCCGATCCAGATATTTTAACATCTCGAGGAATAACAATGTTCTCTTTATAAACACCTTTTCTTACTATTATTTTAGTTTTCCCTTCAGCTTTTTCAATTGCTTTGCCGATAGTGCTATAAGGGTGGCTATATGTCCCATCTTGATCTCCACTAGCACCATCATCTACAAAGATCTCCTTAGTTCCACCCGCTAGTGAAATTATAGGCACAATAAAAACTACTGCCAATAAGGCAACCCCTGCTAATTCAATTTTTCTTCTGATTTCCATATGATTATCTGACTTTATTAATTATTCTAATAACTCAGTATTCTAACCGAGAAAAGGCCTGTTTGTCAATACCTTTTCAATTTTTTTAGAAATTTCTTTTCTGTATATTTCTACCAATTTTTCCAGATAATTTTCTTTATTAAAAAATTTATTCAGGAATAGACATCCTCCTTTGCCCATTGCTACCACTTTTTCTGGATTAATCAAGAAATAATTAATTTTTTTAGTTAAATCATCAAAGTTCTCAGCTTCAAAAGTTACCCCTGTTTCATTCTCTTTGATTAATTCTGGGATTCCTCCTATTTTTGCTCCGATAACTGGCTTGCTTAAAGCATAAGATTCAAGAATAGCATAAGGAGCATTTTCATACCAAAGAGAAGGGACTACTACAAATTGAGAATTTACAATTATTTCCTCCAACTCTTTTGCCGATTTATATCCCACTAGCATTACTCTCTTTTCTAAATGTAATTTTTTAATTATTTTTTTTAACTCCATCTGAAAGGGTCCTTCACCAACAATTTTAAGCACAACATCCTTATCATCAATTAGCTCCAAAGATCTGACTAAAGAACCCAAGCCCTTTTCTTGCGAAATTCTGCCAAAAAACAAAATATAATTTTTTTCATTATTTTTAAAAATCAAATCCTTGGAAATATTTTTATCTAAAAAATTAGGAAGATATTTCACCTTTTCAGAGTCAAATCCATTTATTATTAGTTTATTTCTCATAAATTGACTAGGAGCGATGAAAATATCTACGCAATCATAATATTTTTTCCACTTTGCCCAATAAGCCTCTAGCGTCATTACTAAGCTCCCTAAATATGAATTTTTGACACACTTATTAAAAGTGCACTGATAATATTTTCCCCCGTGACATTTTTCACAGATTCCATCGCCATTAAACAATTTATAATTAGGACAAATTAATTTGTAATCATGTACCGTCATCACTACAGGAATATCATATTTTTTGAAAACCTTTAAGATAGCAGGAGAGAAATGATGGTTAATGTTATGAACGTGCACAATATCAGGACGATTATACTTAATTATTTTTTCTAATGATTTAATAGCTCTGTAATTATAGAAAAGTTTAAGACCATCTCTGACATTGCTTAATTTCATCTCAATCTCCTCTACAAAATAATCTTTATTGACACCCTTAATATTTTTTTTATTTTTCGTAGAAAGAACCGTCACCTCGTGATTATTTTTTCGCAAAAGATTAACCAAGCCAATAAAATGACTCTCGCTTCCTCCTTTTCTATAATAAAATTTATTTATTTGTAATATTTTCATACGCTACTTATCTAATTGTTTGATGAAATAAACGAATTTACTTTTCTAAAAGACTACCCAAACAATTTCATGTTAAGTTAAATCTTGACATCCAAAAATTTATGTAAAAAAATCCACCATCCTACTCGGATAAAATGTTTCTTGATTGATTGCCGTGCAGTGCACATCATCCAACTCTTCTCGCAACCGGTCAAATCATGCTTCTTTATTTTTTCGATACTATCAATATCTTTTAGATTTCCTATTTCTTTATTGGACACATCGCAAGGATAAATAACCCCCTGTGGATTAATAAAAATATTTAAAATCCCCGAATAATCAGGTAAAATCCTTATGCCTTTTAAGACAAATTCTCTTGCTCCATAAGCAAAATAAGCCCTTCCCCAATTTTTGTAATTCCAAGTAGCTAATTCCTTATCAATTAACCAACTTAGACCTTGAATTATTTCATTTTTATTTTTTATCAAATTTTCTTTACCAAAATAATTTTCACTGGAATGAACGACTGCCAAACTTAATTCTACTTTCAATTTTTTAGAAAGTTTATATACCTCAAAAAGCTCTCGAGCATTATATTCTCCAATAGTAAAACCAATTTTAATATTTTTTATTCCTATCTTTTTTAAACTAACGATAGTATTTACAGCTTTTTGGAAACCATTTTTAACTCCTCTGATTTTACTGTGCATATCCCCAATTCCATCCACAGAAATAGCTATTCCAATTTGAGGCATTATTTTCACTAGCTCTTTCATCTGAGAAACAATTAAGTCAGTAGCAAAACCATTACTAGAAATAATTACGCTAGATTGAGGGCATCTTTTTTTTATAACCTCAATTATTTCTCTCAAATCGTTCCTCAAAAAAGGCTCTCCTCCTGTAATGTTAATATCCCTTAAATCTTTAGGTAAGTTCATAAAAAAACTAGGGGCTATTTCTTTAGCATGATCTTTGATTTTCCAAATATTACACATCTGGCAATGAGAATTGCATTTATAAGTAATCGCTATTACAGCCTCTTTTAATCTTGTTTTTTTCATATTTATAGTCTAATATTAACCTAATTGGTAACAGAAGTTAACTTTCGATAATATCATAAAATTACTATTATGTCAAGTAAAAAAACCTTATCTTTGAGAGAAACTTTAATGGGAACAGGCGGTCTGGCAATTATCTTTTTATTTCTTTGGCTAACTTTCTTTTTAACCAATCCCCTACTTGTATTTTTGATGATTTTTGGATTTTTATTTATTGTTTTTATCCTAATTAAGCCCCTCAATGGACTACTTTTCTTAATTATTCTAAGACCCACTCTGGACGTTTTTACTAATAAATCCATTATTTCGGCTGGAAGTTTTTCTCTAAATATTGCCTCTCTTTTGGCTATCTTAGCTATAGCCCTTTCTTTTTTAATAATTCTCAAAAATTTGAAAGAGCTAAAATCCATTCCACTTAAATTTCCTTGGTTACTTTTTATTTTAATAACTTTTATCTCTATTTTTTATTCAGTCAGTGTTTCCATTAGTATTGCCGAATGGATTAGAATTCTAAGTATTTTTTCTCTTTATATCCTTAGCTTTATTCTAATTAAAGATCCTGTTGATTTCAAAAAATTAATTTACGCTATTATTTTTTCTGTTTTAATTCCAGGACTTGTGGCTTTTTACCAATTTTTCACTAAGACTGGAATGACCATCATTGACGAAAATATTACTAACAGAATTTTTGGAACCTTTGCTCATCCTAACTTATTAGCCTACTATCTTACCCTACCCATTGCTCTAATAATTTTTTTGATTCTGAGCAAAGATAAATATCAATTAAAAAATAATTTACTTTATCTATTGTTTATTTTTTCCTTTGCTATTTTACTTCTCACTTATACCAGAGGAGCTTGGGTGGTTTTTTTGATAGTAATTTTTACCCTAGGAATAATAAATTACAAGAAATTTCTGCTCGGAGCTTTTTTGGGATTAATATTACTCTATCTAGTGGTTCCACCCCTTCACACTCGAGTTAACAACCTTTTTGAATATAATCCTTATAGCTCGATTCAATGGAGAATTAATCTTTGGAAAGACAGTTTGAAATTTTCTCAAAAAGAATTATTTGCAGGCTATGGACTAGGCACTGCCAATAAAGTTATCCTAGACAATCGAGGAGAAAAGTTTGGTTCTCCCGATCCTCATAATGATTATTTAAAAATTTTAATTGAAAACGGAATTTTGGGAGTAATTACTTATCTCTTTATTATTATTGCTTTATTTATAAACTTGCTTTGGGGCTATCTAAAATCTAATTCACTTTTCAACAAAAACTTTTTCTTATTGTTAATCGGGATATCCTTGGCTCTATACACTATGAGTTTTGCCGATAATGTCCTGCGAAACACTGCTTTGCAATGGATTTTTTGGATTCTTTTGGGAGCACTCTTCTCTATTCAACAAAAATCTTTTTTAATTACTAAAAAATAAAAAAACCGTTCTCTACAACGTAGAGAACGGGGGTACAGAAACAGAATAGTTATTTGTTATACTCCAGATTTGGCCATTGCTTTACACTTGCCAATTCCGGATGCTTTCCCTGGTCCAGCTTCCCAAACGATTTCAGCGAAACAGTGTTTTGATTGGGATACATCACGATCCCGATCACCAGTGTGTTGAGGTCCCCGTTATTGGAAACCACAAACTGGTCAGACGGATCATGCACCAACGCCAGACGACCATCAGCACTTCTGCCCCAGATGTGTTCAACAACAGGAAAACCTACCACTTTGGCAGAATTGGGAATCCGGAAAGTTGCTTTGCCGTTCACGACTTTGGCGATAACGAAAGGCTCTTTGACTCCTTTGGCGTCCATAATGCCGGAGTAGAGTGCTACGGTGTCGGCAGTGCTCAAATTCTCGCCCTCGGTGTTCTTGCCAATAGGCGTAAAGCGAACATTCGTCAGAGTAATAACGATATCATTGCCGTCATCACTGACCGAAGTCAACATATGACCAATACCAGCCCCCAACTGAGGGACATCTTCTGCATCGTATTTCACGATGTTTGCAGCCATCACTGATCCTGCAAAAAAAAGACTAACGACCATTGCCACCATAATTCTGAATTGCTTTTTCATAACATTTCCTCCTTAGGAAAATGATTTTGAATTTTGTCGCCCGATTAAATTAATAACGGGCGACGCTTTTGTTTCTTTGCAACAAATTTTCAATTAGTATATTCCTAGGACATTCCGTCTCCACTGAGATATGCTCTTAAAAAAGATCTATCTCCAGAAAAAACACTAATTTAATTTATCAGCTCTTGCAAATTGCAGATTTATTTCAAATAATCTGCAGGATTTGCAAGCAGTTTTGAATCTTGTCCCTGAAGTCCTCGCAGATCTTCTTGCGAAACTTCAGTGATATTAGCGGCATACCATGCATTATAAACCCCATCAGGGCTTATGTAGCAACTAAAGGGATGCCACTGTCCGTCTCCCTGAAACTTGTAATTCCAAAGGGAGATTTCTCCCACTACATTATCGTGGCTACTAAACTCCAATGCCGGACCAATTTTAATGTAGTCTTGGTCGTCAGCACTCCATTCATAACCAGCAATGAAGTTAAATCCGGGGGAAACTACCAACGCATCATTCTCAAACATCTGAATTTTCTTAATCCACTGGACATAAGAGAATTCAATGTATCGGTTGTCAGTTTTGGTCCCCTTTTCAACTTCTGTACTGATAGGAATACGATATTCCAAATTCAATTCAAACTTGCGGAACCATTCGGCAGTAGGGTCTTCGCGGTAAAAATTACCGTGAGCCGACAAAAGAAGTATATCATCAACTTGCTTATTATCGAGTGCTCCCTTCCAGCCACCTTCGTTCCAAAGCTTGCCCCACATAACATCAAAGTCATAATCGCTATGCTTGGCATAAACTTTGAGAGTTCCACCGACAGTGGCCTCGCTCCAATTATATTTATAATACTTATCAGCGATACCATTTCCGCCAGCGAGAAACTCCACGAATCCCAAACCGAAACTTTTGATGCCCAGTCCATTTTTCTCTGGATCAAACCAAAACCGACGATAGCGCCCTTTCTCCCACCAGTAGGCACCATGATTATCAGAAGCTTCATTGCGGTTCTGATAGTTTCCATAACCGAGGTATAAATCCCCGTTGTCTCGATGTTTTGCATCTGGACTAGGATTTTTACCAATCGGCGGAATCGGAACAAATGACGGAGGATTTTCTGTAATAGACGGAGGGCCAGTAACAACTACCGGTGGCTCATCTATTCTGACAATGAGTGTCGGGTTATCACACTCAAAAGGTAATAAAAGATAATGCCCTTTAAATGCATAAATTCGACACGGCTCGCTTTTTCCAGAATCCTTCCACTTAGGAATTACCCCGTTAGGACCGGCCAGAACTTTAATTGGTGATTTTCCGCCACCGCTTAACATTTTGACCATCTGAAATTTAGCGACGCTCTCATCGGAAAACCTGACTAAACCGCCATTGTCTTTGTGAGAGATAACGCCAAACTCAAACTTCCCTGATTTGACAGCCTCAATTAGCCCATCTTGGATTTCCGGACTATACCCGAGAATCCCAAGACCCTTCTTAAGGTCATCACGATATTTGTTTGCTCCAGGGTTATCCCAATTTGGACCAATAAATATTATTTCTTCGTTTCTTTGAATAACGGAAACTTTTTTTTCTTTCTTTGTCTCCGTTTTTTTTGAAACTGATTTTTGGGTCGGAATATTCAATTCCCAACCCACCTTTATCTGATTGATATCTTTGATTTGAGGATTAACAGCTTTAATCTCTCCCACTGTCATTCCATGATCTCTAGCGATTTTAATAAGAATATCGCCTCCCTTGACTGGGTAACTCCCTGCCACAGCGTTACTTGTAAAAAGCATCGCTATAACAAAAGATAGTAGCCATAGCTTTGTTCTCATGACACTCTCCTCCTGTTTATTTGATCTTGGCTTCCAGAACTCTTATCTTCTGATCTTTTCTATACAAATCTGCGTATAGAGTTTGAATCAATGTTTGATATTCTCTGTACGAAAGCTCAAATCTTTCCTTAAGATCCGCCCTGATACAGGGTGCTTGGGAATACATTCCTTCCATTCCCGTATTCGTCGCTCGGATACCTGAGTTTACGAGTGATCCTCCCGTGAGAATCGCAGAACTTATCGGCTCTCCCGTAAAACCAATGTTGAACGACTTAAAAAATCTCTGCGAAGTTGTAGCTCCCTCATTTTTGGAAGCTTCCTTCGCGAAATCTTCTGTGGATATATACCCCTGACGGACTTCACCATTGGGAGTTTCGTATCCATTTCCCAGTCTGTCCGTCACTTCACCTTTAAAGCTTTGCCACTCTGGCGAGCCTACCTTTATTTCTCTGACAAAAACAGCCTCTGCAGGAACGACTATCCCTCTTTTTTCGAAATACTGCCGAAATGTTCGGTCAATATCCGCAAGATCCATTCCTACTCCAGAAAAAATTTCCTTCTGGTAGCTGGGTACATCATAGAATTTTGTGGTGTCATAGTTAAAGCCTTCACCAAAAACGTTAGCCATCAGAAAACCGTCTCGACTAAGAGCGATAACTTTTTCAACTTCATTTTTTCTACCGATAACGATAGCCTGAGCGAAATGATCGCCAAACATATTCATATCGGTTAAAAAATAAAATCCATCTCCTTTTTTGGCTAGTACTCCGCCTCGTTTAAACATTAGTGGAAATACTCCAGCGTCAACAAACATTGCTTTTCCGTTTTTTCCTTTAATGATAAAGGTTTGACCCTCTACCCCGTGAATCCCCGCATTAACGACAACGGGAAAGGTAACGATATATTTCACGCCTTCTTTCTCCATCTGATTCAAGCTCTTGATGGAGATTCCTTCTTCGGGTGTTTTCATCCCGTTTTCCGTAATACTCTTATCAACGCATCCCAATAAAGGCAATGCCACCAATAAAACAATCACCCTCAACCATTTATTCATCTTCATTTCACTTCCTCCGTATCTTAGAAAGATGTTAAATATAGTACAGTCATATATCAAATCAGAATTTTAAAAACTATTCTGTTGTCAAAGTTCTAAACTCACCCTTTGTGAGTTGATTTTAAATTCTCTATTTGGAACCTAAAATCAACTCACAAAATATAAAACTATTTTATTTCTTTTAAGCTGTTTAGATATTCTTCTCCTTCTGCTCTTTTAATCATTATTCCAATAAAGACATAATAAACATGCATTAATTCAATCAAGGCTCCCACGATAAATCCTCCCAAAACTACTAAAAATATCTTGCCAAGGCTTGGATTCTTTTCCGTAATTGGACCAGACAAAATCCTTACCTCCAAATCGACTTTTCCTCTGAAAAGGTTATTTTTATTTACCATTATCTCAGAAATTGCCTGAGAAATTCCAATTGCAGTATTTCTATCATTATCATAAACATCTATCTTTAAGATTCCTAGATTAGGACTATTCTCTATCTTAACTGCCTTCCTCCAAGCTTTCATCATTTCCCTCTCATCAAGGGGAAAATAGCTAGCGTTTATCTTATTGGTTCTTTTCACTTCTTCGATAAAAACACTGCTATAAATTGCTTCACTTAAAATTCCTCCTATGTATTCAGCTGATTTAGAAAGAGAATAAAAATCTTGCGTCCCTACCTGATCTTGAATAATTAAAAAATCTGTCTTAGTTTCATACCTTTTTTGAGTAAAAATAAAGGCATAAAAAGAAAAAAGAGCAAAAATCAAACCGAAGAGAATAATAATTCCTATTTTCTTTTTAATTAAATTCAAAAACTCAATAGTTTCAACATTCATCATAAAATTAGATATAATTATTACAATTTTAATTAACGTATTACCTTACCAAATAATTGCTTTTTTGTCAAGAAGTTTTTAGGTAAAGTTATATTTTAACAATTTTTCGTATATTCTTCAAAAACAAAAAGCCACCTCATAATTTTAAAGGTGGTTTTTACTATCTATCCTAAAAATAAATTTTTATTTTATCTGATCACAACTGCATTTATTAGCAAAAAAAATATTTGCATAAATCGCCAAAATTATAGCTACCAACATCCATTGAGTACCTGCTAAATATAATTCCACTTTAAACAAAGAAACTATAGCCGAAAAAATTAAAGCTATCATCGAAAACAATATTAAAACATGTCCTCCAATCTTAATACATTTTTTACAATTACAATTCATATTATCACCATCCTTTCTTTTTATTTTAAAACCTAAAATATTGGGCAGTATCTCTTTATTTTTTCAAAAACTTGCTCTTTTATTCATCTCGATTTATTTTATCACTATCATCGCTTTTCGACCGCTTCCTATTTCCTCTTTATCACCTGAAAAATCATGAATTGCCCCGTAAAGAACGGTTAGTTTATACCTATATCCTTCACCTCTTTTAGTTCCAGGATCATTGGTTATAATCACATCATCTTTAGTAAACCCAGTCAAAACTAAATTGTGGTAAAGTGGTCCGGGGGGAGTAAAATTAGGATTATTCAAATTTCTACCCGCTGCCGGAATAATAATAGGATTGCCTTGAGATAAATATTTTTTTATATCATCCTTAGTAAAATCGTACACCACCTCTAAGTTATTCAACCCATAAAAATCTTCAGCCAATTTAACTGTATTTTCTGCACTAGTGTCCTTATAGTCTCCATAATTAGCTATTTCAAAATCAATCATTTTTTGAATTTCCACTTCTCCTGAATTTTTTTCCAAAGTTTCTTTTTTTAAATAAGCCCTTAACATTATCAGAGATGCTTCTTCACAGGCTTCCTCATGGCGCATATCCCAATTCCCTAAAGGAGCCTGAGAGAGAAACGGAACCTTAATATTGATATTATCCACAATTTCTTCTGATTTAATTTCTAAAGGTTCTGTTAATTCAACTTTTTTTTCTGTTATTTTTTCAAAATCATTTTTTATTTCTAATTTCAATTCATCTGAAAAATTCTTTTCAAATAAACCCTTTGCCGTATCCCAAAGAATTGGATTATGCTCTTTTTCCTTAAGCCAATACCACCATTCCACTCCCCATATATAGATAGTGTCAAAACCAGATTTTTGAGCATATTCCACATTTTCTACCAATTTCTTTTCATTCATTGATTTAAATTGCTCTTCTAGAGGTTGATTAACTGTCCAACCTGCTACCCATGGTTCACCCTGCAATTCTATCACAATAGGATTTTTTTGATTAGCAAATTTGTCAATGACCCATTTTTTAATCAAGAAAAATCTTGGACCAAGAGGATAAACGTAATAACCCCAACCTGCCTTATAAATATTACGATACATCGTTGTTCCAAATACATCTGCTCTGCTAGCCGCTGGTAGCCAAGTGCTCAATTCGCCACTGTCTGTTACAATTATTTTTCTAGTATTATCTACCTGTCGCACTGTCTTTATCTCCCTATCCAACAAATCAGGATCTATGCTAGGACAAATTCCAAAATTCAAAAATGGTTCATTTTCTACTTGCCAATATTTTATCTCATCATTATTTTGATATCTTTTGGTAACTATTTTTAAAAACTCAATTAATTCTACTTTTCTCTCTTTATCATCAGCTACCCATTTTGGCACATAACATTCTGGCCAACGAGGAACCTTTTGCCCAATAGTCAAAATAATTTGAGCATTTCTTTTTTTTGCCTCTTCCAATTGCCAATCAATATCAGAAAAATCGTATTGATTTTTTTCTTTTTCTACAAAATCCCAATAAACCGGCACTCTTACTTTGCGCACCTTTAAGTCATCTAACATTGCGATATAATTAGCCTTCCAATCTATGCCGATATCACTAGCATATCTACTTGAAAAAGTTACACCCAAATCAACCCTTTCAAATTTATTTTTTACTGGAAAATTTAGATAGATAAAAATAAATAAAATTATCACCAATAAAAACAAAAAGCTAAACAAAATTATCTTTAGTATTTTCTTTATTATTTGCATTATTTTTATTTTAATAATTTCAGACTAATCTAATTATACTAGCAAATTAAATACTTATCAAAAAAATCCCTCCCCCAATCAAAATAATTGCTCCAACTTTTTGAGCCCAATCCCAAAAATATAATTTTTCCTCAAAAATTTTGGGATATCCAAAAGCCATACCCGTAGCTAAAATCAAAACAAAAACAAATTGAATACTACTCATAGCCTGCACAAATAAAGCCCCTCCTAAGAATATGGCACTATTAACCAAAATAGAAGAACTTCCTCCAAAAATTTTATTCAAAATAAAAAGAGAAATTGTTTTAACACTTCTGCCCTCTTCGTGCTTTTTCTTTTTACTAAAAATAGAATTTTTTATTTCTCTTCTGTAGCCATTCACCAATAATAAGGAGAAGCCTCCTAAAACCAAACCAATTCTTGTCCAAAAGAAACCATTAATAAAAACTTTTTCGTTTCCAAATAACAGCCTAAAATCATCATAAACATAATTAAATCCACTGTAAGCAATGGCAAACAAGATTCCGCTTTCAATTGAGCTAATTAATCCCTTAGAAATACCTTTAAAATTCAATGGCAAATCGAAAGAAACTAAAAATCCGCCGACTAGCAGAAGCACTAATCCCATCAAACTCAAAATAGTGATCTGCTGATTTAAGAAAACAACTGCCAAGAAAAAAGTGACTATTTGAGTAACAGTTCCTACCAATGGAGCCACCTTAGAAATTTCATTTTTTTTAACTGCTTTATAAAAATAAATTAATGCCCAAATAAAGACCATCCCGAAAAAAATAGCTTCCACTGATAAGATCCACCCCATCCACCTCACGCCAAAAGGTATCAGCGCTAAAGCCCCGGCACTAAAAATAGCCATATAAAAAGCATATACGGCGGGCTTAGGAATACTTTTTTTCAGCAAAAACTTATCTAAAATAAAACAAAGAGCCATAAAAAAGTAAGCCAACAGAGATATCACTATCCAATTCATAAATAAAAGATAATTTTTACTTATTTAATAATAGCATAATTTACATATAGGATGAAGCAGTCAAAGTATTTAGCATATTAACTCCTCCAACTAGTCGAGACGAATTGGTATTAAAGCAAAAAAACATTCTAAACTCTACGACTGTTGATTGGATTATTATTTCACAAACCTTATAACTTCCTCTTTTTTATGTTAAAATAAATTATAAAAATAACTTAATTTTAATACAAAAACATCCTTTTATGGATAGTCTAAGAAAAAAAATAAATAAACCACTTCTTTCAAAAATTCCACAAACCCCCGTCTCTCCAGTGATTTCCCATCCCATTAAAAAAATAGACCCCGATCGCCTTCCTTACGGAAATAATTTTTCAGAAAGTCTCTTTGTCAAAAAAAACGATACTAATTCTATAAAAAAAACCAACTCCAAAATAATTAAAAAATCAATTTTAACTTTTTTTTCTTTATTGTTATTTTTCTTTTTAATTTTGGGCATTTTTTTCATTTATAAGCTTAATCTTTTTAGCGAAAAAATAAACTCCGATGAAAAAGATATTACCTCCAAGAATAATCTGATTTCAACCATTTCTGACATAACCAAGATAGCCTCAGATGAAAGAAATCCCCTCAAAGGAGAATCCGATGGAAGAGTTAATATTCTATTGCTAGGAATGGCCGGAAAAGGGAAACCAGGAGGAGAGCTGACTGATACTATAATGATTGCCAGTATTGACACCCGAGAGAAGAAAATTGCCCTTCTCTCTCTGCCCAGAGATCTATATGCGTCCATCCCAAAATCAAATTATAGCGCTAAAATAAATTCTCTCTACAAATATGGATTATCTAACAACAAGGGAATCACTCCATTAAAAGAAACTATTGAAAACATCACTAATTTATCTATTAATTATTATCTTGTAGTTAATTTTTCCGGTTTTGAAAAATTTATCAATGACATTGGAGGAATAAATATTGATGTCGTTCGAGATATTTATGACCCTTCTTACCCAGGACCCAATTATAGTTATGAAACATTTGAAATCAAAAAGGGCTTTCATCAACTAGATGGATCTACTGCACTTAAATATGCCAGAGAAAGGCATAATGATCCTGAGGGTGATTTTGGTCGAGCCAAAAGACAACAGCAAGTGATTCAAGCCTCTAAAAACAAGGTTTTTTCTACCAAGACTTTTCTAAATCCTTTTGCTGTTAGCAACTTGTTAGATACCATGGGAGACAATATAAAAACTGATATTACTTTAAATGAAATAGACAGCCTTATCAAATTAACTAAAACTCTCGATACTCAAAATATAAACAACGCCGTAGTGGATGCTTGGAAAGAAGATAGTTTGCTTAAAGTTTCTCACATTTATTATGAAAACAATCGAGCATTTATTCTAATTCCTCGTATTGGAAACTATACTGAAATTCAAGATTTAGCCAAAAACATTTTTGATTTAAAAGCTCTGGAAAAAAGAAAAGCAGAAATTCAAAATGAAAATCCTTCTATCGCCTTAATCGACAACACCACTAACTATGTCACTTATTCCAAGGTGGAAAATATGTTAAAAAATAAATTGGGATTTAAAAATATTCAAAAATTAAATGCCCATTATGATTTCTCAACTAGTGCCAGTACTGTTTTTGATCTATCCCTTGGCAAAAAACCTTTTTCTTTAGATGAACTCATCAAAAAAATTCCAGCCATCATCGATAAAGACAGCTCTTCTTTAGCAATAAAAATTAAGGAAGATATCATAAAATATGATCTGGTAATTGTTCTTAATAAAGATCTCAATGCTATCTATCACTACGACGAAGACTCCATTGAGGATTTGCAAAAATCTGAAGCTAATGAAGAAGTAGGAAGAATGAATTAAACAAACGTTTACAAAGTTGAATGTGTCATTTCGACCAAATATATTTTGTACTCAAAAATATAGGAGTGGAGAAATCTTAATTATATATAGAATTTAATATCTTAGATTTCTCCACTCCGCATTCGCTACGGTCGAAATGACATAAGGAAATTTCTTTAATATTTTTATTCATAATTTTTGCTTCATAATTCATCCTAATAATGCTAAAATACCAATAAGCTTATATTTAATATCTTATACTTAATACATAATACGTTACACATATACTACATATGAAAATAATCATTGGACTGGGCAATCCAGGAGAAGAATATAAAGAAACTCGACACAATGCCGGTTTTATTATTCTGGACGAAATAAAAACTAAGCTAGAGTTCCCTGATTTTAAATTTAATAAAAAATTTAACGCGCTGCTCTCAGAAAAAAACATTGCACAAGAAAAAACTAAACTAGGTTTTTTAGACAAATTTTTTTCTTCTAATAAACAAAAAAAAATAATTCTAGTCAAGCCTCAAACTTTTATGAATCTTTCTGGCAAAACCGTCCGCGCCATTTTAGATTTTTATAAAATAGCTATTAATGATTTGATAATTATTAATGATGATCTAGATATCATTGTAGGCAAATATAAATTATCTTCTGATTCATCCTCTCGCGGTCACAATGGCGTGCAAAGTATTATAGATAATCTTGGCACTCAAGACTTTCGTCGTCTTAAAATTGGCGTCGAAAAAAACGAGGGACGCGCCTCTCGCCAAACTCCAGGAGAAAAATTTGTCCTTGAAAAATTTAGCCCCGATGAATTAAGCAAGGTTATATCTTTAACCAACAATATCCTTACTGAAATTTTATAATAAAAAAACTACTAGTTTAGTAGTTTTTTATTTTTTAAATGCAGGCTCCTATAATCTTATCTGTCACTACATCCAAAGGATCGACAATATCTTTACCATTAATTCCCAACAGGGACAATTCCGTACAACCCAAGATTATAACATCAGCTCCATCTTCTTCCAAATCTCTGATAATCCTTAAAACTTTTATTCTGTTGCTGTTAATACAACCTGACTTTATTCCGCTCCTACCATAAATAATATTCATAAGCTCCTTTTGATTATTCTTAATAGGAGTTATTACCTCTATTCCTTTAGATGTCAGAGCCTTATGATAAATCTTAGACACAATCGTGCCATCAGTAGCTAAAAGTCCTATTTTACCTGCAAAACTGTATTTTTTTGCCACAAACAAAGCTGTTTCCTCAATAATGTTGATCAAAGGAAAACTTGTTCGAGCTGTTATTTTCTCAAAGCTGGCATGAGCGGTATTACAAGTTATCACCCCAACACTGACGCCAAACTTTTTCATCAAATTAAGCGATCGTACTACCTCATTGCTAAAATCATCTCCTTTTTTAATACTCTCCGTACGATCTTTAATTTTAGGATTAGTAAAACAGATCATCTTAATATGATCGCTATCCATCCTCGCTGGCATTTTTTCAATTATCCTTTTTTGGAATTCTACTCCTGCCATTGGACCCATTCCGCCCAATATTCCCAGAGTAAATTCACTGTCTACTTTCATATAATTTTTTCTAAAAAATTCAAAAAATTTTTATAACTTATCTTTTCTGCTGCTTCTTTTCCTAATTTCTTTTCTATTAATTCTATTAACTGTGACAATCGGTTTACATTATTCAAATTTTTTACAAAACCTGAAGAAATTCCACCAAAATCAGTACCTATCATAGTGCCCTCCGGAGAAATTTGATAACTTTTTACAAATTGTTTCACCACATCTTTTACGAAAACATTTTCTTTTTTACTCACATATTTCTTGGAAAAAAATATACCCTGCACTCCCCTTTTTTGAGCCAAAAGTTCAAGCTGTTTATTCTTAAAATTTCTACAATCTTCACACAGCTGATAACAATTTCCATGCGATACCATTACCGGTTTTTGACTAATTTTTATTGCATCATAAAAGGTCTTTTCGTTAGTGTGAGCTAAGTCAACCAACATATTTTGATCATTCAATTTTCTGATAAACTTTTTTCCCAAATTAGTTAATCCCATTTTGCTGCCAAAGTAACCTCCCATATTATTATTCGCTCCCCACATCAACCCTACTGAACGCAATCCTAAATTATAAAAATAATCTATTGTGTCGACATTATTTTCATCAATAAAATCAACTCCCTCAATATGAATCAATATTCCGGTCAGATCTGATTGCATCAGTTTACTCAAATCTTGTTTATTTTTAATCAACATCAATTTTTCATTATTTTTTATAATTGTTAAATAATCTCTAATCTGATTTTCTATAATTTTTGTTTTTTGTTTATTATTTAAACCCACAATTTTATCAGGTTCCAAAAAAACAGAAGACACCGCCATCTTTATAGCGCTTTTTGCCAAAATCTCAAATCCAGTTTGAATTATTGTTTTATTATTATCTTGCTCATGCGTTAACACATCTTGGTGAGCATCAAAAATTATTTTTTTCATATTCATATATTTTTAAAATTTATTAGACGGGAGGATTTTAGTGGACAAAATCCTCCCTTTGGTTCCTTATGCAAACTGTTTTTGCGCACTCTCAATAAGGTGATAATTATTTGCTACCTTCTTCATACTAAGTGATAGAATTTCTTCTGGAACATACAACTTCTCCCCAGAAGCTATAAGATCATATTGAGAGAAAAAATTATTTTTTAGAGCAATAACACCCACAGAATTCTTATAAGAAAAATCCATTCTCTCAAAGATTCTTTTACTTGAAGCGATATCCCTAAAAACATTTTTAATCTTTCCTTCAAACTCCTGAATTATTCCAAGTCTCGAATCTACCTGCACATCAGGAAACCAATCTCCACAAGAAATATTGTTAATCATTTCTCCTTTCTCTTTTTTCAAAAGAGAAATCTTTTTAAGATTATCCCAGAGATCATCCATCTCATCTTTTTCGCTCAGAAGCGATCCGAGACGAAAATCAAAAGATGGAACCACTACCATTTCTACGGCGTCAGGTAAATCAAAAATTTTTCCTTTTAAATAAAGATAAATTTCATTAATATTTTTGGTAAAACACTTCCCTAAAGCATAATTTATCATACTTGGTCCAGAGATTTCAAAAACCTTTCTTTTTCCCGTAGTCATAACCCCAATTAAGGTTGTCAGAAGCACTGTTACCTCGATACTGGGAATTATCCCTGAGGAAAAATCAACTTCTGCTTGTTGCAATTTCAGACAAGACTTTTCATTAAAAACTAAAACCTCCTGAACAATATTTTTAAGATTAGTCTTATTTTGATAGGTTTCACCTTTGCTATTAACTA
Organism: Parcubacteria group bacterium; assembly: GCA_041662245.1. GTDB lineage: Bacteria > Patescibacteriota > Minisyncoccia > Moranbacterales > UBA9337 > UBA9337. Next base: position 37,279 of record JBAZSW010000003.1, read on the forward strand.
CTCGTTGAAATAACTCTGGCTTAAATTTGGCCATTAAAGTTACAAGTTTTTCAACTAACTCCGAATTTTCAAACAAAAAGTCAGACTCACTCCAGACTAAATCTTTTCCAAAAATATTTTTTAGACTATCATAATGTACTTTTGCAGGACTAAAACTACCATTGACAAAAGGACTGTCCATCTTGGTTTCCGAACAGAATTGAGCGAAAGGCACCAATACCTCTTCTTCCTTAGCAATTTTTATCCGCTGATTTCTGTAAATAATGCAACTCGGATGAAAATTGGTATCTCTCAGAAGTAGATTCCGGTCAAAGACATGACAAGGAATTCCCAAAGAATAAAGTAACAAATTGGAAAAATAATGATTACCCAAATGACCTGAACGCATCACAAGGTAACCTGCTTTGAAAAGTTCAAGCAAATCATTGATGCTTAGATAATCACCCTTGGACACGCTAACGCCCTCTTTCATTTTTCTACCTCACTTAGTTTAAGTTAACAAAGAACTGCTTCAAAATATAAGAGCAACCTCCACTAGGTTGCTCTTATATGTCTAAAATCTTATTTCTTTTATCTGAACTTGATTTTAAAAACATAAAAACAACCTAGCTTCGTTAGCGGCATCCAATGTCGTCTATTATTATTTATGTTATTAAGATTTTCCATTTCTATTGTTAAATTTAAGATAAAAAATCAGCCCCATCTGAGCTGTCTTCATGCTTTAAAATTGTATCCTTAATTAAAAATAATTTTAAACATAAAAACAACCCAACTTTCTAAGCGGTAACCAATGTCGCATGTTGTTTTTATTGCTTAAATTATTCATATACTTAATAAATATCATAAAAGACAAATATTGTCAATTTTTTTAATATATCTACTTGCAACTATTATCTCCCTATCAAAAACATTCCTTTTCAATTTCTTTTTCTGTTTTGTTATTTGCCAATTTAAAAGTAGGGTAAATAGCAGAAAGACAGATCAGGGCTACTACCAAAAATACTGACTTAGTTGACAAAAATAACAGGAGAATACTAGAGATAGCAGTAGCAACAATAAATGCCACAGGACGAGAAGTGCCAAAAAAATCAATCAAATCCACATCGTTCCCATCAATTCTTTTGAAGAAATAGGACTCTCTCAATATTTCCACCAAGGCCGCTCCGATTCTGCCCAAAACTAAGATAGTCCCCCACACCATTATGTCCTTACTGTCTGTAAAATAAAATAGAAGCGTTGACATCCCTAAAATAAAGAAAGCAAAAAGCAAAAATTCTTTTTCTCCCGTTCTACGATCCGCCATTAATCCAATGGGATATTGAATTAACACAAAAGGTATCAGCATTATCGTAAAAACCACACCTAGCTGATCCCAACTAAATCCTTTTTCCAACAGATAAAGAGGCACATATATAATCATCAACGCATAAAAAAATTCTAAAGCAAAAGAAGCATAATAAATTCTTAATATATTTTTTCTTTTGTAAACTTTTTTAAGCAATTCATTAACATTTATTTTTGTCCTAAATTTATGATTACTTCTTTTAATATAAACCAAATCAAAAATAAATATAATAATATAAAAAATCAGAGAAACAAAGAAAACCCCATCAAAACCAAATTTACCTAAAAGCTGAGCTGATAAAAGCGGTCCCATTAAATAACCCGCATTGGAAATAGAAAGGTACATCCCCCTGATTCTTCCTGATTTGTTATCCACAGAAAAAGATTCCAAAATACTACTCAAAACCGTCCAAGACAATGTTCCAGCAATAATATAAAGCATCATAAACCAAATTCCCGAAAAAGAAACAGGCAATATAAGTAATCCTGTTACAGAAATTATTTTTAAAATAACTGAGACATGCAATACGAAAGATTTTCCAAATATATAAATAATTTTGTGCAGATAAAGAAGCATGAATAATATAATTAAATAGGATAATAGATAAATTATCCCTATATTGTCAGTCCCAAAAACCTCCTTAAAATAAGAAGACATCACATAAGCGAAAAGGGAAGCGGAAAATCCCAATAAAAAAGAAGATATGTTAATAAAGTTAACTCTTTTATTATCCATTCTTTCTTCATGACCAAATTGATTTACTTTTTCCATTTATTTTTGTTTTAATATTATATTTAAGATAAATTTATCAAGTATCTTATTGCTTATTTAAACTTTAATTTGGGAACAACATACCTCTTGTAATCCCAATACATCCAACCAATGTTATATTTGTAATTTTCAAATTTTATTTTATCAATCTTCCAATCTAGGCCTATCCACAATTAAAGGTTCAATTGTTTTTTCTCCTTCTGTAATTTTTACCACATCTTTATCGATTTTATTTAATTCTTTATAAGCACTATTATAGTGATTAACTGTGGTAGTCATGCTAGTTCCTACTTTTTTCATAAAATCATCAAAAGAAACCATGTGTTTGCCTAATTTTTCTACGTTAGCTCTTATTTCTTTGGCGTTTTCTTCAATCTGCATTGCTTTTAGGCCTTGCAAAACCGTTTGTAAGTAGGCTAAAAAATTGGTCGGTGACACAATAATAACATGCTTTTGTTTAAAGGCATACTCAATCAAATCACCTGCGCTCACCTGTGCTGCTCCTCTAGCAATTAACAAATCGTAGTAGATTGCCTCACTGGGAATAAACATAAAAGCGAAATCCATAGTATTTTCTGATGGTTTCACATATTTAGCCGTTTCATCAATTCTATTTTTCAGATCTTGTTTAAAAAGTTTTTCATATTTTTCCTTTTCCGCACTGTCCTTACTATTTATAATTTTTTCATAATTCTCCAAAGAGAACTTAGAATCAATCGGTACTACTTTATCTTTTACAAAAACAACTGCATCCACAATTGAGCCATCTTTAAATTTATACTGCATCTGATACGCATTGGGTGGCAACACATTCCTGAGAGTTTCTTCGAGAAAATATTCCCCTAACACTCCTCGTTGCTTGGGATTTTTTAAAATATCTTGAAGACTCTTAAGCTGTTCAGTAAACCCGATCACTTGTCGATTAGTTTCTTCCAGTTTAGATAACTTTTCAGTAATACTAGTAATTTGTTGCACCGATTGATTATGAATTTCTTGAATATTCCTATTACTGGCTAAGATGTTACTCTGAGTAGCCTGGTGAGTTTCTGAAAGTTTACCATCCACCATTTCGCGCAATTCTCTATTTTGAATACCTAAATTATTGTTTTTTTCATTCAAAACAGATAATTGTTGCATTATCGCCATCATTTTCTCATCTCCGCTTTTTTCTTCTTTTTTGCCCAGTAAAATAAAAATTACTGCTCCAATTGCCACTAATAATAAAACTAATAAAATTGTTTCCATACTAAATTTTTTAAATCAAATTATATCAATCTATTTTTCATTATAACACAAAATCCCCAAATTAATTTAGGGATTAAATATTTACGCAGTTCATATATCTGTTACAGTGTGAGGAAGAGAAATTCGAACTTATAATATTGTTTTCGATATCTCGTTTTTTTCCTACACAAAGCGGAAAGGGCGAGATTCGAACTCGCGGTGAGTTGCCCCACACACGCTTTCCAAGCGTGCGCACTAGACCAACTATGCGACCTTTCCGCTTTAAGCGGGATTTCACTTATATTTATTGAATTCGACAATGTACTACACCTCTATCACTATGCGACCCCTCCGCACCGTGGCGGAATCATTATGATAACAAAAACAAATTGAAAGAGCAAATATTCAATATCTTAGCATTAAAACATTAGTTTTAAAATTTTAATTTTTAATTTTGAATGAATTTATAATTACTCAATAATTTAAAAAACACTAATATAAAGGAATCAGAAAGATTTAAATTTTTAAATAATTAAAAAATTAAGATTTGAATCAAAATTCAAAATTTATTTATAATTATTAATTGTCCCCTATCCCACCTTTTTCACTCCTACCAATCTCATCTTCTCTCCATCTAAAACTCTCCCCATCACTACTACTATTCTGTCACCTTTTTTTAATTTATTTTCTTTTTTAGCTTTAACAACGGCTTTGCTAATCAGTGCTTCCAATCTCTTATCTTTAAATAAATATCCGCTTACCCCCCACAAAATTGACAACTGCCTAAATGTTTTTGGATTGTTAGTAGCCACAATTATTTCTTGTGTAGGACGAAAATGACTAATTAACTTAGCCGTAAAGCCACTCGCACTAACAGCGCACAACGCTTGAGTATCAAAACTTTTAGCCAACTCATAAGCACTTCTTACAATTACAATATATTCTGCACACATTCCTGTTTCACATTCCAAAGATTCATGTACATCATCATAAACCGATTCCTCGGTTTTTTCGATAATTCTTGTCATAATTTCCACTGTTTCTAAGGGATATTTTCCATTAGCACTTTCTCCGGAAAGCATTACTGCATCCGCATGATCAATTACCGCATTAGAAACATCTCCTACCTCGGCTCTGGTAGGACGCGGGTTATTTATCATACTATCGAGCATTTGAGTGGCCACAATCACCGGTTTTAGATAACGAATGCTTTTGGCAATAATTTCTTTTTGCAAAATCACCACTCGACTTTCATCCATCTCGATTCCTAGATCCCCTCTCGCTACCATTACCCCATCCGTTTCAACTAAAATATCTTCCAAATTATCAATAGCTTCCTTTCTTTCTATTTTAGAAATAATTTTTGGTCGTTTTGCAACATTCTTAATTTTTTTAGCAATTAATTTTTTTAGACTCCTTAAATTTTCCCCATTTTTTACGAAAGAAATCGCCACAAAATCCACATCATTCTCCAAAGAAAAATACAAATCTTTCTTATCTTTAGACGTAATGATCTCAATATCCAAATCTGCCCCAGGGATATTTACTCCTTTGTGATTCTTTATTATTCCTCCATCAACGACCCTTGCTACTAGATATTTGCCTTTATTCTCAATCACTGTCAACTTTATCAATCCATCTTCAATTAAAATATCCTGATTTTTTTTAAGTGTACCAATAATTCTTTTTTTATCCAAAAAAACAAAGGGCTTATTTTTTACAGTTATTTCCGCGCCAATTTCATAAAGCCATAGGCTTTCTCCTTTTCTTACCACAACTTCCTCTTTAGTATTAACCCTTATTCTCGGACCTTGCAAATCAGCTAAAATGCTAACATTAAAGTTATTTTTTTGAGCCACTTTTCTTATTCTTTCGATTACCATTTTATGCCAGTCATATTCTCCATGGGAAAAATTTAACCTCGCTACATTCATTCCGGCCTTCATCATTTTTCCCAATACTTTTTCACTCTCAGAAGATGGTCCAATGGTGGCCACTATTTTTGTTTTTTTCATATTTTTTAATTTATTTCATTAAATCAATATCCAATTTAAAGAAAGCTAAATTTATTTATCAAGTATTTGAATTTCGCCTTATCAATCTTGACCATATTTGGCTATAACATTTTTCAAAAAATAAATCTATCTTATGTTCTACTTATTTAGTATAAACTAAAAAAGACCACTTTAAAAGAGGTCTATTTTAGTTTTAAAAAGTAGTATTAATACTAATTTATAATTTTGAATCCACCAATCATAGGGAGTTCTTTTACTAGACCTTTAGAGGCGTTAATAATACCCATAATTGCAAATACCAATATGGCGATTGTTCCCAAAGGTAAAATTATGAACCAACCAATAAAAGGAATGATAGAACCAACAACATTAACTGCAATTGCTGCAATCAATAATACTAATTGTTGATTAGCGTGAAATTTTGCAAAAGGACTGTTTTTGGCATCTGTTACTAACGGAATAAAAAACAATATCGGAATAATATATCCAATAATTGCCATCAATTTATTCTGTTCAATATCGTTATTATTAGTCGCCACTACTGGCTCAACTACTGGCTGAGTTGTTTCATTTATTTTTTGTTCTTCCATAGGACACCTCCTTTCTTTATTTATTTTTTATTTATTATCTAAACAATCTTATTTTTTATTTATTAAATCCTTCTATCATTTTTTGTTGAGATTTAAGCATCTCGCATTGATCAATAAAAGTCACATCACTCGGAATCGAAAAATCTATATCTTTAGCGTCTTCACAGTTAAGATCTTGGCTATTTTTTAGGGAGTCCATAAAATCTTTATCATCTTGGATGGGCTCGCTGCTGGGAATATCCTTATCAACTGCTTCTTTTGTATTCAAACTATTAATGCAGTCCATAGTCATCTTTGTCCCAGTTTTTTGTCCCGCTGACCAACTATACATTGAATCTCCATCAAAAACTGAGCTTGTTTTTACTTGTCCTATATTTAGCTCTGTCTTATATTTATCCCCTTGCATATAAGTAATTATTTCACTGCTACCGTCCAGATCATTCATTTTATAAGTACACTTCATTACTTTCCCTGAAGAAATAGCATTTTTTAATTTCGCTAAAATACCTTCTTTATTCCCTTCGCTACCAAGATTAGCATTGTCCATTGCTTCCATTTGAGGATTTGCTTCTCCGGAGTCAGTTTGGCCGTTTGTATTACTATTATTTTCAACTTTTTTACCGCAACCCGACAAAGCCACTACCAAGAATAAAATTATAAAAAACAAACTTATTTTTTTCATAGATATTTTCATATTTTATTAGTTAGCTCCATTGTAACATAACCTCATTTAAAATCAATCAAACAAATTTTCGATAATTTCATTTTTATTTATTTGACTTTTTGAAGAATATGTTATAACCTTTATCCTTTCATCATTTATTTTTTCTTTTGTTTCTCTTATAACTTTGACCACTTCACCTTGTTTTAATTTATCAATTTTATTCAATACTATAAAAAAATTAACGCCTTCCGTCTTCAATACATCTATCATCTCCAAGTCAAAATCTTTTAGACCTGCTTTGGAATCTAAAATTAAAACAATTTTTTTATGCCTAATCTCCGAATAAGTCAGATACCAAATTATCATTTTTCTAATTTTTTCTCTTTGTTTTTCAGAAGTTTTAGCATAACCATATCCCGGCAAATCAACAAAATAAACTTTTTGGTCAACAAGAAAAAAATTTATCTGTTGAGTCCTTCCAGGTGTTGAACTGGAACGAGCTAGATTTTTATTCCCCACCAATGAATTTAGTAAACTTGATTTCCCCACATTAGATCCCCCCACAAAAGCAATCTGAGACTTGGTATCATTAATAATGTTATTAGTACCCACTATCCCCCTCACAAACTCCGTATTTCGTATATTCATAAAATTATATTATGTATAAAGTATTATGTATTGTGAATTAAATGTAAAGATAGAAAAACATTTATGATTTATAAATTTAGTCATTCAAAATTAATTTGAAATTCTAAATTCAAAATCAGGGATTGACTACAACTCTCCCCAATTCTTGCCCACCTTTACATCTACTACTAAAGGAACCTTCAAAGAATAAACTTTTTCCATTATTTCTTTTATTTTCCTTGCTATTTCATCAGATTTTTCTTTATCTACCTCCAAAATAATTTCGTCATGAATTTGTAAGATCATTTTTACTGCTGGATTATCTTTATAATAATGGTAAACTTTTATCATTGCCAATTTCATAATATCTGCTGCTAATCCTTGAATAGGCATATTAATTGCCATCCGTTGAGCTCCAGCTTGTACCATAAAATTAGGAGAATTGATTTCTGCCAGATATCTTCGTCGACCAGTTTCTGTTTCCACAAATTCATCATTTTTAGCTAGTTCTTTGGTATTTTTTATAAATTTGGCTACCGAAGAGAAATTCTCCATATATTCATCAATAAATTTTTTAGCCGCTTCTCTAGAAATATCTGCTGATTGAGCAAATCCAAAAGTCCCCATTCCGTAAATAATTCCAAAATTTAAAGCTTTAGCCTCTCGTCTCATTTTTTGAGTTACCTTTGAATTAACCACACCATTTACTTCTGCAGCTGTCTTGATATGAATATCCTCCCCTGCCCAAAAAGATTCTATCATTTTTTTATCTTCACTCATATGGGCCATTACTCGTAAATCGATCTGCGAATAATCTGCTGAAATAAATACTTTTCCCTCCTCAGCTTCAAATGCCATACGAATTATTTTTCCAATATCACTTTTTATCGGAATATTTTGAAGATTAGGATTCTCTGAAGAGAGTCTTCCAGTAGCGGTAACTTCTTGTTTAAAAGTGGTATGGATTCTGCCGTCTTCTTTTATAAGTAATGGAATATTATCTAAATAAGTTGTTTTAAGCTTAAATAGCTCCCGATAATTTTCTATTTTTTTAATTATTTTATGCTCCCCCTTTAACTTCTCCAATTCTGGAGCGGCAGTAGAAAAACCGGTTTTATTTCTTTTAATGCCCACAGTAGGCAACTTCAACTTTTCAAAAAGAACAACGCTTAATTGTTGAGTAGAGTTAACATTAAAACTTTCATCAGCCAATTCTTGAATCTTTTTATCCAAATGTTCCACTTGAATACCAATTTTTTCACTTATTCCTTTGAAAATTATTTTATTAATTTTAATCCCGTTTATTTCCATTTCTGCCAAAATTTCAATTAGAGGCATTTCTATTTTTTCAAAAACATTTTTTAGATTTTTTGATTTAGAATATTTCTTTTGACTATTTGAAATTTCTTCTATTTTTTTAAACAAAATTCCTCTCAATTTCCAAAGATAATCTACTCTTTGACATAATTTCTTAGCTTCTTCTTCTCGAGAAAATCCCAATAAACTAATTTGACCCAAATCTTTATCACTAAATTCTTCGCCTAGCTCAGCCATAATTAACCTTTCTAATTCTATTTTTTCTCCTGATTTCAAAAGATAATCTGCCAACATCACATCAAATTCAATTCCCTTTAAAATAACTCTCTTACTTTTTAATAATTTATAATCATTTTTTAGATTCCAACCTGTTTTTTTTATATTTACGTCTTCTAAAATAGGCTTTATTTTTCTTAAATTTTCATTGTCTAATTCCAAAAAATAAGCTCGCCCATTTTTCCAAGAAAAGGCTACTTGGTTTTCCCTAATGCTCAGAGCAAATATTTTTTCTTTTCCTAATTCTTTTATAAAATTATCTATTTCATTTTTATTTAAGATTTGATATTTAAAATCCTTCACTCCTTCTTTAGTCACATTCCTTTTTGGATTATCATTGTTGGTTAATCCTTTATCATCACCCTGAAGTCTTTTGATTAAACTATAAAAACCCAATTCTCTGAAAAGATTAATTAACTTTTGTCTGTCAAAATCATGTGTCTTACATTCTTCCAATTTAAAATCAAAAGACACATCGATCTTGATTGTACCTAATTCTCTAGAGGTAAAAGCTAACATTTTATCTTTTTCTAGTCTATCTCTTGTTGCGCCTCTTATTTTAGCAATATTTTTATAAACTCCCTCCAGATTACCATATTCTTTAAGCAAATTTATTGCCCCTTTTTCTCCAATTCCTTTCACTCCAGGGATATTATCACTTGCATCACCCCTTAACCCCTTATAATCCTTAAGTTGGTCAGGAGAGAGTCCTCCATATCGCTCAGAAACCGCTGGTGCATCATATAAGATAGCTTTGCTTAATCCTCGGCTCATGGTATAAACTTTGGTTTTATCATTTACTAATTGCAAAGTATCCATATCTCCTGTTACAATAATTGTTTCCAATTTATCACTTCCTTTATTGGTCTTACTGGCGATAGTTCCAATCATATCGTCAGCTTCAAAGCCCTCTTTTTCATAAATTGGAATGTTAAAAGCCTTAACCACTTCCTTTACCCTTTCTATTTGACCATATAACTCATCTGGAGCTTTTACCCGAGTAGCTTTGTAATCTTTGAATTGTTCATGTCTGAAAGTCGGCCCTTTAAGATCAAAAGTTGCCACAATATATTCTGGTTTAAATTTATCTATTACAGCCAAAAGTGTCGAAGCAAAACCATAAACTGCGTTTACCAATTCTCCTTTTTTAGTAGTAAACGGTGGCAAAGCATGAAAAGACCGATGGATAATAGCATTCCCATCTAAAAGCACTAATTTTTTATTTACTTTCTTAGTTTTTCTCATATCCTAAGTATAACCATAATATCTAAATTATACAAAAAAATAATGACGGCAACACATTGCATGTCTTCCGTCATTTTTTAAATCAATCCATATCCCTTTAACATTCTCGAACCTCAAAGACAAAATTGATTGAGGCAGAGCTTCTAAATAAGGGTAGTTGATCAGATGCTATTTCAATAGAATAAGTGTCTCTCTTAATATTTTGGAGAAGAACCCCTTTTCTTTCCGCTAATATTAAGGCCGAATTAAAATCTCCTTTACTGGCAAACTTCACACACTTACTGCCACCATTTCTCATAATCTCAACCTCCTTTTTTAAATAAAGAACACCCCTATAATCGTTTTATTGTTGTTACGTTAAACTTTCCGATCATTCCCTTGTCTGGGTCTTCAAATTTTTGAAGTAAATTAGCTGGAATTAAAACCGTATTAGGAACTATATTGTCATTTTTGCTCTCATCTTCATATAACACCTCCCACAAAATATCACCCACATCAATCCAAAACAATGCATTTACGTAACTTTTTTCACTTTCAAAACAAAGAGCACAGACACTTTCAGGATTTCCTAAATATCCCCAAATTAGATCTGAAATTTTTATCACGTTTATTCTCCTTTATTCTTTATTAATATCCAAATAACTAACCAAAAAAACCTTGTCAATCCTCAGTATATCATTATTTTTAAATCATTACAAAAAATTATATATTTAATTAATTGTTTGTCTACCATATATATCGGAAAAAATTTGAATTTTGATATTTATTTATATTATTTTTCCAATTCTACATTTTCGATTACTACATCTTCTATGGGATGGTCAGCATGATCACTTTCATGACTAACGGTTACTTTTTCTATTTTATCCACTGTATCCATTCCTTCAATTACTTCCCCAAATACAGTATGCTTACCATCTAAATCAGGTTGTGCTAAAGCTGTCAAAATAAAAAATTGCGAACTATTGGTATCCTTTCCAGAATTAGCCATAGCCAGTGAGCCTCTGGTTAACTTATGACTACCAATCTCGTCTCTAAAGGCATAATTAGGTCCACCCTTACCATCATCTTCCCATCTGTCATCTTTAGAATTAGGATCTCCTCCTTGAATCATAAAACCACTTATCACTCGATGAAATTTAGTCTTATCATAAAAATTATTTTCAGCTAATTTTATAAAATTTCCCACAGCCAAAGGAGCTTCTGACATATAAAAATTTACTTTTATATCTCCAAAATTAGTTTTAATTATCGCTTTCGTATATTTATTAGAATAAGTCAATAAATCTTTTTCAATATCTGTATTCTCTGATATTACAGGAGCTATTTCTTTTTTTTCAGTAGTCTCTCTCAACTGCAACTCATAACTTGCCTGATCTATAGCTTGCTCCAATTGAGCTATCCCACTATTATCTTGAACTGGTTTATTATTATTTAAATAATCTTCTTTTACATTTATTTTATTAATAGGACTAACTTCTTTGTTATTGCCATTTAAATCATCTTCGGGAATAATAAGACTGCATCCTCCTAATAAAAATGTACTCAAAAGCAATATTAAGAATAATTCTATTTTACCCATTGTCATATATTTTATCGTGAAATAAAAGATACTCTTCGTCTATCTTTATCTATTAATTCAAAATTTAACCACACAGCTCTAAAAGGAATAATATTTTTTATTTTTTCTGGCCATTCTATTATAATAATATTCTCTTTATTTCCAATCAGTTCCTTCCATCCCAAATCCAAAATATCTTCACTTTCTACTCGATAAGTGTCAATATGATAGATATTTTTAACTTTATATGAATTCTTCTTTAGGGAATACTTTTTCATCACAATAAAAGTCGGGCTAGTTAAAGCTCCTTCTGCGCCTAGAGTTTTCAGAAACCCTTGAGTAAAAGTAGTTTTCCCTGCTCCCAATCCACCTTTCAAACAAATAATATCGCCCCCTTTAACATTTTGAGCAAATTCTTTACCCAATTTAACAGTTTCTTGAGTATTTTTTGTAATCACTTCCTTAAAATCTTTAAACATATTAGCATTTTAGCATATCAATAAAATAACATTAAAAAAAATCCAAGTCATCAGTCATCCGCAATAAGCCACCAGAACACTTTTAACTTCGATGATTGATGACTTATGACTAATGATTCAGTGACTATTCTTTTACTTTATAAACTTTTATAGCTTTATGAACTTTAAAAACTTTGGTTCACTCATTCTTAAATCTATATTGAATACTTTCTGCAATATGCATCGGGGAAATATTTTTCTCATCAGATAGATCCGCAATAGTACGCGCTATTTTTATAAGACGATAATAAGACCTAGCACTTAATCCCATTTTGGTAACTGCATTTTTAAGCAATTCAATTGAATCTGATTTTAGTGGACAAAACTTCTTTATTTCATTAGAGGACATCTCGCTATTAGTTATTTTTCCTGTCCCAAGAAACCTTTCTTTCTGAATTCCTCGTGCTCTTTCTATTCGTTCTCTTATTTCAATACTACTTTCTCCAGAATTCTCTTCTTGAAGCTTTTCAAATTTTAACCGAGGAACTTCAATTTGTAAATCTATTCTATCTAAAATTGGTCCTGATATTTTTCTCTGATAATTAGCTACTTGAGAAGGTGAGCAAGAACACATTTTTTCTGGATCAGTAGCATTGCCACAGGGACAAGGATTCATAGCAGCTACGAGAGTAAAACGAGCTGGAAAATTAAGTGTACCTTTAGCTCTTGAGACTGTCACTACTCCATCTTCCAAAGGCTGGCGTAAACTTTCCATCACATGTTTAGGAAATTCAGCAAATTCATCCAAAAACAACACTCCTCTATGAGATAGACTTATTTCTCCAGGCTTAGGATAGCTACCTCCCCCCACTAAAGAAACAGCACTGGCACTATGATGAGGCGATCGAAATGGTCTTTGGGTTATCAAAGGTTCGCTCTTAGATAAATTTCCCGAAATAGAAAAAATTTTTGTAATTTCTAAAGCTTCTGTAAGTGTTAGTTTGGGAAGAATCGATGCCATAGCTTTAGCTAATAAAGTTTTTCCACTTCCGGGAGGACCATTCATTATTACATTATGTCCTCCTGCAGCTGCTATTTCTAACGCCCGCTTAGCATGTTCTTGTCCTTTAATATGAGCCATATCTACCACAAAATCGCTATTTTCAAATAAAGTTTTTTGATTAATCTCAGGAAAATCTTCAATTATCTTTTCTCCAATCAGATGAGCAACTAATCCATACAAATTAGCAATAGGAATTATCTTGATTCCAACTACCACACTGGCTTCTCTGGCATTTTCCAAGGGAATAAAAATTTGAGAGAAACCTTTCTTTTTAGCCATTAAAACTATTGGTAAAACCCCCTGTACCGGTCGAGCCGTTCCATCCAAAGACAATTCTCCAATAAAAAGCTTATTTTTAAAATCAAAATTTATTTGATTAGAGACCAAAAGAAATCCCAAAGCTATTGGAATATCATAAATAGGACTATTCTTAGGCAAATCTGCGGGAGCTAAATTAACAGTTACTCTACCACACTGGTGTGGTGGTTTAAAACCGCTATTTTTTATAGCACTACTCACTCTATCCCTAGATTCTTTAATAGAAGTATCAGGTAGCCCTACAATAGTAAAGTTATGCAATCCCTGAGTGAGCGTATCCACTTCCACCTCTACAATTTCACTATCCAATCCTATTGTGGCTGCTGAAAAAACTTTTGAAGACATTTAGCATTCGTAATTATGATTTTAATTATTTTCGTTTTTGGATCTCTTAAATATTATCAATAAAGCTCCCACCATAATAAATATATCCGCTAAATTAAAGACTGGAAAAAACTTTAAATCAATAAAATCAATTATACAACCAAAATTATAACGATCCATTAGATTAGCTATTGCTCCTCCCAAAATGAATGCAATTCCCACTTTATTGATAACAAAATCTTCAAAGTTAATTTTTTCCCAAAGATATGAGCATGCTACTATAAAAATTAGAGCTACCACAGGATAAAAAACCCAATTAGGAACAGAAAAACCGAAGGAAATACCTCCATTACAAATATAAAATCCGTCAAAATAACGGATTAAATATTTAGCCAGTTGATCAATTATAGCCAAAAAGAAAATTAAAAAAATAAGTTTATATTTTTTTTCTATTTTTTCCATTTTTCTTTGATTTAAATTATTTACTAGCGCACTGCATGCACTTAACTGCCGATGGATTTGCTTCTAATCTTTCTATGGCTATTTCTTTTCCACATTCTTCACAAACTCCAAAACTATCACTTTTTATTTTTTCCAGAGAACGATTAATTTCCTTCAGTTGTTCTTCTAAATTATTCTCCAAAGCTACATTATCCACATATTCCTCGACCTCAGAAGCATTATCCTCTCTGTCGTCTCCAATATCTTCATAAACTGTTTCGTAATCGCCTTTATCTGAAGTTGGTTTAGCAATTCTCCCCAATTCTTCTTCTAATTTTCCTTTTTGCTCAATCAACATTTCTTCGAATTTCTTAATTTCTTTTTCATTTAAAATCATATTTTTATAATAACTCTTAATTTATCAGATAAATTTAAGGCTACTTTCAATTATCGTTTATATGTCTATACTATCAACTTAACCAGATAATGTCTAGCGTTCATTTATTCTAACATATTAACACATCAACATTAAAGTAAAATCTATTTGTCATTTCGACCGGATGAATTTATGAATACAAGGATTTGTGCAGTCGAAATGACATATTCAAAAAACTTAATAAGTTTACTTGCATCATTCGTACTACTGCAAAACTTTTTTTCTCAACAAATTCATTTCCTTCACATCTTTTTTATCAAACATAAAATAATAATTTTTTCCATGTCCACCATGAGCTGAAGATACCTCATTCATTTTGTCATCAAGCATTTTTAATATTTTTATCTTAAAATTTCCTTTTCTGCTAACAATTTCTACACTGTCTTTATTATAAATCGCATTATGCACTTTCACTTCAAATAAAATCTCTGTTTTTTTTCTTTTTTTAATGATTTCCCCCACAAATTCAAATTCGCTCTGATTATGTGAATTTAAAAAATTATGTTCTGGTTCAGTATCTAATAGAAATCCTGTAGTATAGCCTCTGTGCACCAAATCACTCAAATTTTCTTGCTCTTTTTTAATTATTTTTTTTAATTGCTTATCTTTCTCAACAATTGCTCTTAAAACATTGCTATAAGACCTCGTCACTGTCGCTAGATAATAAACACTCTTGTTCCTTCCTTCAATTTTAAAAGAATCTACGCCTGCCTTAATCAATTCATCTAAATAACTCAATAAATTAAGATCCTTACTATTAAAAAAATAAGTTCCCTGTTTATCTTCTTCTAAATCAATTTCAAACTCCCCCCGATTATCAACAACTCGCATTTCCTTTATTTCATTCTCCTTTTCACTATTCCCCATTCGTATATTCGTATTTAATTTGTAATTCGCAGAGAACCCCCATCGACAAGGTTGTGAGCAATCTCCTAGGTTAGCGCTCTTATCGCTCATCCACTTACTAAGAATGCAACGCCCTGAATAACTCATGCACATTGCCCCATGCACGAAATATTCTAATTCCATCTCAGGAACATGTTTTTTAATCTCCTTTATTTCTATCAAAGTCACTTCTCGAGCCAGAACCACTCTTTTTACTCCCTGCTGATACCAAAATTTTACCGCCTGCCAATTAGTGGCATTTGCTTGAGTAGATAGATGAATTTCCGCTTGGGGCAGATACTCCCTTACTAGCATTAAAATCCCAGGATCACTTAATATTATTCCATCCATCCTAATATTTTTCAGTTTTTTTAAATGACCCTCTAATTTTTTTAAATGAATATTATGCGCATAAATATTTAATGTTACATAAAATTTCTTTCCCATTTTATGTGCATATTCCACACCTTTTTTTAGAGAATCAAAATCAAAATCGTTAATTCGAGCCCGCAGAGAAAAATCAGGCACTCCAGCATAAACCGCATCCGCTCCATAATGCAAAGCATATTTCATCTTATTTAAACTTCCCGCCGGCGCAAGTAATTCAATTTTACCGTGTATCTTTTTTACTACACCCTTCTTAATAATATTTATACCAACTTTTCCAGAAGCTTTGGCGGGCAAGCCCGCTGGGGTCAGTAATTCAATATTTATTTTTTTCATATAATAAAATAAATCTAATTTTAAAAAAGAATGAATCTAGGTTCATTCCACTAAGTAATTTATACTAAAACAAACAAAAAAACAAATATTTTCAAACTTGCTTTCCTGAATACTTTACAAACTTTATAAACTATTTTACTCGTATCGCAAAGCATCCAATGCATGGATAGTTGCTGCTCTTTTGGCTGGCATAATTCCTGTTACTAAGCCCAAAAATCCAATAAAACAAACCAAAGCTAAAATAAAATAACCAGGGATATAAATAAAATCAATCGGAGCCATGCCTCTTTTGGCCGAGAAAAAATTAAAAACAAGATTTATTAATTCCGCAAAACCATAACCCCCTGCAAATCCTAAGGCTCCTCCGACAAAACTTATAATCGCCGCTTCAAAAACAAACATTCGAAAAATATCTATTCTTTTCGCGCCCAAGGCTTTTAAAATTCCTACCTCCTTGGTCCTTTGTAGCAAGGAAACACTAAGTGTGTTTAGCATCCCCATCGCTGAAATAGACATAATAATTGTCCCAAAAACTATCAAAACCACTCTAATTACCAAGAAAAACATATTAATATCAGTAACCACATCCACCACACTCTCTGTTACGAATCCTAATATTTCTATATTTTTTCTAATTTCTTCAATACTTTTTGTTTTCATATCCACCGTCGCTTTTCCTGTCTGAGCTAAATCTATTCCAAACTTATCCCGTAAAAAATCATAATAAAAATAAGCCACCACACTATCTTCATTATCTGTAACTCCAATAACTTCAGCCTCATTATTATTGTTTTGAATTCCATCTCTTTTCCCTGAATTAGTTTCATCAGAAAGAATTATATCAAAATTTACCTTTTTTCCAACAACGTCTTCTCCGTTACTAAAACCTAAAATACTGGCTAATTTTTTAGAAATAATTATTTTATTATTTCTATCCGGATCATCCATTTTCCCATATTTCATGTTGATATTGATCAACTTCAAAAAATTATCAGTAACTCCAAAGATAATTACATCTGTTTGAGATTCCTGATAATAGACTTTTCCCCCCGTATTAACTTCTACGGCTATATCCACTACTCCAGGAATATTTTTTATTTTATTAACATTTTCTTTATTTAAAGACACGAAATTATCCAAATTCCCATTATTAATATCAATAATATTTTCTGGATTATTCTTAGTCACCTCATTGATAACCATTTTTTGCATACCAAATCCAAGACAAATTAGAAATGTAACCACTCCAATTCCAATAGCCACTCCCCCAATAGTTAAGAAAGAACGTAATTTATTAACAAAGATATTTCTATAACCAATTAAAACAATAGAAGCAATGCTCATGCTTTTAATTTTGTATTTCTTAATTGGTTTTTTATTTTTATTGTTTAGAAAGCCCAACATTTTTTTGGCATTTATTTTAAATCTAATATAAATTTTACTACAAATACCCAAAAAAAGAAACTCCCTTACCAAAAGAACTAATCAATTTAAATTTATAAGTTATCTATTATTCACCTCTTCATATATAATATTAGATACTCGGGATATAATTTTTGATAAATCTTCAAATTTTTCTCCTTTGGTCATAACACAGAGAAGATATGGCCTCTCTGAATGATAGATTATTCCACAATCATGAAGTTGTCTTACTATTTTCTTATTTTCATCTAAATATTCTCTCTCTCCAAATTTATGTGAAACCATTGTTCCACTAGGAACGCCAGCTATCAAACCGTTTCGATAATCAACCGCAGATAACAGTGTTAGTGCTTGCTCTGACATACTCCTATTTAAATAAGAAGAATTATATAAAATTCTAAAAAAGGAAGCATAATCTTTGGTTGTGATTAAATTATTAGGATCATACAAATTTGGTGCGCTTAATCCTAAATCGCTAAAAACTATATTCAAATCATCCGTATTTATATTTTGAAATAAAAGATTGGCTGCCTCATTATCTGAATATACTATCATTGCCTCAATTAAAGATGCTACAGTATATTTTTTTCCCACCTCAAGACTATTAGCTGGTTTTACTTCTTGTTTGTAAAATTCTAAAGAAGGCTTATCAAACGATATTTCCTTGTTAAATATATCGTAATTCTTTTCCGCATATTTATAATAAGTAATCATCAGCGGAACCTTGAATAGACTAGCCGGAGAATATTTTTCTTGTTCGTTTATTCCAAAAGCTGGTCCATTTTTCAAATCTCTATAATATACAGAAATAGTAGTACCAGAATTTTTTGCTATTATATCCTCTTGAATTGTTTTTTTTATTTTTAATTCAGATGATTTGAAAATAGGAGAAGTATTTTTTACCTCGCACTCTAAAAGCGGGTCTATAAATTTATAGCCCGATTGACGAATTTCTTTATTTTGTTCGACGTTTTTTTCATAATTTTTTGAATTTTTTAATTCAGATTTTTTTCCAAATAAAAATCCCAAATAAAAAAAGAACATTAATAAAACTAAAAAAATAAAGAACCAAAAATATTTATTTCCAAAAGAATAGCTAAAATTATTCTCATTTTCTTTTTTATTTTTCATTTTTTCTCAAAAAAATTATTTGACTGCTAAACTCATTCTACTATCCAAATAAAATCCAGTCAAAAACTATTATGCCTTACTCTGAATTTAATTTATTGAGCTATTTCACTGATATCCGTTTTAGCAATATTGTCCATACTATGTTTATTAACTTCATCTGATATTATTTTGCCATCTACCATTTTTATAATTCTTGAAGCAAATTTATATTGATCTTGATCGTGCGTAACCATTAAAATAGTAATATTGAATTTTCTATTTATTTCCTGAAGCAAAGCCAAAAGGGTATCTCCAGCTTTTTGGTCTAAGTTTCCTGTCGGTTCGTCAGCAATAATAAATTTAGGATTAAGCAAAAGCGAACGGGCTAACGCAATTCTTTGTTGTTGTCCTCCAGAGAGATCATAAGGACGATAGTCTGCCCATCTACTCATTCCCACCAATTCTATTAATTTAGCAGCTTTTTCTATGCCACTATGAAAGGACTCTCCTGCAATAACAGCTGGAATAGCCATATTTTCTATTACCGTTAACGATTTAATCCAGAAAGTCTGTTGAGGAATAAATCCCACCTTCTCATTTCTAAATTGAGCTCTCCAATTTTTACTATATGCCCAGATATCTTCATCATCTATAATTATTTTTCCTTCCGTGGGTTCCTCTAAGCCATAAATAGAATGAAGTAAAGTTGACTTGCCGCAGCCACTAGGGCCGACCAACATCACAAATTCCCCTTCATATATCTTGGCATCAATTCCAAAAAGAACTTGAATATTATTTTCGCCTACACGAAAACTTTTTTTTATTCCTTTTATTTCTACGGCTACGTTTTTATTCTCTATTTTTTCCATATTCCTGACGACAACCATCCGAATTGTTTAGTTGTTGTTCCAATTATTATTTCTGCCGCTGATGATTTAGCTCCTTCTACTATTATAGTAGAGACTTTTGAATTTGTCATATTTCCCGCCGCATCAAAAACTTCCACCTGATAACTATACATCTGTCCCACTTCCGCAGGGATAGTTATTAAATGATAAGTGTTTAATGGATCCTCTCCTGTAGATTGATCAAATCCTGAAACAGCAGCCCCTTTAGTATATTTAATTTTTAACGTAGTTGTTTCATTCGTCTCTATCTTAACATACATATTAGCTTGAGCGCTGCTACCTCTTCCTAAAACTTTTCCGATAGCTCTATTGACTACTATTTCTGGCGGACGAGAATCAGATTTGGTAGTTATCTTCTGCTCCACAGATTCAACTTCAATTCCATTGGCATCTGTTCCTAAAATAGTTAAGGTATATTCTTTGGCGGGATCCAAACCATTTAACTCTGCGCTGTGTTCAGTAACTCTTTCTTCAGTTAAATAATTATGCGGAGAAGCTTCATCGGATGATTTAAAATATAAATGAGTAGTAGCAGGAACATTAGTTTTATATTGCACAGATACCGCCGGCAAATCAACATTTTCCACATTCTGTATTTGAATATCCGTTGCCATTGGCTTAATCGGAGTAGCAAAACTATATTGATCAGAGTTGAAACTATTTAAATCTCCGTCTATACAAGATACCTGAGCTTGATAACTAGTTTCAGCATTCAATCCTATGACTTTCTGAATATGAGCTGAAGCGCCACTAGTTTCCTCAATGGTATTAGAAAGACTTCCTGCTCCATATTTCAAAGTACAAGTGGCTGAAGTATTAGTTTTCCAAGAAACATAAGCCGAATCAAGCTTTATGTCAGTAACAGTAAATTCTGATACAACTGGAGGTGGCAACGTAGTAAAATTACCAACTTCCGATGTACCAATATTTCCATCAGGATCGATATATTTCACTTTATAAAAATATTTGGTGTCTGCACTTAAACCATTCACAATTACTTCGTGATCTGTCACACTGTCTACTTGACCATTAGTTTCCCCTAATGAAATAGTTTTTCCATATTCTATAAAAGAACTGGCTACACGACTAGTTCCCCAATTAAAAGTAGCTACAAATGATTGCGTTTTTACTGTTGGCTTTTGAATTAGAGCAGGGGCGGTAGTATATCTACCTGTAGGAATAATAGTAACAATACTCGAAGCAATTGATAAATTATTAGTATTATCCTTAGCTTTAATATAATAATAATAAGGCTTACTTTCCAATTCAGTATCCACATAAGCTGTTCCTGAAGTTGTTGCCACACTAGTGTATACTCCTGCTAATTCTGTAGAACGATAAATTACATATCCTTCAAAATTATCACTGCTCGCTCCTACAGGAGGAGTCCATTTAGTAGCTACACTATATTCTGCATTTTCTCTATCGGAAGTATCAAATATCTGAACATTAACCGGAGCACCAGGAGCAGAAGTATCTGCAGTAAAATCAGCATAAGCATACAAGCTATAGTCAATATTTCCCGCCTCATCCATGGCTACTACATAAAATCTATTAGATCCTTTTTGAGTAGCAAATGGGCCAGGTCCAGCGAAAGTAGAAGTTGTTTCGGTAACATTATAAGCATTGGGCAAAGTGTTAACTGCATAATAATATTTGAGCTTAGTTGGCTCACCAATAAATGATAATGGTTGGTCCCAATCAAAAGCAAATGAATTACCGGTTGAATAAGCAGGGGTTACTGTTAAATTCTCTGGCGGACTTGGGGCACTCGCGCTAAAATAATATTCTTGACTAATAGGAGCAGAAATATTGCCAGCATTATCCACAACTCTCAAATAAAACCAATTTTTTCCCGACTGATAAGCTCCTGTGGTGTGCATCGCGTTAGGAATAGCAATTGAAACATCAGTAATATTAGGAATATCAAACCAAGTATCAGCAATGTCTCCACCAGTTCGATATTGAATTTTCTGCACTCCCGAGTGAGCATCCGAAACATTGTTTTCCCATAAAAAAGAATAATTATCTGCCGCAGTAAATCCCGCTGGGGTGACGGATATATCACTAGGATTATTTGGAGAAGTATTGTCCAATCTATAATTAAAAGCATTAAATGATCCAGCCGGTATCATATCAGCATCATCTACAGATTTAATTAAAAGATAATAATTTTGACCAGAAACCATGCTACTGGCAACATAATTAGTAGTTGTTTGATAAGCACCATCAACAAAAGCATCTGCGCTAGCATTTGTCCCAAAATAAACCCAATAACCTTTAACTCCCGAACCGCCCACTCCATCGCTAGCTCCCCCCACTACTTCATCAGCAGGCCATTCGAAATATGGACTAGTATATCCATACCAAGAAGCTGTATTAATGGAAGTCACTTTATCTACTGCGCTATAAGCACTAACTATAGTTGGATTACTCGGAGCCAAAACATCTTGATAATAATTTATCTTATAATCTGTGACTAGAGGAGAAAAAATTTGATCACCCGAAAACAAATCTATTTTTACTTGGATATATTCATTAGCTGGACTGACAATATCATAATTATAATGACCCGCACCAAAATCTTTTTCATTGGAAACTAAATCCCAAGCTGACCAATCGGTTTGGTTATCTGAAGTTCGAGTATAAATATTAACACTTGTTCCTGTTGGTTTTGTATAATTGATATCTAAATTGGCCCAACGATAAACTGAAAGCAAATCAATCGCCTGCGAAATATAATTCCCTCTTTTTTCAAAGGCTGTTCCGTTGGTTTCAGAACCCACCACATAGCTATACAGACCGTCTGGGTATGAATTAGTTCCTGTTCCCACAGTCGACCAAATTCTATTACTCGCACTATCTCCTGCCCCTCCAGTATTTACTTGTCCAGGAAAATTGGCAATTGTTTCCCAAGTATTTCCAGAAATATTATAACGATAATAAGCATTGGTATTAAGTCCTCTAGTCAAATACAAATATCCATCTCCGCCATCAGTCAAAGATGAACCAATTCCAATTGTCGCCGGAGTATTAGCTCTTTGAAGCCAAGTGCCAGCTGTCACATCATAACGCCAGAAAGTAAGTTGACTTTGCCCTCGAGTGGAATAAATATAGCCATCTTTATAAATAATTTTTGATCCATCTCCTTGGTTCCAATTTACAATCGTGGGAAGTAGAGCCGACCAACGTGATCCAGCTACCGCCGTAGTATCATAACGCCACCAATTATTACTTCCCGCTGTTCCACGAGTTAAATAAATGTAACGACTACCGTCATAAGTCATACTTGAACCAGTTCCCGTTTGAAGCGGAATTCTATCAGTAGCAATAACCTCCCAACTATTTGATGAAATTGTATATTTCATAAAATAATTATTAATACTTCCTGTTCTAGTAGTTCTAATTGCTCCAGGAGTAAGGTAAATCGCTCCTTCATCTTCATTATAAACCATAGCCGAACCAGTAAATATCCCTACTGGAGTTTTGGCCAATTTCGTAAATTCACCAGTCTGATAATCATATTTTCCAAAAGTATTGTCACTGTTTCCTCTTACTATATAAATATTATTATTTTCATCTTTAGCCAAATTAGTTCCGGCGTTAAAGCCAAAACTACTTCCACCACCAATATCTGCTGGTCCAAAAAATCCTTTTTGAGGAACTTCCCAGGAATTTTCATCAATATTAAACTTATAAAAAGCATTTGAAGCCTCTCCTCTGATTGCATAAATATATCCTCCTGCAGCCTTTAGTGATCCTCCATAACCCACATAAGCTGGAATCATCGGCAATTCTGTCCAAGTATTAGAAGTCACGCTATATTTAAAGAAATTCTGACGTTGTTTACCGCTTAACATATAAACTGCATCAGTGTCCTCATCGTAAGTTAAACTACCTCCGTTATAAATTCCTACTGGGGCTTTCTCCAAAGTTGACCAATGTCCCGTGCCAGTAGAATATTTTGAAAAATAGGGATAATTATTTCCTTGTAAAGCATAAATTGTGTCATTTCCATCATAAGCGGTATAAGACCCTTCATAAACTCTTTGCCCATCACTTTCATTGGGATTACCAAACTCCGCATTTTCCAAATTGCTCCACACATTATTTTGAGTATCATATCGATAAAAAGCATCGTCATTTCCAGGAAGACCATAGATATAGCGGCTACCATCATATTGCAATGATCCTCCATAAGTAAATACTTTAGAGGCATTACTTACTGACTCCCAACTATTGCTTCCGATACTATAGCGCCAAAAATCCGATTGGTCAGCTCCTCTTGTGGCATATAAATACCCTTCAGGACCAGCTACTAGAAAACTTCCATAATAGACTGTCAGAGGAGCAGGTTGCAAAGTCGTCCAAACATCAGTAGCAATATCATAAGAATAAAAAATATTGGAATTATTTCCATTTAAAACATAGATTTTATTACTCGACTCTACATAAGCCATTCTAGATCCATAACGGAATCCGGCTGGAGCATAAGACAATCTCTTTTCATTCCAAAAACCATTGATTGAATTTAGTCTAAATGACCCGTCACTTTTAACGCTTACCTTATCCAATGTGCCAGATTGAAAATCTGCTTCACTAGTTTTCTCTTCTGTTAAATAGGGAGACACTCCTGAATAGTTATAAGTAAAAGCACTCCAAACAGTATCACTTATATTACCATCATTATCTTCAGTTTTAATTCTAAGATAATAATTACCAGTTTGCATTGCCATGTTAACCAAATATTCTGGATTAACCGTATACGATCCCAAAATTTCTGGATCAGCTCCGCTATCAGTCCCAAAATAAACCCAATATCCATCTATTCCAGAATCATTATCAATGGCATCATTCCAAGTGAAATATGGGTGAGCATGTTTATATTCATCTCCACTTAGCAAAGTGTCCCCACTAACTCTTTGGGAATAACCATTTATAATGTTTGGATTATTAGGATCATTATCTTCGCTATTATAAGATATTGTAAAATCATTAACTGTAGGAGTACTGATTCCATCAGATGAACTTAAAGTAAATTTAACTTGAATATATCGATTTTCTGGCGATTGTATATCCGTTCCACTGAGAGTTTCCCAACTTGACCAACTATCCCCATCACTGCTAGTTCGTGTTTCGGTAACAATCGAAGTATTAGCTGGAATATTTTGATTAATCGCCAAAGAAGTCCACGATGAGACATAAGACAAATCCATTTCCTCACTGATATATGTTCCCGTGGCTAGATAGTTACTGGCTCCTAAAGTATAGCTCCAAACATCTACTAATCCAAATCCAGGGGTGGCTAAAAAAGAGTTATTACCCATATATTCAAAAGACGCTCCATTATATGGCCCTCTTTCATAAACATATTTTTGATTAGCTGGCAAAAGCCTCCATGAATTGGTGGCAATTGTATATTCCCATGTTTCATCTTTATAATAACCCGCTATTGCATAAATTTTGCCATTATAATATGCCATATCTGTTCCATAACTTTGTGCAAAAGACGTTGAAGTTAATTCAGTCCAATTATTATCTAACACATTATAACGTAAGAAAGCCGTTTCTCCATCTCCGGGCATCATATAAAGATTATTTCCATCTGATTCTAGACGACTTCCGATATAAGACATATAATTCGCTCCTCCCGTGATAGAAGCACTGGTCATAGTAGTCCAACTATTGCCAGCAATATTATATCGGTAAAGATTATTGGTTCCATTACCTCGAGTCACATAAATATATCCGTCGCTACTATTATAAGTTGCTGCGCTACCATAACCCAAAGTTCCAAGTCCTGTGGTGCTAGCTGTGCTCCAAGAATTTCCAGCTACATTATAAATATAAAAAGCGGTAGTGTTGTTCCCCAATGGAATATAAAAGTTACCGTTATAAAAAGTGCCTTTCGTATCATAGCTAAAACTCACTGGCGCATTAGTTAGAGTTGTCCAAGTATTAGTGGTTATATCATAACGATAAAAACCGTTTGATCCTCCCCTTAAAGCATAGACATAAGCCCCCGCTCCCGTTACTTTATTCCAAATAAAATCACTACCTGTTCCCACCGTAGCCGGCAAATCAGCTGGTCCTACCCAAGTCCCTGTCGCTCCACTATTAGGGTTAAATTTCCACAAATTATACGTTGCTCCACCTCGAATCGCATAAATAAGATTATCTGTCGGATTAAAAGTCAAAGAGGACATGTTATTAGTTTGTGGTGAAGTTGCTAGAGTTGTCCAATTATTAGTTGCAATATTATATCTTATGAAAGTATTGGTAGTATTCGAAACTAAAAAGTAAATACAATTATTATAATAAACTCCTTTTTGCTCACCGCTAAGAGCTACTGGAGAAGCTGTCATTGCTGGAGCTGCCACCCAATTATTGGCTACAATATTATAGCGATAAAAAGTTGTCGTTCCTGATCCCCGAGTAATATACATGTAGCCATTATTGCCATATACCATATCAGCTCCACTCGTTAAAGTAGCTGGAATTGGATTTATTCCATACCACATATTTTCACCAACATCAAATCTCCAAAAATCAGAAAATCCCTGTCCTCTAGTTACAAACATATCTGTTCCATCAAATTCAATTGAAGCTCCCGTATAAACAGTATCCAAAAGATCGGGTAATTTAGTCCAAACTCTATCTTCAATATTATATTTATAAAATTCCTTGGAAAAACCTCCAAAAATAAAATAAATATTCCCTGCGCCATCATAAACTAAATCACAACCATAATGAGTAGCCTGAGGTAAATCTTCTAATATATCCCACTTGTTTTCAGCTACATTATAACGATAAAAAGATTTATCTGCATAGCCTCTAGTGGCATAAAGATAATTATTTACCATCACTGAAGATGAACCAAAAGAAACAGTGTCTGGAGTAGGAGCCCAAGTTCGAGCATTCCAAGTTCCATCTGATTTTAATTGAATTGCGTCTTGAGAGCTGGTAGTACTCACATTTTCCAAACTGCCATTTTCCCATTCTTTTTGAGTAGTTACACTTTTCGATTGCGGAGCACTTAATACACTGGCACTATTAGAAAAAACTACCGCTGCCATTATTATTATTGTTCCTATTCTAACCGAAGACCACCAAAAAAATTTAAAGAATATCTTTATTAATTTGGCCAGAAAATCAACAAATTTAAAAACTATTTTTCTTGTTCTATATTTTTTACCCAGGCTCTTATTGTTTTTTAGCTCATATTGAGATAAAAATTCAGTCAATGAACTCGCTCTAGTATTTTTTATTTCAGCAATTTCTTTATTTTTTATTCTTTTTTTAAATAAAAATGCAAAAAAACCTTTCTTTGAAGAATTCTTTTTAGATCGAATTATTTGTGTTTGTTTTTTGTTTTTTAACATTCTTATTTAAGATATTATTTTAATATCCTCAAAATATTGCTTTTAGCTATATAATCGAGACATTTCGCTCACTAATCTTTTCATTTTTTCTACATCATATTTACTATAGATTCTCCATCCTCGACTATCTCTCCTAGGCGCGCCTATTCTACCTTCTTTTTCCCAACGGAAAATAGTCGACTTATCTCGGTCGATTATCTTAGAAACATCTTTTACATAATAAATATCTTCAAATATCATCTTTTTAAACTTAGGTACCCATATAAGTATATCCACTATAGGTACTATATGTATGCTAGCCAAATAAAAAAGCGAACTGCCGGAAATCGGCACTTCACCCTACTACATGCTTATTATAGCACACAATCACTACTCAGTCAAAAAACATCTTCTATCCCCAAGTTATCCACAGTTAATTAACACACCCTTTAAAATTAAAAGTTTTTGCCACTATTCTAGCCACTCTTACTGTTGTAAGGTTGCCCGCAATGCTAGTTTTTACTATCATTTTCGATATATCCACATTTTTTAAGTTATTTTTAATTAAAAGATTATCCATATTAACTAATAACTTTTCACTTAAATTTAGATCTCCCTCCCATTTTAATTCATCTACTATCTCCTTTTCTCTCATTAAGTATAATATTGCCTTATTTTCTCTTATTTCTAATGTAATATTCATATTTTTATTTATTTATTTTTCCCCAATTAATATTCCAAGGATCAGTCTTTCTCTTTGGCGCAATTTGATTGTGTCCCAGAATATAGCTTATCTCATATTTATTTTCCAGATATGCTATTAAATCATTTACTGCCACATATTGCTCTGAAGTAAATTCATCTTCTTCTATATTCATTAATTCTACTCCAATAGAAAAATTATTTACTCCCGTTCTTCCATCAGGCATCCTACTCTCTCCGGCATGATAGGCGATATTTTCATCCTTAACCAATCTAAATATTTCTCCTTTTCTATCAATTACATAATGTGGAGCTACTCCATATTCTTTATATTCTAAGATAAGTTTTTCTAAACTATATTTATCTCCACCTAAGGCATTATAAGAAGAATGTAAAATGACAGTATCTATTTTCCTTCCATTAGAATAATCAAATCCCCAAGATACCAATTTATCCTTTATTGCTAGACTATTTTTTAAATCTTTTTTAATTTCTGGCTTTATTTCTTCTTCTACCGAAATACCATCTGAATTTTCATTCTCAATAACTTCACTTTCCGCAACCGGTTTTTGAATATTGTTTTCAACTTCAACCACGGATAATTTTTCTTTGGGTTCTTTATCTTCTTTCAAGGGGACTTCCAAGGATTTGTTTTCATAAAGTAGGGCTTTCTGAGGAATTTTTAAATAAAAAAATCCCCACCAAGCCAAAGCCAGGGCAAGGATTAAAACTAAAATTGAACCTATTTTTATTTTCACATTTTTTATTTAAGTCAAGCTTTTGCACATTATAACCGCTTCATTTTTTAAAAAATTTGGTGTTTTTTAATTCTCTAAACAATCACAACTATCTATTTCTAAGCTATATATACCTCCCTCCATATTAATAACCTCTTTTCCAATATCATCAAGCAATTGAGCCACGTACCCACTTCGACTACCGCTTCGACAAACAAGAATAACTTTTTTGTTCCAATTAATATTATTCAGATTATTCATGATTTCTCCCATAGGAATAAGCTTGGAATTTTTTATTCTCACAATTTTAAATTCTCCTTCCTCTCTCACATCCACTATTTCAAGATTTTGAAATTCTTTATTTATTAATTCTTTAAATTGTCTTTTATCAATAGAATTTACCATTTTTTAAGAGGCTAACATAGCTATTCTTTTATAATAAACATTGACATCAGCCACCCATTTATTGGCGGCTGCCTGACCTCCGGTGGCAGCGCAACTTCTCCCACATTTCCAAACCACCATCTTAGCTGGGGTATCAATATTCTGTTCTACTAATTCAGAAATTCTTCCACCAATAGCCCCAACTGCCTCTTCGGCGCTTCCGAAGCAACCATATCCCATAGCTACACCTTTAGAACCCATTCCCTTATATCCCCAGTAATTATAACATGTTTGTCCATTTTTCCAAGGAGAGTGCAATCCCCAACTGCTTTCCTTTTTAGCTATTCCCACAATTAAAGCTGCTATTTTTTTATCATATTTAGCTATAAAAGGAGCCATTTCTTCTATAGGATGATCTTTTGTTATATTTCTAATCTCCCCTTCTAGATAGCTCATCTCTTCGAAATCTTCACCTTGAACACTTTTCGAGGCAAAAGTGTAATCTTCTATCTCATTCAAATTCCAATTATCATCTAATTTTAATTCAGCAACATGATTTAATCCGCTATTCCTAGCCTCAATATTGCCAAATACTAAATTTTTAACATAACCACCGTAAAAAAAACAGCCCATAATGATTATCGCTATGGTTGTTAGCTTGTTACCTCTGTCTTTATACTTATTTTTTAATTTTTTAACTACTTTTTTACAAAAATCCAAAGGATTTTTACACATAAACAACTTTATTAATATTTACTAGCAACTGTTTCAGGACACAGAACCTATCATATCAAAGACACAGACCCTGTCAATGAAGTTATCCACAGCCGAAATATTACTTCACACCCAAGCAAGGGAACGTTTTTGTCTAAAAGTTGAATGGCTTTTATAAAAATAAATCTCATATTAAAAAATAATCTAACATATATGAAAAAAAATTCCACAAACAAAAAAATCCTTATGAATAAAGGAATTTTTCGTATTGAATTTTGAAAAATTAATAAGCTTAATTTTATCTTTCCTCATTTAATCTTTCCAAAATCATATCTACATCTGAAATCCACTTATCAGCAGCTGCCTGACCTCCCGTGGCAGCGCAACTTCTTCCACATTTCCAAACCACCATTTTTTCAGCTGTATCTCTACTATAATTTTCCACTAACTCTTCAATTCTTTTAGCAGTAATATCTACTGCTATTTCTCTATTTTTAAAACAAGAATGTCCGCCAGAACCCAATTCTTCGGTTTTGCCCCTATATCCAACATAATTATAACAGTCCTTTCCTTTTAATACAGGCACTCTTTTGCCCCAGTTGCTTTCTTTCTTAGCTATTGCAATATAAAAGGCTGCCACTTTAGGATCTTTCTTGAGAATATAGGGCATCATTTCTGCTATAGGATAGCCTTTAACTAATTCTTTAGCACGAATATTAAAATCTTTATCAGCCTCTGCCTTTAAATATCCAGCTATTTCTGCCAAATAGATATCTTCCTTCTCACTTGTCCATTCATTTTTATTGATTGTTTCCGTATAAGCACCGGCTATTTCTTTGGGAGCAGCATCTTTTGCAGACACTCCTAACCCCAAATAACGATAGATAAAAGACATGGAAATCATTCCTATAATTATTGCCACCAAAATTGAAGCATTCCACAATCTTAAAATGGAAAACCTGCTAAGGAAAAACTCATATTTTTTAACGGTTACATTTTTTTGATAGTTGTCAAACCTTTTAGCAAATATCCGATATTGATAATATAAATAATCGCTATATTTAGCCTTAATTTTATTATGCTCTTGCATCGCTCTGCGATTTAAACTATCCAGCATCTTATTTTTAGTTCTAAATTCTACTAATTCAGCAGTCTTTCTATCATCACAATTAAAATATAAACAAGAGTCATTGGCAAAAAAAATATTTTGCCTCTTACCCTTAGAAAGCAAAAAACTTCCCGATTTTTCATTTCGAGATAAGTTAATTTTTTTTATTCTTTTATTATTTTTCGCATTAAAAGCACTATCCATCTTTTTCTAAAATTTAACTATATTATTCTTTAGTAACTCTCAATATTTCCTCTATTGATGTTGTCCCTTCTGCTGCTCGGATAAATCCGTCCTCTATCATAGTTAACACTCCCATTTCTGAAGCCTTTTTTTCAATGGTTTCCGCAGAAGCCGCTTGGGTAATCAACTTTTCAATTTCAGAATTAATCTCTAATACTTCATAAATACCCATTCTTCCCTTGTAGCCTTCATCGTTGCATCTCTTACAGCCTTTGGGTTTATAAAATTTTATAGCTTCCCATCCCTTTTTTGCATCCACCTTATCTTTTAAATGATCTACCTTTGATAGCATCTCTAACATTTTTTTGGTATCGAAATT
Source organism: Parcubacteria group bacterium (assembly GCA_041662245.1). Lineage (GTDB taxonomy): Bacteria > Patescibacteriota > Minisyncoccia > Moranbacterales > UBA9337 > UBA9337. The sequence goes on from JBAZSW010000003.1 coordinate 68,570, forward strand.
TTTCTCCAAAGTCTCCACTTCTTTTTTTTCTAAATTATATTCCGTTTTACATTCATTACAAAGTTTCCTTACTAAACGTTGAGCAATCACTACGTTGGTAGTAGAAGCTACCAAAAATGGCTCTGCTCCCATATCTAAAAGTCTAGGTAATGTTCCTGCGGCACTATTGGTATGCAAAGTCGAAAGCACTAAATGTCCCGTCATAGCGGCATGCATTGCAATTTCCATAGTTTCTTCATCTCGAATTTCTCCAACCATTATAATATCTGGATCTTGTCTCAGCAAAGCTCTTAAGCTAGCGGCAAAAGTCAATCCTATTTTTGAATTGATCTGAGTCTGATTAACTCTTGGCATTCTATATTCAACAGGATCTTCTACTGTACTAATATTAACTGTTGGGGTATTTAAAATATCCATTATAGTATAGAGAGTAGTTGTTTTTCCACTTCCCGTTGGTCCTGTTACCAGAATCATTCCGTTGGGCTTAGTAACTTCCCTATGGACGATTTCTAAGGCCTCGCCTTGAAGACCCATCTTTTCTAAGGTTAAACCTTTTGACGTTTCGTCCAATAAACGCATTACCACTTTTTCTCCATCAAATATTGGCAAAATATTGACACGAAAAGATATTTTGTATTCATCATTGATTATTTTAAATCGACCATCCTGAGGAAGTCGATGCTCATCTAGTTTCAAATTAGCTAAAACTTTTATACGAGCAATAATCCCAGACATTATTTTTCTAGGTAAAGTCATGGCATCATGCAAAATTCCATCTATACGATATCTAACTCGCACTTCTTTTTCATCTGGTTCAATATGAATATCACTGGCCGATTCAAGGATGGCATGTTTTATTAAAGTATCTACTACTCTTATAACTGGCAAATCCTCCGCTTCTTTTGACAATTTTTTATCTGAAGATTTATCTATTTTTTCAGCAATAGCTCCTTTTGTTAAATTTTCTCCATCACCTTCTAGTCCAATCATGTCTCCAAACTCAGCCTTAAGACTCTTTTCATATTGCTTTAGAATATTAGATATGCCCTCTTCAGTGGTAAGGCAAGGCGTCACTGATAATCCAGTTTTCTTTTTTATAAATTCTATCGTTTGCAAATCGTCAGGATTCAACATTGCTACTTTCAATGTGCTATCCGATTTATCAAAAGCTACTATTTTATACTTTTTAGCGATTGGCTCAGGTATTATTTTTAAAATCTCCGGAGGAATTGTTTCTTTACTTATGTCCACAAAGGGAGTTCCTAAAATATAGGCATACAATTTATCCAATTCTTCTTTCGAAACTAATTTTTTTTCCAATAATAATTCCCCCATTGGTCTTTTCTCTTTTTCTGCCAAATCAAAAATATCTTCAATCTCTTTTAAATCCAAGAGCTCACTATCTAACAAAAAGCCTTTTAATTGTTTATTATCTACTCGCATTTATATTTATTTTTATTTATCATTTTATCTTAGAGATAAAACTTCTTTTATTTTTTCTACTATTTCTCTTATTTGATAATCACCCTTCACTAAATAGGTTGTAGCCCCCAATTCAAGAGCTTTCTCTATATCATCCAAGCTTCCTAGATTAGTTAACAAAATAACTGGTATATCAGAAGTATCATTATTGTCTTTAACTTCCTTCAATACTTCAAATCCATTTTTCTTAGGAAGAATTATATCCAATAGAATTATGTCTGGCTTACTAGTACCCACTAAAACGATCCCCTCTTCTCCATCTGCAGCTACTGCAACACTAAAACCCTCCGATTCTAAAAACTCGGATAAAACATTCCTCAAGGTTGCATCATCTTCAATTATTAATATTTTTTTATTTTTCATAAATTCACATTAATTTATTATTATTTAATTAAAAATATACTAGGCAATTGGTAAGGAAAAATGAAACTCACTTCCCTCTCCTTCAATAGAGTGAAACCAAACCTTACCTCTGCTCCTCTCAATAATATTTTTCGCAATATATAAGCCCAATCCCGTTCCTCCCGTTTCTTTATTGGAGGCCTCTTTGCTTCGATAAAATTTATCGAAAACACGAATTTGCTCATTTTTAGGTATCCCAATCCCGCTATCTTTTATAGAAATTAATGCTTTTCTATTATCTTTTCCTACCTTTATTATCACACGTCCATTTTCTTTATTATATTTTATAGAATTTGATATAAAATTATCTAAAACCACTTCCATTCTTTTCTCATCGCCAATTATTTTAGGCATATTATCATCTACCGTTAAATCGATATTTACTTTGTTCTTTTGTGTTAGCAGTTTATTTTTGTCTACCACTTTCCTTACTAAATCAACTATATCTATATCATCTCTTCTGGTGAAGAAATTGTTTTGATCCATTCTGGCTACATCTAATAAATCATTGACCATTCTGGACATAAGGGCATTGGAAGACTCGATGTTGTTTATAATATTTCTTTGCTTATCCGTTAGCCCTTCGCTATATTTAGCTACTAAAAGTTCAATATCCCAACTTATGCCCGTAAGCGGGGTTTTTAACTGATGTGAAACTATAGAGACGAACTCTGATTTGGTTTTATTGACTTGAGCTAATTTTTCCATGCTCCCTATGATGATATTTCCAATAGTCAGAATGGCTATTACCACCACGGATTCTGCTACTACTAAAAATTCTGTAGTTATATATTTCCTGGAAACGAAGAAAACTATTGCCATGACAGAGGCAATAATAAATCCCAATGCAATAAACAAGAAACTAGGCGCCTGCCAAAAACTAACCCCTAAACTATCTGCCTGCTTTTTTATATTTAAATCATTAACTATCCAACTCATTGATAAATTATTAATTTTTATCTACAACTTTTCGTTAATTATAACACAGAAAATTAACAAATAAAAATCAACTAATTAATTAGTTGATTTTTATTTATTTTATTTTAATCTATATAATATAATTTTATTGATTTTATATTATATAATTCCAAAATTCATAAAAAATGTCAGCACCAAAAGAGGAACTAAAGACAACAGAATAGAAAACCTTCCTTCTTCGTTATGGTCTGACTCAAAAAGATCTTTGTTTAATACTGCTTTTATTTTTTCCATATTTTTTTATTTTTGTTTTTAAATTATTGTATAGGATGATGTCTAAAGAGTGTTTTTATTTAACTCATTTTATAGAACCAATCGACCATTTGGCTTAAAAAACAAAAAATGAATCCTCACCCCGAGAATTCACCCTATCTTTATAAGGTCTTTATTTAACCTTACAAACTCATTATACACCATTTTAACTTAAAAGTCAAACCATTTTTTAATGCAACGGGCTCATTTTACTGAAACCTCCAGATTTAGAATTACCTCCAGAAAAAGTCTTTCCTGAAATACCCGTATATCCGCCTTTCCTATTTTCTTGTTCTCTGTCTCTATTGAAATTTTCTTCAGGTTTTTTATATTTGTGAGAACCTTTTATTCCCAAAGCTCTTGCTAAACCAGCCGTTTCTTTTTTATCCAAAGAATCGCGTCCATCAAAATGAAATTTTCCCAAAATTCTACGTGCCTCATCTTTGGTAATTCCACCACCACTATATCTCCGAAACTGAGACAGCACTTCTTTCTTTTCTCCCAAATTATCCACTACTTTAGCTATCTCTGGTTTTTTCAGGATTTTTAATATCTTTTTCTTCGAATCAACATCTCTTCTTCTAAATAACATTTTTGCCATATTTTTAAAACAAACATTTTTATTTTACTTTTTTCCAATCTGATGTAGTGCTGAATGTATAACTGACATTACTAAACTAAAAACCAGTGCCCACCAAAAACTATCCACTTTGAAACCATCTACTATTCGACTAGCCAATAAAACTAAACAAGCATTAATAACTAGAGTAAAAAGTCCTAAAGTAAATATATTAATAGGTAAAGTCAATATCAATAAGATAGGCTTTAAAAAAACGTTAATTACTCCCAAAACTAAAGCCACCATAAAAGCCGTAAAAACACTATTCACACTCACTCCCGAGAGTAATTGTGCGCTGATAAAAACCGCCAATGTCATTACTGTCCAATTTATTATATACTTCATATTTTTATTGTTTTATTAAAAATTAGTAATCAATAATTGGCAACTGGCAATTATTTGCGAGTTACTGATTGCTACTTATTAATAATGATACCTTTTATTTTTATTTATAGCAATTGCTCGATAAAGTTGTTCCACCAAAATTACTCGCACTAATTCATGGGGAAAAGTTAACTGAGATAGACTAATTTTAATCGCACTTTTGTAAGATAAAATATCCTCGCTAAATCCAAGAGCGCCACCTATCACAAAAATTATATTTTCCAATTCATTTTCAAACAAAAAATTAGAAAACTCCTCTGATTTCAATTCTTTTCCGTTCTCATCCAAAATCAAAATCTTACTTTGAGGAAACCTTCTTAAATAATCAACTATTTTTTCTCCTTCTTTTTGTTTTATTTTATATTTATTAGAATTATCAAAAAAAGGCTCAGGCATTATCTCCTCTACTTTTACATTAGCATATGGAGACAACCTTTTTAAATAGTTCAAAAAAGATTCGTTAAAATTTTTATCCTTGACTTTTCCCACTGCCAAAATTGTTATTTTAAGCATAAATTTATAAATTTCATATAAACCAATCATATCAGAAAAAACTAGTTTTAAAAAGTTAAGCCTAGTCTTTAAATTATTAAAAACTAGGCTTATTTGAGCAACTCAAATTCTGCATCTGCCAATGATCGTAGTAGCTCCTCGTGAACTTCCATGATAGCTCTACGATATTGACAACCAATCTCTGCCGCCCTTACCGCCATAGGAACTAAATATTCCCAAGTTTCCTCAATCTGTTTTTGCAATCTTTTTCTAGTAAAAAAATCATTTTCTTCAAGATGCTTGGTCATGTTGCGAAGATTGTGGAGACGATCGGCTAATTTTACCAAGATTGTAACTGTATCTTCACTAATTCTAGCAAAATAAAAACGAATATTTTCATTTTTTATTCTTGTTAAAATAAAGACTATCAGTTCCACATTTATCCCAAATCCTTCGTTAATATTATCCAACAAACTTAAGTTGATATTTTCTGGGACATCATGCAATAAGCCTGCAGCTAAAATATCATCATCTAAAATTTGATGAAAAATAAGAATCTGTGCCACTCTATAAGAATGAACGAATTCATCTCTTCCATCTTTTCTTTTAACCAAATTAAAAAACTCACGTGCGCAGTTAAGCGCCTTCATTGTTTTAATCAATTCGTTTTCTAAGGCAACTTTTTCTACATCCACAGCGTGCCAAGGCATTTTATCTCTGTTCTTTATCAAACAAATCACCTCCTTTATATTAAAGAACCCTTTTGATTTTTTGAATTAATCGATAACTCCAATATTTAATTGGATTAATAATAATATCATAACTACCAGAAAATTCAACTGGCTGATTATTTTGTGAGAAGCCTCGTTTAAATCTAGTTACTCCCGCCCATTTCAACTCCCTCTCTTTATTTTCCTCACCAATGCTTACTCCACCAAAATCATACCTTAAAGCACCTCTTTTTTTTGCTTCCTTTATCATTTCCCACTGCAAAAGAAAGGGAGCCATTACATTCTTATTCTCATCATCTGATGCCCCATGCAAATAGGTAGCTGTTTCTCCATAAATAACCAGTAGTGCCCCTGCAATAACTACCCCCCTATAAGTAGCCAAGCATAACTTCAAATTATCTCCAGAAATAGCACCCAACATCTCTCGATAATATATTTTAGGATGAAAACTGATATTTTTTCTATTTCCGGTTTTTTCAATTAAATTTAAAAAATCTTCCACTTTTTTATCATCAGGCCTCAAACCATTTAGTATTTCTATTTGAACTCCTTTTTTATTTGCTAATTTTATATTATATCTTGTCTTGGGTTTCATTTCAGATAAAATATCTTCCTCGTTTTTGTTTATATCAATAACAAAAATTTGTTTAGGCTGCATATCATGAGGAGCCTTAGCTATCTCATATTTTTTATTTTTTAATGAATTTTTTATTTTTTTATCAAAATTATCTATTCTAACCCAAGCAACCTTTTTGATTTTTGCTAAATTCATCAAATCCTCCATGACCCTGCCTAATTCTTCTTCCTTAATATCCTTATCGCTTATTGGACCACGAGGAACATAAAAATATTTTCCTATCAAAGGAAGCTGGTGTTCCAAAATATTTGACCAGAATTTTTTATCTGATATATTATAATTTTTTATTCCAAATTTATTTTGAAAATTCATCCATTGATTAGATTGCAAAAATCCTCCATAAGGAGAATTTCTTTGGATAAATTCATCTCTATTGTTATTTAGCATAAACTTTTTAGCTATCTTTTTCCTATTTCTTTTAGAGCAAATTTTATTTTTTCTTCGACACTCTCAATTTCATTGGGGATCAACTTTAGCGCTTCCCTAGCTTGAAAAGCGTTATATCCCATAACTATTAGGGCGTCCATGGTTTCACTATCGGAAATGCTATCCCTTCTATCTTCTAATGATATATCCGCTACTTTATTTTGTAATTCTAAGATAACTCTTTCGGCTGTTTTTTTTCCTACTCCTGAAACTTTAGTGAGAAGACTAGGATTATTATTTAAAATTGCGGTTCTGATTGAAACTGGATCAGCTATTGATAGAATTCCCATAGCTGCCTTAGGGCCTATTCCGGAAATAGATATTAATAATTCAAACATTTCCTTTTCTTCAATACTTACAAATCCATATAAAGCCAAAATATCTTCTCTAACGTAGGTATAAATGAAAAAAGAACCTTCTCCCCAAGTGGCTATTTTTCCCAGTGTAAAATCAGTCAAAAAAACTTTATAACCTACCCCCGCTACATCCACGATGATCCATCTGTCCTTTGAATATTCAATTTTTCCAGTTAATTTTGCAATCATATTATGAAAAGTTATAGAGTTCTTAACGTTTTAAAGCTTACAAAGTAATGATTTAGTCATCAGTCAAAAGTCATTTGTCATCGAGGTTAAAATATATTTGATGACTGATTGCGGATGACTGATGACTTTAAGTATTTCAATGTTAAATTGTTTTAATGCTAATATGTTGAAATGTTCTATGTCTATCTTATCATTCTCTTGCCAAAAAATCCACTCTATGATACAAATAGTTAAGTAACTAAATAAGTTTAAATGATAATTCGCTGTTGGATTTTTCAATTGCGAAAAAAGATAAAATATGCCAATCAAAGATTCAGCCAAAAAGTATATGCGAGTTACTGATCGCAAAACTTTAAAAAACAAGAAAACCAAAGGAACTTATCGTAGTGCTATAAAAAAAACTCGCGAAGCTATCAATGCTAAAGATTTTAAAACAGCCTCTGAATTTTTAAAAAAATCAATCAAAGCTTTAGATAAAGCAGTTCAAAAGAAAGTTCTTAAAAAAAATACTGGTGCACGTTATAAATCCAGATTGAATAAGAGCGTAAAAAATATAGCCAAATAAAAATTTAAAAAAGTGGTCCTGTCGACCACTTTTTTATTTAAGAAATTATTTATAATTTTGCTATCATTAAATCTAGTCCGAGCTTAATATCTTGCTTTCCTTTTTTGGCATTTCTATCCACTTTTTCTAAATCCTTATAAATATTTCTTAATTGAAGCTGAGTAAATCCTCTCAATTGCTCCATCCCTTTTTGTACTACAAAAGGATGGAGTTTGACTATTTTAGCTATCTCCTGATGATTAGTTTTCCCATAAAAATAAAATTCGCCTATTTTTAAAAGATTCCTAAACTGATAAATATACATAGACAAAATATAAAAAGGATCATCTCCTTGATCTAATTGTTTATGCAACATCTCCAAGGCTTGTTTTTTATTTCCTGAAGAAATAAATTCTATCGTCTTAAATATATTGGCCTCTGCCTTTGAATTTATTAACAATTCAATCATGGTGTCTAACTCGACACCAATTTTATCTCCATTAATGAAATTAGTTATTTTTGTTATTTCATTATCTAAAAAAAACAAATTGTCACTTTTATTAACAATTAATTTTTCTATAATATTTAAAGGTATTTCTAAATCTAAAGATAAAAATTTATGTTCTATCCATTTTCTTAATTGAGCATCATTTAACTTAGAAAATTCTTCTTTTTTTGAATTATCCAATAACCACTTAAACATCTTATCATTTTTTTTAGGTTTTTTTTCTTCCCAAAAAATAATGATATTTTCCTGAGATTTAACGTCGTCAGCATTATTTAAAAAGAAATCGATTACTTCATTTTTAGAATAATCGTTTTCTTGAGTCAAAAAGTTTTTGACAATAACCAATGAATTTTTAGCAAACAATCCTCTTGATTTGATTGCTCTCTTAAATTCATTCCAAAAATCACCTTCCCTAAAATCAAAAACACTCGAAGGAGCATTCGAGGTGTTTTTAGCAAAAAATTCCTTCTTTATTTGATTCAATTTATCGATTGAACGAAAATTATCTTCACCGTAAAGAAATATTATCATTTTGTTTATTCAATAATTTAGCTAGCAGGAGTCCATTTTAAAACTTGTCCTGGTTCCAATATCTCTACCCAAATTTGGCCAGGTACAAACATTATTTCTTTTCCATTTTCATCATAAAAGAAAAGCTTACTTTCTAGTCTAGCTGAGTCTTTTTTCCAAGTTCCATGGTATTGCTTTCCGTTCATATAATAGTAAGCTTCACCACTATTGCTTTCATCATACCATGGATCGCCAATCTGTACGTTGTTATACCTTCCGCTAATGCTTTCTGCTCCAGTATTTTTTGCTTCCTCAACTCCATCCCAAGGATTTTTTAGCCCCTTACCAAGATAATCTTGGGTATTGGTAATTTGTTCTGACTTAGCGAACATTACTACTATGTTTTTAGGAGCTAACCTTTGTTTATTATTTCTATCTATATCTTCTACACCGCTCCAAGTTCTTAAATAAGTATTAGAATTTTTATCATAAGAATATTCCACATCATAAGGATTGGCAAAGGCCACCCTCAAAGTACTTCCATTAGCGCCTCGCTCATCACTAACAGCTTCTTTTTGATGAGGGTATCCCACAAAGTTAGTTTCTGTTTTTAATTTTAAATCCTTCATAGCTTGCAATGCCTTCTCTCCCGTAATGTGCCCCGAATCTTCCATTCTCATTTTCGGATCATTCTGCCAATCCCACCTATCACAATAATTAGTATTCATACAGTCGATTTGATCTATTATATTTTTATTCAACAAGTCTAATGCAAAATGAGATCCTCCCCAATGAATAAAAAAAGCATTTACTGCTGCTGCCAAAGCAATATGGTCATGTCTGGCACTTCGCATCGCCCCAATTTCTTTTGGCATATCGCAAGAATACACGCCTAATAACCTAGTAACTGAGGAGGTATAGGCAGGTAATTCAAAAACCATATCTGCCTGCGAAAATCCAGCAGCTGGTCTAGCTTGTAAATCTGATGGTTGCATTACTGCTATTGGACGACGATTCCAATTTTCACCACAAGCTAATCCAGAGATGGGGTTGATATTTTTATCATTAAGAGGTTCTACAGAAGCTTCAGTCTCTTTATTATTGTTTTCCGATACTATTTGTGCTACTTTATTTTTTCTAAAAGTTTCCCTAAGTGTTGTAAAATAAACAATCACTCCTGCGACAACCACAACTAAAGTTGCTATAATTATCTTTTGTTTTTTACTCATTTGTTTGTTATTTTAAATTATTTAAATGTTTCAAAAATTTACTTTCTACTGTCATTCCAGAAATTATACTTTCTCGGTGAGTTTACAAACCGTAAAAAATTAACTTATCCGAAATCTCCGCTAAATACAAACCTCGAATTTATTTAAGCCTGAGATTCCACACAGATGATTTTCTAGAATGACAACAACTATAAGTAACGCTTTAAATTTTTACTATATATCTTCTCTATTCGAGTTATTAGAGCGTTCCCCATTCGTGTCGCACTACTTAAATTATTTCTGACATTTTTGACACAAAAAAACACTCCTTTGTCCCAATTTAATTCTTTCTACTATATTATCACATTTTTTATTTTTTGGGAGGGCCTGACTGGTAAAACATTTCTCACCTTCTCTATTATAGACTTTTAAAACTTTTTGAAAACCACCTGGCTTTCCAGAGGTATCTCGATAATCGCTATTCGAGGTTCCTCTCATGTTAATCGCTTTTTTTAAAATTTTCTTAATTTGTTCAAATATTCGCTCTAATTCAACACTTTTTAATGTTTCCACTTTTCTTCTAGGATCTATTCCTGCTTTAAAAAGAATTTCACTTCTATAAATATTACCAATTCCCGCAATCAAACTCTGATCCATTAATACTATGCCAATTACGCTTTTTTGTTTCTTGGCTAAAATTTCTTGAAATTTCTTAAAGTTAAATTTTTTATCCATCGCATCAATACCTAATTTTTTTATCTCTGGCAATTCTTCTATTTTATCCGTATCCACCAAAACTATTTTTCCAAACTTCCGCAAATCCGAAAACTCCATTGCCAACATTTCTTTCCCTTTCTTCAAATTCCACCTATGCCTAATATATTGATTAACCCGATCCCCAAAATAACTACTTTCTAAATTTTTAATTTTTAATTTTTCATTTTTAATTAATAAATGTCCTGTCATCTTTAAATGCACATACACCGTTTTTCCGCCGCTTAAATCAATAAAAATATTCTTGCCAATTCTGTGCGCTCTCAAAATGTTTTTCCCCACGATTTCTTTTTTAAATTTTTCCAGACTTATGCCCTTAATTCCCTTTTTCCACTCACTCCAAAAATCGACTACTTGGTAGCCAATTATTTTTTTGTTTAAATCCCTCACAATTGTCTCCACCTCTGGTAATTCCGGCATAGATTTTTATCTGTTAAAAAATTAGACCTCTAACCAAACTATACTAAATAAATACCTCTTAAGTCAAAAAAGAGCTACATATTTATATAAAATTAAATATTGAGGAAAGCAACTATATACTTCTTCCCATAAAAGTTTGGAAAAGTCTACGGCTAGACTTATTCAAAATTGAAACAGCTAAAAATAATAAAAACTGCTAAGAAATCACAAGATATTAAAAATACAATCATCTTATACCTATATTTATAATATTTATATTTGACTAAATATATTTTTTTACTTAGGTAATTGGTTACACGCCTAATGTACATAATAAAAAAATACTTTTTATTCCTCAATCTATTTACTATTTATCAGTATAGTTATATCTTTAAATTAAAGCTTAAGCCAATAAAAATCCGCCAATTTCTCAATTTAGTCATTTGGAATTTATTCGGAATTGGAAATTGAGTTTTTGACATTTAATTAAAACTGCCGTGCTTGAATTTCTCCTAAAACTATTTTTCCTCTACCTCCCTTTCCAGGTCGCTCTCAATCCAGCGGAAGGTTTCGATTTAGCTTCAGTAAGAATTATTATTCCCTTACTTTTTTTAGCTTGGTTAATCGATTCTTTAAAAAACAAAGAAATAATTATTCCCAAGGGGTTAACTTTTTTTCTCTTAATTTCATTTTTATTCTTAGCTTGTTTTTCTTTATTTTTTGCCAACAATCCGATTTGGGGATTAAGAAAGTTATTGTTTCTATTATCTATTTTCCCTCTTTTTTTTATTATCTATGGCATCTCTTCCTCTTATCCTTCAAAAATATTATCTTTGTTAAAATATACTGTCTGGGGTGCTTTTTTGACAGCTTCTATCGGAATAATTCAGTTTTTATTGCAATTTTTAGTTCCTCTCGATATTCTCTATTCTACTTGGGCAAAAATGGTTGTTCCTTTTTTGGGAAATTCTTTTTCTGAAGCCGTTTTGACTAACCCGAGTTGGCTGGTAAACATTGGCGGATATACTCTGCTGAGAGCCACTGCCTTCTTCCCTGATCCGCATATGTTCTCTTTTTATTTAAATATTTGCGCCTTAATTTCCTTGGGAATATTTTTTAGCCACACTAAAAATCAAACATCATCTAATATTCTAACTCCCAATCGGGGGCTAGGTCGTCACATCTACTTAATTTTCTTTTTTATCTTAATCCTAGCCAGTTTTTTAACTTTTTCCCGTGGTGGTTATCTGGGATTAATTGCCGGTCTGTTATTTTTTGGATTTTTTACTTTAAAATTTAAAATAAAATATTTTTTTAGCAACGCCAACAGAGTGTTTTTATTAATTTTTATTTTAATAACATTCGGCTTAATTCTTGCTATCCCCAATCCCATTATTAATCGCTTATTTTCAAGCTTCAACCTTTCTGAAGGATCAAATGTCGGTCGAATTCAAACTTGGGAACAATCTCTAAAAGTAATTCAAGACAACCCTATTTTTGGAACAGGTTTAGGAAATTATTCTTTGAGTATCAAGCCTTCAGCTGATTATCGCGAACCTATTTACTCTCATAATACCCTTTTGGATATCGTTGCTGAAACAGGTATCTTAAACGCTCTTATCTGGCTACTTCTATTTTTATTTGCTATCATTAATTTTACTCGGGATTTTATCAAAAAAAATGATTTTATCCAGCTGGGATTAGCCTCAGCTCTAATTTCATTTTCTATTCATTCCCTCTTTGAAACTGCTGTTTTTTCCGTTCACATTCTACCTCTTATTATTTTGATTTTAAGCTTAAATAACTCAAAACAAAACTAACACCCTCTCCCTCTTGTACTCAAGGGGGAGATGCCGACAGGCAGAGGGGGTTTAATATATTCATGACCAAATTACTCAACCCAATCTCCACCAAAAATTTAATCTATCTAACCATTTTTTTCTCTCCTGCCTATCTGCTAAGATTTTCCATCTTTGATATTCCTCTTAATGCTCTGGATATTTTAATAGTGCTGACTTTATTTCTTTGGATTTATGAAAATAATTTTAATTTATTTAAAAAAATAAAATATTCTCTTAAAAAAATATCTTCTTTTATTCTTCCAATTTCTCTCATTTTGATAGGGTTACTTATCTCCACCTTTTTAAATGATAACTTTTTAAAAGAACTGGGCATTGTAAAAAGTTGGTTTATTTTACCTATTATTTTTGGAATTATTGTTTATATCGAGACAAAAAATTCAACTGATTTTGAAAAAATATTAAATAGCCTTCTTTTTTCTTCTTTTTCGATATCTGTTATTAGTATTTTTTATTTAGTTTTTGATAATTTAACTTATGACAATCGCTTAAGTGCTTTTTATTCATCTCCCAATCATCTCGCTATGACACTGGTTCCAGGAATTTTAATTAGCTTAGCGAACATTATCCAAAATAAACAATCTAGATATTTCAAATTAGTTTTAATTATTCCTATTCTAATCTCTTTGTTTTTTACTCATTCATATTCAGCTTGGATTGCCTTATTTATATCTTCTCTTATAATAATATTTTTTAGTTCCGGCAAAAAAACAATTCTTTTTATATTTATAACAACGATTTTCTTTATTTTCTTCTTTGAGCACAATTCAGACAAGTTAAAATCACTCAACAATTCGAGCGCTAATTCCTCTTTGAGCTCTAGGATTGCCATCTGGAAGTCAGCTGAAAAAATTATTTATGATAATTGGCTCTGGGGAATTGGCCCAGGGAATTTTCAAGAAAAATATTTATCTTATCAAAAATATTTTTATCCTTATCCAGAGTGGGCAGTTCCTCAACCTCATAATATTTTTTTGGCCTTCTGGTTACAAGCGGGCTTCTTTGGATTATTTGGCTTTGTATATTTAATAATTTTATGGTTTTTAAAAATAAAAAAAATCCTTATTTATTTTAAGGATTTCACCAACAGAAGACCCTTTTTAATTATTTTATCTATTCTTTTTTATATTATTCTTCATGGCCTAACTGATACTACTTACTGGAAAAATGATCTCTCTCTAATTTTTTGGCTAATTATTTTTTTAGGACTATCTCTATCCTCACAGGAAATTAAATTAGATAGCAATTCTAAATAAATTGTTATTTTTTTTGTTTATAAAAAAAAGAAAGTCTTCATTTGGCGATATCACCAGATTAGTTGCGTCTAACTCTTCCTTTATATATTTTTCATCCAAGACTTTTTCTTTTTTTCCGCTACCGACATTTACCTTCCAAAATATATCATTAGTTGAAAACTTATTATTTAAATAATCATTGGGCATTACTGAATTTTTGTCTATATTCTTAGGCAAGGCGCAATAAACACTTTTATTATTTTTTGACCAAGCACATTTTGAAATCATCGTTGGCAGATTTAAATTCGTACAGTTATTATTTTTAACTTCACACACTTCTAAATTCAAATTATTTCCTCCTTTTTGAGAAACGCTACTTCTCAAAAATTTCCCCCCATCGTTAGACCATAAATAATCAGAGCCAAATTTCATTTCTCCTATTTTTTCTAGCTCTCCTTCTCCAAAAGGGATAATTGTCATATTTGATTCCTTAAAAGCATCTGGCACAGACCAAAAAGAAGCCTTGGCTGACTCCGGTATATAGCTCATAATAATATCATCACTTTCCAATTTAGCAAGCTCCTTCCAATCGCTTCCATCTGGATTAGCGATATTTAGAGTTTTCTTTCTGCTAGCATAATCTTCATAAGAATACACAATTTTTTGGTTAAAATTCATCCAACTTAAAGCCTTCGTTTTTTTAATAAATTTTTCCTTATTTCCAAATTTGTATAGATAAAAAGAATCTCCCATTTTTAGAATGGCTTCTTTTTTATCATTGCTCCAAACTACCTTATCTAGCTTGCCAAAATCATCATTAGAAAGACGCTCCTTGATTGAACCATCAAAAGAAGCTAACCAAAAACCTTTTTCATTATTATTATAATATTGTATTTTATCTCCTTTCAAATCCAATGTTAATCCTTTTATGTTTCCATCAATTATTTTGATCACCTTTTCTAAAATAGGTGCGTTGCTCTTCTCTGAGTTATTATCTGAAATTTGGCTTGCTTTACTATCATTTTTTGCAGAGTTATCCACTAATAAGAAATTATAGATAAAATAAAAACCACCTACCAAAAGAAACATTACCAATGAAATTACAAAAACTTTTTTCATTTCTAAAGACCTCCATTAAGTTTAATTATATTTTTTTTCTCCAAAAGATATCACTACTCCGGCAGCAAAAATTATTATGAATGTAGTCAACATTATTCTAAACATAAAAATCATTTGCTCTGGTATGTTATAAGCTAAACCAGCCAATATCTTAGTAGCTTTTTTTGAGGCAGATTGATCTGCAGAATCAGTTACTTTTATTGTAATAGAATCAGATATTTTTTCTCCGGAAGTAACCACCTCTGACAATCCCCAATTTTTCAAAGTAGCTCTTTCTGAATCTGATTGCCAATATTCACCTTCGTAAGAAACATTTACCAATGTTCCGGCTGGATAAGAGGATAAATCTATCATTCCACTATCTTGAGCCACACCATTGACGTAATATTTAACATTCTTCAAGCTGCCACTAATCCAATTTGGATAATAAGTGGGATTAATTGTAACAGTTCCGCTCCCACTAAATACTTTTTCTCTACAATTAGAAACCGTTTCATTTGAAGAAATGCTAGTATAAGTGCCCAAAGATGAACTGGTGTCAGTATCTCCATTTAAATCCTTACATTCTTCTCCTCTATTTAATCTATTGTTAGGACCCAATCCTATCATTGGCTCTACTACTACAAAATTTCTAGTAACGGTTAATTTTTCACCTTTATTTCCAGCCACTGTCGAAGCAGGACTAACAGTATCATTGGCTATCACACTAATAACATGGCTATCTCCAGGGTTTCCCTCTAAGACAAAACTTACGCTATTGCCCTGTTTTGTTTCATCAGCGCCCAATGTTGTAATTTCTTTTCCATCTAATGTCCAAAGATAGTTATTAACACTACCTGAAGGAAGAGTAACTGTTATTATTTGATTTTTTAACACCTCGCAAGATCCTCCTGTTTGACAAATATCCGTATCCCCAGATTTGATAGCAATTCCAGTGGTACTACTTTTATTTGGTTCCACTAATATGTCTCCCCTACCACTTCTTGTAGTACCTGTAGTACCTGTCCCCGTATCAAAAAATTCTTCACTTTCCACAAAAAATCTTAAAAAATCATAATCACCTATATCATTTAATTGCATTTCAAACTGATCCATGCCCAACCCTTCCAATGTGTTTATATTATTCTTTTTTCTAAAATTAGCATCGTCACTCAATATAGTCCAGTCTTCTTTTGCTAAACGAAGATCTTCTCTATTGCCGTTAAATCCATAGATAGACCACTTATAATAAATCTGATTATTATCTAAATTCTTATTACTAGTATCGACTGCTACTACTAAATTGTCACCCCCCATCTCTACTCCAGCACCATCTACTCCCAAAGATCCTACCGTTGGATTTTTTGGGTAATAATCCATAGCTACATCCATATTATCCGCTTGATAACCGTCAGCAGGAGAAACAAAATTAAACTCCAGACAATTATCTATATTAACCATAGCAAATGGTATTTTTACATCATAACCTTTTATTGCCTCTGTATAATCATTCTTTTCTTCTATTTTACATTCGCTACCCTCCTTATTGAAAACATTGTTAACCAAAGCAAATGTGATAGCGTTAGAGGAATCATCATGTTTAGTCCCCATATAGGATTGACCTTCTACTATTACACCTATTTGATCTCCAGGAGCATAAGTCCAAGTTACTTTATCTGTCCCTATTCCTGCCACATTAGCTTCATCGGTGTTACCATTATTTGCCGTACTAGGATCAAGAGGATCTGTTCCCCAAAAATTTTCTTCATCAGGACCAAAATCACCATCTCCCGTTGACATCCCCGGCGCAACCGCAAATTGATGTTCGCACTTTTGCTCCACTTTGGAATTTTCATAACTAGTTGTTTCACAATTAACATCTTTTTCCCCAGGATCACCAAGATCAAAAACACTTATTGCACCTGTTACGATCAAATTGCAATCAGGATTAATTAGATACATTTGGTCTGCTGCTATACAACGCACCGTTGTTCCTTCTGGGCAAGTAGTTTTTTTTGTTTCTGGATCACAAATTGGTTCATAACCTGAATCCGTATTGGCATCAATACTTGCGGTACTAGTTCCATCAAATAATTCATCATGCTCCGGAACAGTTATACTCACACTAGTTGAGGACGACGATCCACCACTACCATCATCTGTAGCAGTAGAATCACCGCTCCCCATATCTTGTTCAGGAACATGTATCGCCCCACTCATAATTCCACAACTTAAATTATAGGGACTGCTACACATTAATGTTCCCTCGCAACTAAAGGTATCTGAGCTACCATTATCGCTACTACTAGCGGTGGCAATTTCATAATCCTTGCCTGAAATAAAATCATGCAAATAGCAATAATCTGTTTCTTGAATATTTACTTTTCCTCCAATATGAGCGTTAAAGCTATCGTCATCCGTACTAGATCCATAATCTGCTTTTTCTTTTACAAATCCACTGTTGGCTACCGCTCTCATTGCTTCAACTTTCCAATCGTTTGCTTGGACCTGTCCATCACCATCAGAGTCACAAAGCTCAAAATTAGGATCACTCTGAGGAAGCTCTCTATCGCAACCCTTATGTTTAATATACCAAGTAAAATACATATTTTCCTTTCCTTCTTGAAAATATTTAGGAATGGCGGTTGCTGTTACTTCCTCTCCAAATTTTGGATTAGTCGGATTAAAAAATATATCCACTTCAGGAGCGGGACTTTTTTGATCAGAAACATTAAAGCTTTCTCCAAAATTTGTTATGGAGTCTGAATTTAAGTGATATCTTTCTTCCAACTGTTCTAACATTCCATTGGCGTTAATCGTAGAATCTCCATCGCTTCCCAAAATACCACCCAAGAGACTATCCAATTCAGCTTGCGTTGGATGTATATTCATTAAAACAATCTCCAAAGAAACCAAGGAAATAAGAAAAATCTTTTTTATAATTTTTTTTATTTTTTTCATTTTTTAGAATTTTAATTCGATATTATTTAGTTAGTTTTAAATAAATAATATCACTAGCAATTAATACTATTATACTAAATAAATAAGAATACACCAAAGATTTGCTTTTATAAGCAATCATTCCTGCCAATAAAGCCGTCATCATATAAAAAACATAATCCATTGATAATCTTCCCATCATATCCAAAAAGATCAAAAATAATAAAAATTGGATAAAAATAGTGTAAACATTGAATCTTTTCCCAAAATAAAACATTACAAATCCCCTGAAAAAAACTTCGTACAAAAAAACAAACAAATTGACTATTAAAAATTCATAAACAAAAAGGTATGCGTAACTGTTTACCATATCATACTTACCCAAAAAATAATTTTGAGAGAAATTAGTGTAACTGAAAATTATATAAAAAAATCCTCCCATTATCAAAAGACAGACCGGAAAAATAAAAAAACCTTCTTTCCATTTATTAATCTTAAATCCAAAATTATTCAAATCTTCTTTTAAAATAACTTTTATGTAGAGAAGGGGAAGCAACAAAAAAACTACCAAGCCCAAAATCACTTGTTGAAAAGAGCCTTTAACAGTAAAAAAGGCAAACAGTAGCAAACAGATAAGAATTACCGATAATGTTGTTACTGTTTCAATATTAAATATTTCCTCTCTTTTTTTGCTTTTGTAATTTATATCCATTTATTTTATATTTTACCCATTTGAAGATATTTTTTTAATCCTAAAATACTTATATTTTTTAGTCCTCTCCCGCCTCTTGAACAGCCATTCTTTTTTCTGATTTTCTATCCACCAGCGACATCCAATAAATTATTCCCACCGTCAACATCTCAAAGGGAAGAAAGTTTAATCCAAATAAAACCCCTTCTACAATTGTCCCAGCAATTAAAATTAGAAATTTTTTAGTCAATCTTCTGGCTACTTTCCTTTTTGACATTGTTACCCCATCAAATAGCAAGACAAATCCGATTGCAATAGAAATACAAAAAGTTATAACAGTTCCAATAGCAGGTAACGATCCAATAAAAGCTAGATCCAATAAATCTTTCAAAAAAGCTAAGGCCATAGCTAATCCATAGACAAATACATCCATTATTCGAAATTCTGTTGGTGCCGTCACTAAATCTTTAGCTTTTCTGGCTGCGGCTAACGGTGCAGCAATTTTTGCTAATTTACCCGTATATTTTTTCGTTTCTTTTTTCTCATTTTCTTTTCCATACAAACCTTCTCTCCTTCTGAATTTTTCAGACCCATTCATATTATCTCTAATTCCATCTGCTTTATTTATTTTATTTTCAACGGTTTCTCTCCTGACTTGATTCAATCTTATTTTATTATTTATTTCTTCCTCTGCCATAATTTTGTTTTCTTAATAATATAAAATCAAAAACAAGATTTCTCATTCATCCTATTATACATCAATAAAAAATCTATCCAAAACCTAACTCTCAATTAAAACTAATTTTCTAATTCTTTCTTTGCCTCCTCTATTTCCAAAAGTTGTCTTGGATCAGAAGTAATAATCTGATCTTCACTGTAGGAAGCCACTACCTTTATCGCAGCGTGCTTATTGCCCGCAAAAAATATCCCCTCTCCCACATTGCTTTCCAACAATAAAAACTTTTCTTGATCAGTTAAAAAGAATGTTTCTTGAACTATATCAATAGCCGCCGTAGATTGCTTTAATAAAAACTGAGTGGAAGCATTGGTTACAATCGGTTTTCCATAACGAGAAGTCATAAAATCATTAACATCCTGAGTAATCGTGGTTAATCCTGTATAATATTTTCTACATCTTTTAGCTATTCCAAAAAGAAAAGAAGCGGCATCTTCATGTTGCATCATTATCCAAGCCTCATCCACCACCACCAAACGCCTTTTTATTTTTGATCGCATTTGATTCCAAATAAATTGCAACACTACATACATAGCAATTGGACGCAATTCCTCTTCCAGATCACGAATGTTAAAAACTACCAACTGTTTATCCGTTTTTATATTAGTATGCTCATTCAAAAATCCAGAGAATATTCCTTCGGTATATCTTTCTAATTTAATTGCCAATGATTTGGCTCCGTCCATATTTCTTAAAACCTCATAGAGATCTGACATGGTTGGAAATTGATTTAACTCAATTAAAGAAAAATTAGTTTGTTCTGTAATATCTCGCACAGCATAAGTTTCTCGAATAGCATTATCTAATATAGAATTTTCTTCAGGAGTAAGATTTCCCAACATTATTCTTAAAAGTCCTACCAAATTAGCAATTGAATTTCTCAAGATATCAGAAGAATCTTCATCTTCTGATGCACTCGGTAAATCAAAAGGATTGAGGTGATATTTGGAATTAAGTGCTATTTTTATAAAACTGCCTCCTACTGTATCAGATAAATGCTTGTATTCATTTTCTGGATCAATTATTATTACATCCACTCCCATCATCATTGATCGAAGTATCTCCAGCTTAACGGCATAACTTTTTCCTGCTCCACTTTTTGCGAAAACCACCATATTAGCATTTTCCATTTCAAATCGATCAAATAAAATCAAACTATTATTATGACGATTGATTCCATATAATACTCCCGAGTTGGAAGATAGTTCCGCTGAAACAAATGGAAAAATAGTAGAAAGGGGCGAGGTGTTTAAATTGTTAGCAACGTCCAATCTGTCTTCATTCAATGGAATAGTAGAAGCTAGTCCATCTTCCATTCTAAAACTGGCTGGCTTGGCATAAACCATTTGCGCTTCCAATATAGCCTCAATACTATGATGAACTCTGTTTAAATCCTTGGTGCTTTCTCCAAATATTGTTATATAAATCCCTACTCGAAAAAATCTTTCTGTTCCTTCTTGTAACCTCGTTCGTAATTCTTCTGTATTTTCCAAAGCAGACTCCAACATAGGATTCCTTACTTTTCCATCTTGAGCTTCTAAATTTATTCGAGACTGAATTTGAGTAGTAGTTTTCAGAAGTCCTTTCAATACTTTATTGCTATCCATAGGATGGATAAATATTGAAATATTTATTGGATGATCAATATTAATTATAGAAGAAAACCAATTGACGCTTAAAAACCTAGGAAAAGCCATAACAAAAATGGTTTTCGCAAAAGTTTCCCCAATTTCCAAATAGCTTGGCGCAACTCTAAAAGCCGCGGGTGAGATTAAATCTTTTATTACCGCCAAACCCTTTCGATACTCGTCCTCCTTGGCGATAACAGGGTCTATCGGTCGATTTCTATTTCTGTTATTTAAAAACATATTTAAATTAATTATTTAGTTAACCCAATAATAAATTCCTCATTCCAACTCTATTGACTCCAAATCTTTTATAGCAGCAGCCGAATAAATCGATGGATTATAGGATGAATATAATAATTCAATTAATTCTTCGGTATTTAAAACTGTCGATTTAACTCCCAGCGAAGCTAATCCTGAAGAAATTTGATCTACTCTCTGCCATAATTGATTTTTATAAGTCTCAAAAATTTCTACTGATTCCTCTATTTGTTGTTTTGGATTAAAAAGACTCATTAATTTTTCCAAAAGACCATTCTCTAAATTTTCTACGGGATAAAATGGCACTACTACATAAAACTGTTTGGTCATTATTTGTGATATTTCCGTTAAATTTTTTATGAAGTTTGAATATTCAGAAATTTGAAGTCGCATCAACTCACTGGTTTGTGTTTTTCTTTTCTTCTCTAATAATTCTAGATAAGGTTCTATGTCCAATTTTTTTGAACTAATCATAATCTGCACTGGAAAATCCAAAGAATTAATAAAATTTTGATAACCTCCAATTATTGCTTCTTGTTCATCTGACGATTTCAAATCAAAATTTATAGAAGAAACTAATAAAATTGCTCTTAATGATTTATTTTTTAAAACCACTAAATCATTTTTTACTTCTTCTACATTGATATATTTCTGAGTACTCATTGCCGATTTTTGTGATTTTTGATTTTTTGCGTGCATCAATTCCATATTTTTTATTTTTTTCGCTCGTCATTTCGAGCTTATCCACTAATTATATAATTTATGACACTCCTTTAGGATTTTAACTGTACAATTTTAAAAAAATACCCGAATAAAAAGTTATTTTTTATTTATCTCATCTAAAATATCTGTTTCACTATCTAATATCTTAGATATGTCATAAATTTCTTTTTGTTTTGGCAAATTCTTATGCGCCACACTGTGAATCACTTCTTTTTTATATACTTTTTTCTCATCCAATACTTTTCCGTTTCTTTCCCACATATATACCTTTGGCCTGACAAAAAATAAAAACATTGAACCAATAAATTTACTTAATGGCTGACCATAGGGACGATAAAAAGCTAACCCAAGAAATAACAAGCTTACAGGAGATGCTGCTAAAAAAAAGTTTAACCTACTTCCTATAAAAATCCACATTAAAAATAAAACTGCTGCCAAACCGAACAGCCACAATAATTGCTTGGCAGTCAGTGGCCCTACAATTTGGTCTTCTATATCTATAAATTGTGGAACATTATAATGCATAATTTTAAATACTCAATGTTCAATGTTTATTCAATATTCAACTCTCAATATCCCATAAATTAATTTGAATATTAATTTATTTTATTATTAAATGTGTATTGGTTATTGCATATTGGAATATTATTTTTTATTCTATTGGCTCTATCTTTCCAAAAAAATTTTTAAGTCTTTCGTTTTCTACTTCTTGATTTCCCCTAAAGTTAGGCTTTCCCAAATCATTTTCTTTTTCTACGGGTAGTTGCTGCGGAGAAGAAAATTTTATATTATCCTGATTATTTTCTCCTAAATTTATACTATCAAAATCTTCCCTTTTCTTATTACCAATCAAAGTTCCGGCATTATTTTCTTTTACAAAATGCGAACTCTTTAAATCCCAACTGTTTCCCTGCACATGATTTATTACCGTCCCTTTATTTTCTTCATCTTCTCTAACTATTTTTTTTTCGTAATCTGGCTTTGTTTCTTCTTTTTTTTCTAAAATTGGTCTTGCATATACAGGTGCTTCTGTTTTTTTAATTAAAGCAGGAGCTATTCCTTCAAAAATAACCTCTCTCTTGGAAGGATCTACTCGAAATAAAAATCCCTCATCTAATGATTTCAAAACATTGGATAGTCTTTGTCTATCAGCAGTATTTAAATTCTTAACATTTTTACTGTGATAAAGATAACTGCTTCTTTTCATCATGTCTCGATTTCCTGCTCCTACAATCGTAAAATAATCTCTTGCCCAATTTCCAACTGTTGGTTTGACTATCTGACCATCCGATTCAATGGGAAAACTAGTTAATATTTGCATCTTAATCTCTGGATATTTTTCCATCGCTTGAGAAATTGTCATTTTCACAGTTTGTGCTACCACTGGCTTAGCCGCATCTCTTTTTATTACTCTTTCTATAATATATCGAGAAATATTTTGCGCATCAGTTAAACTAATATTTGATTCTTTGCTTATCACACTAGCAAAATCTTCTAATTTCAATTCTCCAAAATAATAACTACGAATTGCTCGAGCAATCGGAGCCATTTGTAGTAGCTCCAGCTTATAATGTGCTCCTACATTTTTTATTTTTTCTACTGTTTCATTGGAAGTTAGCTTATCTTTAATATTTTCTGGTAATTTAAGAAATTTTTCTTGTCGTTCTATTACTTGTTTATCTGTTTCATCATCTGGACTTAAAGTTGTAAAAACAGCTTGAGGAATAACGCACCGCCTAAGCTGAATTTCTTTATTTAATTCTGAAAATTTTATAGTCATAAGTCTTAAGCATAAAAAACTAAGCCCACATTCCGGCACCTTGTCCTTGCATATATTTGTCTCCTCTCATTTCACTAGTGAGTTTAGCTCTAGCACTAGGTGAATATCCATTAATGACATCCGTAGCACCACCCACAACACCACTTTTTCCAGGTATTGAAGCTGTCGCTACGATTCTTTCAATGTTCTGCTCCTTCCAATCATTCGTGTTTAATTTTGCAAATTCTTTTTTGGCTATATCAAAAGCAGCCCCTCCCGTTGCTCCAGTTCTTACTATCTCTTCGTTTATTATTAAATCAACATTCTTTTTTCTTACGTTGCTTTCGAATAAATTTTTATAAACATCATTATCCCCAAGAACAGTCAATCCTTCTTGATATTGCTTAAGTGCTTTATCGGGATCTTTATCAAAACCTTTTGTTTCTGCTCTATGAAGAGCTAATGCCATTTTTTCAGCTTTGCTTCCGCTACTATCTATTCTATTTGTTTCAGCGTCACTTATTCCACTTCCTTCCTTATACTTCTTTAGATTCTCTTGAACTAGTTTTTCATTAGCACCCTTAACTCCAAGAAAATCTGCAGATTGAGTTTTTCTTGTAGTTGAAGCTGTTTTATAATTCTCACCCCAGCTATCCCATTTCGCTTTGAGTCCTCCTATGCCTCCAGAAATTCTATGTCCTGTCATTGTATCAACACCCTTCCCTGCTAACCCCACTGTTCCCCAAGCTGCTTTTTGTCCATAAGATTTAATATTATTTCCTACTTTTTTTGCCATACCCATCGCCATCTCAGATCCCATTCCTCCCATTTTTTGAGAAATAGTTAATCCCATCCAAAGAAAAATAACTCCAATAATATGTATCGGTATCTCAGTTCCTGCTACATTAGTACTACTACTCAATGTTCCTTTACTAAATAGAACCATCGTTATTAATAAAAAGAATGCCAATACCGGACCCATAAAAGCATACTTCAATAATTTATCCCACCAGTCATTTGATATACTACTAGTCCCAGGAAAAAATGCGAACACAAAGCCAAAGGGTGATAATATTACCAAAACGATAAAAGCTATCATTCTTATTAATAAATTTATTGCCAAAGCCATTATTGTGACAGTGTAAATAAATAAAAGAACGATGCTAACAATTATTTGCCCTGTTGTATTTCCTGATGTAAAAGATGCTTCATTATATTGATTTTTTAAAGTATCTCCAAATTTTAAAACTTTACCTATGTAAGCAGAAGAACTGGCGCTACTGCTATTTGGGAAAGCAACTTCCACTAAAAATCTCATTGCTGAATTAGAAAAATCCACTACGAATACTGCGATGGCATAACTAAAATTGACCAATAGCGCCATCACTACCAACATTATAATTATTTTTTTAAGATTATATTTTTCTACCTGAAAAATCGTACAAAAAGCAGAAAATAATAACAATAGCATAAAAAACAGATTTAATATGTCCCTTACTGCTGCCCACAGTTTGTAAACACTTCCTTCTTTAATCAAGTCTCCTAAATAATCTGTATTGAGAGCAAAATCCAGCAATTGTGCTGCTATAATTAATAATTTTGAAATCGCCCATAACACACTGTAAAGTAACCAATTAAAAACCCACAATGATCCTCCTTTTGCCACCGACGAAACACTAACACCCACAGAATTAAGTGCATTTTTTCCAGCTAAAAATGTACTTCCACCAGGAACTGCCATTAGCATTGAAGAAGTTTTTAGTCTTGATGCTATATCATCTATCCAATCAGCTTTTGCAGAAATGCCTATTTTACTATTTGTGAAATTAATATTTAAAATCATAACTCCCAAAATCAAAAACAAACCTATTTTGCCGAAGGCTTTTTTGGATGGATTTTTTAGTGAGTTTTTTATCCTATTAAATAAATTATCTACAAACTTAATAGGACTATTCCCATTTTTTTTCATTATCAAAAAAATAATTTTTGTATTTATTTGAGCGAAACCGTTTTCCTTATTTTACCACAAAAACAAAGAAAAAATAACAACACGAAAAGTAATATTTTTCCTGAGTATAATTATAACAGAAATATAAGAATATACAAAATTTTTATTTTTCATAATTGTACTATTTTTATAACATATAAAAATAAGTCATGAAAATAAAATTTAAAAACCATCAAAGCTACTAATTCAAGCAATTGATGGTTATGTTTTTCAAACAAAACTTTAGAGAATCATCTGTCTCAGCCCCCAAATAGAGGAAGCGGGAGCTATAATGACTCCTAATATGAAGGATGCAATTATTCTATTAAAATAAGCATCGACATCATTTAACATCAAATTCGACATTGCCATATTTGCGACAACTACCGCTACCGCCAAAAGAAGCAGCGATGCAACAAATACATAAATTCCGATACTCTTTTTGGTTTTCTCTTCTTTACTCATGGCATCCTCCCTCTTTTCAATGTTAGTGTTTTTTATATAAAATGTACTATTTTTCTCAGCATTATTTTAACACAAAATTGTTTACTTATCAATAAAAAGATATCCATCAAAATAAAACAAATGAAAACCGCCTAACACCAAAAAGGCATCGGGCGGTTTTTTGACTAACCATTGAAAGTATCAACAGTTAGCAGCAGACGATTTGGCAGAAGAAGGTTTATTATTGGATATCTCAGAAGGAGAGACTACCCCATAAATTTTCTTCATTCCGTTTATAATTAGCAACGGAGCACCTCCCCAACAGCACAGGGTTGCAAACATTGTTTTTAGTGGGTTGGCATCGTTCATAATTCCTTCCCAGGTAAACATATCTGCTGTGTAGTTCTGAACTGTGTTTGAAAGAAGCAGGGCGATGGCTAGAATCAAAATTCCAGCAACAACGGTGCTAATTCCATTCATTTTTTCATTCATGCTTTCCTTTTCACTCATAACCGTACCCTCCACTATTTTTTAATTTAAAAGTTAACTGCTAATTTAACGCCAAATTTAGCGTTAACTCACTATAGCAGAAAACGGTTTTTCTGTCAAGTCAAACAAAAAACAGCCTCCAAAAGAAAGCTGTTTTTATACTATGCATAATTTTATAAACCTTACAAACTTTATAAACTTACTAATAAATAAATCCTTTTATTACCCTACTATTAGTCGGGATAGTTCTTCTGCTAGTTTTAGCCCATCCTTTATAATTCATTTCTGAGACAGTGATAGTTCCTTTGCCAACAGATTCTACGATAGCCACGTGTCCCCACCATGATTCAGAGCTAACCATGATCGCTCCCGCCGCTGGTGCTTTTCCCGTTTTATAACCTCGAGCTTTGGCATTATATAACCACGTTCCTGCATTCCCTCCCCATGGCACATATCTTTTTTGGGCCACATACCAAGTACAATAACCATAAGGAAATCTATGTCCAGTTCCTCCCTTTCCATCCAATTTTAATGTTCCTGAAATCTTAGGATCCCCACCCGTTGACGTCGCATAACTTCTTCTTTCAATTCCCAATGTGTCTGTCTGAACTGGCACAGGAATATCTTTCTGTCCCCCAGGGATAACTATTTCCTGACCCTCTGCAATTTCTCCATTAGCGGGAATATTGTCATTAAAAGATATTATTTTTTCTTTTTCCGCTTTATATTCCTTAGCTATATCATCTAAATTTTCTCCTTTTTTAACCACATGTGTCAAACCAGCTACTGGTAAAATAAAAATTTGATCCCCAGGTTTTATTTCATCCACATCTTCAATATCATTTGCCCAAAGAATAGTATTGGTTGTTATGTCAAATTTTTGAGCAATAGTGCTTACAGTATCTCCATCTTTAACTACATAAACTTCCACACCTCCATCTTCTTCTGGGTCTTTTAATACAGGACTCGAAGGGGCGCTTACAATTTTACCCTCCACTGAATTTATTTGATTTAAATCATCCTCTTTGAATTCCGGATTAACCGCTTTGCTAGCTACAGAAATAGGACTTAATTGAGCTCGTTTACTATTTTCAGCTTCAATACTCATATCGTTTTTAATTCTGTCTTCGCCACTAGTTCTCCATTCTCCTGCTAAAAAGCTACCTGTCTTCCCTTGCGCAGCCATGTTGGTGATACTCACTAATATTGCGCCAGAGAAAACCACAGCCAAAGCAGAATATTTCCTAAAAAGGTATAATAATTTTACCGTTTGATGCATCTTTATAAAAAGAGCAATTTTTCTTTGTATATTATAAGTCTTTGTCTGAAAATTTTTACTTTTTACAAGAATCTTTTGAAAAAATCCTTTTATTTGTTTTTTACAAATACAGCAAAAATCCTTTCTTTAGTTCAAACTTTTAGAATTTTGCAATAAAAAAAGCAATTTTCATCAAATTCGAACTCTAATTTTTATACTCAAGCTATTATATTATTAATAATCGTCAAAGTCAAAGCACTTATCCACAGCTTATTAACAGAATTTATATTGTTACTCACATTTAAAGGCATACCTGTTTGATAAAATTTTTAAAAGAAGTGCTGATTTTTTATAAATCTTAAATTACCATCTCAATATTTTATCTTCAATGCAAAAACACTAGCCTTTTATTATGTTAATATGCTAATATATATTTATGTCGCACAATCATTTAGAATCATTAAAAAACGATTTTCTAGAGCATCTGGAAATAGATCTCAACAGATCTCAAAAAACTATCGAAAATTATGCCCATTATCTCGATCGTTTTTTGGTTTTCTCAAAAATATCTCAAGCTAAAGCTATTGATTTAAATCTGGTAAAAAAATATAGATTATATTTAAACCGATTAACAGACGAAAAAGGCCAAGTCCTTAAAAAAATAACTCAAAATTACCACATTATTGCTCTAAGAAATTTTTTGAAATATCTAGCTAAACAAGATATAGTTACTCTCTCAGCCGAAAAAATAGACGTTGGTAAAAATCCTCAGCAAGAAATGATTTTTTTAAATTTTGATGAAATAGAACGCATTCTCAATGAAGCTAATGGAAAAAACATAAAATCACTTCGGGATCGTGCTATTTTGGAATTGCTTTTTTCTGCGGGGCTCCGTGTTTCTGAACTTTCCGCTCTCAATATAGAGCAAATTAATCTCAAGACACAAGAATTCAGCATAATTGGAAAGGGTTCTAAGATGAGAGTAGTCTTTATCTCTGATTCAGCTAAAATTGCATTGGAAAGATATCTTCAAGAAAGAATGGACATTGATCCGGCTCTATTTATCAGAACAAATAAAATTGGATTTACCAAAGAAGATGATCTTAGATTAACCCCTCGATCTATTCAAAGAATTGTAAAATTTTATTCCAAGAAAGCTGGCATAATTAAAGATGTTCATCCTCATACCTTTCGTCATAGTTTTGCTACTGACTTACTCGCTAATGGCGCTGATATTCGTAGTGTTCAAGCAATGTTAGGACACTCTTCTATAACTACTACTCAAATTTATACCCATGTTACCAACCAACAACTCCGTGATATTCATAAAAAATTCCACAGAAAATCAAAGTAGCGTTATATCATTTCGACCAAATAAATTATTGTACTTAGTAATTTAGAAGTAGAAAAATTTCCAGTTGTATAAAACCCCGCTAGCCTCTATTTATTTAATATTCAACAAATCTCTCAAGTCCATATTTACTTCGCTCGAGATGATAGCCATAAACAACTCCTATTTAGAGGTTGTATTAAAATAATAATTAAAACACCTAGAACAATTAAAATGAACTTACTCAAAGATCTCAATCCTTCTCAAAAAGAAGCCGTTATTTCTACCGATGGTCCTGTCTTAGTTATTGCTGGCGCTGGTAGCGGAAAAACAAAAACCCTTACCCATCGAGTAGTCTACCTAATTAAAGAAAAAAATATTTCTCCTCAAAACATTTTAGCTGTAACATTTACCAATAAAGCTTCTCTCGAAATGAAGGAACGTATAATGAGTTTGTTAAAATCAAATAATAAAAAATCTGTTGTTCTTCCTCATATTGGAACCTTTCATAATATTTGCGCTAAAATATTACGCAAAGAAATTGACTCCTTGGGATACAAGAAATCTTTCAACATCTTTGATGATCAAGATCAGCTCTCTTTGATAAAAAGATCTTTTAAAGAATTAGAAATAAATAAAGACCAGTTTAACCCTCGTAGTATTTTAAGTGCCATTTCTAAAGCTAAAAACGAACTTCGTAGTGCGGAAATGTTTGAAATTAGTGCTAATGGCTATTATGAAGAAACGGTTGCTAAAGTTTATAAAAAATATCAAAAAGAATTGAAAGAAAATAATGCACTGGATTTTGACGACTTGATTTTACTTACCGTAAAAATATTAGAGAAATTTCCTTCCATCCTAGAATATTATCAACAATTATTTAAATACATTATGGTCGATGAATATCAAGATACTAATCACGCCCAATATCGTTTAATTAAATTGCTTTCCGATGGGCATAATAACATTTGGGTTTGTGGAGATGATTTTCAAGCTATTTATGGTTGGCGTCAGGCCGATATCAAAAATATTTTAAATTTTGAAAAAGATTATCCTCAAGTTAAAGAGATAAAATTAGAACAAAATTATCGCTCTACCCAAATAATTCTTGATGCAGCTGCCGAAATTATTGCCAAAAATGCTAATCAAAAAAATAAGAAAATTTGGACCGAGAAAAAAGGCGGTCATCTCATCACTTCTTTCGAAGCTTCTGATGAAAGAGAGGAGGCTCAATTCATAGTAAATGAAATCAAAAAAAATACAACAGCTTATTCGGATTTTGCTATTCTTTACAGAACCAATGCCCAATCCCGAATTATTGAAGAAGTTCTTCTTAAATGTTCTGTCCCCTACAGAATTATTGGCGGAATCAAATTTTATCAAAGGAAGGAAGTGAAAGATATTTTAGCTTACCTTCGTCTTATTCAAAATCCCAATGACTCCATCTCGCTAGAACGCATAATTAATGAACCCAAAAGAGGTATTGGGAAAGTCACTCTGAGTAAATGGATCTCTTTCGCTAAAAATAAAAAACTCAATCTTATTTCTAGCGGGCTAAAACTTAAAAACGAAAGAGAATTCAATAATAAAAAAGCTTTGGCTATCTTTAATTTCTGTAATCTTATTAAAGAAGCTGGGCAGTTAAAAGAAAAGTTAACTCTATCTCAGCTCATTAAAAAAATATTCAAACTTTCTGGCTATGAAAAAGCGCTGGAGAATTTGGGCGAGGAAGGAGAAATCAAAATAGAAAATATCCGAGAACTTTTAAGTGTTTCCCAAAAATACAAAAATGATTTAGCCACAGATTCTATTGATGTTTTTTTAGAAGAAGTCGCTCTTGCCTCCGATACTGACAAGATTGACCAAGATAAAAATTCTGTCCATTTAATGACTTTACATAGTGCTAAGGGCCTAGAATTTCCGATAATATTTATTACAGGGTTGGAAGAAGGTATATTACCTCATTCTCGAAGCATGCTTAATCAAAAAGAAATGGAAGAAGAAAGAAGATTGATGTATGTCGGGATAACTCGTGCTAAAGAGAAAGTCTACCTGTTGTTCACTACTCTTCGCACAATTTTTGGATCTACCCAATCCAATTCTCCATCTCGTTTTCTCGACGACATCTCGCCCCATCTTCTGGAAAATTTTTCTGAATCGGAGGATAATTTTTTAAAAAAACTTTTTACCCAGACATCCTCATCTAAAAATGAAATTCCAAGAAAATATTCTGATGGTGAAAAAGTTTTTCATACCGAGTTCGGTCAAGGAATAATAATTTCTAGTGACAAAGAAATTGTAACTGTAGTTTTTAAAAATGTTGGCATAAAGAAACTGTCTCTTTTGCATGCTAACTTAAAAAAAATAAACTCTTAAATAAATATTTGTTCTGTTTCATCCAGCGCCTTTTTTATAAGATCCTTTAACTTCAATGTTTTTTCTGCTATTTTAATTTCAGCTAAATTAGCCTTTGTTTCTGGATGCTTTGGGACAAAACGAGTACAGCAATCCTCATGTGGCAATATAGATGTTTCATAAGTACCTATTTCTTTGGCTTTTTTTATAACTTCTATCTTATCAAATCCAATAATTGGTCTTAAAATTGGCATATTTATTGCCTCATCAGTAACTACGATATTTTCTAGTGTTTGTGAGGCTACCTGAGATAGTACTTCTCCGGTGCAAAGCGCTAAATATTTTTTTTCTTGAGATAATTCTTGAGCTATTTTCATCATCAATCTCCTATAGAATAAAACTCTTAATTTTTCCGGACAATTTATAACAATCTGTTGCTGAACATTAGCAAAGGGAACCATAAAAACACTAGCCTTTCCTTGAAATTTAGATAGTGTCTTGGCTAAAGCCATTACCTTTTCATTAGAAGCTGGGCTTGTATAAGGCAAAGAATGAAAGTGGACAAAACTTACCTGTGCCCCTCTTTTTAAAAGATAATAAGCTGCTACAGGAGAATCAATTCCTCCAGAAAGTAATGCTAATATTTTTCCGCCAGTTCCCACAGGCAATCCTCCGGATCCAGAAAATTTTTCCACATAAATAAACGCCTTATTATTAGACACTTCTACAAAACATTCCAATTGAGCATTTTTTAGTTTAACTTTTTTATTTGTTTTTTTAACAATAAATGCACCTATTTCTTTGTTTATTTCCGCACTTGTTAAAGAAAAGTTTTTATCTGATCTAGAAGCGGTTATTCTAAAGTTATCAAATTTTTTATCTTTTAACATTTCCCAACAAACATCTTTAAAACTCTCCATATTTTGAGCGGACTCCTTGGCGAAAACAAAGTTAGCTATTCCAAAAACCTCCCTCAGAATTAAAAACTTTTTAATTTTTTTCTCATTATCAATTTCTATCAAAATTCTCCCTGCCAGCTTTCTTACTTGACCGAAATTCTCTGCCCCCACCTCTTTAGTTAATTTATTTTTAATATTTTCAATTAACTTTCTTTCAAAATAGTTTCTGTTCTTTCCCTTTAGGGCTATTTCGTCATAGTGACATATTATAATCATATTCTTGCATTTTAACCTTTTAGCATATTAATACGTTAACACTTTAGCATACTAACATTAAAACAAAAAGCATAAAAACAACATACTGTACCAACTAACATCCATAATTACCCTTCCACTATTTATCCTCTCGACTGGATAAGCATTTGTACTCAAATATTTAGTAATGGAGAAATTTAACAACAAAATAAAGATTTCTACCAAAAGAAAGTCCTCGGCTCCACTGTCGTTATACCCGAAATGACAAATTGCTTTTTATATTTCCAAAATATTAAATTTTTATATTTATACCCATTCGTATTTTATAGAAAATTTATAGAGAATTCTTGACAATTTATCTTAATAGTAATAAACTCTATTTAGTAATAATTACTAATAATGAACATGGCCGAAAGATTAACGAATCAAAAGCAGTTTATATTAACCTATCTTCAAAGCACGACTACTCATCCTACTGCTGAAGAAATTTATTCGAATGTGAAAAAAAAACTGCCTAGAATAAGTTTAGGCACAATATACAGAAATTTAGAAAATTTTTCAAAAAGTGGAAAAATTTTAAAAATAAATGGAACAACTAAAAGATTCGATGGAAGTCTGAGTGATCATCAACATTTTATCTGTTGTTCTTGTGGCAAGGTTTATGATGTTTTTTATAAAATACCCAAAATACCAAATTTTAAAAATAGCCTTCAGAAAATCGGAAAGATAGAAAATTACCAAATTTCCTTTTATGGAAAATGTATCCAGTGTAAATAAAAAAATAATAACTTTTTTGAATTCCTAATTTGTAAATTCACTCAACTACTATGCTTTAATAATTTAAAGTAATTATACGTTAGTAAACAAATACAAATTTATAATTCGCAAAAAAATATGCAAAAAACAATTAAAAATTTAACCAAAGCCTTTATCGGCGAATCTCAGGCCAGAAATCGTTATTCTATGTATGCCAAAATTGCTAAAAATGAGGGCTACGAGCAAATTTCAGCTATCTTCGAGGAAACAGCTAATCAAGAGAAGGAACATGCCAAACAACTTTTTAAACTTATTAATGAATTAAAAAAAGATTCAAAAGAAAATAACTATGAAGAAATTATAGTAGAAGCCTCTGCTCCTACAACCTTTGGTACTACGCTTGAAAATCTTAGAGCTTCTGCCAATGGCGAAAAATATGAATACGAAATTATGTATCCCGAATTTTCTCTAATTGCCAAAGAAGAAGGATTAGAAAAAATTTCAGTTAAACTCTTGTCTGTCGCCAAAGCGGAAGCTCATCATGAGGAAAGATATCTTAAGTTACTCGCTACTTTAGAAAATGATTCAATTTTTAAAAAAGAGCATGAGAGTCAATGGATTTGTAGAAAATGTGGATATGCGCATACAGGAGTTAGGGCCCCCCAAAAATGTCCAGCCTGCGATCATCCCATAGCTTATTACCAAATAAAATGTGAACAATACTAATTTTTTAATTATAAAAATATGAATGTAAAAAACAAAAATGAAGTTTATAGATGTAGTATCTGCGGAAATATTACAGAAGTTATTCATGTAGGCATGGGGGAATTGGTTTGTTGTGGTAAGCCAATGGATTTATTAATAGAAAATTCTCAAGAAGCATCCACAGAAAAACATATTCCAATTATCACAAAGACTGAAACAGGAATTAGGGTTTCTGTTGGAGAAATTTTTCATCCGATGGAAGAATCACATTATATTCAATGGCTTGAAGTTATTTCCAATAATAAGTCTTACAAAAAATTTCTCACCCCCAAAGATTCTCCCCAAGCAGATTTTTGTTTGGATTATGCAGGAGATTTAGTGGTAAGAGCATACTGTAATCTCCATGGCCTTTGGAAAAATGCCTAAAGGAATTTATGTCTGGAATAGAACAAGCCCAAAAGGCTTGTTTTATCTTGAAAAAAAGGACAAAATAAGCTAGACTAGCAACAATATCAACTTTATCCGTTACTTTTATATTTTTTGCAATAAAAAATGTTAGCTAAATTTATTCAGAAATTATTTTATATTTTTATTTTTTTTCTTTCTTGGCAAACTGTTTTTATCTTAAGAGAAGTTAAAATAAATAATGAGAAATTCCAATATGGTACGCTTGGAATTTATTTTTTTGAACTGCTTTTGTCGGTTTGGCTCTTGCTAAATATAGTTTCTCTAAAAAAATGTTCCAATAAAAAAATATTATTTTCTGTTCTAATATTTATTGGCTATTCATTTCTGTCAATTTTTTGGGCTTACGACAAACTTCTTTCTCTGCATCTTTTATTTCCCCTTGTTTTAGGCGCCTTGTCATTTTTAGTCTTACAAGAAAAACTATTAAATTTTAAAGTTTTTACCTTTTCCCTAATTCTATCAACCTCCCTTCATGGGCTACTGGGTCTTTATCAATTTTTTACTCAATCTAGTTTTTCCAATAAATGGCTAGGAATATCAGAGCATATTGTTTGGCAAGGAGGCACCTCTGTATTAGAGATAGAATCAGCAAGGTTCTTAAGAGCCTACGGAGGCATGCTTCATCCTAATATCTTAGGAGGATTTTTAATGATTGCTATCTTACTTGGACTATGCGCCTACTTAAAATCCTCACCTAAAGAAAACTATTGGAAATATTTTCTACTAATTACTCTTTTGGTAAATTTTTCCGCTTTCTTAGTAACCTTTTCTCGATCTGCTTTTATTGCCCTTTTGGCGGGATTATTTTTTATATTAACCTATTATTTATATCACAAAAAAATAGCGCAAGTTAAAAAGTTATTGTCATTTATTTTCATTTTTATTGTGATAGGAATTATATTTTTACTATCATTTTTTAATTTATTTTTTAACAGAATAACTATTAATTCTAGATTAGAAAGCAAATCTATTAAAGAAAGAATCGTTGCTATTAAAGAATCCCAAGAACTTATATATCAAAATCCATTTTTAGGAACTGGCATTGGAAATTATACTAGCGCCTTAATAAAAAACAAAAATGTCACAAAAGAAATTTGGCATTTTCAACCTGTACATAATATTTATTTATTAATCTTCTCCGAATTAGGAATCTTCGGTTTTTCATTTTTTTTATTTATCGTTATTTTTATAATTTGGGATTTTTTTGAATCATTTAAAAAAGAAGATATCAATCGAGTTATTTTCTCTGTTATAATAGTTTCTCTTCTAATATTATCCCTATTTGACCACTGGGTCTGGACCTCTCATTCGGGAATTATTATTTTTTGGTTACTTCTCGGTTTTTCCAGAGAAAAAAATATTAATTATGTCTGATAACCCAATACCTTAGCTTATAAAAAAATCTAAAGAATTTTAATATCCAAAGAAATTTTCGATTAAACCATTTCTCATAAAAATAATTTTGAGATTTGAAATACTCATTCTTTTGCTTGCTCTTTCCACAAGAGCTTCCTCCTTCTAGGTGCGCCACCTCGAAAAAAGGAAAATATATTACTTTTTTATTCATCTTTCTTATTCTTTTACATAAATCTACATCTTCATAATAAAGAAAAAAATTTTCATCAAAACCACCCTCTAATAAAAACAATTCTTTTTTTACAAAAAGACTCACTCCGCTAACCCAGTCTACTTCTGTTTTTTTATTGCTATTCCATAGCCTTTTACTTTTAGAAAAACCAAACTTGCTTCTTAAAATCTCAAAGATATCCATATCTACTCCTACGCTCCATGGTTGAATTTTCCCTTCTTTCAAAACCTTAGGACCAATTACGCCTATTTCATTATTGGCATCAAATTCCTTAATTAAATCTACTATAGTATCTGAAATAAAATTTGCATCTGGATTTAAAAAACATAAAATATCTCCTCGACTTTTTTTTGCCCCTATATTGTTCGCCCTAGAAAAACCTACATTTTCATTAATTTCAATAATATTTATCTTATTTAAATATTTTTCTATTTTTCCGAAAGATTCCAATTTTTCCTTATCATTATTGACCACAATAATTTCAAAATCCAATTCTATTGCTTTTTTAGCAATAGATAAGATACACTTTTCTAAATATTTTTTACTCTTGTAATTAACTATGACAAAAGAAACTTTCATAATTCTATTTAAAAAAAATTATCTAAATTCTCGGTAGGCTCTCCTGACGATAAGCGCTACTTTATTATTTTTGTTTTTCAATATATCCAATCTATTTTTTATCTTTCTTAATAATAAATAAACTTCTATATAAATTCTTAA
Source organism: Parcubacteria group bacterium (assembly GCA_041662245.1). Taxonomy (GTDB): domain Bacteria; phylum Patescibacteriota; class Minisyncoccia; order Moranbacterales; family UBA9337; genus UBA9337. Next base: position 105,642 of record JBAZSW010000003.1, read on the forward strand.
TAATAAATTGGAATTTTTTCTAAAAAATATAATACCGGAAATGACTAAAAAATAAAATTTATTTAAGCTTTCCGCACTCTTTTCAAAATGGAAAACCTTAGCTATCGAAACTATTTTTAATTTGAAATTATTTTTTCTTGCCCGAAAGGAAAAATCTACATCTTCATAATATAAAAAGAATTTTTCATCTAGCAATCCAATTTTTTTAAAAACTTCTTTTCTAACAAGCATTGCACAACCTGTAATATATTGTGTGTATCTAATATCATTTTGATGTATTGCCTTCATTTTAAACCAATCTATTTTACCCCCAGAAAACCAAATGTTTTTACTTTTATCTTTATATATAACAGGACTTAATATTCCGATGGATCTGTCTTTTTGAGCTGCAAAAACCAATTTATCCAAGGTGTCTTTTTCAACTAGGGCATCGTTATTTAAAAGGAACACAAAATCAGCCATCTTCTCCAACGCCCATTTTATAGCCACATTATTTCCTCCAGCAAACCCAATATTTTGACTATTTTTTATAAAATTAAATTTGCCAAAAGAAAGTTGTGCCTCCTCAAAAGAATTGTCTGCAGAATTATTATCTACTACCACCACTTGAAAGTTGGGATATTTTAATTTATAAACACTCTCTAGGCATTTTTTTAAAATATCTCCTCCATTATAATTTAAAATTATAACAAAAACCCTTGGATAATTCATAATTTAAATAGAAAATTTTGTTTTTAAGATGAAAAAATCAAACTTCTTATTTCCCTAACAGTTATCGCCCTCGTTAGCCAAAGAAATAAAACGTAAAATAAAACACTACCCACTCCCGTATAAATAAAATTTAAACGATTAAAAACTATTAAAAATAGACCCATGGCCAAACCCGAAAAAAATATTTTTCCCCAGCCTTTTAATGAAAAATTATAATCCACTCTTTTATTGATAGCCCACATCGTCAAAACAACCACTAATAGTTCTGTCAAAACCGAAACGACAGCCGCCCCCATATAAGAATATTTTGGAATTAAAATAAAATTTAAACCTATATTGAAAACTGCGCAAAATGACAATATATACATCAGCTTCCCTTGCAAATTCGCTGCCAATAAAACACTATTGAAAAGATTTCCAAAAAATATAAAAGCTAAAGCAAATATTAATATTCTCAAAACATTAGCCGAAATCAAAAATTGATTGCCTCCAATTATATTTATAACATCTTCTGCTAAAAATAATGTTCCTATAATCATAGGTACCACCATAATAAGAAAAACTTTTACTGTTTTGTTTATAACCTTAGTAAAATTATTTTTATCAGAAAAAACATACATAGATAAAAGTGGTAAAATCAATCCTACTATCATACCAGGGAAAAAAGTAATATTTTCAATTATCTTATAAGCCATATTATAAATCCCTACTGACTCACTTCCTTTTAAAAATGACAGCATAATCGTATCCATTTTAAAATAAAGAAAAGTAACAAATGCGGATATTCCTACGGGATAAGACATTTTTAAAAATTTTTTCCAATAATCAAAATCAAATTCTAAAGAAAATTTACTATATTTTCGACTCAAAAAAATTACCATAAAAAAAGTAAACATTGTACTCACTAAAACTGACATCATAACAGAAGTGAAACCCCAATCATTTTTAACAACCAAAATTACAAAAATTACTTGCAACACCTTTCCTATCAGCTCAGCTATCGTAACCTTGTCCATTCTTAAATTCTTCTGAAAAATTCCATTAAAAACCATGTAGGAAGAGGCAAAAACATAAGAAAGAGCTATAATTAAAATTCCTTTTTTAATTTCCTCCGGATATGGCAAAAATACAAAAAGAATTGGCACTATAATGACTAAAAATGAGGCGCTTATTAATCTCAAAGCAAAAACATTACTCATTATTTTTTCCTCATTGGAATTTTTTCGAGAGATTTCTCTAGTTGCAATAGAATATAAGCCCAAATCTAATATTGCTCCAAAAAAAGAAAAGAAAGCTAAAACAGTGGCATAATCCCCAAAACCATTTACTCCCAAATATCTGGTTATAAAACCAATGTTAACCAGAGCTAAAATAGTTGAACATACTTTAGCAATAGTACTAGCTACTACATTATAGGCAATCTTTCGAGCAAGAGCCATTAATTAAAACAAAAAAAATTATATTAATGATGCTGGTTTTATAACAATTCTTCTCTCTTCGCCATCACCGACACTCTCTGTTATAACTTCTTCATTATCGGCCAAAAGCATATGAACCAATCGTCTATTATAAGCAGACATTGGTCTCATGACAACAGCTTTTTTTTCTATAATTACCTGTTTGGCTAAAGATTTGGCCATATCAATGACTGATGATTCCTGATCTTTTTTGTACGAATTGACATCTAAAATAAATTTAATGTTTTCATCTGTTTGTTTTCTCACTAAAAGTCTGACTATATGTTGCAAAGCTTGTAAATTATCTCCATTTTGACCAATTATAAAATTCCCTTCACTCTGAGTTTTTATATTGCAAATGAATTTGTTATCTTCTTCTGATTTAATAACATCCACCTCACAATCAAAACCTATTTTTTTTAGTAAATCTTCCGTTACAGATCTTATAATTTGATTATTTTTTTTATCCATAGTTTTATTTATTTATCTCTTCTTTTTTAAAAATATATAATTGCTGAAGTACAGAAAAAAGAGTTGAGATCAGCCAATATATAGGCAATGCAGCTGCAAACTTAATTCCGATGAAAAGAGTTAAGGCCGGACCTAAAATCATCATTTGTTTATTCATAATCTCAGAAAAATCAGGATCTTTTGATTTATCGCCTGCTTTTTCCTTTTTGACTACTTCGCTTTTTTTCTTATTTTTAGCCATCATTAATTTTGTTTGCCAAAACTGAGCGGCAGCTGCCAAAATAGCAATAGGAATACTAGGTTTTAATAAATCAACTACTCCCAGAAACACTTTATTTATTTCTCCTGGATTTTTTACAAAAGGATATAAATCCTTCCCATCTATCACCAATCCTGCATTTGAAATATTTATAATTACTCTATAAATAGCAATTAAAAATATTAATTGAATAATTATTGGAAAACAACCAGAAAAAGGATTGACCTTATTTTCTTTATAAAAGATCATCACCTCTTTAGTTTGTCTCTCCTTGTCATTTTTATATTTTTCTTGTATCTCTTTTAATTTTGGCTGAATCTCTTGCATTCTTTTTTGAGACTGAATTTGTGTTTTAGACAAAGGAATTAAAATTGATTTAAGTAATATTGTAACAATTATAATGGCTATCCCAAAATCTCCACCAGGGATAACATTGTAAAGAAAAATTAAAACATTATAAAGAGGCTGATAAATTAATTCATGAAAAATAGTAATCATAAGAAAAATAAAAAAATTTTGTTTTTATAACTTAAACATTAAACAGCTAACTTTTTTCTTCCTTTCTGGCGCCTTCTTTTGATAACTTCTTGTCCATTTGTTGTGCTCATTCTTTCTAAGAAGCCGTGTGTCTTAGAACGCTTTCTCTTTTTTGGTTGATATGTTCTTTTTGTACTCATATATTTTTATATACTATTAAAATAAATTATTTATTCAATGTTCTAAAATTATCATATATATAAGTATTTGTCGAGAGGTTTTGCTTTTTTGTTTTTAAAATGCTTTAATTAAAACATAACTACAAAAATATGCTCTCCAAAAAATATAAAATTATAAAAAAAGAAGATTTTAATTTGTTATATAAAAATGGTATTACATATCATTCTAAGCACCTTAAAATACTTATTTTACCAAATAACCTAAAAAGTAATCGTTTTTCAATTGTAGTTTCAAAAAAAATTTCAGCTAAGGCAACCGTCAGAAATGCAACAAAAAGAAAATTGAAACATATTCTTCCATCTTTAGATACCTTTTTCCCTACAAAAGTCGATGCCCTATTGATCGCGCACGCAGGAATAGGAAACCTAAAAACAAATATTTTAATAGAAGAAATAAAAAATATCATCAAAAGAATAACTTTATAAAATTGCTTATATCCTATTAAAATAGTATGCTATTTAAAAATTATAAAATGTTCCACGTGAAACAATAATAAGATCAATCCTCACTTCAGGCATTCCACCTTAAATTATCCTTGCCTTACAACAAAAAAATACTTCTTAAAATATATTAAATATCTTTTAATAATAAATTATTACTGTCCTTAAGAACTATTTGTTCCACGTGAAACAAATAATTAATTTAGCTATTTTATTAACTTTACAAAAATGAATAGAAAGAATCGCTTCTCAACCACATATATAACCCTTTAGAGACACTAGTCCTTAAAACAACATATCATCCTTTTCCACATAATGAATACCCCAACTATTGTTTCACGTGGAACATTTGCCATTTGTATTTATTAAAAAATTTATAAAAGATGTTTCACGTGGAACATCATCTTGCCAATTTTTGTTTCACGTGGAACATTAATTCGCAGGTATTCCATTGAATCAATAACCCAATAGAATAAGGCACTTTTGGCATATATGAAAAGTTTAGGAACTTTTTATATTAAACCCTTACTGAGAAAATTTTAACACGAATGGCATTACTGTTCCACGTGAAACAATTATCTGTTATTGTTAATTATAAAATGTTCCACGTGAAACAATAATAAGATCAATCCTCACTTCAGGCATTCCACCTTAAATTATCCTTGCCTTACAACAAAAAAATACTTCTTAAAATATATTAAATATCTTTTAATAATAAATTATTACTGTCCTTAAGAACTATTTGTTCCACGTGAAACAAATAATTAATTTAGCTATTTTATTAACTTTACAAAAATGAATAGAAAGAATCGCTTCTCAACCACATATATAACCCTTTAGAGACACTAGTCCTTAAAACAACATATCATCCTTTTCCACATAATGAATACCCCAACTATTGTTTCACGTGGAACATTTGCCATTTGTATTTATTAAAAAATTTATAAAAGATGTTTCACGTGGAACATCATCTTGCCAATTTTTGTTTCACGTGGAACATTAATTCGCAGGTATTCCATTGAATCAATAACCCAATAGAATAAGGCACTTTTGGCATATATGAAAAGTTTAGGAACTTTTTATATTAAACCCTTATTGAGAAAATTTTAACACGAATGGCATTACTGTTCCACGTGGAACAAAATATAAATAACCCCATCTTAAAGTCTAATTATATTATCTTATAAATATATATCTGTTATATTAAAAAATTTTGTTTATAGATATATTCCCTTATTATAATTAATTACTTTAATCATTTTTAAATTACATCTACTAATTTTATCTCTTCCTCCTTTATAAGAAAAACCATTTTAATCTTTCTTTGTTAATTGAGGAGCATTAATACGCTTGCTAGTAGAATATACGGGCTTAATTATCTATCTTATTCTAAAAACCGCCATATGTCTGTGGACATTACCCACCAACATTGACAAACAACTATTTTTGTTTCATAATATGTTGATTGTTTTTAAAACGCCTCTCCGTTTTGATAATCTTAATTAACTCCGCCACAAATCTATTTTTTTATTTTGATTTAAAAAATTTTACAAAATTTTATTTTGTGCTAAGATATAAAAGTTAACTTATCCACAGCTTATTAAGAAGCTTCCTATTATTACTTTTACTGGCTATTTGTGTTATAATCCAAAAAGATAACGTCATATTTCCTTAAATTTAAAAAACTATGAACAATGAAGATTTATGGAAGGCTGTATTAGGCGAGATTGAACTTTCTCTTTCTAGACCACAATTTATAACCTGGTTTAAAGACACTTTTATTTTATCAAATGAAAGTGGTAAAGTTGTTATTGGTGTTCCAAATGGCTTTTCAAAAGAATGGCTAGAAAATAAATTTAATACAAACATAATAAAAGCTCTTAAAAACTTTCAGGATAATATCACGGAAGTTTCTTGCTCTATTTACTCTCCCCAAGAAAAACCGTCCAGAAACATTGATGCTATTGGAAAAAATATATCGGGAGAACAAACTATAAATCTAAAAAACACAAAAACAATTGCTCCTCAGATTAATTTCTTTCAAAATACAAATTTAAATTCTCGATATACGTTTGATAGCTTTGTAATAGGAGAAAATAATGAACTTGCTAGAGCTGCCTGTTTTGCTGTTTCTCAAAATCCCGGAACTCAATATAACCCTTTGTTTATCTATGGAGACGTTGGTTTAGGAAAGACTCATTTATTACAATCTATAGGAAATGAAATATTAAAAAACGATTCCAATAAAAACATTATTTATATTTCATCCGAAGGCTTTACCACAGAATTAGTAAACTCTATAAAAAATCAAACAATTGATAAATTTAAAAACAAATACCAACAGGCCGATTTACTTATCATTGACGACATTCAGTTTATTTCAGGAAAAGAAAAAACTCAAGATATATTTTTTCACATATTTAACTCTCTTTATCAATTAAATAAACAAATTGTGATTAGCAGTGATCGACCACCTAGTAATATTCAAATACTTGAAGATCGTTTGCGCTCTAGATTTGAGGGAGGAATGATAACGGATATTGGTAATCCTGACCTAGAAACTCGCCTAGCTATCCTACAAACCAAATTAAATGAAAAAAAGTTCTTTTTAAGTGATGAGATTTTAAGATTTATAGCAGAAAATATAAAAAATAATATAAGGGAGCTAGAAGGAGCCCTAAATAAATTAGTGGCTACCTTTGAATTAAATAAAAAAACTCCCACTATTGAAGAAACTAAAAAAATATTATCTTCAATTCTAATATCAAAACAAAAAACAGCTTTAACAAAAAAGGATATTATAAGTTCAGTTTTGGGATTTTTTGAAATAACCAAAGAAGATTTAATGAGTAAAAGTAGAAAAAAGAAAGTATCTTTACCTAGGCAAATAACTATGTTTTTATTTAAAAGAGAATTAAAGATGTCCTATCCTGAAATTGGAGAATATTTCAAAAGAGACCATACAACCGCCTTACATGCTTTTAATAAAATATCTCAAGAGATAAAAAATTCCTCTAAAATAAGTAATGACATAGACTATATAATCAAAACGTTAAGTTAATTATCTATTTTTATTAATAAACTGTGGATAAGTATTTAATAACTGTGTATAAGTATGTTTATTTAATGTTTACTTATTGGACTTAGTTGTTAATAAGATACATTTAGTTTACTTACTTTGTTCTTATACACTATTTATCCTTGATTTATCATTAGTCTTATTGTAAGATTATGAACAATATACCACTACCCAATAACCTTATATATCAATAATAATTAAGGTTATCCCCAGATATTTAATCCTTAATAATAGTAATAATAATTTATATATTTATATAAATATATTATAAACTACTACTATACCTATGAAATTAGTTTGTACTCAAGAAAATTTTAAAAAAGCTATTTTTATTGTTGATAAAATAACAGCTAAACAAATCACATTACCTATTTTAAAAAATATTTTATTGGAAACTAAAGATGGAAGATTAATTTTTTCAGCCACTAATTTGGAAATAGGGATAATTAGTAAAATAGGAGCTAAAATAGAGAGAGATGGTAAAATAGCTATTCCTGCTAGATTAATTAGTGATTTTATAACTAATTTACCTCAAGAAAAAAACATCGAAATTGAATTAAATGGTCAAATTTTAAATATAAATTGTGGAAAATATAAAGCTAAGATAAATTGCTTGGATTCTGAAGATTTTCCTATTATCCCAGAAAGAAAAGGTGATTATCAATTTATTGTTGATAGTAATGAATTTAAAGATATTATTAATAAAACATTAAGTTCAACTAGTTTAAATGATATAAGGGTTGAATTTACTGGAATAAATTTGAATTTTTCTGACAATAGGATTTATTTTGCTTCTACAGATAGTTTTCGTTTAAGTGAATATGAAATAGAAGTTGAAGAAAATGATAATTATAAAGAAATAAAAAATACTTCAGTAATTATTCCAGCAGAAACATTAAAGGAATTAAATAAAATTTTACATAGTGATGGGGATAATAAAATATTGATAACCATTGAAGATAATCAGATATTTTTTGATGTAAATGACATTAAAATGGTTTCTCGTTTAATAAATGGAAAATATCCACCCTATAAGCAAATTATTCCTAGTGAATTTAAAACAGAAATCTTAATAAATAAAGGAGAATTATTACAGGCAATAAAAATTGCTAGTGTTTTTACTAAGAAAAACGATGGAGAAATAAATATTATTGTTGAAAATGATAAAAATTTGATTATAAAATCAGAGTTACAAGAATCTGGTGAAAATCAGACAGAATTAAATATTAATAAGGTTGGAGAAAATCAAAACTTTGTCTTGAATCCAAGGTATTTAATTGATGGATTAAATGTTATGGATTCAGTTGATGTTAAAATAATGATAAATGACGGTGTTTCCCCTGTTATCTTAAAGATGGTTGATAAAGATGGAAAAACTGTGGATAACTTTATTTATATTATAATGCCTATTAGGAAATAACAAATGAAGGTAATAGGAAAAATTCTTGCATATAAAAAAATAAAGAAGAAGAGAAATATTGACAGTGATAGTGTTTTTTATATTTTTAAAAATGTTATCAGGGTTAAATATGGGGAGATGGGTATTTTAAATATTAAGCCTGAGTATTATAAGGAGGGTGTTCTTTTTTTAAGAATAAGTAATTCTAATTGGGCTAATGAGTTATGGTTAAATAAAAAAATGATTATAGCTGAAATAAATAAAAAAATAGAAGAAAATGAAGTTAAAGAAATTAAGCTTCAATAAGATTAAGTGTGTAATAATGATTCTGATAATTTTTTCAGAATTTTTTATTATGCATGGAGTTTTTGCAATTGATGGAGATATTGTTATTACTGAAGTTATGTATAATTCAGGGGATAATACGGATTGGTTTGAGATATTTAATAAGGGAATTAATGATATTAATTTAAAAAATTTATATTTAATAGATGAATTTGATTTAGTTTTAAATAGTAGTGGAGATAAATATTTAAATTGTCATAATGTTAATAAAGATGATTATTTTTTAAAAGCAGGCAATTTTAGTGTTATTGGAAAAAATAGTGGTGATTTTGTTTTAAAATCATTGGATTTAAATGGAGTTAATAAAGATTCTGTAAGATTGAGCTTTGATAATTGCAAATCATTTATAGGAGAAATTGTTTATAATCCCAAGGAGAATAAAATAAAAAAAGATTATTCTTTGGAACTAGATAAAAATTATTTTTGGAGGGAAAGTTTTGTTTTAGGTGGAACTCCTGGAAAAACAAGCTCTGAGGATGTTTTGTTAGAAAAAAATGAAAATATAATTACAGGAGAGATTATTGAAAATGATAAAAATGATAATTTTGTAAGAATAAATGAGATATTTCCTAATCCGAAGAATGAAAATGATGAATTTATTGAATTATATAATTTTAGTAATAAAGCTATCAATTTAAAAAACTGGATAATAAAAGATGCAAGTAAGGGGAGTGGGTATGTTTTTAAAGAGGGGGATGTTATAGGAGCAAAGGGTTATTTTGTTGTTGTGAGAGAGGATTCTAAGCTTTCTTTTAATAATACAGGATTAGAAAGTGTTTATTTGATAGATTCAGTAGGTGTTGAGAGGGATAGAATTAGTTATAGTGGGACAAAAGAGGGTTTGTCGTATGGTTTTGACGAAATGGAAAATAAATGGCGCTGGAGCGAATTTTTGACTCCTGGTAATATAAATAAATTTGAAAAAATAGGAAAAGTAACAGTTAAGATGGATGATCATTTTTATAAAGATATCTATGCTAACTTTGAGGTACACATATTTGGGATTAAAGATGAAAAGCTAAAGGTAAAATGGGAATTTGGGGATGAGAAAAAAAGCTATTTAGCTAAAACGAAACATAAATATATTAAAAATGGAAGATATATAATAAAATTAATGGTTTCCGGTGGCACAGAAGATGTGGAAAAAGAATTTAAAATAAAAGTGGAAAGTTTTCCCAAGAGAAAGATTTCCATTTTGGCGATTAATCCTAATCCAAAAGGGAAAGATATTGAAGGGGAGTGGATCGATTTAAAAAACAAATCAAATAAGAAAGTTAATTTAAAAAATTGGAGCATTGCTACGGGTGTCAATAAAAAGAAATTGATTAATCATCCTATTAATAATGATTTTATAATTAAAGCTGGAAAAACAGAGAGGTTAACAAGGAAATTTTCCAATTTTTCTCTTAATAATAAAAGTAATTACATAGAATTAAGATATCCCAATGGAGAAGTGGCTTATGACATGAAGTATAAAAAGGAAAAAGGCATAAGGGAAAACGAGATTTATAGCAAAAAAGAGGGTGGTTGGGAGTGGATAATAATTGCGTCGCAAGATTTAAAGGACATGGATAATAAAGCAGAAGACGGGGAAAACATGAGCCCCGAAGAAGAATTGGTCGAAATTAGAGACGTGGATTTAATAAGAGAAATGACGATAGAAGATATAGGGAAATATTCTGGGGAGAAAAAGGATAATATAATAAAAAGCTTTCCGGTAAAATATTTGGCAAATATTCAAGAAAAAAATAAAGATATTTCCAGAGATAATAGATATGTATTGGGAACTTGGGATAATAAGATTAAAAAAATAAGAAATGAAGGTAATATTTATTATTTTAATCCTGAGATAAAGAATGAAAAAAACTATTTATGGATAGTTTGGAATAATATAAATTCTTTTTTGGGTAGTAAATTTTAAAAATTTGCCAAAAAATAGATTTAGTGTTAATGTGTAGTTGTAAATAATTTTTAAAAATAATGTGCACATTGGTTTTTGTTTCTAACGGAACGAATGTGTGGCAAGAAAACATATGGCGCTTACAACGAAGCAAAAAATAAAAGCTACTAAAGAGGTGAAGAGACATGATAAGGATACGGGTTCTTCAGAATATCAAATAGCTTTATTTACAGAAAAAATCAAAAAACTTACAGCACATCTTAAAAAGAATGCAAAAGATTTTCATTCCAGAAGAGGTTTGTTAAAAATGGTGTCTAAGAGGAAAAAATTGACAGAATATTTAAAAAGAACTGATGAAAAGGCCTATAAACAAACTATTAAAAAACTTGGATTAAAAGGGTAAAATAATATTAAAATGAATGCCTGAGCGCATTCTTTTTAATTAAATAAAAAAATATGTCAAAATTTAAAGAACAACGCGTGGGTGTTTTAGTAGATATTCAGAATATGTATTATACGGGAAGAGTTTTATATAAGAAGAAGGTTAGTTTTAAAAATATTTTAAGTGAAGCTGTTAGTGGAAGAAAATTAATTAGAGCTATTGCTTATGGTGTTAAAACCGAAGAAGGACTAGAGGAAAAATTCTTTGACGCCTTAGAGGGTCATGGTTTTGAGGTTAAGACTAAGGATCTCCAAATATTTGCTGGGGGAGCTAAAAAAGCAGATTGGGATGTGGGAATAGCCGTAGATGCTATCAAGATGAGTAAAAGCTTGGATGTTATAGTGTTAGTTTCTGGAGATGGAGATTATATTCCTATGATAGAATATGTTCAAAACACTACGGGTTGCAGGGTAGAAGTAATTGCCTTTAAAAAATCGGCCAGTTCTAGATTAATTGAGACAGCGGATGATTTTATAGATTTGTCTGCAAATAAAAAGAAATTTTTAATATAGATATTAAAGCTTAAAATAAAAAGCAACCCAAAAAAAGGTTGTTTTTTTGTGCCGCGGGCGAGACTCGAACTCGCACAGGAAAACCTACCAGTTCCTAAGACTGGCGTGTATACCAATTTCACCACCGCGGCTAAATTTATTTTTTCAAAACAAGGTAATGATAAATTATTTTCAATAAAAAATCAAGACACACGCACGTTAGTATTTTAATATAGTAATATTTTAGCATATTAACTTTATTTGGCCCGTTTTATAGTAGCTTTAATGAGGTAAATTAAAATGGCACATTAAAGAATGCTAATAAGTTAAAATGTTAACGTGCTAATATGCTCTCAGGATGGGTAGGATTCTATCTATTTCTGTCTTTAGCGCTCCATCATTAGCGTATTCTCCGTGATGTCTAGTGCTATCCCCATGAGTTTCTTTTTTTTGATCAAGGTGAATGTTTATTATCAAAGAGAAAGTGTCCTCTACTCGAGCATACATATGAAATCTAGGATAGCCGGCCAGTGCTAGGGGGCGAACAAAACTCATTTCATTTTCGATATGTTTTTGAAAAGAGTAGCCTGCTCTTCGAAGAAGAGTAGTTGGGTTTTCTTGAATATTGGTTATTTTAATTTGCATAGGTGTTTGATTAATTTATATATTTAAATTATCGAATTTGCTCAAAATAAGCTTATTTTTTGAACGAAATTATTTTATCCAATGTTTATCTTTAATTTTTTTATTTAAATCTTCTTTTTCTTCTTTAATCTTTTCCCTAGCTATCTTTCTGAGACCGTCAATATTTTCATTTTTTAATTCCAGAGCTCTTTGGGAAAGAAATTTTTCATTATTGAGCTTAGCATCATTGATCACTTCTGAAAGAAGGATATCTAAAATAGCTCCTATTTTAGGTCCTGGCTTAATGTTTAATTTTTGCATTAAGTCGTTGCCGTTTATTTTTAATTGACCAACGGAAATTGCATCAGTAGAAACTTTCTCTACTATATATTTAAAATGACGCAATTTATAGGGCACAGCTTTAGCAGTGCCACTTCCAAGCCTATCGGCAATTCGTACATCAATAAGATCGTTTATATTCCCTAATCCAACTTTTTGAATAACTTTACGCACCCCTTTTTCTCCAACTTCATCAACATTATAATAAAACATATGGTTTTTAACCAATAGGGTAGTTTTTTCGATAATGCGTTTGGGAAATTTCAAACGAGATAAAATTTGTTTTGTTTTTTTTGCGCTAATATATTCATGTCCATAAAAAGTGGAAAATTCACCTATTCCTCTTTTGGATTCTGGCTTTCCAATGTCATGCAAAAAAGAGGCTAAACGTACTTCAAGTTTGTTTGAGGGACAAGCTCCTAGGCTAGCCAAAAGATGCTTGTAAACGGTATTGTAAGGTCCATGATAATGGTGGCGATTTTGTTCTACTGAAATAGTATCGGATATTTCTGGAATAATATATTTCATTAGACCAGTTTTTACTAGTAGTTTTATGCCTAAAGTGGGATTATCGGACAAAATAATTTTTGTAAATTCGTCTCCCAACCTTTCTGGGGAGATGAATTTTAAAAGATCTTTGTTTTTCAAAATAGCTGAAAATGTTTCCTTCTCGATTTGCCATTCATCAGGAGAGGATTGCTTTTCAAATTGAGAAATAAAACGCACTGCTCGCATCATTCGAAGAGCGTCTTCATTAAATCTATCATTAGGATTGCCCACCGCTCTCAGCAGATGATTTTTTAAATCCTGTTCTCCTTTAAATAAATCTATTATTTTAAAAACATTTTCATCTATTATTTTAAGGGCTAACGCATTAATAGTAAAATCTCTTCGCATTAGATCATCTTCTATTTTTTTGGCAAAAATAATTTTAGAAGGTCTCCTTTTATCAGAATAGTCGGATTCTATGCGATAAGTGGTTATTTCGACATTTCTTTTACTTTTTATGTCTCCTAAATATTTTTCAGGAACAATTACTGTGCCAAATTCATTTTCGTATTTTCCCTCGGGAAATATTTTTAGAATTTCTTGGGGAAGGGCGCTTGTAGTAATGTCCCAATCTTTAGGATCGTTCTTTAAAAGCAAATCACGAACACATCCCCCAACAATAAAAGCTTCAAAGTTGTATTCTTTGATTTTTGAAAGAGCCAGTAAGATTGTTGGTGGTATTTTTTTAAGCATAAAATGAAATGTTTTAACAAAAAATAAACAATAAATTGTCTTTTCTTTTTTGCAATATGTGCCCCCGGGAAGAGTCGAACTTCCGTTTAGTCGTTAGGAGTGACTTGTTCTATCCACTGAACTACAGGGGCGGGCTTGAATAAACTTAAAATTTATATCATTTTTTATTGATTTTCCCTTTGTAAGACAATTTAAAAAAATAATATTTTTCAAAAGTTAGACTTACATTAGCTCAAACGCGTAAATCCTACAATTAATCTATTTCATAAGATACCATTATATAAAAAAAAAGAAAAGAACCAAAATCTCGACAATCAAAAATTATTGTGCTAAAATTAAACGTAGTTTAGAAATATAAAATAAAGAAAAATACAGACAGCATTTTTTTGGTTGTTTGTGTTGTTTCAGTGCTTTAAATATGAATATTCAATATTATGGTCATTCTTGTTTTAAGATAACTACCAAATCAGAGGGCAGAAATACTGATGGCGTAGTGGCTTTTATGGATCCTTTTGATAAAAAGATTGGCTTAAAACCACCACAAGGAAGGGCGGATATAGTTTTTATTTCACACACTCAACATGATGATCATAGTAATGCCGAAGCGCTAAAAGATAGTCCTGTTGTCATAGATACTCCTGGAGAATATTCAATTAAGGGAATAAATGTTACTGGTATAGACTCTTTTCATGATGACAAAGAAGGCGCAGAGAGAGGTCGTAATACTATTTTTGTTTTAGATACTGAGGATATTAGGATTTGTCATTTGGGAGATTTGGGTACAGAGCTTTCTGTTAAACAGGTAGAACAAATAGGAGAGGTGGACATTCTGATGATTCCAGTGGGTGGAAAATATACCATTGATGCGAAACAATCAGTAAAAATAGCCAAAAAACTAAGTCCAGCTATTATAATTCCAATTCACTACAAAATGACTGGAACAAAAATTGATATTGCTGATGAAAAAGAATTTTGTAATGAAATAGGAAATTGTCCCAAGGAAAAAGTTAACAAGATAACAATCAAAAAGAAGGATTTAGAGGAAAAAACTATGGAAGTGCTTTTGATGAGTGTTTAATTTTTCTGATAATTTTTTTAAAAATATGAGCCTAATAGATAAAATCGAAGAGATTCGTCAAAAACCCGAACACGAAAAGATTCGCTATGTTTGGGCAATGGTAGCAATTTGCATGTTTTTTGTTATTTTTATTTGGATTTTTTCTGTTAAAAGCATGTTTAGAGGAAGAGAAATTATAAATAGTGGTACAGATACAACAACTATATTGGAGCAAAATCAAAATGAACAAATCCAGATCAATGAAAATCAGTCTATTATTCAAAATAATGATAATTTAGAAAATGTTGGCAAATAACATTTATTTAAATTATTTGTAATATTTTATATAAAAATGGAAAAAGAAAACATTAAAAACAAAGGAGTTCAGAAACAGGCGATTGTCAAGGAAGTTCAACAATCTTATTTGGACTATGCTATGAGTGTTATTGTGGCAAGGGCCTTGCCTGATGTAAGGGATGGATTGAAACCAGTTCATAGAAGAATTTTGTATTCTATGTGGAAAACTGGATTAAGATCTAATTCTAAATTTAGAAAATCAGCTACTGTGGTAGGAGAAGTGTTGGGGAAATATCATCCACATGGAGATACTGCTGTTTATGATACGATGGTAAGAATGGCTCAGGATTTTTCTTTGCGTTATCCACTTATTTGGGGTCAAGGAAATTTTGGTTCAATGGATGGAGATAGTGCGGCAGCTTATCGTTATACGGAAGCCAAACTAAAGAGAATTGCTGAAGAAATGTTAGTAGATATTGAAAAAGATACCGTTGATTTCGTTCCCAATTTTGACGGTGTGCACAAGGAGCCAACGGTTTTGCCAGCAAGGCTTCCTAATTTACTTTTGAATGGTTCTATGGGCATCGCGGTAGGAATGGCTACAAACATCCCTCCTCATAATTTAGGGGAATTAATAGATGCTACGATACACTTAATTGATAACTCAAAGGCTAGCGTAGATGATTTATTAGAATTTGTAAAAGGTCCAGACTTTCCAACGGGAGGAATAATTTATGATCAAAAAAGCATTCGAGAAGCTTATATCAATGGAAGAGGTGGTATAACCACTCGAGCAAAAGCTACTATTACAGAAACTAAGGGTGGATCTTACCAAATAATAGTTTCAGAAATAACTTATCTAACCAATAAATCGACTTTATTGGAAAAAATTGCACTTTTAGTAAAAGAGCAAAAAATTCAAGGAATCAAAGGATTGAGAGATGAATCCAATAAAGACGGAGTGAGAATAGTGGTTGAATTAAAAAAAGACTCTTATCCTGAAAAGGTGCTTAACAAACTTTACTCTTTAACAGATTTACAAAAGAATTTTAATGTAAACATGTTGGCTTTAGTGGATGGGATTGATCCGCAGGTAATGAATTTAAAATCAATGTTAGCTCATTATGTTTTGCATCGAGAACAGGTAGTTACTCGTAGAACTCAATATGATTTACAAAAAGCTAAGGATAGAGCACATATTTTAGAGGGACTCAAAAAGGCTCTTGATCATATTGATGCTGTAATTGAAACTATTAAAAAGTCTAAAACTCGTGCGGATGCTCATTTAAACTTAATGAAGAAGTTTAAATTTACAGATAGGCAGACGGATGCTATTTTGGAAATGAAATTGCAAACTTTAGCTGGATTAGAGAGAAAAAAGATTGAGGACGAATTGAAGGAGAAAATGATAATAATTTCTAAATTGGAGGCTATTCTCAAGAGCAGGACAAAATTAATGGGAATCGTTAAGACAGAACTTATTGAAATTAAAGAGCAATATGGAGATGAAAGAAAAACTCGAGTAATAAAGGGAAAAATAGGTGAGTTTAAACAAGAAGATTTGGTAGCTAATGAAGAATCAATTATTACGCTTTCTCAAAGTGGCTACGTAAAAAGAATGAGTCCAGATGTTTATAAAACTCAAAAAAGAGGAGGTAAGGGAGTAATAGGTGCCAATATCAAAGAAGATGATATTATTTCGCAAGTTTATGCCGTGATGGCGCATGATAATTTATTGTTCTTTACTGATAGCGGAAAGGTTTTTCAAACTAAAGCTTTTGAAATTCCGGAATCTACCAGAACTTCCAGGGGACAAGCTTTAGTTAATTTTCTACAATTGTCTTCAGGGGAAAAGGTAACCGAAATGGTGGCTTTCAATAAAGATGATGGATTTAAATTTTTCTTTATGGCAACCGAGGGAGGAAATGTTAAAAAAGTTAAGATCGAAGAATTTGAAAATGTCAGAAGAAGTGGTTTAATAGCTATCAATCTTGGCAAAGAAGATAAATTGAGATGGGTAAAATTAACAACAGGTACTGATGAAATTGTAATGGCAACTTCTGGTGGGCAGGCTATTCGCTTTAAAGAAACTGATGTGCGTGCCATGGGAAGAGGTGCAGGTGGAGTGCGAGGTGTAAAATTAAGAAAAGATGACAGAGTTATCGGAACCGATGCGGTTTTTAAAGGACAATTGGGTAATCAGCTGATGGTCATTAGTGAAAATGGCTATGGCAAAAGAAGTGATTTAAAATTATTTAAAATTCAAAAAAGGGGAGGAAGTGGAATTAAAACTGCCAGCATAACTTCTAAAACCGGAAAGTTAGTCGGGGGAAGAATTGTGAACGCCGATGAAATTGAAAGTGATTTATTTGTCACTTCCACTAAAGGTCAAATTATCCGCATTCCACTTAAAAGTATTTCCGTTTTAGGAAGAGCTACTCAAGGAGTGCGTGTGATGAATATGAAGGATGGAGATAAGGTAGGAGCTTCGACGATTATTTAAGGCATGTAGCATATAGCATAGAACAATATAAAAAACCACCAGACTTTATAAAATGGTGGTTTTTGTTTGGATATTTATTTACGTTTTTAGCGATTAGTAAAATTTATTTTAAAAAAATTACTCAACCAAGATCCATTGCGATTCAAAAATAGCTTTTAATGTGTTGAACATCGTAGCACTTTCAACTATAAGTCCGATTTTTTCGGAATAGGAAATAATAGAAATTTTTGATTTTCCATACAGCACAATGTCGGTTTCTAAAGTTAGCTCACCAAAGCTCATCATTTTGATTTTCCAAAAATGTTGCTGGCTTCTTGTTTGCAACATCTGATAATGATCGCTTATGGGCGTGATGAAGCGGAAATAGATTTTCTTTTCGATCCTTTTGGGCGTGAAATAATCCATAAAATATCTTTCACCTAAGAATTCACGATATCCTTCAGTGCACCAGCCGATAAATTCATGTTGGTTGGATGCCAGTTCATCATCTAGAATGGATTTTATGCCACCCACACCTTCGAAATATTGGATCTTGGGTTTTTTATCGATGAGATTGGCAAGAGATAGTAGTTCCGGCATAATTTTTTTCAACTTCAGTTGTTTCTCTTCCAATTCACTTTCTATCTTTTTGGGATTTTGGGCAAAATAATTCTGCTTCTTGCGCTTACTGACTGTACCGACCAAGCCACGCTCCTTTAGGACTTCCAAGAGATTATAGACACTGGTGCGTTTCAGGCCGGATTTTTGGGCAATGCTAAGCACACTGGCTTCGCCCAATTCTAGGAGTGCCAGATAGACTTTTGATTCTTTTTGATTTAAACCGAAGTCGGCTAGTTCGTTTTTGAGCATAATGGTGATTATGTCGATAATTTGGTCAACATTTTATATTAAATTTATACCATTATTTTAGGCTATTTTTGATAAAAAGTCAAGACTACGTCATAAAAGTGTTGCTAATTATTGACATATCATTTATTTTGTTATATACTACTTTGTTAGCTTGGAAAGCTGATAAGAACATTGACAATAAGAGGTAATTTATCGTGCTACTGATTATGTGGTGCCAATTAATAGAATAAAGGAGATGAAAATGGATACAGAAAATATACTGAAAACAATAATTAATTCTAGGGATTTTACAGAGAAAAAAGTAACCGGAGAAACAATTCCTTGGCTTGGTGCCGATGAAAAGGATGTTATCGGGAGATATTTTTTCAGGAGAATAAATATCAGCCGAGAAAGAGTGTGTGTTGTGAGGAGTGAAAGAAAGAATCCTTTCGAAATTATGTTTATGCATATGACGGACACGTATTTGCGTTGGAATCTAATTATTGAGGAATGGATTTATCATTATGACGGAGGCGATGTCGTTACGTGCTATGGGTTGCCTGATCAAAAAATAGTCGTTCCATTAGATGAAGAAATGACACTAAAATCGCTAGAGGAACGCATTCGAATATGCTTTCCTCCACATATGCGAGATAAAATTTCTCTATAAAAATAAACGAGGAGAAAGGTATGAAGCAAAATCCTTGGGATAAGCTGGGACTTCCAGAATACAAAGAAACAGAGAGATTAAAATCAAAAGAGCTGACATCGGAAGAAAAAAAGATTTTGGTTGAGATGGAAGAGTATAAAGAAGAAATATATAATAAAAAAAATCTTTTCAAGAAGGCATCCTTGCGATTGCATATAAAAAAGCAAGAGCTAAACAATATTAAGCTACCGAAGCAAGTCAAGTTTGGAAAGGAAGAGGAAGAAGACAAACTCCAAGATGAATTGCGAGCAGTTCTGGTTAGGCTGAAAAAACTGCCGGCATTGGATTTTCAAACGGGAATAACGCTGATTGTTGGAGAGAATGGCTATGGAAAATCAACCTTGGCTAAAGCAATTTATTTTGTCTTGAAGTTGGAGGAGCAAATACAGTCAAATAAAGAATATGCTATAACAGTTGAGGCTTTTCAAAGAGCAGAAAGTCGGGCGCGGGAGTATGTTTTTAATCCAAATGAATCTTATGTCTATGGAATTGTTTTTCTAACGCAATCTGGTTTAGCACCTGAAATTGCCAAGGTGATTGTTTTAGAAGATGCACAATTTTTGAGAGTAGAGGAATATGCTGATTGTGCGGCTGTCATCGGTGAAAAAATCGCCCTTGAGCAAAAGCATATGTTTGAGGATAGGGATGCTGTGAAAAACGGATTTCGTGGTTGGGATTATCATCGGTCAAGTCGACAGACCATTGATGAGTGTCTTCAAAATTTGAAATCGGGGGATGCTTTCTGTGGTACACATAAAAAATTAAAGAAGCCCAAAATTTTGTTCATTGATCAACCTGAAGAAGGGGCCAGCCCAAAAAGGCAGCGTCAAATTGAAAAAGAACTTTCCGAAATAGCTCCCGAAGGTTCGATTGTAATCGTGCCAACCAATTCATTGGTGCTGTATGAGTCTGATTTGCCAAGAATTGATTTGGAATATCCGGAAAGAGGAATTTTTAGACCTTCGGAATATCTGTATTTTAAGTAGATGTTAAGTTTGCAAATAGCTCGCACAGTGATAATTTTCATATTGTGCGGGTTTTTTATTTTCCAACTTGAAATTTTAATTTTCCAGTGATAGAATCAGAAAGAAAGGTTTTTGATATAATAAAACACTAAGAATCTACTATTTAATAACTAAAAAGCTAATCATATGTCAGGACATTCTCATTGGGCTGGAATTAAACACCGAAAAGGACTTAATGACGCCAAAAAGGCCAACATATTTACCAAGATGGGTAGATTAATAACCATTGCTGCTCGTGAGGGTGGAGGGGATTTAGCGACTAATTTTAAATTAAAAATGGTGGCAGATAAGGCACGGAGTGTGAATATGCCTAAAGATAACATTGAACGGGCGATAAAAAGAGGCACAGGCGAATTAAAAGACGGCTCTATAATAGAAGAAGTAATTTACGAAGCCTATGGTCCAGTGCAGGTACCGATGTTAATTAAGACGGCCACAGATAATAAAAATAGAACTTTTGGTGAAGTGCGAGGCATTTTAACTAAAGGTGGAGGAAAGACAGTGCCTGAGGGGTCGGTAGGATATTTATTTAATCAGGTAGGGGAGATTGAGATTAAAGCCGATGGTATAGCGGGTGAAGAATTAGAATTGAAAATTATTGAATCCGGAGCGGATGACTTTCAAATAGAAGAAGAGGGTGCTTTTGTCTATACTAAAGTAGCTGGTTTAAAGAAAGTAAAAGAATTTTTAGAAAAAGAAGGTTTGGAAATTTTGAGTGCCGAGCTGACTTTTATAGCTACTCAAAAAAGTGAAATTCCCGAGGCAGATAGGGAAAAATATGAAGCTCTCTTGGAAAAATTGGATGAAAACGATGATGTGGTGGAGATTTATGATAATTTAAAATAAATTTTATGCGGATATTGGGAATTGATCCGGGGACGGCCACTACGGGGTGGGCGATTTTGGAACAACACAAAAAAGAATTGGTGCCTATCGCTTATGGGCATATTAGTACGTCCCCAAAGGACTCTACTTGCCAAAGATTAAAAGAAGTAGCTTTTGATATTGAAGAAATTATTAAAAAATATCAGCCTATAGAGGGTGCCATAGAGGATTTATTCTTTTTTAAAAATATAAAAACTGCTATGAAAGTCAGTCAATCTCGAGGAGCTATAATGTTAACTTTAATTAAGGCAAATTTAAAAGTATTTGAATATACGCCTCTTCAAGTTAAACAAGCCGTAACTGGCTATGGTCGAGCGGATAAAAGACAAGTACAAGAAATGGTAAAAAATATTTTAAAACTAAAATCTGTTCCCACGCCAGATGACACAGCGGATGCTCTTGCTATTGCTATTTGTCATATGCAGAGCAGAAATTTTAACATAGCCAAAGAAGATAGCGAAAGATAAATTTTTTTTAAGGTTTATAATATAGGATTTTGAGAAGTTATAAATACAAGAATTTTAGATTTTTCTACTTCTGAATTTATGGGTACATAAATTTATTCAGGCGAAATGACAAAGGGAATTTGTTTGTATTTTCGTACGAGTTCGTAATTAATAGAAATATTAGTAGACAATATTGACAACAGCGCTAAAATAGGTTACTATCATAAATCGTTTTTGGTGTTATACTTAAGCTGTAAAAAACCAAGGGATTTTTTAATTTAAATTTGTAATATAAATGAATATGCATGCTAATAATTTAATTAACTATTTTGTTTCTCAAGGCGTTCCACAAGAAAGCATCCTTTTAATTTTGATGTTGCCAATAGTAGCAACTTTAGTAGCCTTTTTCCGTCAGGTTGTTGGAATTAAGGCTTTTGGGATTTACACGCCTTCAATTATTACCTTTGCTTTTTTTGCTATTGCCGAAGAAGCTGGGTCTAAAGGAATAAAATATGGGATTGCTATATTTATCAGTGTTATTTTAGCGGGAATGGGAACTAGATATGTTTTAAAGAAATTAAGGATGCTTTATTTACCAAGAGTAGCCATAACCTTAAGTGTTGTAGCTTTTTCTATCTTAGCGATTTTGGTGGTGGGTGGATTTTTTCAGCGAACAGGATTAGCCTCTGTTTCAATTTTTCCTCTTTTGATAATGATAACTATTGTAGAGAAATTTGTAGCAGCTCAAATAGAAAAGGGTAGCAAAACAGCCTTTATTTTAGCTATAGAAACACTTTTCATTTCTTTAGTAACATATGCCATTATTAGTTCTCGATTTCTAACTATTTTAATTTTAGAATATCCTTGGGTAGTTCTTTTAACTATTCCTTTTAATATCTTCTTAGGGAAATGGACTGGTTTAAGATTGACTGAATATTGGAGATTTAGAGATGTTTTGAAAAAAATATAATTATTCCTAGAATTTAGATTTAAAACTTTTTGTTATGCTACAATTTATAAAAAATAGAAATAAGCTTTTGGGAATGAATTCTAGAAATCTTAGATTTATTCGTCCTAACAATCCCAAAAAAGCAATAAGAATTGCTGACAACAAGTTGGTAAGCAAAAAAATGCTTAAAAAAGGAGGAATCCCTGTGCCCAAGCTAGTGGCCAAAATAAGAAATTATGAAGAATTAGACAATTTCAATTGGAATAAACTACCTAATAGTTTTGCCTTAAAGCCTACTAGAGGATTGGGCGGAGAAGGAATAATTGTTGTTTATGGAAAGAAAAAAAATCGTCCTGATACTTGGATTAAGGCCGATGGATCAATTATTACCATTGAAGATTTTAGAAATCACATTAGAAATATTTTAGATGGAAGCTTTTCTCTTTCGGGAGTGCCAGACACTGCATTTTTTGAAGAAAGATTGCGATTATTAAAATTATTTAAACCCTACTCCTTTAAGGGAATACCGGATATCCGAGTTATTGTTTATAATAAAGTTCCAGTAATGGCTATGCTTCGGCTTCCTACTCGAGAATCAGGTGGAAAAGCCAATCTTCAACAGGGAGCAGTAGGAGTAGGAATAGATTTAGCCAGTGGAGTTACTACTACAGCAGTACAAGGCAAAAAATCAAAAATTATTGACACTATCCCCAATTCTAGATTAAGTGTATCCGGATTACGGATTCCTTTTTGGAGAGAGATTCTTGAATTAGCTGTCAAAACTCAAGAGATATCCGGCTTAGGATTTCTTGGAGCGGATGTGGCTATCGATAAAGAACGAGGTCCCGTTTTTCTTGAAGTAAATGCTAGAGCCGGTCTTTCTATCCAAGTTGCCAATCAGGCAGGACTGCGAGAAAGAATGGAGAGAATAGAGGGAATAAAAATTAAAACTATCAAAAGAGGAGTAAATGTGGGTATGGATCTTTTTGGAGGAGAAATAGAGGAAGAAGTAGAAGATATTTCAGGGCAACGCGTGATTGGCAGTATCGAAAAAATAATATTAATTGGAAGAAATGGAAAGGAAATTGAAGTAGAAGCAAAAATTGACACAGGGGCGGGCTGGTCATCTATTGATATAGATTTGGCTAGGCAATTAGGTTTTGAAAAAACTGTGGAAGCTTATGAAAATTTAAAAGTTAATTATAACGACATAAAAGATTTAGATAGGAAAGAGCGCTGGAATATCTTTAGAAAAGTTCCCCATATTGAATCAACAGTGGTAGTGCATTCTTCGCATGGAACAACTTATCGTCCTATGGTAAAAATTAAAATAATAATGGATAGAAGAGAAATTTATTCCAAGGTAACAATCATAGATAGAGCACATTTAAAATACCCGATTATTGTTGGAAAAAGAAATCTGGGAAGATTTTTAGTGGATGTGAATAAATAGTTATAAAGTTCATAAAGTGGGAGGAGCTTGAATGCTCTAGTTTTTAGAGAAAAAATTAATATTTAACAAGTAAGTTTTTAATTAAAATGGAAAATAAAAAAATATCTTTTGCCGTTATTGGGGGAAAAAGAGGGGAACACGTTGAAGACTTAATTGATGAAATTTCAAAAATGGGACATCGAGCTACCCATATTAATGTAAAGGAATTAACTCTCGTAAGTTCAGTGGATGGTTTTGATATTTTATTTGGGAACAAATCGATTTTAGAATTTGATGTTTTTATTTTAAGAAGTGCTTTTAGATCATTAAAAAATGAGGTTTGTATTATCGCCAATTTTCTTTTGAAAAATGATAAAGTTGTTATAGATGCTGTAGTGGGAGAAAATTATATTGCGGGAAAAGTTTATGAATCTTATCTGTTGAGTCAGGCAGGAATAGCGAGTCCATTAACGATACAAATATTTTTGGATGAAAATAAAAAAACAGTTTCAGAAAAAATAAAATTTCCTATTATCGCCAAGCCTATTGTGGGAAGCAAAGGAAGAGGTGTGCAAAAAATAAATAATTTGGAGGAATTGGAAAAATTTAAAATTATTGAAAAAACTGATAAATTTTTTTTTCAGGAATATATTCCCATAGCTTATGATATAAGAGTTTTTGTAGTAGGAGATGAGGTGCTTGGAGCAATGAAGAGGTTTGTAAAAAAAGATGATTTTCGTTCCAATGCATCTCTTGGATCAAAAGTAGAAAAGATGGAGCTCACAAATTCTTTGAAGGAAATAGCCTTAAAAGCAGCAGGGGCTTATAAATATGAAGTAGCTGGAGTGGATGTGGTAATCTATGATGGCAAGGAGTATATTTTGGAGGTGAACAATGCTCCTCAATGGATGGCTTTCAAAAAAGTAGTAGGCATTAATCCTGCTAAATCAATAATAGCCTATGCCGTGAGTAAATATAACAATAAATAAATGAAAAATATATATATTATTGCTGATTCAAAAAAGGATTATCGTTATGAAAGGATAGCTGAGGAAGCAAAAAAAAGAAACAATAAAATAGCAATTATTTTTTGCAGTTCTTATGACTTAATTCTTACTTCGGAGGGGGTATTTTTAAATGGTAAAAAATTAGATTTTAATAAAAAGGATTTTTTTTGGTTTTTATCTAATGCCACGATGAACTTCTTTGCTATTCATAAAATTAGTTCTTTGGGCATGAAAAATATTTGGCCTTCAAAAGAGGCTTTAAATTTTGCTGATAAATTTTTAACGTCAGTCTTTTTCGAAAAAAATAACATACCTACTCCCAAAACTACGCTTTTAAGATTTACTAGCAATGAAGAACTGAGTGAGTTAGTTAAATTTTTAGGTGGCTACCCACTGGTTATGAAAAAAAATGTAGGAAGTGTCGGAAGAGATGTGAGAATTGTAAAAAGTAATCAAGAAATTTTGGAATTCATCAGAGAAGTTCATCAACGATTAGAAAAAAAAGAAAATCATGCTAGTCGAATTGGTTTCATTTTGCAGGAATTTATTGAGGAATCAGCCGGTACTGATTTTAGAGTTTTGATTTTGGGTGGAAAAATTTTAGGAGTAATGAAAAGAACTTCTCAAGATGGAGGATTCAAAGCCAATGTTTCATTGGGCGGAAAAGCAGAGGTAGCCGATTTGGACAAAAAACTAAAATTTTTAGCCAAAAAAATAGTAAAAGCAGGAAAATTATTTTATGGCGGAGTTGACTTTATAAAAAAAGGTGATCAATATTTGGCATTAGAAATAAATACTTCTGCCCAGTTTAAGGGATTTGAGGGAGCAACGGGTATAAATGTAGCCAATGAAATAGTGAAAAAAATATCCAAGTAAACTCGAATAAAATAAGAAATTCCGACAGGTTTATAAAAAATCTCTAATAGAATTAGATTTATTGGAGAAAAAAATCGTAGAGATAGTTGGCTAGCTTAGACATCCTTGATAGAAATTATGTCATGACGTATAATTCAGCAAAGGGAAACTGAGGCAAAAACACTAAGTAGGCTTTTATAGTAGTTAAACATAACAAATCAGTTAACATTTAAATCATTTGTATTATATACAAAAAGTCTGGTAAAATAATGGTATATAATATTAAAATATAAATTTGAGAATGAGAGCTTTTGTAGCAAGAAAAATAAAAAATAAAGAAGGCAAGGTGTCTTGGTGGAAGGCATTTTTGATGTTTATTGCTTTTGGGTTTGCGGCGACTATTGTGATAGCGATTGGTATTTTTGCTTATTTTGCTAAAGATTTGCCAGATCCAAATAAAGTTAATAAGCGAGTTGTGGCCGAATCAACTAAAATTTATGATAGAACAGGTCAACATGTCCTATATGAAATTCACGGAGAAGAAAAAAGAACATTGATTTCTTTTGATGAAATGCCTGAAAGTATAAGATTTGCCACGATTGCATCAGAAGATCAAGATTTTTATTCTCATCATGGAATAAAGCTTTCTTCTATTGTTAGAGCAATTTTAAAAGATATTTTAAATAAAGGGGCTTCACAAGGTGGATCTACTATTACACAACAATTTGTAAAAAATTCTATTTTAACTTCAGAAAAGACGATAACCAGAAAAATAAAAGAAGTAATATTGTCTTTAGAAATAGAACAAAGGTTTTCCAAAAATGAAATTTTAAGAATGTATCTCAATGAGATTCCTTACGGATCTAATGCTTATGGAATAGAATCGGCTGCGCAAACTTTTTTTGGTAAGAACGCTAAAAATTTAACTTATGATGAGGCTGCTGTTCTAGCTGTATTGCCCAGAGCTACATCATTCTTTTCTCCCTTTGGATCACATACTGATAGGTTAAAAGCTAATCAAGAGGCGGTTTTAGATAAGATGGCCAATTTAGGATATATTTCTCGAGAAGATGCTGAAAATTACAAAAAAATAGATGTTCTAAATAAAATTATTTTAAAAAAAGAAAATATCAATGCTCCTCATTTTGTTATGTATGTAAAAGAGTATTTGGATAATAAATATGGGACTCAAGAGATGGAAGAGGGTGGAATGAAAATATATACTACACTGGATTGGGATAAACAACAGATTGCTGAAAAAGTTGTAAAAGAGGGAGTTGAGGCAAATCAAAAAAAATGGAATTCTTCAAATGCTGCATTGGTTGCTATTGATCCTAAGACTGGTCAAATTCTGACCATGGTGGGTTCCAAGGATTATTTTGGAAGCAGTTATCCGGACGGATGCATTCCTGGAAAAAATTGTCTTTTTGAACCCAATGTAAATGTCTCAATACGCGACAGACAACCGGGATCATCTTTTAAGCCATTTGTTTATTTGACCGCTTTTACTAAGGGATATTTCCCAGATACTATTATTTATGATGTAGAAACCGATTTTAATAAAGGGAGTGATGACAACTATATTCCTCAAAATTATGATGGAAGTTTTAGAGGCCCTATTAAGATGAAAGAGGCGTTGGGAATGTCTTTGAATATTCCAGCCGTTAAGACTTTGTATCTAGCAGGAGTTAAGGACAGTATAAATATGGCCAAGAATCTGGGAATAACAGGGCTTAACGAGCCCGATAGGTATGGGTTGTCTTTGGTTTTAGGCGGTGGAGAGGTTCAACTTTTGGATCATACCAACGCATATGCTACTTTAGCCAATGATGGAATAAAACATAACAAAACAGCCATTCTAAGAATAGAAGATAAGGATGGAAAAGTTGTTGAAGAATTTAAGGATAACAAAGGAGATCGAGTAGTGGATGAGAAATATTTAGCCATGCTTGATTCGGTTATTTCCGACAACAAAAATAGAGCACCTGTTTTTGGAGAAAATAATCCTTTAAGATTTGATGATAGACAAGTAGTGGCTAAAACCGGAACTACTAATGAATTTCGTGATGGTTGGACAATGGGGTATACTCCATCAATTGCTGTGGGGGTTTGGGCAGGAAACAATGATAATTCTTCTATGAAAACAGGGGCTGATGGTATTTATATAGCGGCTCCTATTTGGAGGGGTTTTATGGATCAGGTTTTAGGAAATTATAATAAGGAAGATTTTCCAAAATATGATAACGAAGAATCCATGAAAGATATTGAAAAAGATGTTTTGACAGGAAAATTGGATCCTGAAAAGAAAATTGAAGTTTGTGAAATACCAGGAAAAAATGATAAATGGTGCAAGGCCAATAAATATTGTCCTGACAGTGAAAGAAAAAACAAATTGGTAGCTGCGGCGCATAATATTTTATGGTATGTTAATAAAGATAATCCGCAAGGAGAATACCCTAAAAATCCAGAAGATGATCCTCAATTTTCTCGATGGGAAGAAGGAGTAAAAAAATGGTATGAAAAGAACAATGAAAAGAAATATATAACTGATGATATGGTGGAAGGAGATTGTGATAAAGACGACTTTGATAAATATTCTCCAAAGATTACTCTGAGCACAAGCGGAAGTGGAAGCGTGATAAAAATTTCTGTTAAGGCCAATGCTCCTTTTGGTGTAGGTAGTGTTAAAATTTATGCTGATGGGAATGAAATAAATTCTAGCAGTAGTAGTTCAGCGAGTATTTCCTATGACGTTCCAGACAGCAAAAACAACTCTAATATAAAAATAGAAGCTACTGTAAAAGATGATAATGGTAATGAGGCTAGTGCAAGTAACAATGTTTCGGTAAGTTTCTAGCTGAATCAAGGCTAAAAAGCATCCTCCACTTGAGAATGTTTTTTAGTTTGAGAAGGATTGATGAAAAAATAACAAAAGAAAGGACTCTCTTTAAAATTTATATTTTAGAATTTAAAAGGGTGGAATATAAAAGACAAAAAAATAAAAATGATACGCGAAAGATTGAAAATAAAATTGAGGTTGTTTCATTTTTAATCCTTTCACGTTATACTCTTAATATAATTCTTATTTTTCAATATGCTTCATAACAATTCAAATCCTGGTTTTTGGCCGGTGGCGTCTGCTTTATTGGGCAATCTTATAGTAACTTTGCTAAAGTTTGTAGGTTTTTTTATTTCTGGCTCAAGTGCTCTTTTTTCGGAAAGTATTCACAGTTTTGCTGATACGGCCAATCAAGCTTTGCTTATGGTGGGCATTAAAAAATCAACTAAAAAAGCCAATAAGCAGTTTTCTTACGGATATGGACATGAGAGATTTTTTTGGGCTCTTATTTCAGCTTGTGGAATTTTCTTTTTAGGAGCTGGGGTGACAATTTATAAAGGTATAACTGATTTGCAACAATCTTTGGAAGTGCATATTTCTCCAGTTATTTTTGCGATCCTGTTACTTTCGTTAATAATCGAAAGTATTACTTTTATGGTAGCTTTTAGGGCGATTAAAATTAAAGATCGTAGTTTGACGTATTCGATACATATAGGCAACCCATCTTCTATTGCTGTTTTATATGAAGATGGAGTAGCAGTTTTAGGTATCTTAATTGCCCTTTTGAGTATCGTTCTAACCTATATAACAGGACAACACTATTGGGATGCAGCGGGTTCAATTTTAATCGGTGTACTACTAGCTATCGTAGCTATTATTTTGATTGCAAAAAATAGAGAATATTTAATGGAAAAATCTATGCCGGAAGAAATGCAAAAAAGGATTATCGAAATTCTCGAAGCAGAAGTAGCTATTGAAAAAGTTATTGATTTTAAATCTTCTACCTTAGACTTTAAAAAATATCGTATTAAATGTGAAATTGAATTTCATGGTCCTGCTTTAATGAAGGCGATGTATCGAAGTGGTTCTTTGCGCCAAGAATATGAGGATATTAGAAACGATTATGATGAGTTTGTACGTTTTTGCGTGGATTATATTGATCGTGTGCCACGTTTAATGGGAAGTAAAATTGATATGATTGAAAAAAAAATCCAAAAAGACTTTCCTGAAGTTATTCATGTTGACATTGAAATAAATTAGCCCAAAAGAGATACTGGGCTGTAGAATGATACAAAAAGCTAAAAATAGTAATATATTTAAAAAACATCCGTCGAATAACGCGGATGTTTTTTAATTTGTTCTGTATATTTTTGATAATTATTTTTTATTGACCTCGCAAAAGAGGGGAGATTCGATTGATTATTTCGGCTTCATCTTTCTTTACTACCATAGTTTGCATATTCATTATTAGACCTTTGATTTTTTGAGGATCAGGAACATTGCGGAAACAAAACCTTTCTGTATTTCCAGCGGTTTGCACGTAAATGTCTCCAAAATTTAAAATAGTAGGGATTAGACCAAATATTTCAATGGATATATCTTGAATTTTATCAAATCTCAACTCGCTTATTGTTCGAATGAAAAGATCTTTTTGTTCTATATTAACAATTCGTTCATTGGTGATAATCCAAACATCAAAATAAAAGTCTATCCAAATAATAAAAATATAAATCCAAATAAGTATGGCTAAAAAACTTTCTGCAAAAATAAGAACGGGCATTTCAGTGCTTCCTAAAAAAAACATGGGTAGAAATTGTAGGGAAAGCAACATTAAAAATAGTAAACCTATAACGATAAAATATTGTTCTAGGATATTAAACCAGTGACGACGAATTATTTTAATGATTATTTCTCCATTGTGTTGGCCACTGAAATAAAATTTCTCAAATTTTTGCATAATTTTGTTTATTAAAAAGATGATCCACTGATATTATCTAGTGTGGATGAAAAATTAAATGATTTATCTAGATCTAGAGTTTTAAAAACAGAGAGATTAAACATTATCAAAAGCAATAAAACGGAAATGAATAAGATAAGCATGGTGGTGGATGATTTTTTGTTTATGGAATAACGTGTTATGTGGTATACGATAAATATGCTAGCTACGAAACAACCGAATAAAAACATTAAGTAAACCACAGTGAAGATATTGTTCATATTTTTTTATTTTATTTTTTATTTTTAAATAGAATAGCCCAAGTGAATGTATCCTTTTTCTGTTACAATTCTTCCTCGGGGAGTCCGAGCTAAAAGTCCTGCTTGAATTAAAAATGGCTCATAAACATCTTCGATTGTTTGGACTTCTTCGTGGGTTGCAGCTGCGATAGTTTGAATTCCCACCGGTCCACCTTTAAAATTTTCTATTATTATTCTAATAATATCTCTATCGGCTGGTTCTAGTCCCAATTCATCAATATCAATCATTCGAAGAGCTCTTTTAGCTATTTCTTTATCTATTATATCTGTGTTTTCCATTTGAGCAAAATCACGAACTCTTTTTAGTATTCTATTGGCTACTCGGGGTGTTTTGCGACTGCAAATGGATATATCTTTGCAGCCTTCATCATCGATGGAAATATTTAAAATTTTACTAGAGCGACGAATAATGGATTCAATTTCTTCATTTTCATAAAAATTTAATTTATGAATGGCTCCAAATCTATCTCGAAGAGGATTGGAGAGAGAGCCGAGTCGAGTAGTGGCACCAATAAGAGTGAAACGAGGAAGATCTAGCTGTAGCGTTCGAGCGCTGGGACCTTTTCCAACAATGATATCCAACTTGTAATCTTCCATTGCTGGATAGAGAATTTCTTCTACTAGCTTATTAAGTCTATGAATTTCATCTATGAACAATATATCCCCATCATTAAGATTGGTAAGAATTGAGCCAAGATCGCCTACTCTTTCGATGGCAGGTCCTGAAGTAGTTTTTATTCCCACGTTCATTTCTTTAGCAATAATATTGGAAAGTGTAGTTTTGCCTAATCCTGCTGAGCCATAAAGTAGTATATGTTCCACTGGTTCATTTCTTTTTCTTGCTGCACCAATTAAAATATTTAAGTTTTTTTTGATCTTTTCTTGGCCAATATAATCATTAAAACTTTGGGGCCTTAGGGTGGAATCTATTTTTTTGTCTTCTTCTTGTTCTTTGGAATTAGTAATAGCCATAAAATCATATAACACATAGCATGAAACATATTACACTTGTTGTGCGTAAGAATTAGATTTGTTTCATGATTTATGTTAGGTGTTATGTGTCTATCATATCACCTATTGACAAAAAAATAAAGATATGCTAGTATTGAGAGTCAGTGATGATGATTGAAAAACAGGGGGTATTTTTAAATGCTATTTTCATTGTTTTTATTATTCTGTGGGCAATTGGGGGTCTCTATCTTTTATCCTCAATTTGGGAGCTTTTGTCCAGATATGGGTGAGGTGGTTTCGACTGCGTCATTCCTCGACACCGTTCTCTACCTAAGAAATTTATTTTTTGGGACTGTCTGCAGAATAATAAACGCAATAAAAAAGCCTCGACTTAATGCCGAGGCTTTTTTTATTTTTTTAATTTTCATCTTTAGCTACGCGATTGACTTCCTCTAATGTAGTTTCTCCTTCTAAGACCTTTAATACCCCATCTTGATACATAGTAATCATTCCATTTTCGATAGCTTTATCTTTTATTTCAGAAGAGAGAGCATTGAGGGAGATTAATTTTTCAATTTCTTTGTCGAGAACCAAGACTTCACTAACGGTGGTTCTTCCTTTGTATCCAATATAATTACATTTCTCACAGCCTTTAGGTTTATATATTTTGCCTATAGTCGGGATGGCTATTTTTGTTTGAGGAGATATCAGAGATACAGTTTTTTTGATTTCTCCTAAAATACTTTCTGGAATATCTATTTCCTCCTTACATTCGCACAACTTTCTTACTAAGCGCTGAGCCATAAAAGCATTAACAGAAGTAGCTAGTTCATCAGAGTCTATATCCATGTTAAGTAATCGATGAACTGATGAAGCAGCGTCATTGGTGTGAAGAGTAGAAAGAATCAAGTGTCCAGTTAAAGATGCTTGAATAGCCGTTTTAGCTGTTTCGTTGTCTCTAATCTCTCCAATCATAATAATGTTAGGGTTTTGACGGAGCAACGCCCTAAGGGCGGTAGAAAAGCTATAGCCATCATTTTCATTTACTTGAGTTTGAAGAATTCCAGGGAGCTGATACTCAATCGGATCTTCAACTGTAATTATTTTTACCTCGGGGTTGTTTAAAATTTTTAACAAACTATATAAAGTAGTTGATTTTCCGCTTCCCGTTGGTCCAGTATTAAGAACAATTCCATTGGGTTTTGAAATTTCATTTAATATTTTATCTAAATTTTCTTTTCGAATTCCCAATTTTTCTATTTCTAGAGCTGTAGCAGATTTATTTAAAAGACGCATTACGACCGTTTCTCCATAGCCTCCTAAAATAATAGAAACACGAACATCTATTTCAGTGTCAGTAATATTTTCAAATTTATTTTCTAGAGATATCTTAAAGCGACTGTCTTCTACTCCAGATCGAACTCCAGTTTTTAGCCCAGAAAGTAGTTTTATTTTTCCAAGTAAGGAAGGGTACTCATTGAGCGGGATAGTGGCAATATCCTGCAAAATTCCATCGATTCTAAAACGTATTTTTATATCATCATTTTCTGGTTCGATATGGATATCTCCAGCTGACAAGAGTAGAGAGGAGGCAATTATTATTTCAACTATATCGCTAGAATTAGTTTTAGTTATGTAGTCATTGAATTTGGTAAGATTTTTAACATAATTACGGGCATCAGTTAGATGTTTTTCAGATATTTGAATACTTCGAGACAACGATTGATCCATTAAATCTTCGTAGATATCTTTCAGAAAGGCAGTTTGACCAGTGACCCTCCAAACTTCTTCCATAGAAGTGATTCCTTCTAAGACTTTTAAAATCCCATCTTGAGTCATGGTAACCATTCCATCCTCAAGAGCCGTTTTGGTTATCTCGCTTTCTCCAGCCATTTCAATAATTAATTTTTCCATTTTTTCATTAATAGTAAGTGTTTCAAATATTCCGATTCTTCCCTTATAGCCTAAATTATTGCAATGAGCGCAGCCTTTTGATCGATACAAAAATTCTATATTTTTTGGTATTTCTATTTTTGATTTTGGAGATATGATAGAAATTAGTTTTTTGATAGTATCGATAGTTTCATTGGCGGGTTTGTATTGTTCTTTACAATGAGGACAAAGTTGCCGTACTAAGCGCTGAGCCATGAAAATATTTACGGAAGAGGCTATAAGTGCTGGTCTTATACCCAATTCAAGCAGTCTAGAAATAGAAGCAGGCGCATTATTAGTATGAAGAGTTGAAAAAACAAGATGGCCTGTAAGGGCAGCATTAATAGATATTTCTGCTGTTTCGTTATCACGAATTTCTCCAACCAAAATGATATCAGGATCTTGTCTTACGATTGCTCGAAGTCCTTCACTAAAGGAGTAGCCTCTATCGTTTTGAACTTGAGTTTGGGAAATTCCTTTGATCTCATATTCGATAGGATCCTCTATAGTTATGATTTTTACATCGGGTGCATTTAATTTATTTAAAAAAGAATAAAGAGTGGTAGTTTTTCCACTTCCGGTGGGTCCAGTTATTAAAACCATTCCATTGGGTTTAGCTATTTGGAGATTTACTTGTTCATTGGATAGTCCTTTCAATCCTAAATTTTCTACATTAACAAGAATAGAAGACTGATTTAGGAGTCTGAGCACTATGCTTTCCCCATATTTTCCAGGGATGATACTAACACGAATATCTACGCGGTCAGCTTTGTTTTTGTTGTTAATATTAATTGAGAAGTGACCATCTTGGGAAATATCTCTAAGATTTAATTTCATTTTTCCAATCATCTTTATTCTGGAGATTATGGATTTGTAGGATGTAGAAGGAAGCTCACCGATAGTTTGTAGGACACCGTCTATTCGGTAACGCATTCGTATGCTTGTTTTTTGAGGTTCAAAATGGATATCACTGGCTTCCATTTTTATGGCTCCAGAAAAAACAGTATTTAATATTTCGCTTGTGCTCATTTCATCTAAGCGATCTTTTAATGCTAGTAATTCCTTAAATTTTTCTTCGAATGCGTCTAAATCTTTCCCTGTGAGAGAGATAAGAAAAAAATCGAGAGTTTCAATTAAAATATTCTCTTTATATTTTTTCCATATCTTGCCCATTGATGATTGAGAAATTAGGTAGATCATGATATCCCAACCTTTTTCTTTCTCTAAAAAAAGCAAATATTTTAAAGTTTCACTATCAGTAGGATCTGTAACAACTAGTTGAGATTTTTTGCCAACTTTTTTTATTATACCAATTTTGAATTTAATAGAATCTTCTTCAGGTATATTTCTGAGAACCTCTAGATCTAGCGGGAAGATATTTAAGTCAATATAGGATAAATTAAATTTTTTTGCTAGCGCGGAAGTTTCTTCCTCTTCTTCTAAATGGCTAAAATCTGCAAGTTGTTTATTGAGAGTGTCAATTTGTTTAGTATCACGTTCTTTTTTATTTTTTTCTTGGGTTATGATAACCATAGTATTAATTTTGTATTATAAATATTGCACTACTATTATAACACAAAAACCAACATTGATGTTGGTTTTGAAAACTTATTTTGTCAAACAAATATTTTGTTTAATTAGGAAAAAAATGACGCAGTTTTTCAAGACAATATTTTTCTGCTTCATCAACATTTTCAGAATTTAATTCAAATTTATAGAAATCGCCAGCAATAGATCCATTTTCAAATTGAGAGAGGGTGGCCAATCTATCTGGATTTGAAAATTTTATGATACCTTTGATTTTTTGATTAGAGGCAACGTAGAGAATTAAAAATATTTCTCCCAAATCATAATTGCTTTGAATTTTATCTAAAATAAAAGAAATATCCGAAGGCTCTGTGCGACTTTGCACAAAGTCTTCTAAAGAAACGATTGACCAGGCCAGCTTTAAAGTAGCATCCCACTTTAATTTGGACATTATTCTTCCCCAAAGTTTTAATATATTGAAAGGCTGGGTTTTAAATAGATGACGGATAATTTCTTGTTGATTAGCTCCTTGGGTCATTAATTCAGAAGATATTTTTAGAGCATGAGGCGTGGTTTTGCTATTTTGGAAACTTTTTGTGGAACTAATTATTCCTGTTAAGAGGCATTTGGCAATGTCATTTTTTATAAGGGATTTATCTAGTTCGCTAAATATATCAAAGATAATTTCCGCCACAGAAGATGCTTTAATATTGATAAAATTTATTTGTCCAAAATTGTCGTTAGTGCTGTGGTTATCGATATTGATAATAGGCACTTCATAAAAAATATCTGAATTATCTTCAAATATTTTTCCAAAAGATTCCTTGTCGGGCGAATTGACACAAATCAATAAATCGTATTTAAATTCAGCTGGAATAAAAGAAAAATCTCTAGGATCAATAGTTCCATTTTCAGGAGTAATATAAATACGTGTTTCATTTGGAAACTCTTTCGTTTTAACGTTGGTTATTTTGTTATATTTGGTATTAAAAGATAAAATAAAGTCCCTAGCACTTAAAACGTTGTTATAGATATTTTCAGGTTTGGGTAAAAAATTTAATTTGTTGATATTTTGCAATGGGTCACTCACCGCGATATCTGATTCAATATTTTTTTCTTTTAAAAACAAATAAAGGGCTATCCCAGAACTGGTAGCGTCATTGGTGGGATTTTCGGGCAGTAAAATTAATATCTTTTTGGCAGATGTAATAGATTCTTTAAGTTGGTCAATAATCTTGAGAGCCATAATTTTTTATCGGGTTTAATAAACTATTTGGAGGGTTAGTAAGCAAAAATAGCAAAGAAAAGAGACTATGTCAAATTTATCGAAAAGACAAGGCTTTGACAATGAAAACATTATTAGCTAACATAAAAATAATGTGCTGTAAAAAATAACAAGTTTAAAGGATAAAATAAGATGAATAAAATAATTACATTGGGACCAGAGTTTAGCTATTCATATAATCTTGCTTTAGAATATTATAAAAAAGAAGATATTATCTGTGTGCAAAGCATTGAAGATATTTTTGAAAAAGTGTTTAAAAATAAAAATTATAAAGGGCTGGTTCCAATAGAAAATATGATCAATGGATCAGTGCGAGAAAGCTTTTTGTCAATCAGAAAAAATCCGGTAATTATTTTGAGGGCTATTGATTATGCGATTGATAATATAATAGCTGCTAATAATAAAAAATATTCCAAAATAGTTTCTCACTCACAGCCTTTGGCACAGTGCAGTCAATTTATTAAAAATAAAAAGGGAATAGAGATTATTGAAGTGAGCTCTACTTCCAAGGCCATGGAAATGGCAGCAAAAGATAGGAATGTAGCAGCTATTGGAAATGAAAGAGCGGCTAAATTTTATGGGGTAAATATTTTACAAAAAAATATCAGTAATAAAATGGTTAATGTTACTCGTTTTATTGAAATTTCATCCAAAAAAGATAAAGATTTTTTAAAAGGAAAAAAAACTTCTTTGATAATAGAACCCTTTAAAGATAAGGCAGGGATATTATTTGAAATTTTATCAGTTTTTAAAATAAAAGAAATTAATTTAACTAAAATTGAGTCCATTCCTACAGGCGCAAAAATGAACGATTATATTTTCTATTTAGATATTGATGGAAGCTTAGAAGAAAAACGAGTAGCTGATGCAATCAAATTTTTAGAAACTTTTGTGAAGGTGAAAGTGTTTGGCAGCTATAATATAGCTTGTAGTAAATAGCTTTTTAGCCTGTAGGTTAAAAATTTATTTATGTCGTAATCAAAGTAAGATTAGTTGGCTACTTGCTAATAATTAACAGACTAAAATATGATTTCAAAAAGAGTCCAAAAAATGGACTCCAGTGGCATAAGAAAAGCTTTTGAGCTAGTCCAAAAGCTCAAAAATCCTATTGATTTAAGTATTGGTCAGCCCGATTTTGATATTCCTAAAAATATTAAAAAGGTGGCTATTGAGGTAATTAAAAATAATAAAAATAAATACTCTCCAACTCAGGGAATTGAGGAGTTAAGAATGGCGATAGCTAAAAAATTAAAAAAAGAAAAACAAATTAATCATCAGAAAGAAAATATTATTATTACGGGAGCGGTTTCGGGTGGTTTGAGTGTAGTCTTGCCAACTTTAATTGATTGTGGAGATGAAGTAATTATTTTTGATCCAAGTTTTGTCGGTTATAAACAATTGATTCTACTCTATGGCGGTAAACCAAGAATAGTGGAGAGAAACAAAGACTTTTCAATTAATTTTAAAAATCTGGAAAAAGCCGTTACTAAAAAAACTAAAGCCATAATCTTTAGTACCCCCGAAAATCCAACCGGCTACGTTTATAAAGAAGAGGAGCTCAAAAAATTAGCTCAAATAGCTCAGAAAAATGATTTGGTAGTTTTATCTGATGAGATCTATGCTGATTTCGTTTATGAGGGCCAGCACATCTCGATAGGACGTTTTTATGATAAGACGGTAGTCTTGGGTGGTTTTTCTAAATCACAGGCTATGATGGGTTGGCGAGTAGGCTATTTGAGCGCTCCGACAGAAATAATTGAAAATGCACTAAAAATTCAGCAGTTTACTTTTGTTTGTGCACCAACTCCTTTTCAATATGCCACAATTGAAGCTTTAAAAACTAAAAATAGTCAGATCATAAAAGAATATAAGAAAAGGCGAGATTTAGTTTACAATGGCCTTAAAGATAAATATGAAATTATTAAGCCACAAGGGGCTTTTTACTTTTTTATTAAATATCCATTTAAAGCTGAAGATTTTATTCAAAAATGTCTAGATAATAACCTGATTGTGGTTCCCGGAAGCTCATTTAGCCAAAAAAACACTCATTTTAGGATTTGTTATGCGACTAGTTGGAAAAAGTTGGAAGAGGCGGTGGAGATATTTAACAGAATTGCAAAATAATTTTCTTTGACATATCTCTTAAAACCTGCTATTATGGCAGGGAGATTGGGAGGATTCAGATTCGCAGGTTGCGGGTCTTTTTTTATAAAATAATCTCAAAAAATAATTATAATCAAATAAAATTCTAATTGTATGGCAAAAAAACAAGAAGAAACAAATACTGGCATAAATTCCAATGAATTTAACAGTGCTATTTCTCAGATTTGTGATGAAAAAGGTATTGATAAAGATAAAGTGATGCAAACTGTGGAAGCAGCTTTAGCGGCGGCTTACAAAAAAGATTATGGAAAAAAGAGCCAAAACATCAGGGCTGAAATTGGCGGAGGAGCAGAAGGAGTAAAATTTTTTCTAATAAAAGAAGTCGTAGATGAAACTGTGCGAGAATTTGTTAATTTATCTGAAGAGGATGAAGAAAAAACTCTTAAAAAGGAATTTACCAAAGAAAATAATGAAACTGAAGAGGAAAAAATGCCTAGATTTAATCCTGAAAGAGATATTAAACTAGAAGATGCTCTGTTGGTTAAAAAAGATGCTAAAATAGGAGACATTATAGAAACTGAATTAGAAGCTCAAGAAAGTTATGGAAGGGTGGCCGCTCAAACAGCTAAACAAGTTATTATTCAAAGAATTAGAGAAGCGGAAAAAGATGCGATGTATGAGGAATATAAAGGGAAAGAAGGGGAAATATTAAATGGCGTAGTACAGAGAATTGAAGGTCAAAATATTTTTATTGATCTAGGAAAGGCGACAGGGGTTTTGTTTCCTTCTGAACAAGTAAGAGGAGAAAATTACAAAATAGGGCAAAGATTAAAGGTTTATTTAGGCAAAATAGAGGCTGACAATAGAGGGCCTGGGATAATTCTAAGCAGAACTCATCCTGAAATGGTGAGAAGATTGTTTGAACTAGAGGTACCTGAAATATTTTCTGGTACAGTAGAAATAAAAGCTATTGCTAGAGAGGCTGGTTCGAGGACAAAAATTGCTGTAATTGCCAAAGAAGATGGTATTGACCCAATTGGTTCTTGTGTAGGACAAAAAGGAACTAGGGTTCAAGCTATTATTGACGAATTAGGAGGAGAAAAAATAGATATTATTGAATGGAATGAAAATATAGAAAAGTTTATAACTGCTGCTCTTAGTCCAGCTAAAGTTTTGGCTGTGAAAATTAAAAATGAAGAAGCAAAAGAAGCTACAGCCATAGTTCCTAGTGATCAACTTTCTTTAGCTATCGGTCAGAAAGGTCAAAATGTAAGATTGGCGGCTAAATTGACTAATTGGAAAATTGATGTGGTTGGAGATGAAATAAAGATAGAAAAAATAAAAAAGGAAGAGGAAACAGTAGAAAAAATAGTTTCTGAAAAAGAGAAGGAAGCGTAATAAAATTAATTAATAGGAAAAGTTTTTATGGAAATTAAAAAATTGCCAAAATCAAAGATTGAATTTAAAATAAGTATTCCTTGGGATAATTGGAAGGTTTTTATAGATGAAGCGATAAATAAAATTTCTAAAGAAATTAAAGTTGAAGGATTTCGTCCCGGGAAAGCTCCTAAAAAAATTATTGAGCAAAAAGTAGGAGGAGATTTAATTTTAAGCACAGCTGCCGAAGATGCAATCAAAAAAAATTATCCTAAAAAGATTAAAGAATTAAATGTGGAGGCAATTGGTTCTCCTGAGATAAATATTGTTAAACTAGCTCGAGAAAAAGATTTGGAATTTATGGTAGTAACTTCAGTTATGCCGAAAGTTAAACTTAATGATTACAAAAAAGAAATAAAAAAAATAAACGATGCTTTTGCCAAGGAAAAAACAGAGGTATCTGAAGAAGATATTTTAAAGGAAATCACTAAGTTAGCTAAAAGTAGAGCAAAATTAGTGACAGTGAGAAGATCAGCTAAAAAGGATGATTCTGTGGTTATTGATTTTGAGGTGCAAGTGGGGGGAGTGATAATTGAAGGAGGTGTTGCTAACAATCATAATTTAATTTTAGGTAGCAATGTTTTTATTCCTGGATTTGAAGAGGAAGTAATAGGGATGAAAGAAGGAGAAAAAAAAGAATTTGATTTAAAATTTCCGAAAGAGTATCACGAAAAAAATTTGGCTGGAAAATCAGCTCAATTTAAAGTTAGCATGAATTTAGTTCAAGAAAGAGAAGTCCCAGAAATTAATGATGACTTTGCTGGATCTTTAGGCAAATTTAAAAATTTAGAGGAGTTAAAGGATAATATAAGAGAAGGAATGAAAAAGGAAAACGAATTTAAAAGACAAGAAAAAAGAAGAGGTGATATGGTGGAGGTTTTAGTAAATAAAATTGAATTAGAGGGGGAGTTTCCAGAAATCTTAGTACATGAGGAAATTCATAAAATGATTCATGAATTAGAATCTCAAATTCAACAAATGGGAATGACTTTGGCAGACTATATTGGGCAATTGGGAAAGAGTATGGATGATTTGGAGAAAGATTGGGAGCCTCAAGCTCAAAAGAGAATTAAGGCTGCATTATCTTTAGAAGAGATTATAAAGAAAAGTGAGATCGAAGTTTCCTCTGAAAAAATCGAAGAAGCCATGAATAAAACATTACAATTTTACAATAACGAAAAAGAAATAAAAAACAAGATTGATATGAAAAGATTGTATGATTACACAAATGGAATGTTAAAAAATGAGGAAGTTTTTGTTATGCTAGAAAAAATATAATTTTGAAAATATTAATTTTTTAAATTTAATATTATGAAAAAAATAACCAATCAATTCTTAATTCCTACCGTGATTGAAAAAACTAATTATGGAGAAAGAGCTTATGATATTTATTCTAGATTGTTAAAAGACAGAATTATTTTTATTGGTTCTCCGATTGAAGATAATATGGCCAATGCGGTAATTGCTCAACTGTTGTTTCTTGAATCACAAAATCAAAAGGAAGATATAAAAATTTACATAAATTCCCCCGGTGGAGTAGTAACTTCCGCTTTAGCTATTTATGATACGATGCAGTACGTTAAACCAGATGTACAAACTATTTGTGTGGGTTTGGCTGCTTCGGCTGCTTCTCTTCTTTTAGCGGCTGGTGCCAAGGGAAAGAGAATGATTCTTCCTAATGGAGAAGTCATGATTCATCAAGTAATGGGCGGAGCTCGTGGACAAGCAACAGATATTGATATTCATGCTCGCCAAATATTAAAGACCAAAAAAAGACTTAGTGAAATTTTAGCTAAACATACGGGGCAGAAGTTTAACAAAATAGAAGAAGATACAGAGAGGGATTATTTTATGAGCGCTTTAGAAGCTAAAAAATATGGAATTGTTGATAAGGTAATTCAATAATTTTTGATTTTTTTTAGAAGGTGCTATAATTAGTTAACTCTTAGAAAAAAATAAAAATAAAAATAATTATGCCAAAATTTTTGTACGTGGCTAAAAATTATGATGGCGAGATAAAGACCGGAGAATTAGTTGCTAAAGATGAACAAGGGGTAGCTCAGCAATTAAAATCGGATGGTTTTTTGGTTACTTCAGTTAGAGAAATGGAGGAAGATGATGGCAAGGTAAAGGTGGATTTCATGGACAGATTTACCAAGATTGACCTTAAGGACAAAATGATGTTTGCAAGAAACTTGAGCGTGATGATAAGCTCTGGTTTAACTGTTTCAAAATCAATCAGAAATTTAGCTGATCAGACAAAAAACAAAAAATTTACTCAAATTCTTTTGGGTATCCATGAAGACATTAAAGCGGGAAAAAATCTTTCGGATAGTATGGCAAAATATCCTGGAGTTTTCAATGAGCTTTTTGTTAATATGGTTAAGATTGGAGAAACTGGTGGAAATTTGGATGAAACTTTAACAATAATTGCTGTTCAGTTGGAAAAAGAAGCGGCTCTTTTGGGAAAAGTTAAGGGAGCACTTATGTATCCGGCAGTAATTTTGGTGGCCATGGGAGGAATTGGAGTTCTAATGCTTACGTATGTTCTCCCTCAGATGACAAGTGTTTTTAAGGATATGGATGTAGAACTTCCCAAAAGTACTCAATTTATCATTAATATGAGTGATCTTTTTAAAGATCACAGTGTTTTAGTGCTTATTACTGCAGTTCTTTTGGTAATTTTGATTAAAATTAGTATGGGAACGAAGTCGGGTAAAAAAATGATTAGTTTTTTAGCCCTAAAAATTCCAGCTATTAATAATATTGTTATAAAAACAAATTGTGCTAGATTCTCTAGAATTTATAGTTCATTATTAAGAAGTGGTGTTTCATCTTTAGATGCCTTAAGGATTGTATCCAATACTCTTTCTAATTATTATTATAAGAAAGCTTTGAGAGATAGTGTAAAACAAATTCAGAAAGGAATTGATTTAAGCAAAATTATAGGGGAAAATGATAAAATATTTCCTGTTTTAGTTAGGCAAATGATTGAAGTGGGTGAACAAACTGGAGAAACAGAAGCGATTTTAATTAAAATGGCTGAGTTTTACGAAGACGAAGTTAATCAGATAACAAAAAATATTTCTTCGATAGTGGAGCCGATTTTAATGTTATTTATGGGTATAGCAGTTGGATTTTTTGCGATTGCGATGTTGCAACCAATGTATGGATTAATGGAAAATATTAAGTAGTCATTGACAATCCGCGATAATTGTAATACTATTTGGTAAGTGTTTATCGCGGGGTGGAGCAGCCCGGCAGCTCATCTGGCTCATAACCAGGAGGTCGCAGGTTCGAATCCTGCCCCCGCAACAGAGAGAATCAAAAAATTTAAGAAATAAAAATAGGTATTATTTTTATATTTTTTGTTTTGAATTTTCAACCGGTTAGTTTGACCTTTTTCCATATCAAATCTTATTTTGCCAGGATAGCTCAGTTGGTTAGAGCGCAGGACTCATAAGCCTGAGGTCGAGAGTTCGAATCTCTCTCCTGGTACGAAATTGATAAAAATAAAATTTGATTTTTTTGGAATTTATAATATAATTATATTTCAGAGTTTTTTATCATTAAGCGGGGGCGTAGCTCAGCTGGTTAGAGCGATTGCCTGTCACGCAATAGGTCGCCGGTTCGAGTCCGGTCGCTCCCGCTTAGCGATAAAAGGATAGGTAATTATGGAAATAAATCTTTGATATCAAATTAGTATTAAAATATAAAAGTAATAAAATTTAACAGCGTGTATCTTCAGGGAGTTTATGACCCTGTTTTTTTATTTTTTCAAATATTTTAAAATTGACGAGGTATGAATTTTTTGTTATACTAGCACATAAACCTTGGAAGGAGTAAGAAATTTTCCAAAGAGTTTGTGATCGGAAATGTTCAATTATTCCGATGAAATAAAGGTCGAAAATTAAAAAACTTATTAAATAATTTAATAAAAAAATATATGACATTATTTTTTGTGGGGGTCATAGAAATGATAATTGTTACCTTGTGGACCAAACTAGTAGTTAAGACAAGAGTATTGGCTAGTGGAATGGTAACCTTGGTGAATATTTTAATCTGGTATTATGTGCTCCAAAGAATCGTAGATGATATTAATAATTGGAAATTAG
Organism: Parcubacteria group bacterium; assembly: GCA_041662245.1. Classification (GTDB taxonomy): domain Bacteria; phylum Patescibacteriota; class Minisyncoccia; order Moranbacterales; family UBA9337; genus UBA9337. Next base: position 149,996 of record JBAZSW010000003.1, read on the forward strand.
TTGTTTTATATGCGATAGGTTGTGCCACAGGGACAGCTATTAGTACCTACTATTTTCAAATGGATGAAAAATTAGAAGCTAAACTTTTAGAACAAAATTAATTATTAATTATAATTAGATGAAGGACGATGTTCCCTCTGGGGAAATGAAAAATATTAAAGCCTAAGCCACTCTTACAAATAGATAAAAGAGTGGTTTTTGTTTTTTGGTATATTTTTTGACAAATAGCCAAAATTAAACTATAGTACAGTAAGCTAATTAAATAATTAAATAATAGTTTTTTGAGAGAAGCTTATGCTTGAAACCTGAAATTTGAGATAATTTTTAATAATTATCCTAAACTCCTTGTTTCAAGAATCTTTCAAAAAATAAAATAATATATGGAAGAAAAAAAATGGGCACTCCAAATCGGAGGTAGAGAGCTTACTGTTTCAACAGGATTATTGGCCAAGCAAGCCAGTGGTGCAGTTAAAGTTAGCTATGGCGATACGGTTGTTTTAGCCACGGCTGTTATGCGTGAAAAAGCATCTGGAAATATGGGCTATTTCCCACTGATGGTGGATTATGAAGAGCGCTATTACGCTGCTGGAAAAATTAAAGGTTCCAGATTTATAAAAAGAGAAGGTCGTCCATCAGATGAGGCAGTTTTAACTGGAAGAATGGTAGATAGGACAATTAGGCCTTTGTTTAATGGAAGAATGAGAAATGAAGTGCAGGTTATAATAACGGTGCTTTCTATTGATGGAGAAAATGATCCTGATATTGTATCAATGATAGCAGCTTCAGCCGCTCTTTCTATTTCTAACATTCCTTGGGATGGACCAATTGGTGCAGTAAAGGTTGGAAAAATTAATGGAGAGCTAGTTTTAAATCCAGTTAACGGAGATCTTAAAGATGGAGATCTAAATTTGGTAATGGCCGGAACAGCAGAAAAAACCAACATGATAGAGGCTGCTGCCAAAGAAGTTCCAGAAGAGGAAATTTTAGCAGCTTTTGAATTTGGGCAAAAGGCAATTTCTATTATAGCTAATTTTGTATCAGAAATTAAAAAAGAAATCGGAAAAGAAAAAGTTTTACCAGCTCTTTTGCAAGGTGAACCCGAATTTGAGGAAAAAGTTAAAGATATTCTTATAAAAGGGAATATTGAAGAGGTTCTTTATATTAAAGAAAAGAAGAAGATGGAAGTAGCGGTGGATGAAATAAAAGAAGAGGTAACTAAATATATAAAAGAAACATACCCAGAAGATGTTGATAAACTTAAAGATATTGCCAATCTGGTGTTGGATGATGTTTGTGACGAGATTGTTCATAAAAATATTATAGAAAGCGGTAAGCGTCCAGATGGTCGCAAAATGAATGAGGTGCGTAAGATTAATATTCAAACAGGTATACTTCCTCGAACCCATGGCACAGGATTATTTACTCGAGGAGAAACGCAGGCATTAACAGTAACAACTCTAGGTTCTCCCGGAGATGAGCAAATAATTGATACTATGGAAGTGGATATGAAAAAAAGATATATCCATCATTATAATTTTCCTCCATTTTCAGTAGGAGAAGTTCGATTTATGCGTGGACCAGGAAGAAGAGAAATTGGACATGGAGCGCTAGCTGAAAAAGCTCTTGTTCCAGTTTTGCCGAGCAAAGAAGAATTTCCTTATACTATTTTATTAGTTTCTGAGGTACTTGAGTCTAACGGATCTTCTTCAATGGCTTCTACTTGTGGTTCAACTTTGTCTTTGATGGATGCAGGAGTTCCCATAAAAAGGCCCGTAAGCGGTATAGCAATGGGGATAATTGTGGGTAAAGATGATAGTCAATATAAAGTTTTGACGGATATTCAGGGAATGGAAGACCATTATGGGGATATGGACTTTAAGGCGGCTGGAACAGAAAATGGCATAACGGCTTTGCAGATGGATGTAAAGGTTTCAGGTGTTACTATAGATATGCTTAGAGATGTTCTCGCACAGTCAAAAGAAGGAAGAAGTTTTATTTTGGGTAAAATGCTAGAAGTAATTAGCGAGCCCAAAAAGGAAATGTCTCCGTATGCTCCGAGAATTATTACTATTCAAATCAATCCAGATAAAATTCGTGATGTGATAGGACCCGGTGGAAAAGTTATTAATGAAATTATCGATGAAACCGGAGTACAGATTGATATTGAAGATAGTGGATTAGTTTTTATTACTTCTCCTGATCAAGCTTCAGCCAATAAAGCCAGTGAATGGGTTAGAAATCTGACAAGGGAAGTAAAAGCAGGAGAAATATTTAATGCTCGAATTGTTAAAATAATGGACTTTGGTGCTTTTGCTCAAGTTCTGCCAGGTCAAGACGGTTTAATTCATATCTCAGAATTATCAGAAAAAAGAGTGGCTAAAGTTGACGATGTGGTTAAGATAGGAGATATGGTAATGGTAAAAGTTAAAGAGATTGATAAAATGGGCAGGATAAATCTTTCCATGAAAGATGTTAAAAAAGAACTATAAAAAATTTTACTAAGATATATTTTAAAAAGCGATTCGCAGGAATCGCTTTTTAAATTAAAAATTATTTGGCAATAAACTAAAAATGTTGTAATATAAATACAGATTAAAAATTACTTTTTAAATATGTTCAATAAAGAAAATAATAAAGAGGATCTTATAAGTGAAAGTATAAAATCGGTTAAGTTTCATACGATGCAGGATGACTTGTCGGGCAAAAATGAAATCAGTCAAGAGGAAGAAACTAAAAACCCTATAATCTCCGATGCGAAAGAAGACAGTCCTTTTTTGAGTGGATCCAAAAATATTTCCAATAAAATAGATGATGTGGCGGTTGCCAATAAGGGATATGACAATCAGGATGTTGCATTTAAGCAACCCTTTACATCCAGTAACAACAATGTTAACGATAAGGATGATATTGGTGGCGTAGAGTCAGAAATTAATGATGAAGTAGAGAAGAAGAGCCACTTTTTTTCTTATATGGTTATTTTTTTAATAATTATTTTACTTGGTGCAGGGGGTTATTATTACGTAGTAATTAAAGGTGAAAACATTAGTTCCTTGTTGCAAAATGTTAATATTATCAACAACGATAGCTCTTCTGATAATAGTAATACCAACATTGCAGAAACTAATCCTATAGGTGATGCCTTGGGCAATACGGGGGTTTTTTCTGATAAAACTAATTTTTTAGTTATTGGCGAGGATAAATTTAATCAAGCGGGGATAAAGTCTGTGATTGATGAAAAATTTTTAGAGATGGAAAAATATAAGGGCAACCAATTAGAATTTATTGTTGTTGATAAAAATAATAAACCTGTTGGTTTTAATGAATTTATAAATAAATTCAATTTATCTTTAAACGCAGAAATCGTTAATAATTTGGTTCCAGATAATTTTTCCATATTTTTATATAAAAAAGACAACATTAAAAGAATGGATATGGTTATTGGTATAAAAAATAAAGATTTATTAAAAATTGGATTAAATAAAAATGAAAAAACTCTAGTTAGTGATTTGTCGGGGCTATTTATCTATGAAAAACCGGTAAACGTTATAGGAAGGCAATTTAAAGATAGTAAATACAAAGATAGCCTAATTAGATATATTAACTTAAATACTAGTTTAAATTTGTCATTAGATTACGCAATAAGTGGGGATTATTTAGTCTTAGCTACCAATAAAGACAGTGGAAGATTAATTATAGATAAGCTGGCCAGTGAATTAGTTAAAAATGAAGATATTTTTAATCAAAAAAAATAGATATTAGTATTATTTAACAAGCTGTGGATAAGTTGTGCATAAATTGTATAAAAAGTGAATGTTTTTAGTTAAAAGAGCGTTTATTTTTTATGTAAAATAAAAAAAATTGTAAATTTTAGCAGTATTAAATAAAAAAAGGCTTAAAATAGGGTTTTTAGGGATCATTAATTGACGGAAGGGTATTTTTTTGGTATAATTAATGTATAAGTTGGGATAGTAGCTTAAAAAATTAATAAATTGTTATCTGGTAGAAGAAATTTTTAGCGGTTTTTCTAAACGGCTCAAATTTTCTTCTACTATTCTCCATGCATCAAAAAAGAAGTAAACATACTTCAAAAAATAAAAAAACAAAAACAAAAAATTTTATTAAAATAAAAATAAAAATAAAATACAAAAGTTCTTTAAAATAGGGTTCGTCCCAGAGAAAAGTAGAGGATAACAATCATGTATTCAAAATACATGTAACCTAGTCAACTACTGATTGCCTCTCACCCGGGCTAGGAAGTTTTCAGTTTACATGTTGGTACATGTCAAACACTGGGCGCTCAGCCATTTTATTTATATATTTGGGCCCGTAGCGCCCAGTTTCCATACTTAACTAAATGTTTGTTAATTTAATTTAAGTTGATTGACATTTGAGTGAGTAGTAAAAAGCATCTTTCTTGGGAAGGTGTTTTTTTGTTTTTTATATTAAAGTGATTCTATTTTATAAACTTTTCCGCCGGTAAAGCTTTTACATAGTTGGCAGGCCTGTTGTCGATAAAAATAGAAAAAAGTGATTCATTAGAATCGTATATTTTTTCAAAGTCATAGGGGATTTTGGATTTGCGAGAAGTGGCTCCTACAAATTTACTTTTTCTGTCGGAGGAGACTACGAAGTAATCAATTTTATTTTCAAGAAATGAATCTAAATCATAGAAAGAATCACATTTTCCAACAAAAAAATTGCAAACTCCCATTTTGTCTGTCCAAATAAATAAATCTTTAGCATTAGTTAATGAATTGAGTTGTTGGGCTATCTCATAGGATCCATCTCCCATCCCTTTAGTGTCAACAAAATACTTGTTAGGAAGTAGTTTTGAGGCATATCCGAGATAGAGATGGTTAGTCTTGCTTAGCGTATTTATGCCAAGTAATAAGAAAAATATTGCAAATAATAAGGTTATTGTTTTTTTATGGGGAAATAATTTAATAAACTGATTAATTCCAATAGCAGATATGATTAAAAGAAGTGGATAGAGAACAACCTGATAGCGAATGACGGAAACCACTTTATCAAAAGTAGTGCCTAAATAATAAAGCAAAATAAAAAATATAAAATAAGCAATTATTTTTAGTTCCATGTTGTCCTTTTTGAACATTTTTAGTGAATATATAATAGAGAAAAACAATCCCAAGATTACAACAGGTAAAGACGCAAAAATAAGAGGATAAAAATTAGCACTATAAATAGAGAGCATAGAATTGGTGCGATAAGATGATTTGGGTGAACTAAGAATGGCTTCAAAATCGATGAATTTCATAGATAGATAGGTATTGGCAAAAACAAATAATACAAACAATAAAAATATTCCAGTAAGAGATATCATTAAATAGGAGCGATTTTTTATAAAAAAATCAAAAATAGGAGTAAGGATTTTATTTTTTACAAAGAAAGTATCAACAACTATAAATAAAATGATTCCGATAAAAAGAGGGGCAACTGAAATGAAGGCTTGGCTTAAAAGTGTCCCTGTGAATAAGCTTTTAAGACTAAGCCAAGTTTCTGGGAAGAGAATGTAGAAAGTAATTAGGGATACTAAGACTAACGAGAAGAAATTAAGTAAGGAATCTTTTAAATGTTTCGTGATAGAGATATTTTTGTTTTTGGAAATGAAAAGATATTCGAAAAAAATTAGAGCAAAGAAGAAAATGTAGAGAATATTGGCTACGTATTTGGTGAGAATGGCTAAGCCAAGCAATATTCCTGATGAATATAACCAAAAACGAGTCTTATTTTTCAGAAAAATTAAATAAGCCAAAATTGTGAGAGAAGAGAATACCCATAAAATGGCATCAGGATTGATAATTCGAGACATTCCGATAAGCATAGGGGAGGTACTGATGAAAACTGTTGCCAATAGAGCTACTTCTTTATTGAGAAGTTTTTGAATAAAGATATAAAAAAGTAATAATGACAATAAACAAAAGACAGTAAGAGGTAAACGAAAAGCTTTGTTCATTACGCGAATATCTTTTTGGGGATTAAATTTTTTTAAACTAGCATAATCTGTGGGATCATTATGCAAAAGACCTATTCCTGAGATAACTGCCACTGTTAGTCCAGGCTTGTCGCTAACGTCAGTATTTTTCCAATCCCGTTCTTGAATATTTTTCCAAAAATTAGGAATTCGATTAAAGGTCCAAAGGGGTTCATCTACGGCTGCATGATTTTCTATATTAGAAATTCCATAATATCCAAAAACAGAAAGAGAGAGAGCTAATATAAATAAAAATGTTAGTCCCTGTTTTTTAAGCCAAAGATGAATAGTTTCTTTAAAATTTTCTTTTGTTTTTTGAAAAGAAACTTTTTTCTCTATAAAAAAAACAGACGCTACAATCAGATAAACTCCCGTAATAAAATAAAAGGCAAAACGTACTTTGGTTTCACTGTGCAGTACAAATAAACCCAAAATAAGAGCTATTTCCATTGGCAAGAATGTAAACAGTGCATATTGAAGTATTTGAGAAAAGATTATTTTTTTTTCTTTAAAAAATTCATAGAATAGAGCTAAAATTGTAACTAAACAAATAACATAAATTAAGTAGTGAATATTGATATTGTTAAAAATGTGAGGAAAAGCATCGGTTGACTTGCGTTCTATAAAAAAATAAGAATTGAAGGCCAAAATAAATGAAATAATTACCAATAGTTTGCCTTCAATTTTGTTAAGAAAAGTCATAATAATTGTTTTAAATATTAAAAATATTTTAGATTTAAAAGACATCAAAAATGTTATGTTAAACTCCATTTTGTTTCTTTTATGCTTATAAGTATAGCTAAAGATAAGGAAAAAAGAAAGATTTCAAATAAACTAAAGATTTTTATTTTTTCTTTAAAATTTTAGTAAAGATAGATAGATCCTCTTTGGTTATTCCCTTGAGAATATATAAAATTGTAAGATAAATCAAAAATATAGCTATGCCCAGAGGAATGAAGCTAAATTTTCCAGTTGGAATAAGAAAGGCTAAGAAATATAGAATCAAGCCAGAAAGGGAAACTTTGGCTAATTCTACTAAATCTATGCAAGATCCAAAATGCTTTTTTACATAGTAGAGTATTGCCAACATTATAAAGAAAGAAGTGATAGTAGTCGCCCAAGCTGAGCCGAGAATTCCAATTTTTAAGATGAAGATATAGTTAAGAATAATATTCATAACTAAACCAGCGAGAGAAATATACATCGTGGTGATTGTTTTACCTGCTCCGTTAGCGGCAAAACTTAAAACATAAAAGATAGTAAGAAAGCCTACCCCAAAAACCAAGATAGACATGGGCAATGACCCAGCAAGATATCTTTTTCCATAAAGAATTTGTAGTATTTGAGTGGAATAAACTGACATCAAGAATATCATTGGTACGAGGAAAATTAGCATAATTCGCAGAGCATCATTGATAATTCCTTGGGCATTTTTTAAATTATTGTCAGCGCTTTTTCGTGATACCATCGGTAAGAGAAAGATAGTCATAGCATAAAAAATATAGTAAGGAATGCGCCCTACTGTGAGAGAGGCGTTATAAATACCAGTTAGGGCATCATCATGCAAAATTCCTTTGACCATGTACAAATCAATACTAATAAGAAGCTCGTAAGCTAAAAAGAAAGCTACTATTTGCCATCCATAGTTGACTAACTTTTTCCAATTGAAATCAACTTCTAAGGTTTTATCTTGGGGCATTTGAGAAATTTTTTCTTTAATTTTTTTATCTACTACAAGCTTGTCAATAAAGTAGGCGATAACAAAAACAATAAAGGGGGCTATGATATATCCGGAAATGGAACCATATAGTCCAAATAAAACAGCCATACCAACTACAAAAATAATACGCAAAAATGAACGGACAGTTTTAAGTGTAGCTTGAGTGCCAAATCTATGTAGACCAGTATAGTAGGAAAAATAAAAAGAAGCAGCCGCAAAAGCCGGAATTATAAGGGAGGAAAATCGAAAAAGCGGAGTAAGAGTCGGATCACCTAACAAACGAGAAATAAGTGGCGCGCAAATAAAAAAGACGCCCGTAATAAAAGCAATGAGAATAGTTTGAATAAGAATAGCTTGTTTTTTTATTTTTAGAATTAAGCGGGGATTAGTTTCAAAAATTTCACTAATGTATTTAGCCATGGCAGTAGGAATCCCGTTGCCTATAAGAATAATCACCATGGTGGTGAGAGTGACTATTATTCCATAGCGACCGTAATCAGCTGGGCCTAGCACCCTTCCTAGGATAGAATGAATAATAAATCCCGAGAGATTAAAAATTATTTCCGAAAGAGTGACCCAGATGGCGGATTTGGCAATATTGTGAGACATAATAAAATTGAATTTTGAATTTCGAATTTCGAATCAATTTTTTAAGGATTAAACTTTTTTAAACTTAAGATGCAATATGGCTCTTATTTCGAACGAAACGATGGTGGAGCCAAAACCTGTCTGCCGGTCGAAATGACATATTCTGTAGTGCTTATATGATGTGTGTTATATGCTTTGTGATATTCTGTTGCACATCATCCCGACTTCCATTTCCATCCACTATTTTCATTTCAAAAATACTTGCCAGTTTATCATAAATAATTTTTTTATCAATCAAATATTGTAGCCCTTGATCAGGTACGCGGTCGCGGCTCATGATTAATTCTGGATTGGTTTGGAGATAGATAGATACGTTGGGTTTTACGATGGAGTAATTATGATTAATTTCTTTCTTTGATAAGTATTCGATATTAATCAGGGTATCGTAGAAGTATCTATCGGACACAAGGTAGCCAAACTCTTCATCTTTCAATTTTTCAATTAGATTTTTAAATCTCCATAAGTCAATTTTCAAAAATAATTTTCTTAAAAGTATCTGCAGACAGTTGGCCTTAATAACACCAATTTTTTCTTTATTGGAAGGAAATTCGCATTTGTTGGTGAGTTTGCAAATTAGACAATATTTATTTTTTAAATCATTTGTTTTATTAGCTAAAGAAAATTCAATAGCATGAAAATAAAAAACTTTCTTTCCTTGAGACTCCAAGGAGTTTTTCAACAGTTTTATTTGCGTTGATTTTCCACTACCATCTAAGCCTGATAAGGTGATAATTTTCATGGAGCATATATCATATAACATGGAGCAAGAGAAGCTATTATTCCTTGCCTAAGCCTTGGATTGTTGACCAAAGCATTGCCCCTAGTTCATCTGATAGTGTTATTAATTTATTATAGTTATCTTTTTCTATATAGTTCTCCCTATAGCAAAAAAATAATAAATAGGTAGATTCCTTTAGGGAGCCATAAGATATTTTCAGAAAATATTTATATTCTTTGTCACCTTTTCTGGCGTAACCTTCTATATAATTGAGTATTACAGATAAGGATGCTCGACGCAATTGAGAAGTAATTCCATATACTTCTTCTCTGGGAAATTTTTTAGAAATTTGATAAATAGAAAATGCAAAATCATCAGCTTTCTTTTTTAAAATATCATGAAATTTATTTTTCTGCATTTAATTTTCTTGTTATATGATCCATGCTTTAGGCTAAATGTTTCTAATACATAAGCACCGCCACTGGTTGCATTTTAGCTACGACGTTAACAATTTTATTATCTTCCATCCCAGTGATGACATCTTCTACATCTTTATAATAAGCACTATCTTGCAGGATAACTCCATCGGATTTTGCGTTATATAATTTAACGTTATTTGCTTGCATTTTTTGAAAGAGCTCTTCTTTATTATGGGAAATATCAGTTAGAGGATTTTTTCTTCGGCCAGTTCCATGGCTAGCAGAGAAAAAAGTTGATTCATTAGAGTCTGTTCCAGCACAAAGATAAGCTGGAGTACTCATTGAAGATGGAATAAAAACAGGCTCTCCAGTCTGAGAAAAAATCGGATGATTTTTAATACGAGCAGGTCCTGAAGCACGCACGGTTCCATTTCTATGAACCCAAACATCTTTACCAAAATGATTTTCACGATGAATATATACATGAGGCATATCATAAAGCATATCCAATTCAGGATTTTTCCCTAAAACTTTTTCAATAGTAGTGTCTAAATGATGATTAAGAATAGTTCTGTTAGCGTAACCTTGATTGGCGGCAGCATTATGTGAAGTTAAAAATAATTTTCCTTCAATACTTTGATCATTGTAAGAAAAATAATCCAAGCTGTCTTTTTCTGCTTCAATTTTTTTCCATAAAGACTTAAATTCTTTTTTGTAATCAGTTTTAAACAATATTTTTCCAATTTCTAAAATAATCTTTTGACTAAGGTGCTCTTTTCTTTTAGGAGTATATAAATAGGAGGCATATTGTCCCAGAAGCCCAGAGCCAGTATGTAAAAGGAAGATATATTGACCTTCGTAAACTCCAAATTTTTCGGCAATTTCGGGATTTCTAATTTCAGTAATTTTCATAAGATCTAAAAAGTGGTTGCCAGCAGCACCCAAAATTCCGAGGCGGTATTTCCCAATATGCAAGAAAAGTTTAGGGATAGCATTAAGAATATCCTTTTCTGATGGTATTTCTGAGAAAAAATTTCCACCTTCAAAAGTATTTTCAATTTCATTTTTGGTACGAGTCTTAAAAAATTCTTTTACGGGAGCCATGCCTTTCCGACAAATATCCATAATTAAAGAATAAGGAACTTTTGTTCCGACGTATGCTTTGGTGGGAATAGTTTTAATAAACTCTTGGAAAAGATTGTCAATATTGGCAGGCGTTAAATTAGCATCAGTCAGATTGGTTTTTATAAATCTCATCCCACAGTTGGGAGCGGTATCGTTTATTTGAGGCAGGAGATAATTTTCGGAAGCGACTACTGTTCCGGTTGGATTTTTTCGTCCTTTTTTGCTGTGCACATCGCTCATAGCTGCTATATGGTGAAAAACAGTTTCTTGACTGGCCACCCCTTCAATTTCTGTTAGCGTCGAGCTATTGGGCATTAAATCATCGGAAACATGTAAAATCGCAGGAATCTTCATTTTCTCGGTCTTAAATTCTTGTAAATGGTCGGATTTTTTAGTAATATTATTTGACATATTTTTAAATTTATGGTATATTTGAAAACTGGTTTTCACTAGTTTATGGTAACATATTCTGGTTAAAAAACCAAAGGGAGAGGTTCTTTTTTAAACTTTAGGAGGAGTTATGAAAGAAATTATTGTTTTGGCTATTATCTTTTTGGGAACGCTTTTTTCTGGCAGTAATTCTTTCGCTAAAGAAATAGGTCTAGGGGAAAAAATAGTTATTGGGGGCGAAGGTATTTCTCTCTCCATCGAATACAAGGAAATGAAAAATAAATTTTGTCACCTTCAAATAGAATATTTGAAAAATGGCGAAGTGCTTTTATCTGATCACATAGAGTTCTACGCATATCAGGGAGAATTCAATATGAAGGTTGAGGGGACAAAGCTAACTTTTTTCCACACCGAAATATCGGGTGGGACTGTAATTGCCCTTCTTGATGGAAAGGAAATATAGCCCCAAAAAAAGAGGCAGATTCGCGAATGCGGAACTGCCTCTTTTTAAATTTGTTAAGATTTAGATGAAAAACAAAAGACGGGACACCGCCCCCGCCCCTACGCTTTAAATTTAATTATTTTTTTATAATTTGGCATAAAGCTCCCGATACTCTTGAGCGGCTTTATGAATATTAAAGTTTTTGTGCGCATATTGAAGGGCATTCCTGCTAAGTAGAGTCCTTTTTTCTTTATTTTTGTATAAATCCAAAATAGCTCGAGTTAAGTCCTGAGAAGAATCTTTTTTTATAGTAATAGAGTTATCATTATTAGAGAACTCTTTTAAAATAGGGACATCGGAGATAATTAATGGCTTTGCGCAGGCCATGGCTTCAACAACCGCTAGGGGAATGTCGAATTTTCCCTGCATATCAGAAACAGGAAAAATGCTAATGTCGCTTAAATTATAGATATCGCTCATTTTATAAACTCCGCTATCATGAAAAGAAATTTTATTTAGAATATTTGCTTCTTCTAATTTTTTAATAACTTCCTCTTTCTTTTGGGCATCCTTATCGTTTTTTACTCTTACCGCTAGAGATAATCTCGCTTCGGGAATTTGTTTAGCAATTTCAATAAAGCTATCAATTACGGTATCCATCGCTCCAAGGCGGATGTATTCGCCAGTAAAATTTATTATAAAGTCATCTTGGGTAAAGTTGGCTTTTTTTAATTCTTCTGCATTTTTATCTCTAGGCTGGTAGTCAGTTAGATTTATTCCGGGGTAAATCTTAGAAACATTTTTAAAACCTAAGCTTTCTAGTTTATTTTTAGCATAATCGGAGTAGGTAACGATAGCGTCACCGAACATCATACTTTTTATTTCTTCATCGCTAAATAAATCTTCGCGCAAAGTAGCAACAGTTTGGATAGTTTTAGCATGTCCTCGTAATAAATATTTTATGAGCCAAGAATTTATTTTAGTGGGAGTAAAAAAGTAATGTTTGATATCAAAAGAATTTTTAAATAAAAATTGAAAAAATAAAGAACGTACTTTATCGGATAACTTAAAATCTTTCTCGCTGTATTTATAAATTTCTTCTTGTTTTATGTTACTTGGCAAATCCAGTTGAGCATGAGTAGTCATTAGATGAATTTTAGGAGTATTAGTGCCAGCCGCCACTTCTTTAGCTAAATTATAGGCAAAGTTTTTGCTGGCTTCGTCCCAAGGAGGAGTGATGGGGCGGGAAACGAAAAGTATTTTTTTTGTGAGGTTTTTCATTGACATTTTAGTTATTTTATGCTATATTCAAACATCGTAAATAAAATTGCGATTTAGCGTTCTCGCTATGTTTACAATAGCATATGAGGATAAAATTATAAAGTTCTTTGGAAAGGAGGAATAAATCATGAAACAAGAAGCCACGAAAACGAAAAGAGATATGCCTTCCAGTATCAATTTTGCATGCGTTCCGTATTACGTAAAGGGTAATCATTTTCTCCAAATCTTTATTTGTTTAGCACGGAAGCCTGGAAAAAAAGAAAATCCTCCCGAAGGATTATCGTTATTTCATCAGTCTTTTTTAAAGAATCAAGAAAAATGGCTTCCTAGAGATAAGTATGTCGCATTAGCGATACAGGCCATAATTAGCGGCTGTGAAATTTCCGTCGGACCATTGGAAATTTTACAATATCCATCGAGAACCCCTTTCGGAAAACATTTCGGTTTTACTATTAAGGTAAGTATGCTAAAAGGAGGTGATGCTGATAAATCAAATTGAAGCTGAATCTTTTGACGAAAATTCTCTCACTTACAATATCCTAGTGGCGTGAACGCGTTACCGGGATTTTTTTTATAAAATCACTTTTAGCATTTTACTTTCACGCTTTGAAGTGTGGAAGTAAAAAAAGTGATTGCCAATTTAATTTTTACAAAGCAATTTATTTAATCTATGCTATGAGTGTGGTTCTTTCTTGAGATATGAAAACCGTCTAATGTCGGGCATCCTATTTACGAAATTGAGGATTGCAAAATATTTTAAGATTGAACCACATTTTTAAGATTGCTAGGAAAATTCCAGTAGTCTTTTTTATTCGTTTAAATTATGAATTATGAAGTTGAGATTTCTCCACTTCTAATTTTTTGAGTACAAAAAATTATTTGGTCGAAATGACATATCGAAGATGTTTTTTAAATTTTAAAATTGGAAATTTATTTAACATTTACAACACCCATAACTCCGACTATTGGCGGATAGAACATTTTCAACAATTAGAACAATTTAAATCAGGCTTATCGGGTCCACATCAATCTGCCAACCATTGGGCAGACTCTTGAATTCGGCTTCCAAAAGATTAGGGAGCTTAACTTTATTTTTTATTTTAAGAATAATTTGCATTAAGTACCTTTTTCTGATTTTTGGATTATAAGGGGCTTGAGGTGGATAGATTTGAATATTTTGCGAAGCCGAATTAGCTTCATTTAACTTTGTATAAACTCTTTGAGTTTCTTTTTCTGCGGAGTTTAATGAAAAATCTTTAAAAGTTAATTTAATAATTTGAGAAAAAGGAGGATAGTAAAGATTTTGTCTTTCTTTAATTTCGCAGTCATAAAATTTAGAATAATTTTTTTCAGCTGCCCATTGAATAATTTGGTTTTCGGGATGATAAGTTTGAATGATAGCGCGACCATTGTAGCTAGAGCCAGTGCGGCCGGTCCTTCCGATGGCTTGGGATATAAGTGAAAAAGCATTTTCATTAGTATGAAAGTCAGGAAAGGAAAATAAACTGTCGGCATCAATAATTCCGACTAGACCGACATTAGCTAAATCCCAAGCTTTGGCAATCATTTGAGTGCCAATTAAAATATCAATTTTTTTTGCAGAGAAATCTTGCCATAATTTTTCTTGAGATTTAATTGATTTTCTCATACTTTGGGAATCCACTCGAACGATATTAGCTCTAGGAAAAAGTTTTTCGATTTCTTTTTCTATTTTTTCAGTGCCTAGTCCAACATTACGAAAAGTCATTCCTTGGCAGTTGGGGCACATCGGAAAATCTCCTGTTTCAAATTTACAGTGCAAACATTCATAATTGCCTTTCTTTCTAGAGGTAAGTGCTCTTTCACAATCGGGACAAGTGAGGACAGTTTTGCAAGCAGTACAAGCTGAAAAAGTGCTCATCCCTTGACGATTAATAAAAAGAATTATTTGAAATTTATTTTTGAGAGTCCAGGTTATTTCACTGGCTAATTTTTCAGATATAGGAGAAACAATTTTTACTTTTTTCCAATTCTTCCAATGTTCTTTGCGTAAATCAATGAGTTCCACAGTAGCTGGTAGCTGGTAGCTGGTAGTTTGTAGGGGTGGCAGTGTTAATAATTTAAATTTAGTCTGTGAGCTATTAACTGTTGATTGTGAACTACTTTTAAAAAAACTTTCTACACGGGGGGTAGCGGAACCGTAAACTATTTTAGCTCCGTGAATATCGGCCAATTTCTCAGCCACAGTACGAGCATCATAATGCGGATTCATCTCCCATTGTTTGAAAGAAATATCTTGTTCTTCATCAACGATAATTATTTTTAGATTTTTAAAAGGAGCCGTGACAGCTTGGCGAGTGCCAATTATTATTTGAGCCTGACCACTTTTTACCGCTTGCCAATTTTTATAATATTGCCCTCGGGATAATTTACTATGCAGGACTGCAATTTTTGTCGCTCCAAAGAATTCTCCATAACGCTCTATCTCTTGAGCGGTGATGGTTAATTCTGGTAAAAGAATTAGTGCTTGAGATTTTTTATGGACAGCTAATATTCTTTTTATTGATTCAAAATAAACTTGAGTTTTACCAGCGGAAGAAGGAGCATATAGTAAGTAGCGTGTAGCTTGTAGCGGGTAGTTTGTAGAAGAGATGATTTCTCTGATAGCGGATAATTGTTCGGGAGTTAATTTTATTTCCTTCGTTCTTTGTTTTATGTTCCATGCTTTATGCTCCATGATTTTTGTTTTACGGCTTCCTGATATCTTGGGAACGAATATTTTTAAAGCTATTCCTAGTGAGACAAAGTAATGCTGGGAAATAAATTGAGCCGTTTGGACTTGCTTTGACGTTAAAAAACTTTCTTCTGTGATAGAAAGAATTTTTTTAAGCTGAATATTTCCCAATCTAGGAAAGTCGGATTTACTTTCTGAGACTATGCCGTCAATAGTTCTTTTACCTAAGGGAATTTTTACCAAAGAGCCCAGAGAAATTTTTGATTTAAAGAGATAATAGAAAGATTGATCCCGATAAAGAGGGATTTTTGTCAGGGGGATAACGCTGATAATGTAATGTTTTCCTTTAGGCATATTATTTAATATGGTAACATTTGCAACATATTATGGGAAGATTAAAAAATTAGTTTAATTTCTAAATTTGCAAAGTAGGATTTTAAATTGATAGCTTGTGGTTGACTGGGAGGTACTATATAATATGAGTAGTATAGAAGTTATTTTTGTAGAAGTAAAAATGACCTGAAAAATCAGGCCATAAAAAGTAGAGAAAAGGGGGCATATATGCTAGAAGAAAAGAGAAAAGTTTTGAAAGCGGGTACTATTTGGACAGCTTTTAGTCCTTTCACTGTTCGACATAACGAAGTTGGAAGTTGTGCCGAAGAAAATGGAGGAACTAATCGATGTATTCCCGGAATGTGTGAACTTTGCGGACATTGTTCTTCTAATCCTAAAAATAAGGAGGCTTTTATTCCGCTTTCTAGAGGATTTGGTATTATTCTATAGGCGAGTAGTCTTGTGGAAATTTTTTCTCTAGGCTGAATTAAAGTTAAAAATAGTGCGCTAAACGTGAAATTTAAATGTTTAGCGCATTTTTTATTTGAAAAAAAACTGATTATAGTTTAGGCTTAGGTTATTAAGTTGAGCAGAATTTGCACGTTTAAATATTAGCTTTGTTTTTATGTTTTTAGAAAAATATTATTTTTTGCTTGTCTTCCCCTCTCAGGTCGGCCGACAGTACGCAAAAAACAATATTTTTCAGAAATTGAGCTTGTATTGATCTAAGTGCGTATATTAATTATATTAAATTATGCAAAGAAAAATTTTTATAGGAATAGAATTGTCCACGGCGGTAAAAAAAAGACTGATGCAAAAAGTGGAGAGGTGGAAAGAGTTACCTATTCGTTGGAGCAAGGAGGAAAACTTACATTTAAATCTTATAACCCTAGGACATATTGATGATGAAATTGTCTTGGATGTTTGCACCAAAGTCAGAGAAGTAGCTCAAAAAATGGATATTTTTGATATAGATATGGACGGGATAAAATTAAGTCCCACTAATGATAAAAACGCCAAAATGGTTATTTTCAGTGGTCAACCCAACGAAAAACTAAAGATGCTTTGTGAAGAAATTGAAAAAGAGTTAGGAATCTTTGATCATAATAAAAAAGTATTTTGTCCTAGCGTAATGCTAGGAAGGATTCAGCAATATGGTTGGCAAAAATTAGAAACTACTCCAGATGTTAGCGAAAAATTCACTGTACTTTTGCCAATTGAAAGTGTAGAAATTTTCGAGAGTGCTTTGATTGAGGGTAAAAGAAAATTTGCGTCAGTGGAAAGCTGTCAACTTAAAATTTAGTAAAATTTTAAGCAATTTCCAATTTCCAATTTTCAATGAATTTCAAATGACCCAATGTTAAATAATCTTTTAATGACTGATTACGGATGACTGATGACTTTGCGTTTCTTGACATATTCTGATAAATACTATAAACTCAAGTTTAGACAATAAAATAATTTATAATAGTGCTTAAATATTCGTTAAATGGATGTTAGGCTATATTTTTGTTTTTATGATAGTTATTAGATTTTCAAGAGTAGGAAGAAAAAATAAACCTCAATTCAGAATTGTCGTTCAGGACAATAAGACAGCTCCGACAGGGGGACATATTGAAATTTTAGGAAGTTGGGATCCGCATCAGAAACAAGGTGTTTTTAAAAATGAGAGAATTCAATATTGGTTAAGCCAAGGTGCTCAAGCTTCTGATTCTGTGCACAACCTTTTGGTAGCACAAAAAGTTATTGAAGCTAAAAAAAGAGTGATTAAGATGAAAAAAGTAGAAGCCGAGAAAAAAGAAGGAGAAGAAACTCCTGTTGTAGCAGAAAAGAAAGAGGAAGCTGTCACACCTGCAGTAGAAGTAAAAAAAGAAGAAGTTTCTGTTGAGGAAAAAAAGATGGAAACTCCTACCACAGAAGAAACACCGAAAGCCTAATTAAATTATAATTTTATTGACAAACTATAATTTATTCGCTAGTATAATTTTAGATAAATTAAATAATCCGCAGACAGCAGGCATCTAAATAAGACCTGTCGAGGATAAAAAGCATTTTTTTTAAATTTGCTTTTATCAAGTTCTGCCTTTTGAGCAGAATTTTTTATTGAAGATAATTAAGGCCGTTGAGACGGTGTAAAAATTAAAAATATGTTAACAAGAGTTCAAAAAGAGGATTTAGTGAAAGAATTGACTGAGAAAATTAAAGCCTCTAAATCAATTGTTTTTGCTGATTATAGTGGTGTAAAAGCTACTGATATCAATAATCTAAAAAGTAGATTAAAAAAAGAAGGCACCAATTTGAGAGTAGTTAAGAAAAGTTTAGTAGATATCTCTCTAAAAAATGCCCAAATTGAAATTGATATGAAAAGTTTAGTCGGTCAAATGGCGATAACTATTTCAGATAATGACGAGGTAGCTCCAGCGAGAATTTTAAGCAAATTTGCTAAAGAGAATGAGAATTTAAAAATTTTAGGAGGAGTTTTGGGAGTAAAAGGAATGAGTGCTCAGGAAGTGTTAGCTCTAGCAAAACTTCCAAGCAAAGAAGAAATGTTAGCTAAATTAGTAGGAACATTAAATGCTCCACTTACGGGATTAGTTAATGTACTTAGTGGGAATACTCGAGGATTGGTAAATGTAATTAAGGCTATCGCCGATAGTCGAGCGTAAATAAGTAAGTAAATATTTAATATATAATTAGAATTAATTTAATTTCTAACTAATTAGCTAAAAAGCTAATAAGCTAAGAATCTAAGGTTATGACAGAAGAAAAAAAGGAAGAAGTAGTTGTCCCTGCAAAATTTGAGAAATTAGTAGCTGAAATTGAGAAAATGAGTGTTCTTGATTTATCAGAACTAGTTAAAGTTTTAGAGGAAAAATTTGGTGTGAGTGCTGCTGCTCCGATGATGATGGGAGTTGCTCCTGTAGCTGAAGCTGCTGCAGTTGAAGAGAAGAGTCAATTTGATGTAGAGCTTACAGCTGCTGGAGATAAGAAAATCAATGTTATCAAAGTAGTGCGTGAAATCACCGGACTTGGATTGAAAGAGTCTAAAGATATCGTTGATGGAGCTCCAAAAGTTATCAAAGAAAAAGTTGCCAAAGCTGATGCTGAAGAAATGAAAAAGAAGCTAGAAGAAGCTGGCGCAAAAGTTGAATTAAAATAATCTAAAATAAATAAAATCCGCTTAATGCGGATTTTTTTTATTTTTCCTACGAATATACGAATTTTATACGAATATACGAATTGTAGATGTTGTTAATGATATTGAATTGTTGTCGAGAGGTTGCTTTTTGATTGACAAATTAGCATTATTTTTTCCAGTACTTAGAGTGGGAGTTTTTTTAATATCCCCTCTGTCCTGCTCGCCTCGCTAAAGCTACTGTGAAACGGACCAAATAAATCTATGCACTCATAAATTTATACGTGGAGAAATCTTGCGTTTTTAATTTATGGCTAAAAATAGAGTGTTAGATTTCTCCATTTCAATATTTTTGAGTACAAAAATATCTCCAGTTGAAATGACATAAAGAAACACGTTTATTTTAATGCTAATATACTAATCCGTTAGCTGGCGGAGCTAATATGATTCATGTCCCATGCTATGTGTTCCATGATTTATGAGTTTAATGCAAATAAAATTCGTTTTATGCGTATAATGTAAGTAAGACCATGATTTATAATAATAGCAGTGCCGACGATAAAGAGTTGGTGAAAGCTGCAAAAGAAAACCCAGATGAATTTCAGGCTTTAGTAACTCGGTACTGGAACCGGTTGTTTTGTTATATCCGCAGGATGTCCTATTTTTCCCAAGAAGATATTGAAGATATTTTGCAGGAAGTTTTTATAAAAATATATAAATATCTAAATGATTATGATGAGGAAATGAATTTTTCTACTTGGGCTTACCGAATTACTAGAAATGCCACTATTGATGAGATAAGAAAAAGAAAGGCGCGACCCGCTACTGTTTGGTTGGAGAATGAAGAATTAACTAAAGTGCTTAAATCAAGCTTGAATATAGAGAAAGAATATGTAGATGCTGATTCACTAGAGAAAATAAAAAATATTATTGGTGATATGCCGGATAAATATAGGGAAGTTTTGATTTTAAGATTTATTGAAGAGAAAAGTTATGAAGAAATTATGGACATCGTTCAATTGCCTAAAGGCACCATTGCTTCTCTGGTAAATAGGGGAAGAAAAATTGTAACTGACGAAGCTAAACGTAAAGGAATTATATAGAATTAAAATATTAGGTGAATAAAATTATATGAAAAAAAATCCAGCTCAAAAAATTATCGAAAAAATAAGAAAGGAAAAAATAGTTCCTCAATCAAGGATATTTTTGAACTGGAAAAGTTATCTTTTTTGGCTAATTTGGTTTTTTACTTTAGCTCTAGGCGCTTTGTTTCTTTCTTTTGTTATTTTAAATTTGTTAGACATTCATCTGGGCGTGTTGCACCAGTTGGGACTGGGGAAAATATTTTTTATATTTTTCAAAACAGCTCCTTATCTTTGGATAACTTTAGTAATTCTAACTATGATTAGCGGTTTTTTGGCCATTCGGAGAACTAGAAGAGGCTATCGATATAATATAATTTTTATTACAGGCGTGGGAGTTTTGGTTATTTCTATTTTTGGAGTAATTATCCACGTAGCTAAGATAAACAGACATTTAGGAGAAAGGATGTTTGTCGAAAATAGATCAATGACAAGAAATATGGCTTTCCCAATTGAAGGACGCTGGCAAAGTCCAGAAGATGGAATGCTGGGAGGAGAAGTTATTGATGTAAATGAAAAAATATTTAATTTGAGATGTTTTGATGATGAAATTTGGGAAATTTCTTATTCGGATGAAACAGAATTTAAAATTAGAGAAATAAAGAAAGGTATAATGATAGCCGTGATTGGCGAAAAAATGGACAAAAATAAATTTAGGGCTTTTGTAATTTTGCCACCACCCTTTGAGAGAAAAATGCCAATGAGGTAGGAGCAAGAATAATTTTTAATTTTGTAATTTTATAAATAAATCTTAATTTTTTAATTATTCAAACATTAGATTATCCTTTTGTTTTGTTATTTTTAAAATCATTTATTCATTATAAATTCCCGCCTATCGGCAGGCCGGCATTTGAAATTCAAAATTGAAATTTTTTTGTATCGCTTTACAACTTTATAAACTTTTTAGAATGCAAACTTTTATTTTTTATTGCGTATAAACTAGTGCGAAAGTAAACTGATTTGTCGCCTGTTTTATGAGGATAGGTGCGGATTGGTTTTTTATATAAATATTAATTTTAAGAAATGTCAAAAAGAAATATAAAATTAAAAACAACGGCACTGTTTTTATTTGGTGCAATTTTTATTTTAGCTGGATGTGACAATAAAAATCAGGAGCAAGCTAAAAATCAAGAACAAGACAAGACACAAATTCAAACAATGGAACAGAAAAAAGATGGCACAGGTGACTCTACAAATAAAAGTGAGGGAGGAAATCCGCCAACTGGGATGACGGAGGCTTGTAGCGGAAAAGTAGAGAGTGATAGTTGTGAAGTTGCGATGCCAAGCAAAGAAGGTGAAACTGGAGAAACTAAGAAGATAACGGGCAGTTGTAAAAAGTCTGGACAATCTGAGGTTTTATCTTGTATGCCAACGAATATGCCACAAGGAGGACCAAGAGGAGAGATGATGCCGACTGAGAAATAGAATTTGTAATTTTTAAATAAATCTTAATTATTCAAACATTAGATTATCCTTTTGTTTTGTTATTTTTAAAATCATTTATTCATTATAAATTCCCGCCTATCGGCAGGCCGGCATTTGAAATTCAAAATTGAAAATTTTTATGTACCGCTTTACAACTTTACAAACTTTTTAGAATGCAAACTTTTATTTTTTATTGCGTATAACTTTCATGCAAGGTAAAAATACTAGTATTTAAGAAATTAACGGTTTAATTTAATAATTAATAAATAAATATGATTAAAGATAAAAAAATAATTATTCCCGCTGTGGCATTGGCGATATTAATGGGAGTGGGGGCTTATGGCATAGGAAATATCTATGCAAGTGAAGATAATGATCCCAAATCCATAGTAGAAAAAATAGCCGATAAATTTAATCTAAGTAAAGATGATGTGCAAAAAGTTTTTGATGAAGATAGAAGTGTCCGTGTAAAGGAAATGGAAACTAGATTTGAAAATATGTTAAATAAAGCAGTCAGCGATGGTAAATTGACCGAAGCACAAAAAAAGATAATCTTAGATAAAAAAGCAGAAATAAGAAGTGGCTTTGAATCCAATAGGGAAAACATGAGAAATTTAAGTCGAGAAGAAATGGAAAGTAAGATTAAATCAGAAAGAGAGTCTTTGGAAAAGTGGGCTAGTGACAATGGAATTGATATGCAATATTTGATGGGAATGGGTGGCTATGGCAGAGGTGGACATGGACCAAATGGATTGAGATGGAAGTAAGCTAGGGAGTTGTTTAATCTGGTAGTTGGTGGAGTTCGAGTATTTTAAATGCTGATGGATTAGAGGTCTGATCCCCCTGTTGGGGGTCGGACCTCTTTATTCTTTTGTATATTTTTAGAAACGCAAACTTTCCTGCTAAGAAACGTATTATATTACATGCACAAACGTGCTACGATTTAAATTATAATATCCTAATTAAATAGAGATGAAGAAGAAAAAAATATATATCTGGTCATTGATAGGACTGATGCTTCTGGGAAGCGGATTTTATTGGTATAAAAAAAATAACTCTGATACAGCAAGTGTTCGTTATGTTACCGAATCCGCTAAAAAGGGAACGTTGGCATCAACAATCGTAGCGAGTGGCAGTATCGCTGTAGATGATCAAGAAACAGTTGATCCTACCATCAGTGGAACAATTGCCAATCTATCAGTCAAGGTGGGTGATACAGTTAAAAAAGGAGATTATCTTTTTAGTGTGATAAATGATGATTTGGATGCCAATGTAGCACAAGCCACAGCTTCATATCAGCAAGCATTAAACAATCTCGAATCAGCTAAAAATCAAAAGCTTTCAGCTGAGGCCGAATATCGAGTAGCGGATAAAAAAGATGACAAGGATGATGATACTTATACTAACAGGCAATTATTAGTATTAGAAAATAAAATCGCTCTTGCTCAGGGTGAAATAGTTCAAGCCCAAAAGAATCTTTCCGCTTCGGCTGCTTCTTATCGAAATATAGTTTCTGATGCTGGCAAAAGAAAAGTAACTTCTCCAATAGATGGAACTATTATTGAAGTTTCAATAAAAAATGGAGATGAATTAGGCTCTTCTTCTAATAATGCCAGTGAATCAGCTATTATCGTTGGAGATTTGAGTACTCTAAAAGCTGAAATTCCGGTTAATGAAGTGGATATAACTAAAGTAGCGGTGGGTCAAAAAGTTTCTGTTACACTGGACGCTTTGGAGGGAACGGAATTTACTGGTGAGGTAGAAAAAATAGATTCTATTGGGGTAGCTACTTCTGGTGTAGTTAGTTATGGAGTAACGGTCAAATTTGATAAATTGGATGGGCGAATGAAACCAACTATGAGTGTTTCGGCTATCATTGCTGTTAGCCAAAAAGACAATGTGATAATGATTCCAAGTGGGGCAATTAAGAATGATAATGGTAATAATTATGTAGAGGTTTTAGAAAATGGTGCTCCCAAGAAAGTAAATGTCACAGTTGGCGCCAACAATGATATTAGTACAGAGATAATAAGCGGAATCACTGAGGGACAAAAGGTCATCACCAAAACAGTATCTTCCGCGACCAGTTCAGCCTCGAGCAGTTCTTCAAATAGCAGTAAAAGTAGCAGTAGCTCCATGCAGATTCCTGGGATAAGTGGTGGTGGACCAAGAGATTAATTAAATGAAAAAAAGATTTTTTAAAATACATTTATGATAGAATGCAATAATATTGAAAAAATATATAAAAACGGGGATGTGGAAACAATCGCCTTAAAAAAAATTTCTTTTAAAATAGAAAAAGGAGAATTTGTTTCGATTATCGGTCCTAGCGGAAGTGGCAAGTCAACTCTGATGCATATCATTGGAGCTTTGGACACGCCCTCAAGTGGAAAATATTTTTTTGATGGAGCAGAGGTTTCAAAACTGGATGACGATGAGCTTTCTGATTTGAGGAGAAACAAAATTGGATTTGTTTTTCAATCATTTAATCTTCTCCCCAGAACGACAGTTATGAGAAATGTAATGATGCCTTTAATTTATTCAGGAATATCCAAAACTAAAAGAGAACAAAAAGCTAAAGAATGTTTAAAATATGCAGGGATGGATGAAGATAAATTTTATAATCTTTCCAATCAACTTTCAGGAGGACAGATGCAAAGAGTGGCGATTGCTAGAGCATTAATTAATGACCCTTCAATAATTTTGGCCGATGAACCAACTGGAAATCTTGATACTAAAACTAGCCATTTGGTAATGGATGCCCTTAAGGAATTAAATGATAAAGGACATACGGTAATTTTAATTACTCATGAAATGGAAGTAGCTCAATATGCTAATCGGATAATTACTATTAGGGATGGGATGATTGAGTCGGATGTTTCAAGTAGGTAAGGAGTTAATAAAGTTTGTAAAGTTTGTAAGGTGACGAAACGATGGAATTAATTATTATTTAGTGAGTTGAGTAATAGATTTGATAATTTCGAATTTTTAATTTTAAATTTTGATTCAATTTTCAATGACCAAATGATTCAATGAATTATTAAGATAGTAAGAGCAAAATGAGTTAAAAATTAAATAATTAAAAAATTAAGATTTGATTCAAAATTCAAAATTCAAAATTGATTTAATATTATGCTAAAAGATTTAATCCAAGAAGTAATATGGTCATTGATGGGCAATAAAGTGCGCTCTGGTTTGACTATTTTAGGAATTGTAATCGGAATTGCTTCGGTAATTACTATGGTAGGGATTGGACAAGGTTCCAAAAAAACGATTGAAGCTAGTATTGAATCAATCGGCTCTAATTTAATTATGATTATGCCTGGTTCGCAAAATGTAGGCGGAGTAAGACAAGGTTCGGGAAGTGCGCAAACCTTAACAGAAGAAGATGTGACAGCTATCAGTAAAAAAGTTTCTAATATTAAAGCCATCGCTCCTGCAGTAACGGGGAGTTATCAAATTACTGCAAAAAATAATAATACTCGAACTCAAGTTATCGGAACTACCACCGATTATGCAACTGTAAAAAATGTAACAATGGATGCAGGTTCTTTTTTCACCGAGAATCAAGTAAAAAGCTCTGCCAAGGTAGCAGTAATTGGTCCAGACACCAGAGATGCACTTTTTGGTATAGACGCTAATCCAATAGGGCAAACCATTAGAATTAATAAGGTTATTTTTCAAGTTATCGGAGTAACTATGGCTAAGGGGGGAAGTGGTTTTAATAATCAAGATGATATTATTTATGTTCCAATGAAAACTTCTCAAAATTATTTGGCAGGAAATAATTATATTAGCAATATAAACATTACCGTAAATACCCAAGATGAAATGACACAAGCTCAAGCTGATATTCAAGAAGTTCTTTTAGAAAGTCATAAAATTGCCAGTGCAGATGATGCTGATTTTAGAATTATGAATCAAAATGAAATCATTTCTACTGCCTCTAGTATTACCAGTACCATTACTATATTGCTTTCTTCGATTGCAGGAATTTCTCTTTTAGTAGGAGGAATCGGAATTATGAATATGATGCTCACTACTGTTACCGAAAGAACCAGAGAAATTGGACTAAGGAAGGCAGTGGGAGTAAGAAAATTTTACATTAATATGCAGTTTTTAGCCGAAGCGATAACCCTAACTTTTATTGGAGGAATAACGGGCGTGATTTTAGGATTTTTAGCTTCTTATGCCTTAACTGTTTTCTTTGGTTTATCTTCAAGTATTTCTCTTTCTTCCGTGCTGCTTTCTTTTGGAGTTTCGGCGGCAGTGGGAATAGTTTTTGGATTTTATCCGGCCAGAAGAGCAGCCAATCTGAGTCCGATAGAAGCGTTGCGCTATGAATAAAGCTCATGGTGCAGTTTATAAAGTTTTTAAAGTTCATCAAGTTATAAAGTATGGGCATGGTCAACAGAAATGGTAACTTTGTAAAGTTATAAAGTTTTTAAAGATTTATTTTAATTTTTTGATAAAGCTTGAAAGCATTCGAGATATCTCCAGTGTTCTTCCAATATTCAAATCAAATGTTTGTTTATTAATATATTCCAAATCTAAGGCTAAATGAAGCATTGAACGAACTTCTCCGCATGAACCTTTGGCGATATATAAAAATTTTGCAAATTCTCTATTGCCCATTCTTTCGTAGCCCTCTGCAATGTTATTCATTATTGAAACAGAAGCTCTTCGGATTTGATCACGAAAAGCGTAATCTTTACAGTTTTTAAAATCTTTGTAAATATCCGCAATGAGAAGTTTTGATTTTTGCCACACGATGATGTCTTCAAATTTTTCTATTTTCCCCATACTTTATAAACTTTACAAACTTGAAACTTTACAAACTCTTTGAATTTTTATTTATTCAAATATTTTTTTATTTTTGCCACTTTTTCTTTAAAAACTGTGGTGACGAATTCAAGAAGAAGGATCATCAGAGTGAGCCAAAATAGCCCTAGAGCAAAACCGGCGATTACATCGGTAAGCCAATGTACATTGAGATAGATGCGACTGAAGCCAATGCTAAGGATGAGAATAACGCTCAGGGTGATGGCTAAATATTTAAAAATTTTGTCAGAGATATGATTTTTAAAATAATAAATCAAAAGAGCAAAAAATATCATAGCCATAGTAGCATGCCCACTAGGAAAACTGTATCCGCTAGTATCGATTAGCTGATGAACAGGACGATTTCTGGCAATAATAATCTTGGTAGTAGATTCTATCAGTTTTCCTCCCAATAAGGAGGTTATTAATATTATTGAATAACGCCATTTACTCTTTAAAATAAAGAAAATCAAAAGCGCAATAGATAGCGTAACGATAGATACCGTCCCACCAAGATTGGTATTAAATATCATTAGATTATCCAAAACTGGATTCCAAAGTCTAGTAATATTTTCGCTTATCCAAATGTCCCAGTCGATGAGCATCTCTTGATCGACAAAATTGTCCAGCATATTGAAGAAAACATAAAGAGACAAAAGATTGATGAGCAAAATATATAAATGGCGACGATGAAATATTTTTCTTTCTTTGTTAATGCGTTTGTATAAATAAATAATGGTGGCACCGATAAGCAAAGCCACGATAAAAAATTCTCCGAAATAGTTGGTGACAACTTTGTAATGATGTCCAAAAAGATAGCCCAGTAAAGGGAAAAATGTTCCCCAAACAATTCCGCCTATAATATCAAAAAACATAAATTTTTTAAACGAAACTCCGACAGAACCAGCAGCAAAAGGTGCAAAAGATCGGGTAACGGAATTAAAGCGTCCCACAATAATAGTTTTTCCGGGGTGAGAGCAAATTAATTCTTTGGTTTTTTGGAAATGTTTTTCTTTTAAAAAAAAGTATTTTCCGTATTTTAAAATAAAGTTTTCTCCGTAGCGGTTTCCTAAGAAATAGCCGATTAAATCTCCAATAATGGCACCTAGGGATAGAACCACGATGGCTTCAATGAGTCCTACTGTACCAACTTTAGCGAGTATTCCTATTCCGACGGCTATTATTTGTCCGGGGACGAAAAATCCAAATATAGGAGTAGCTTCCAGTATAGCAACTAGCATTAAAACAGCATAGCCTAAAAAGGAAAATTCTCCTGAAAATAAGTTAAAAATATTATTTATAATATGCATAAAAGCAGAGTTAGTGCAGAGTTAGTCTTACAAAAATAATTTTAACATTAAACTCTTAAATTTGATAGATTAAAAAATTAAGGGCATACTCGCTTGGGAGTATGCCCTTTTAGGGGATATCAAAGATCAACTTCAGAGAGTTTCGCATATTTGTCGCCATTCCTTCACGGAAGGAAAAATCTTTTCCGAATTTTTTTGGAATCTTCGAAAGTTTTTTGACAAATAATTATCTGCAGATATAGCGGTTTCTCTGGAGACTTCGAAAGTCTCTGCCTAGCATATTGGGAATTTCAGGAAAATTACGGGGGAACAAATTCCCAATATCTAAAAAAGAAGAACTTTGGAACTCCTAAATGCTAGCATGGGGGTTTGAATTTGTAAAGAGATTTTATATGCAATGGGGATATTTTTATTTTTTATGACAGCGTGTAAAAAGGCATTGCATTTTTTTGGGTTATCTGCTAACTTTGAATTAAAGAAAAATCAAATACTTTTTAAGAGGCGTTAATTTGTGCGGATGGAACTATTGTAATAGTAGTTAGATTGGTCACTCGTGATCGCACAAGGAGTCAAATAGTGAAACCGGCTTAAACCAAAAACCTTATTTAGGGTTTTTTGTTTAGGGTGGTTTTTTTTGTTTAATATCAGCTATTATTTTTAGAAAAAATAAAACGATAAAGTATTTTCAATGAGCATTAAAATTACAAACAGTAAAAAATCCAATAGCGGTTCTCCTTCCCGCAAGAGACAGTGGGGGACAGAGCATCAAACTTTGCCGCTATCAAATTTACATAAACAACCTTCGAGTCGTAGTGTAGCTTTTAGTCGATTTTCTATAGTGTTAACCATATTTTTTTGGGCAATGTATGTTATTTCAGTTGTTTTCCGTCAGCTTATTGATGGTCCTCAGAATTATCGATTTACTATGGAAGTTTTTGGCTACCTGATTATCGTAACCTTTTTAACTTTTTCAGCTTTAATATATTTGATTGCCAGACAAGGAGCTCTGCAACGTTTTAGCAAACATATCCGTACCCCGCGCGCGATAGTGGACAGGCATTTCTCTAAAAATCGATCTTCAATTACTGTTTTAATTCCTTCTTATAGTGAAGAAACTCAAGTTATTCGAAAGACAATGCTATCTGCCGCACTTCAAGAATATCCTGAGATGCGGGTAATTCTTTTATTGGACGATAATCCTTTTAATGTTCGTCCCGAGGATGCCACTCGACTCAAAGAAACTCTTGCTCTGGGTGCAGAAATAAAAAAACTTTTATCCAAACCCTATAAACGTTTTAGCACAGCTCTTTCAAATTTTGAGAATACTGATAATAAAAATAAAAACTTAAACAAAGAAGCTATTTTTGAGATTGCGACGCATTATTTATGGGCAGAAAAATGGTTAAATGAATTAGCCCAAAAAGAATTAATTGAAGATCATGTGGATTCATTTTTTGCAGATCAAGTATTGAGAGGTTTGGCTAAAGACTTGAGTTTAGTGGGAAAAGCATTAGCTACTTCATACGAAGAAGGGGCAGAATTTTCAGTTGATCATATCGCTCAACTTTATCGTAGATTAGTCTGGACATTTGGTGCAGATTTGGATGTTTTTGAAAGAAAAAGATATATTTCTTTATCCCACGAACCCAATAAAGCCATGAATCTTAATTCATATATCGGATTGATGGGAGGAATGTATATAAAAGAGCAATTGGCTGGCGGGACTGTTTTGACACCGACTAAAAATTCAAGTAAAGCTGATATGATAGTTCCCAACAGTGAATTTATCCTGACATTGGATGCTGATTCCATTTTACTGCGAGAATACTGCTTGCGTTTAGTTTATTTTTTACAACAACCTGATAACGCTGATGTAGCTGTGGTGCAAACACCCTATTCTTCTTTTCGAGGGGCGCCTACGCGAATTGAGCGTTTATCCGGAGCTACTACTGATATTCAACATATCATTCATCAAGGGATGAGTCATTATGACGCAACTTTTTGGGTGGGAGCTAATGCAGTAATCCGAAAATGTGCGCTTGAAGATATTGTTGAAAAAGAATGGGTGGGTGGATTTGAAATAAAGAGGTATGTTCAAGATCGAACAGTTATCGAAGATACAGAATCAAGCATTGATCTGGCACTTAAAGATTGGCGACTAGTCAATTATCCTGAACGTTTAAGTTATAGTGCCACTCCACCCGATTTTGGTTCATTAGTTATTCAACGTCGCAGGTGGGCTAATGGAGGATTGCTTATAATGCCAAAGTTATGGACCTTGTTACGTAAACGTAAAAATATGGGTAAGCCAATATCTAAACTTGAATTCATGGTTAGATTAAATTATATGGCTTCTATTGCTTGGTCTAATTTTGGTTTGATATTTCT
Source organism: Parcubacteria group bacterium (assembly GCA_041662245.1). Lineage (GTDB taxonomy): Bacteria > Patescibacteriota > Minisyncoccia > Moranbacterales > UBA9337 > UBA9337. The sequence continues at coordinate 179,999 of JBAZSW010000003.1, forward strand.
TTTAGTCTATCCTTATGACGGGCGACTACTGAGCCCATTGGTTCTCCTTGCAGCAACTCCTTACTTTTTATCTATGGCAGTTGATTTAAAATATTGTCGTTATGATTATAGTGATATCATTCGTATTTACGGTTTTAATTTAATTTTATTGCCTGTAAATATCGCTGGAACTTTTAAATCATTTGAACAAGCTTTGACTGCCAATAAAACACCTTTTGCGCGAACGCCAAAAGTTAAAAACAGAACATCAGTGGCTTTGCCATATGTTATTTCACCTTTATTTATTGTAGCTTTTTCACTTTTTACTCTTTGGCGTAATATTGAAGGACAGAATTGGGGAAATGCAGCCTTTGCCGGATTTAATGCTTTCGCTTCCACTTGGGCTATTGTTTCATATATTGGAATTAGAAATTTAATTGTTGATATTTGGTTAGGTTTGACTAATTTGCTTTTTGTCGAAGTTTCTCCTAATGATAAAATTGAAAAGACGACAGAAATTAAAGCTGGATTCAATTGGCAAGGTGTTCTATACCATGGAGAAGCGAGTCGAAAAGCTCCACATGGATTTGTAAATGAAACAGTAATAAAGGAAGGAAAATAATTCATAATATTATGAAAGAAGTTGCTGAAAAAATTAATAATGGACCACACAGAAAGTTATCCTTTTGGCGAGTATTGGTTGCTGTTTTCATAGTAGGCGCAATTATTTATGGATTAAATCATAATTGGAATAAGCGCCAACAGAAAAAAGAAGATCCTGCTTTACCAACTTATGCGCCATGGTTCGCAGCTTATGTAGATGTTACGGCGACACCTAATTATGCTTTTGAACAATTGGGATCGACTACGACACCTAATGCGATACTTTCTTTTGTTGTGTCTGCTACTACAGATGCTTGCACGCCTAGTTGGGGAAATTATTATACGATGGAGGAAGCCGCGACAGCGCTTGATTTTGATCGTCGCATCGCCCGATTACAACAACAGGGAGGAAAGATAGCCGTATCTTTTGGTGGTGCCTTAAATTCTGAATTAGCTTTGGGTTGCACGGATAATAATAAATTGGCAGATGCTTATAGATCAGTTATTGAACGTTATAATATTGATACTATAGATTTGGATCTTGAGAACCAAAGTCTTAAAGATGCGGAAGCATCTATGCGTCGTGCTGAGGTTATCTCCCAATTACAAAAAGATTATCGTAGTAAAAATAAAAATTTAGCGGTTTGGTTAACTTTACCCGTTGCTCCTCAAGGACTAACAGTAGAGGGAACAGAAGCGGTAGCTAAAATGTTAGCTAGTGGAGTTGATATTGCAGGAATAAATTTAATGGTTATGGATTATGGCGGAAGTCGAGAACCAAGTCAATCAATGTTTGATGCTTCTAAACAAGCTTTAATCGAAGCACATCGTCAATTGGGAATACTTTATCAGCAAGCAGGGACAAATTTAAATAGTCAATCTTTGTGGAGAAAAATAGGAGCTACTCCGATGATTGGACAAAATGATATCAAAGATGAAGTTTTTACAATTGAAGATGCTCAAGCACTTAATTCTTTTTCTCTAAGCCAAAATATCGGTCGAATGTCGATGTGGTCAGCCAACAGAGATATTCCTTGTGGAGAAAATTATGTAGACATTAAAGTTGTTTCGGATTCTTGTAGTGGAGTAAAAACTTCTAAATCTATATTCGCCCAAACATTAAGTGCTGGTTTTAATGGCGATCTCGCTCAAAGCGCAGGTATCTCAACCAAGGCTGATCCAGAAAATAATTTTTCTATCTTTGATGATCCAGATAGAAGTCCTTATCAAGTTTGGCAAGAAACGGGAGCTTATCCTAAAGGCGTAAAAGTCGTTTGGCATGGTAATGTTTATGAAGCGAAATGGTGGACAAAAAATGATTTACCGGATAATCCTGTTTTACAATTATGGGAAACTCCGTGGCAATTAGTGGGTCCTGTTTTGTCTGGTGAAAAACCAGTGCAACAACCAACTTTACCCAAAGGTATTTATCCGAAGTGGAATGGAGAGGCTATGTATGAGGGTGGTGATAGAGTGTTATTTGATGGAACACCTTTTCAAGCTAAGTGGTGGAATCAAGGAGATAGTCCCGCTGCGACAGCGGCCAATTCAGATGCCTCGCCTTGGATGGCACTTACCCAATCTCAAATTAAAGAAATATTGGATGATTTAAATAAAAAAACAATCAAGAAATGATTTAGGCATTGCATTTTTGTGAGTTATCTGTTAGATTGGGATTAATAAGAAAACTGAATATTTTAAGAGGCGTTAATTTGTGTGTAGAGATTATTTGTTATAAATAATCGGATTGGTCACTTGTGATCACACGAGGAGTCAAATAGTGAAACCGGCTTAAACCAAAAACCTTTATTAGGGTTTTTTGTTTAGGGTGGTTTTTTTGTTTTATTAATTTTAATTTTATTATCAATGTTATGATTAAAAATAAAAATATTTCAATTATAATCCCAGCCTATAATGAAGCAGATAATTTGGGTTTACTTTTTGAGGAGATTCAAAATGTTATGATGAAGGGGGGGGGTAATAAGTATGAAGTGATTATCATAAACGATGGGAGTACAGATAATACGGAAGAAATTATTAAAAAACTTCACAATAAATATCCAGAAAATATTATTGGCGTCAATCTTTGTGCTAATTGCGGAAAAGCAGTTGCCTTAAATACAGGTTTTAAAATTGCTAAAGGCGACATTGTTTTTACCATGGATGCTGATTTGCAGGATGATCCTAAAGAAATACCTAGATTTATCAAAAAAATAGAAGAAGGTTTTGATTGTATATCTGGTTGGAAAAAAGATAGAAAAGATACTTTTATTAAAAATAAAACTTCAAAAATATATAACTATGCTACCCAAAAAGCTTCTGGATTAAAATTGCACGATTTTAATTGTGGTTTTAAAGCGTACAGGAAAGAATATATTAAAAAAATAAATATTTATGGAGAACTTCATAGATACATTCCTGTAATTTTGAAAACTTATGGTTGCAGAATAACAGAAATAGAAGTAAATCACAGAAAGAGAAAATTTGGCAAAACAAAATATGGAATTGATAGATTCATTAAGGGATTTCTTGATCTTTTCACTGTTATTTTCATAACAAGATATAATGCTAGACCATTACATCTATTTGGTTTATTTGGGATGATGTCATTTTCTTTGGGATGTGCAGCCGGACTATATCTTCTAGCCATAAGAATTGTAACCGGCTCACTTTTGACGCATGAGCCACTACTCATTAGTTCCGTTATGCTTGTTATTTTAGGAATGCAAACTATGTTTACTGGATTGCTAAGTGAACAAATTGTTAATACAACAAACAGACAAAATCAGGATGACCCAATCAGAAATATATTGAAATAAAAATGAAAAACTTTTTAAAAAATAATAATCAGATAATAAAGGGAATAGTATCGATTTTTTTGCTGTATACGATTTTTAGAAAAATAAATATTAATCAGGGCATAGATTATTTATCAAATGTAAATTATTTTTATTTTATATTAGCGATTAGCTTATTAGTTGTGCATGTTTTGTTGAAATCTTTTAAATGGAAATTATTAATAAATACCGAGAATTCAGAAGTGGGGATTTTTGATGCGATGTTATCATATATGCGTGGAACAGCTTTTGCCATTATAACGCCAGCCAGAGTTGGCGAATTAATGCGGATAAGCAACTTGAAAGGAAACAAATTAAATTTGGGATTGCTCGTTATTGTAGATAAAATTGTTGAACTTTTAGTTGTTATTGTTTTTGCGTTTTGGAGTATTTATATTAAATTTCAAAATCCATTATTTTTATTAATATTGATTGTTGGAGTTCTGTGTGGAGTTTTTGCTTTGTTTAATTTAAAAAAAATAGATAGGTTCTTTCCAAAAATAATAAAGATAGAGTTTGCTAGAAAAATAATCAATGGACTCAAGTTGGTTTCTTCTGATATATTAACAAAAGTTTTTGTACTCTCATTTTTAACGATGCTTATTTTTTTTCTACAAGCATATTTATTGCTTCTTTCTTTTGGTTTTGGAAATTTAGTCGTGGTTTTTTTAGTCTTTCCAATTATTTTACTTACAAATTTAATCCCAATAACAATTGGAGGATTTGGAATCCGCGAAGGATCCGCAAGCTTTTTATTAAGTTTCTATGCTGTTCCTATCCCAGTTTCAGTGGTTGTCGTTTTATGTTTGTATCTATTTGATACTATTATTCCTGGAATATGTGGATCAGTTGCTTTTTCATTTAAGAGTAGAATTGATGAAGTAGCCTAATTAGTTTAGTAAAATTAAACAAAAATTATATAAAATGCTTATTAAATTAAAACAATGAATATATTAAAATTTTTAAATTATCCTCATCATTCTGAAGCAAAAGACATGGATTTTAGTCATCGGGGAGATTTTTGTTTTTTACCAGAAATTCATAGCACAAGAAACCATATTTATGCAGAAACTGTTTCATTTGGAATGATTTGTGCTGTAGTCTTTTTTCTGGCTGTATTTTTAATAAGTTTATTCTTCAAAACTTCTGTTCTAGTAGTATTCTCTGGCTCTATTGCTTTATTTTATTTTGTGCTGATGTTATTTAAGTTGTGGATTGTATGTAAAGCGTTAACAAATGATTTAACTGACTTTACTCGAGAAGAAATAGAATTAATAAAAGATGACGAATTGCCTATGTATACAATTCTCATACCATTATACAGAGAAGAACAAGTAATCCGTCAGATTATGAAGGCAATGACTGCAATAAATTATCCAGTAAATAAGTTGGATATAATTATTACACTCGAAGAATATGACTATCCCACAATTAATGCTATTAAAAAAGCTGGATTACCTTCACATTTTAAAACTCTAATTTTACCAAATGTTCAACCAAAGACAAAGCCGAAAGCTCTCAATGTGGCATTCTTAAAAACCAAGGGAGAATTTCTTGTTATCTATGATGCTGAAATAATTCCTGAAGCAGATCAACTCAAAAAAGCATATCTGGCATTTCAAAAGTTTCCAGAAATTGCTTGTTTCCAAACTAGATTAGATCATTATAATTCACATCAAAATGTAATTACGAAATTGTTTAATGCAGAATTTTCTTTTTATTATGATCTTTTTTTGCCAGGTTTAAGCCAAATGGGATTACCACTTTCTTTATCTGGACATAGTACTCATTTTAGAAAAGAAGCAATCGGAAATATTGGAGCATGGGATCCGTATAATGTAGCTGAGGATTGTGACTTGGGCATTCGTTTGCAAAGAATGGGCTATAAAGTTGGATTGCTGAACTCTGTAAGTCAAGAAGAGGCTACGAGTGATTTTAAGAGTTGGATAATGCAAAGAACTCGTTGGATGAAGGGATTTATTCAAACAAGCATTGTCCATTTAAGGCACCCATTTCGATTCAAAAACGAAATTGGGGGTTGGAAGAATTTTATTGGTTTTATCCTTACAGTTCCAGGAACAGTGTTAATTAATATTTTGAATTTATTTTATTGGACTTTACTTATCTTGTGGTTTATAACTCACTCAGAAATAATTAAACTTTTTTTCCCAGATACTATTCTTTATGTTTCAGTCGTGTCATTTATTATAGGCAATCTGATATTCACTTATTTAAATCTTATTGGAGCTTATCAACGAAAAAGATATGAACTGGTTAAATATAGCCTGCTATCCCCTTTATACTGGGTTTTGTTGGCGATAGCAGGGGTAAGGGCATTTATTCAAATAATTATTAAACCACATCACTGGGAAAAAACTACACATGGGAAACATTTGCCAGAAGATATGCATTTAATAATTAAGGATATGACTGAAAATAAGGAAAAATTTATTCCAGAAAACGAATACAATATCGCAACTTTTGAGATAACAAAAACAACTCCGTATTTTTTAGACAAAAATAATTATAGAGAAAGCCTAGTGAAGTCAATGGATTTGAGGCGTAGAGTGATATCAATAACAGAAGATACAAAGTAATCATATTAAATAGAATTTTACTACTATAAATATTACTATGAATATTGTAAATAAAATAAGCATTTTTATAAAAAAATATTATCCCGAATTAATTTTGATTACATTAGCTTTGCTATTGGGAATTTTCTTTTCTTGGTATGTTAAAAGTATTGGTATGACCGCTATAATTGTTGATCAAAATTCGCATTTAAATTTATCGCGTCAAGTTGTTGATAGTATGACAACTGGACTGAGTCAAATTGGATTTTGGCCTCCGCTGTTGCATTTAGTTATGCTTCCTTTTGTTTCTATTAAATATTTATATCATAGTGGATTAGCGGGTGCTTTTACTTTGATTCCGTTTTTATGTATGAGCGTGTTCTTTCTCTATAAGTTACTTTTTGTTTTTACAAAAAATAAAGGGATAAGCTTTTTTGGTTGTATATTATTTATGCTAAACCCCTATATTTTGTATTATTCTGTTACTCCAATGATGGAAATATTATTTATTGCAAATTTATTTGCGGTCGGATATTTTTTCTCCCTCTGGCTTTATACTAATAAATTAAAATTTTTAATATTTACCGGATTATTTATAACGCTTGCATCGGTATCAAGATTTGAAGGAATATTATTAGTGCCAATGGTATCTTTATTTTTGATTTTAAATAGTTACAAACAAAAAAAGAAATACAAGGAAATAGAGGCTTTAATAATTTTATTCGGATTTGTGGCGTCGTTAGGAATTTTGTTTATATTTATGTTTGGATGGGTTTATGGAAATAATCCGTTAGCATTTATGAACAGTGATTGGTCTGCTTATGCTCAGCAAAGAGATTACTACTTGCCGACGGAGCATAGCGTGTTTCATTCTCTCCAATATATGCTTCATGCTTCTTTTCATATGATAGGAAAATGGGAAATTGTTGTTGGTTTGATAAGTTTAGTTATTTCAGTATTCTTGTTAAGAAGTTTAAAATTTATTTTTGTAAGTCTGATTTTGAGTATTTCATTTATTTTTGATTCACTAGCATTGTATAGAGGTAATGCTATTATATACGTTCCTGAATTGGCACCGTTTGATACATTTTTCAACGAAAGATATGGATTATACTGGATAGGGTTAATTATTTTTGCAACTCTTGTCGTATTAAACTACCTCATAGTTAAAATAATACCTAAAAATAAAAGAATCTTTAAAATATTTTTATATGTAGTAGTGCTAACTCCGTTGTTTATTTTGAATGCAATTTTTTTCTATACTACATGTTTTATAAATAAATATGAAGTAATAAGAATGACAGCACAAGATTATCCTACTAATGATCAAATAAATATTTCTGAAAAATTGAAGGAGAATTATGATTATGGAAAGATTTTAATAACAAGAGCTCTTCATGATTTTGTAGTTGTTAACGCCGGAATTGATTTAAAAAATTATGTTCATGAAAGTAATTATAAATATTATGATCAGGCATTAGAAAGGCCATGGTTATTTGCAAGATGGATCGTAATGTATAATCCAGAGAATAATGATGCTGGTAACTGGAGCAAAAGTAACGAAAAAATTTCCGCACAATGGGGAAATTCCGAAATGTTTGATCAATATTATACTCTTGTAGAAAAAAACAAAAGAGAAGTTTTGTATAAAGTTAAAGAAGAAGCTGTCAGGGATTACGCTAAGTCTAGAGGCTTAAATGAATTTCAAATTCCATCCATTGGGTCTTCTATAACATGGTGGGATGTAGATAATATATATCAAAAAATGGGCTGGTAAAAAAATGGAAAAAATATACCATATATTAATAGTTATTTCTTTGCTGTTTGTAGTTTTATTTTTTTTTATGGGAAATGAGAAAGAGAAAGAAGTGCCCATTGAGGATAATGTTATTGTTATTGAAAATGAAAAATTACAAGAAAGTGTTGTGAATGATAGCGTTTCTATCCTGAGAAATAATATATATACAGAAATTAAATCACGCTTTAACAATGTGGATGGTAGATTTATAGGTGAAAAAAATAGAGTCGTTTCTGAAAGTCAATCTTATATGATGTTAATCGCTGTTCTTTCTGATGATAGGAAAACTTTTGATAAAACTTGGAATTGGACAAAAAATAACTTGCAAGTTCGTAAAAATGATAAGCTTTTTTCGTGGCTTTGGAAAAATGGAAAAGTCTCAGACACTAACTCCGCAACCGATGCAGATCAAGATATTGCCTACGCACTTTATTTAGCAAATAAAAAATGGGGAGAGGGATTATATTTAGATGATGCTAGAAAAATTATTAGTGATATTTGGAAAGTCGAAACTAAGGAAATTAAAGGCGTGCGTTACATTGGAGCTGGAAATTGGGCAGTTAATGATGCGAGTGGAATTATTATAAATCCTTCTTATTTTGCTCCATATCAATATCGTGTATTTGCACAGATTGACCCTGTACATGACTGGATATCGTTAGTAGACTCTTCTTATAAAGCATTAAATCATTGCACGAGTGCAACTGGCTTGGCTCAAGATTGGTGTAAAATAGATAACAGTGGAAAAGTAATTAAAAATTTTAAAATGGATAAAAAGGATAATTCAGTTTATTCGTATGATGCTCTTCGCGTGCCATATCGTATTGCCATGGATTATTATTCAAGTAATGATATGCGAGCACTTGAATATTTAAAAAAGAATAAAATATTTATTGAAGACTGGGGGAAAAACAAAAAGATATTTGCAGTGTATAATCAAAAAGGAGAGCATGCCGGAAAAAATGAATCATTGGCTAGTTACGGAACTCAATTAGCTAGTATGAGCTTAATAAATAAAGAAATTGCTCAAGAAATACTTGATAAAAAAATTAAGACAATAGAATTTTGGGAAAAAGTTTCTTTCTATGACTTGAGTTGGATTTGGTTCGGCTTGTATTTTTATGAAGAAAATAAATAAGAATAAAATTACATTATAAAATCTTTATATTTTTTTCTGTTTATCAACTTTATTTTAGTTTCTGGGTAAGCATCCGAAAAAGCCTTAGAAACAATAAATTTATCTATTTCCTTTTGAATTACTCTATTAATCAATATAAGATTACTTTAGGTGAATTAATTATCCTAATTATATAATAATTTGGTGAATAAGTTAAAAATAATTGCAATTTGTCAATAAATATCAAGAGTGGTATCTTATTGATTGAAATCAGCCGATTTAATTTTTTGATTCGTTTTATTGACAAATATCTTTTTTTATGTCAGTATCAAGTTTCAATGCCATGTTCTTATATATAGATATTTAACCCTTAGGCATTGGGGAAAAGGGTTATCAACCAACAAGAAGAAAAGGAGAGAAAATGAAATTGAAAAATTTGTCAGGAGTAGTTTTATTATTGTTGCTGACCGTATTTTTTTCAGGCACTGTTATGGCTGAAGAAGATGCAAAGAAAGGCTTCTCTGGTTCAGTGTCAGTTTTATTGGCCGATAAATACCACGGGAGCGGAAGCGGATTTGACCTCAGTGGTGGCAAAGCGGTAATTCAGCCAGATCTCAACCTCATTTATACCTTTGCCAGTGGTTACTGGTTGGGTGGCGAAATCTGGGATTCCGGTCAAATGGATGGGCAATTTCGAGATGCCACAGGAGCGGAGATAGATTATATCCTTTCTGCCGGTAAGGATTGGGGCAATTTTAGTCTTTCGGGTGGAATTGCCCGTTTTGATTGCCAAAAACTTTTTGATGGCTCAAACGGCGACATTAACGAGATTTTTGCCGAGGTTGACTACACCATTCTTTCGGACGATGATAGTTCTCTGAAAATTTTCGGAAGGATTGAATGGAATCAGCTAATTGGTGAAGGAAGCGCCAGCTCCAACATTTTTTTGGGAGCTAAACACAGTATGAGTTTTTTTCGGTATTTTTCTCTTAACTCCAAGGCTGCTGCCGTTTTTGATGACGGGCATGGTTCAGAAGCTGGTGCAATCGTGCTTCTGCAAAGCGGTATTAGCTACGAGATTGTCAAAGATACCCTCTCTTGGGATATCACGACAATTAAGTTCACAACTCAGCTGATTGGTGCCGAGGACCGAGACACTCTTTGGTCAGCCTCATCAGCGTTGACCTATCGTTTCTAAAAAAACGACTATTATTCACAGTCAAAAAAGATCACCAAGGATAATTCCTAGGGTGGTCTTTTTTAATTAATTTTTATTATTTTCTCGTGTGTGTTAAAATAAATTATAAAAATAATCAAATAATACTTAAAAAAATGAGTGATATAAAATTTATGGATTTAACTGTGGAGGATATTAAGATTGAAAATGGAAGAGTGGCAATCAAAGCGAATAATAATTTTTATTCTTTTTTTCAAACTAAAAGAGATGGTCAACCTAGTCGGGCTCAAGTGGATTTTGAAAAACTAGGAATAGCTGTGGGGAATACTTATTCTTTTGGAATAACCGAAAATAGCAAAGTCGGAGAAAACGGACAAGCGGTTGTTTTCAGAAATATTTGTCTTATTAGTCAATCTCGAGCACCTAAAGCACCAACAGGAGAAGGACGATAATTGTAAATAGCAAAAACACTTTTTATAAAATTAAAACATTTTAAAGAATAAAGTGTTTTTTGATTTAAATAAAAAATAAACCCCATCAATTTTTCGATGGGGTACTTGGCAAGATTGTTTAGGCAAGGTTCTAAGAGCTGAGAACTGGATGGTCTTGAGATATTAGCAGGATGATTATCGGTGCAGTATCCCGCTTTACACCATTTTCCGTCAGAGCAAACTTGTAGTAGGTATAGATTCCGTAACTTTCGAAAACGGGGGATAACAGTCGAAAATTTCTTTCGATAGAAGAATTTCCCCACATCAGAGAGAGTTGATCAAGCAGGCGACTAATGGCTTGCACGATTTGGATTGCTGATAATCCGGTTTCAAATGTAGAAGGATTAACCAACCCTCCGTCAGCGATACAGTTCCAGACTGCGGGAGATTTCAGGGCTTGGGTAATGTTAATCGATTGGATTACAATTCGGTACTCCTTTTTCTTTCCTCCTTCGATAAAAAGAGTTCCATGCTTATCCTTAACGCCGACATTGGTGGAGAAAACATATTTTAATCCATATCCATTCATATCTCCGAAAAGCCGACACATAATGTTGTAGTCGCAACTTGCGATCCGACCTTTATTCAATATGCAAGTACTTTCATCTGCCATGATTAAGCTCCTTTTTGGTTTTATTAATCTTTTTCATTTTCTATCCCCCTTTTTAAGAACACTCAAATCTAGAAAGTTACAGAGTTTTCTGATAAAAGAAATCTCCAGCCATTGTTTCACAACTTTTTACTTTAAACTTAAATGGGTATTTTGTCAAGCAATTGTATGTGAAATTCAGTTAAATTATTATGTTGATTTATTATTATATTACTGGTATATTTGGGATATAAGAAAAAATATATGAGTAAACAAGAAATTAAAGAAAAATTAAGAGAGGCAATTGAAAATGCTTCTTTTAAAGGGGATATTCAAAAAGTGTCACTTTTCGGTTCGTATCTTCATGGAAATGCAAAAGAGGATAGTGATGTTGATGTACTTGTTGAATTCACGCCTGAATCACATGTTGGCATTTTCAAATACGTCGAAATTCAAAATACGATTGAAGATCACATTCAAAAAAAGATTGACCTACTTACCCCAGAAGGTTTGAGTAAATTTTTTCGCGACAAAGTAATTAATGAAGCAGAAATTATTTATGAAAGACGATAGAGTGTATCTCAAACATATTTTAGAGGCTATTGAGAAGATAGAGAAATACAGCAAGCAAGCTGATGATTTTGAAGATTTTTTGAAAAAAGATATGGTAGCTGATGCAATAATCAGAGAGCTGGAAATCATTGGTGAGGCTTCAAATAATATTAGTAAAGAATTCCAAATCGAAAACCCAGAAATTCCTTGGAGACAAATGAATGGTATTCGCAATGTTTTGATTCATGAATATTTTGGTGTGAATAAAAAAGTTGTTTGGGAAACATGTCAACACGATTTGACTCCCTTAAAAAAGATCGTGAAATCATTTTTGAAATAAAACTTATCCTATAAAACTACAACTGGATTGACCTAACCCTCGTAATTTGTGAGGCATGGTCTGAAAACCAAATGCATAGTAACGGTCTTTAAGATCGTTTTTTTGTAAAAAAATACCCCCCGACCAAAATTGATTGGTCGGGGGGGTGGGCTGGGTAGTAATAAAAAATGAGATTATTCTCGTATCGCATCACGCATGGAAAAGCACTTTCCCTTGAAACCTTGTTCCACTTTAGCGGATAGAAAGTCTAAAGCCATTAGTGTGCCATCGACATAAGTGTTGCGACCGTTGATATTGTGCTCGAAGCCGAGTTGCACATTGCCATCGGGAGATATTAATGAATATTTATGCCAACCGTGTCCGTCGATGGCACTAGCTGGAATACCCATAAGCAGTTGCTCAATCTTATCTCGGACAGATCGGATATGTTCTGGTGCATAATTGACCCCTATGGATTCCAGAATTTTTCCGATAGCTATGGCTGTTCCGCTGGTATCTTTTTTCTCGGCTTGGTGGCTTTCGATGATTCGAATTTCCCATCCACTGATAGCGCCAGGATAATGATTGGCAGCATACTCAAACATATCCATCAGCATGACGATTGGAGCGGACATATTGGGCGCAATGACAGCTGGTATTTCTGAATCTGCCACCATTTTGGCAAGAGCTTGACGGTCGCCCCCAGTTGTTCCCATAACAAAAGGAATTTTATAATCGCAGTATAGGCGCGCATTGTCCATGATTCCAGACGGCTGAGTGAAGTCTATGGCAATCAAATCGTCTTTGATTAAAGAAGATAGCCGGTTCAATACATCGTGATGGAAAAAAGGTTTATGCAGGCGAATTGTTCCCTTGCAATATTTTTCCTCCGTATCTGGACCGGTCAATGAATCTTTCACCACTTGAAAATCTGTGCGCTTGGAAACAGCTGCTTCAACAAGACTAGCCATTTTTCCTGGTAGCCCATTGATCATAACAAAAATCTTCCGCTGGCTCATTTTCAGTACCTCCTGTTGGTTTTTATTGAGGGTGAGAATAAATAATTATACACCCGAAGAACTGCAATAGTGGTTGAATAATAGGGGATTTTATGGTAGCTGTCAATGTTGTGTATCTTGAGTTTAAGAAACAAATGCAACATTTTTAAAATAGAAAATGAGTGGATTTCAGCATCATTCTATTATATTTTTTAAGATATATTGAGAACTTTTTAATGACTTTAGATATTTTTCTCTAGCCATAGATTCTTTGCGGGTATCAAATTTTTCAGTATGAATAATTTCTAAAGGCCTTCTGTTTTTAGTAGAAGAAACTTGGCCAGCGTTGTGTCTGATTATTCTTTTTTCTATACTGTTAGTTTGTCCAATGTAAAGCTCACTATCTTTAAGGCTTTTGAGAATATAAATAAAGAAAGGCATAATTTTGTTTTATATGCAAAGTTGGGGGAATGAGAAAAATTAGATATCCCGCATGTCCCGATAGTAATCGGGATGCCTTAGGGATAATTTTTTCTATGCAAAGTTGCACGTGTGGGACGAAGTTGGAACTTATTTGTGTAATTTAAACATTGGATAAAATCAATTTTCTTCAATAGATTCTTCAATATTTTTAGAAATTATTTTCAATAAATCATTATAAAAGTTTACCGCGCTTGTTATAGATGTGAGTTTGAGACGGATATTCTTTGATAGATTGGTAGTTTTATATTGTTTTTTAATGTATTCAAAATCATTGTTGGTATAACATGTGCCATCTCCATGAACTAGGCTATTTCTTCTGGAATACAGCCAGTCAGCATATCCGATGATACTATTGGGCAGGCTTTTGTTACCAGTTGTTTTTGTAAATATTTTACCATCACCATTGTTAACTCGTGGCTTCTCACAATCCTTTATATCTAAACATGTTTTTAATATTTTCAGAATTTTTGTGGAATGTCTACTTCTAAGAACATTGGATTTGGTCAATTCTTTGATTTTTTCTGTAATTAATTCGTAAGATTTTTCTTTTACAAAAAATATCTCAAACACTTCTTTTTTAGATATGGACTCTTTTTCTAGCGGTCCGAGTATTTCATCCCGCATACTTTTGTTATTTACAGAGAACCAAAGCAGTAACTTATCAACTAAATAATCGAATCTATTTACTAAATTAACGTAAACTAATTTTTGTAAATGTTTTCTATTTTTCTCTACTTTTATGTTCTCAAGTTCTTTTGTCGCGGATTGTATATCATTCTTACAAAAATCTAAAAATACCCCAATATCACTTTGGGGTTCTTTTATTGCGATATTTTGAATATCTAGTTGAAATTTATCTTTTTGGATAGCTTTTCTTTTCATTTGTGTGTTTAAATAAGGATTCGATAAATTTATCTTTTTCAGCTTCTGGCATATTGGGATCAAGAGCTTTCTTCAAAATATCCTTTGAATCTTCAAATGATAAAAGACCTTTCGCCATGAGTGAATTTAAAATATTGAATATTAGTTTTAATGGATCGAATGGACCAAGCAACATTGGCATATCTTTTTGTCAGTATTTATTTATCTATTTATAATTAAATATTACCATTAAGCAAATAATTATTCAATGATATTTATACTATTTGATTTTTGTCCAAGAATAGTGCAAAATAAAACTACAACTGAATTGACCTAAACCTCGCAATTTGTGAGGCATGGTCTGAAATCCATGAACATAGTAACGGTCCTTAAGATCGTTTTTTGTTATGTGTCAGAAGAATAAAAGAGCCTCGGTCATATACGTATGGCCGAGGCGATTTGCGTTTTTTTCGGACTCTCAGTAGAGCCCAGTTCCTCCCCAGACATTTTGGCCACCAGTATCACAATAATCAATGATAATATTGCAAGCAACATCGAAGAGTGTGGGATTAAATGATTCTCCATACTTCTGGGAGAGCTCTTGAGACAAAGCATGGGTAACTACTCCATTTTCATTATTGTCTAAGAGTTTTTCCAAAATGGCAATCTGACAGATAGTTGTCATCTGTAATTCGGGAGGTTTTAATGGCTCGAATCTCGCGCGATACTCCCTTAGTTTCCTTTTGAGTTGCTTTTTTCGGGGGTGGTTACTGTGCAGAGTAATGGTTGGCGATGTGCTCATCGTATTGCTCCTTTTTGGATGTGGTGGGGGGTTAGCTTAATAGAAACTACAGAACTAATTCTTATTTAGATAATTATAACAATATATTTTTTGGGAAGTCAATTTATTTATCTGAGACTAGCAGTACTTTGGTTAAAATTTATAAATAATTTAGATAACAACTCTTGACACTTTCCAACATTAGTGTTAGGCTATCTCTACAAAAGAAATGCTCCGCGAGGGGCACCTATTGTCAATAGTTATCCAACTACAGGAGTAAATTGGCGGGCGAACAATGTATTTCGTCCACAAAAACTTTCTAAGCCAAAAAACTCCGCCAGCCCTACAAAGTATCGTAGGGCTTTATTTTTTTTAAAAAATATTTTTTGAGGAAGAGTGGATTTCCGCATCGCTCATTCATTCTTTGCCATAGGATGTAGAGTTTATTATATTTTCTAAGATGTATTGAGAGCTTTTTAATGACTTTAGATATTTTTCTCTAAGCATAGCCTCTTTGCGGGTATCAAATTTTTCTGTATGTAATATTTCTAGCGGTCTTCTGTTTTTTGTAGAATGAACTTGTCCCGCATTATGTCTTTTTATTCTATTTTCAAGATTATTAGTTTGACCAATATATAGTTTCTCGTCTTTTAAACTTTTGAGAATATAAACAAAAAAATTCATATGCGTAGAATTTTTATTTTTGAAGTTAAGAATTTTATATGCAAAGTTGGGGATGAAAGAAATTAAATATCCCGCTTGTCCCGATAGTAATCGGGATGCCTTAGGGATAATTTTTTCTATGCAAAGTTGGGGATGAGGGATTCGAACCCCCGCGTCACGGGATCAAAACCCGTTGCCTTACCGCTTGGCTAATCCCCAACTTTATATACAAAATAAAATTATCAAGATTCTTACCTCCGCTTGTCCCGATAGTAATCGGGATGCCTTATCCACTTGATTAAATTAGTTTCAACTTTATAT